>NZ_CAJCKK010000001.1:0-683941 GCF_903970865.1 Bacillus sp. ME78
CCAATTATGGATAACAACCAGCCACCGAATATAATGCCAATTATGGATAACAACCAGCCACCGAATATAATGCCAATTATGGATAACAACCAGCCACCGAATATAATGCCAATTATGGATAACAATCAAATGCCGAATATAATGCCGATAATGGATAACAATCAAATGCCGAATATGATGCCAATTATGGATAACAACCAACCACCGAATATGATGCCAATTATGGATAACAATCAAATGCCGAATATAATGCCAATCATGGATAACAACCAACCACCGAATATGATGCCAATTATGGATAACAATCAAATGCCGAATATGATGCCGATAATGGATAACAATCAAATGCCGAATATGATGCCAATTATGGATAACAATCAAATGCCGAATATGATGCCGATAATGGATAACAATCAACCACCGAATATGATGCCATATCAAATGCCGTATCAACAGCCCATGATGCCGCCGAATCCGTATTATCAACAACCAAATCCATATCAAATGCCATATCAGCAAGGAGCGCCGTTTGGACCACAATATACGTCTATGCCAAATCCGAATATGATGCCAATGGATAATAATATGCCGCCGCTTGTGCAGGGTGAGGAAGATTGTGGATGCGGAGGAGAAAGTAGACTATATAGTCCACAACCAGGTGGTCCGCAATATGCGAATCCTTTATATTATCAACCAACTCAGTCTGCATATGCACCACAGCCAGGAACGATGTATTATCAACCAGATCCACCAAATGTATTTGGAGAGCCCGTTTCAGAAGAAGAGGACGAAGAAGTTTAAAAAGGCGGGAGTATTCCCGCCTTTTTTGCATTCGTGTTAATTAAGAAAATGCAGTTTTTTTATGAAGTGCTAGAAAATTCCCAGTGAAATATTAACAGTGTAAAAACCTTCTCTGTTACTCATCATAAGAGGGAGCTTTTCAGTAGAGAAGCTCATTCTAACAGAGGGGGTTTTTGTATTGAATACGAAAGTAAAAGTGATTGCTGCTTCTTTGTTAGTTACCAGTGCATTAGCTGCATGTGGTACACCGAAAGATAACAATGCAATGGATGGACGTAACTACAATTACGAACGTACATCTTATAATGATACACACCAGTATCGTGATAATGTGACACGTAATGATCGTTATACAGATTATGTAACATATAGAAATGGTCGTAACGATACAGGATACAATTATTATCGAGATGTAAATTACAATGGACAAATTGCTAATCCGCATCCAACTCGTAATATTACAATGAACAATTCATACATTAACAATGATGGTAAAACAGCTGAAAGAATAACAAATCGTGTGAAACGTATGAATAACGTAGACCGTGTGTCTACAGTTGTATATGGAAACGATGTAGCGATTGCGGTAAAACCACGTAACACAGTGACAAATGAAACGGCGATGGCGAACGAAATTCGTCAAGCGGTTTCAAATGAAGTTGGAAACAGAAACGTATATGTTTCTGTAAGAAATGATATGTTTACTCGTGTCGATGCAATGAGTACGCGTCTACGTAACGGTACAGTTACAAACGATTTTAATCGTGACATAGTGAATATGTTCCGAGACATTCGTTACGGTTTAACTGGTACAGTGCGATAACAAAACAAAAGAGGAAGGGTGAGCCCTTCCTCTTTATTCATCGTTGTCTTGTAAACGACGTTTTTTAATAAAATAACTAACGGAGTAAGAAACTAAAAAGCATATGAAAAGAATACTACCTGTTAAAATAGCTTCAAACAGTGGTCTTTCTGGACTGAAAATAATATAAATAATAGCCATAACGATTCCTACAATAAGGGAGCGGAAGACAAGTTTATAATAAGGAGTTAACTTTATTTCCTTTTCACTTTCTTCTACATCGATTGAAACACTTAACTGTAAATAACTAAGGACGATACTTGTAAGAATAAATAATAGCCATAATGGAGATTTCGTAATTTGATCCATTCCTTCAGTGAATCCGATATAGCCTAAAATGCTAATTATACCAAGCGATTGAAAAAGAAAGGCAATACGTATGTTTTTTAATGTTTTCAGAATGAGACGTTCATCCTTTATTTTTTTCACAATATCCATCTCCTGTTTATTATGATTTCGCTGTTATATTAATTGTAACATATATATTACTTTTATCAATTTATAATTTACATATTATTCAGTTGGATAAAAGAGGGAATAAAATATTTTTATAAACATGTTGCACTTATAATTTATTAATGTTATATTAACAAAGCGATGAGCTAATTTACGTAAGACGAGAGATATGCTTAAGTGCTAAACACGCGAATGTGGTCGCCTGGTCTCTCGCCGTAAACGCATCAAGACGCCTGCTTTGCAGGCGTCTTTCATTTTATATAAAAGTAAATGATACATGCAGATGAGGTAAACCCTTATCTGCATTTTTTATTTTTCGAAAGAAATGTAATATGGATAAAACCACCATTTCCGGAAAAACTACTAATGAAAGTATGATCTTGCCTAAAAGAGGTGAACGGAAATGAAATGGATACTGATTGCGATGCAAGCTTTCGTTATGATGTTTTGTTTCGTTTATGAAACGAATGTGAAGGCGGAAGGGCCAGTACCAGAAGTAACGGAAAAAGAACCTGAGGTTACAATTTTATTAGAGCGTATGTATGTTGATGGAGAAGTAAGTGAGGAAATCTTTACAGAAAAAGTAGCGGACTTAGAAAAATTTTTACGGCAGTATAAAGAATGGCAGCTTGTTGATCGTGATGATGTACAAATTGTATTGCAAAAGAAAGTTGATGATATTTCTCCGTTATTGAAAACAAGTGGGTATTTTGGTGTTTCAGAGGAAGGGATATTACAAATTTTCAAAGGCGTGCCGAAAAGTGATAATGCGATCCATTCTTTCTTTCAAATTGATATGAAAAAGCTTGAGAGCTATGAGCGTGCGAAATTGAAACGTGGTATTCGTATTAAATCAAAAGAAGGTTTTGTGAAGACGATTGAAAAAATGAAGCAATATGCAGTGCAAAATAAGAAAAAAAGTAGCTCATGGTGAGCTGCTTTTTTTCTTATTTATTCTTAGCTAAAATTTCTTTTGCGATTTCATCAATTAGCATATCTTTTCCAATTGGATTGAATGCTTTCGTATTGAAGGCTTCATTTGATACTTCATATACGTGATTGTTCTTAACTGCTTTATTGTCTTTCCAAACAGCACTATTTTTGTAGTCTTCGTACACTTTATCAGCTTCGCCACCAAAGTTTACAATAAACATTTGGTCAGGCTGGAATGCAACTAGACCTTCTAGTGATACTTGCGCCATTGTTTGTTTTAAATCTGTACCTTTTGTTGCAGGAAGTTTTAAGTCGTTAAAGATGATGTCACCGTATCCGAAGCTGCCGTATACACGGAAGTTTTGAGGTGTAACTGCAACGAACATAAAGTTCTCATCTTTTGTTTTCTCTTTAATTTTTTTAGATAAAGAGTCTGCTTTCTTATCGTAGTCTGCAATCCATTTGTCTGCTTTCTTCTCTTCGTCAAATAGCTTACCTACTTCTTTAAACTTACCACGCCAGTCTTCTAAGTTTGTTTCTAGAACAACTGTAGGTGCAACCTTTTCTAGTTGATCATAAATTTTTAATTGACGGTTGTTTAAAATTATTAAGTCTGGTTTTAAAGCAGTAACAGCTTCTAAATCAACTTTAGGTGCCCAGTACCAACCAACTGCTTTTACTCCATCTAATTTGTCTGTTAAGTGATTTTGGATTTTATCTTTATATGTATTTGCTGTACCAACAGGTTTGTGTCCAAGAAGTAATAGTTCTTCTGTTGATCCAGATAAGTCAACAATTCTCTTTGGATTTACTGGAATTGTAGCTTCACCTTTAGCATGTTTTACAACTTTTGTTTTCGGTTGTTCTTTTGCTTTCGATTCTTCTTTTTGAGAAGAACAGCCAACGATAGAAAGAACAACAAGCATAATAGTAAATAAAATAAATAGCTTACGTTTCATCCTGATGTAACCCCTTTAATTAGTATTGATAATCATTATCGACCTCTGTATATTAAGGTGCTTTAACCTTTCTGTCAATGGAAAATAACAGAAGTTTCAAGTGGAGAACATTTGTTGGGGCAGTCTCGCTTTTCTATCATTAAATATGTTAAAATGGAATACATGATTTAAGAGGGAGAGATCGTATTTTGTTTGAATATGTTACAGGTTACGTGGAGTATGTAGGGCCGGAATATGTCGTAATTGACCATAATGGAATTGGTTATCAAATTTTCACACCAAATCCGTATGTATTTCAAAGAAGTAAGCAAGAAATCCGTGTCTATACATATCATTATGTGAGAGAAGATATTATGGCACTTTACGGGTTTAAAACACGTGAAGAGCGTTTATTATTTACAAAGTTGTTAGGCGTGTCTGGCATTGGGCCAAAAGGCGCTCTTGCAATTTTAGCTTCTGGTCAAACAGGACAGGTCGTTCAAGCGATTGAGCATGAAGATGAGAAGTTTTTAGTGAAATTCCCAGGCGTCGGAAAGAAAACAGCACGCCAAATGATTTTAGATTTAAAAGGAAAACTAGCAGATGTCGTACCAGATGCATTTGTGGATTTATTCTCAGACACAGAACGTTTTGATGAGAAGAAAGGTTCATCAGCTGAGCTTGATGAGGCACTGGAAGCTCTGCGCGCACTTGGATACGCAGAACGCGAAGTTTCTCGCGTTGTACCAGAGTTATTAAAAGAATCATTAACGACGGATCAGTATATTAAAAAGGCACTTAGTCTTTTACTAAATGGTAAGAGGTGAGTATAATGGACGAACGTCTCCTTTCAGGGGAATCTGCATATGAAGATGCAGATTTAGAATATTCATTACGGCCACAGACGCTCCGTCAGTATATTGGCCAAGATAAAGCGAAACATAATTTAGAAGTATTTATTGAAGCAGCGAAAATGCGTGAAGAAACGTTAGATCACGTGCTTTTATATGGACCACCAGGTCTTGGTAAAACGACGCTTGCGAATATTATTGCAAATGAGATGGGCGTTAATGTTAGAACAACTTCAGGTCCCGCGATTGAAAGACCAGGAGATTTAGCTGCTGTATTAACAGCGCTTCAGCCAGGGGATGTATTATTTATTGATGAAATTCATCGTTTGCATAGATCAATTGAAGAAGTATTGTATCCTGCGATGGAAGACTTTTGCCTTGATATCGTAATTGGAAAAGGGCCTTCAGCACGTTCTGTACGCCTAGATTTACCGCCATTTACATTAGTTGGAGCAACGACACGCGCCGGAGCATTATCGGCACCGCTTCGTGACCGCTTCGGTGTACTTTCAAGGTTAGAGTACTACACAGTAGATCAGCTTTCTGCGATTGTTGAACGTACAGCAGAAGTGTTTGAAGTTGAAATCGATTCGTTAGCTGCATTAGAAATTGCAAGACGTGCTCGTGGTACACCTCGTATTGCGAATCGTCTTTTAAGACGTGTACGTGATTTCGCGCAAGTTCGTGGTAACGGAACGGTTACGATGGAAATTACGCAAATGGCATTAGAGCTACTGCAAGTAGATAAATTAGGTCTAGATCATATTGATCATAAATTACTGCTTGGTATTATTGAGAAATTCCGTGGTGGTCCAGTTGGATTAGAAACGGTTTCAGCAACAATTGGAGAAGAATCTCATACGATTGAAGATGTGTATGAGCCGTATTTATTACAAATTGGCTTTTTACAACGAACGCCAAGGGGCCGAATTGTAACGCCGCTTGCGTATGAACATTTCGGAATGGAGATGCCAAAAGTATGATGGAGATGCCCAAAATGCTTATTACAGCGGGAATCTTACTCATCGTTGTTGGATTAGCTTGGAAGTTCATTGGCAGGCTTCCAGGCGATATTTTTGTGAAAAAAGGAAACGTTACCTTTTATTTTCCTATCATTACATGTATTGTGTTAAGTATTGTACTATCTTTTATTATGTATATAATAAATCGATTTAAATAAGAAATAGGTGGATATAGCTATGGATATAAATCTGTTTGATTTTCATTTACCAGAAGAACTTATTGCACAAGTCCCGTTAGAAGATCGTGAAACATCAAGATTAATGGTGTTAGACCGTGAAACAGGTGATATTGAGCATAAACATTTTACGGACATTCTTTCTTACTTACATGAGGGGGATTGCTTAGTTTTAAATGAAACGAAAGTTATGCCTGCTCGTTTGCACGGTGTGAAAGAAGATACAGGCGCGCACATTGAAGTACTTCTTTTAAAACAAGAAGAAGGCGATAAGTGGGAAACGCTTGTAAAGCCAGCGAAACGTGTAAAAGAAGGAACTGTTATCTCTTTTGGCGAAGGGAAATTAAAAGCAACTTGCACAGGAACTGCAGATCAAGGTGGACGTCAGCTTGAATTTTCATATGACGGCATCTTCTATGAAATTTTAGATGAACTTGGGGAAATGCCACTTCCTCCATATATTAAAGAGACGCTAGAAGATCGCGATCGCTATCAAACAGTATATGCGAAAGAAATCGGTTCAGCAGCAGCGCCGACTGCGGGACTTCACTTTACAGAAGAGTTACTTGAAAAGTTAAAGCAAAAAGGCGTTCAGTTGGCATTCATTACACTTCACGTAGGGCTTGGAACATTTAGACCAGTTTCTGCAGACACGATTGAAGAACACCATATGCACGCAGAATATTACCATATGTCTGAAGAGACAGCGGCATTATTAAATCGTGTGAAAGAGAATGGTGGACGTATTATTACTGTAGGTACGACATCAACTCGTACGTTAGAAACAATTGCAACAGATCATGACGGTAAGCTTTGCGCCGCTTCTGGATGGACAGATATTTTCATGTATCCGGGATATGAATTTAAAGCAATTGATGGTTTAATTACAAACTTCCACTTGCCGAAATCAACATTAATCATGCTTGTAAGTGCATTTGCAAATAGAGATAATGTACTTCATGCTTATAATGAAGCAGTAAAAGAAAAATATCGTTTCTTTAGCTTCGGTGATGCAATGTTCGTTGCATCTCACGCTAAAATGAGAAACAAATAAAAGGAGTAAGTTATGACAGCAATTCGTTATGAATTTATTAAGACATGTAAACAAACGGGTGCCCGTTTAGGTCGTGTGCATACACCGCACGGTTCATTTGATACACCAACATTTATGCCAGTTGGTACACTTGCGACAGTTAAGACAATGTCACCGGAAGAATTAAAAGCAATGGATTCTGGCATTATTTTAAGTAATACGTATCATTTATGGCTACGTCCAGGTCATGAAATTATTCGTGAAGCAGGCGGCTTGCATAAATTTATGAACTGGGATCGTGCAATCTTAACAGACTCTGGTGGTTTCCAAGTATTCAGTTTAAGTGACTTCCGTCGTATTGAAGAGGAAGGCGTTCACTTCCGTAATCACTTAAATGGAGATAAATTATTCTTATCACCAGAAAAAGCGATGGAAATCCAAAATGCATTAGGTTCGGATATTATGATGGCATTTGATGAGTGTCCGCCATTCCCGGCTACTTTTGAATATATGAAGAAGTCTGTAGAGCGTACGAGCCGCTGGGCAGAGCGTTGTTTAAAAGCGCATGAACGTCCGCAAGATCAAGGTTTATTCGGTATTGTACAGGGCGGGGAGTACGAAGAGCTTCGTCGTCAAAGTGCGAAAGACCTTGTTTCAATGGACTTCCCTGGTTACGCTGTAGGTGGTTTATCTGTTGGTGAACCGAAAGATATTATGAACCGTGTACTTGAGTTTACAACACCACTTCTTCCAGATAATAAGCCTCGTTACTTAATGGGTGTAGGTTCTCCTGACTCATTAATCGATGGTGCAATTCGTGGTATTGATATGTTTGACTGCGTACTTCCAACTCGTATCGCTCGAAATGGTACATGTATGACAAGTGAAGGTCGACTCGTTGTAAAAAATGCGAAATTCGCAAGAGACTTCGGTCCGCTTGATCCAAACTGTGATTGCTACACATGTAAAAACTACTCACGTGCGTATATTCGTCACTTAATGAAATGTGATGAAACGTTCGGAATTCGTTTAACGTCTTATCACAATCTTCATTTTCTGTTAAACTTAATGGAGCAGGTGAGACAAGCTATTCGTGAAGACCGTCTTGGCGATTTCCGCGAAGAGTTCTTTGAACAGTATGGCTTTAATAAACCGAATGCTAAAAACTTCTAATACATAATTTAAAAGGAGGAACAAAAGATGAATGCAGGTATGATGAATATCGTTATGATCGTTGCGATGTTTGCGATTTTCTATTTCTTATTAATTCGCCCGCAACAAAAACGTCAAAAAGCAGTTGCTCAAATGCAAAGTGAGTTAGCAAAAGGTGATGCTATCGTAACAATCGGTGGTTTACACGGTACAATCGAATCAGTAGATGAGACGAAAATCGTTATTAAATCTGGTGGTTCACACTTAACTTTCGATCGCAATGCGATTCGTGAAGTTGTGAAAAACTAATGTGGAAGGCCCTGCATGAAATGTGCAGGGCCTTTTTTAGTTACTTTGCTTTGACATATTTACACCGAAAATACCACCGAGTGTACTCGCCCCCATTAATGCTAATTGATAAAGTAATTGTGAGTTCGATAAGGTTTGAGAAAAGCCTAAATAGTTAACTAGAAAGACGAGTATAGTGAATGTGAGCCCTGTTGTGAAACCTACTAGCCAACCTTTTCCTTGAGCCTTTTTGCCGGCAGTAAATCCAGACATAAGCATAGATAAAAGAGCGAGTATAAAAATAGTAACGGTTAATGTCCCTTCATTTATATTTGTAAACTTTAATAAAAGAGCCATAATCATACTAGTAATAGATGCGAGAATTAGTAGTGTAACAATGCCGAAGCCAATTGCAGTTGATAATTTTTTCGTTCCATCCATTTATGCATTCCTCCTTTTTAATACAAGCATATTTTCCTTTTGCCCAAGTTAGACTAGTTTCTTTTTTATAGGGGAGTCTATACGTAAAAAAGGAGATGTAGAAATGGAATGGATATCAATAATTGGACGGACAATGCTTTTGTATATCATCATCTTAATTATTTTTCGTCTTATGGGTAAACGTGAGATAGGAGAGCTAAGTGTATTAGATTTAGTCGTATTTATTATGCTTGGAGAAATGGCCGTAGTGGCAATTGAAAATACCGATAAATCACTTTGGCATCAATTAGTTCCGATGACTATTCTTATGTGCATCCAAATTATTTTGTCAATCATTTCCCTAAAGTATCAACGCTTTCGGCATTTAATAGAAGGTGAGCCAGCTATTCTTGTAAACGCGGGGAAGATTGATGAAAAGAAGATGAGAAAGCAACGGTATAATATAGATGATTTAATGATGCAATTAAGGGAACAAGGAGTTGGAGATATTCGGGATGTAGAATATGCTATTTTGGAACCGTCTGGGAAGTTATCTGTCTTTCAAAAACAAAAAAATAAACAAGATACATTACAGTTTACGCTTCCTCTTATTATTGATGGAGAAATTCAATCTAGTCATTTACAAATGATTGAGCATACAGATGAATGGCTTATTGAGAAATTAAAAAACTTAGGTTATAACGATGTAACACAAATTTTATACTGTAGTTTTCAAAACGGACAATTTTTTGTTGATGTAAAAGAAAATTAGAGATTTATCCTTTGAAAGAGTAAGAATGATTGGTTTAACTAATAATCAGTGGAGATTACCCCACTGATTAAAGTTTCATCTTATTTCAAAAATGAAAGTTTACGAATGATAGGGAGACGACTTAACTCTTCTTTTCGAATGAGTTTGAAAGTGAAGAGAAGTACGATATAAACAATTGTTGTTAAAGTGATTTCCCATAATGTTTGTATGCCAAGGGAATGAGAGAAAATAATATATTTATGAAGATAAAAACCGAAGGCGCCTGCGATACCGATGGCAAGTCCGCCGAAAATATAGTCTTTTGCGTAAATGGTAAATGTAATCTTTTTTAAAACAGTAGCGTAGTGAAGAAATGTTACTGTTACAATATTTGCGGCGATAGCAAGTGCAACCCCCATCATTTGAAATTCTGGCCTTGATGCTAGTGCAAAAATAACGATTAATTTCACGATGGCACCAATAAATGTATTCATCATTGCAGCCCTTGCTAAGTTTAAAGCTTGCAAAACAGAGGTAAGTGGACTTTGGAAATAATGAAATAAAAAGCAAGGCGCAAGAAGTTGAATGAATGCTGTTGCGCTGTCTGATCCATACATAAGAGTTAAAACAGGAGAAGCGAATACGTATAATATAACGACAGACCATCCGCCGGTAATTAATGAAATTCGAAGTGCTTGTTGTAAACGGTGCTCCACTAATTTATGTTGTCTTTTTGCCATTGCTTCACTAATAGAAGGGATGAGCGCTGTAGAAAGAGCGTATGTAATAAAGGCGGGTAGTGATAGAAGCGGGAATGCATAACCGTTTAATATACCGTATTGCTGGGTTGCAACAGAAGCAGCGACACCAGCGATTGCTAAGCTTTGCATAACGACAATAGGTTCAAAAAAATATGAAACGGAGCCGATTAAACGACTTCCTGTAGTTGGAAGGGCAATATCCATCAGAGAATAAAATGTCCCTTTGCTTTCCTTTACAGTAGTGAAAAATCCAGAGCGTATTGATAAATGTTTTTCTCGCTGAAATAACGTGAGTAAAAATAATAAGGATGCAACTTCACCGAGAACAGCTGATAACATAGCGCCGGCTGCAGCGTATTCTATGCCGTAAGGTAAAAATAACTGGATGCATATAGCGATAATGGTAATGCGGACGACTTGTTCTAGAACTTGCGCATAAGCGCTAGGTTTCATGTTTTGTTTCCCTTGAAAGTAACCACGCAAAACAGAAGAAACAGCAATAACCGGGACAACGGGCAAAATGGCCATTAATGGATAGTACGTTCTTTCGTCGGTTAATAATGTTTTTGCTAAAATAGGCGTGAGGAACATAATTCCGATTGTTAAAATGATACTAATAACGGATGTAACAGCTAGTGATACGGTTAATATTTTTTTAACTCTTTGTTTATCGTTTACAGCTTCCGCTTCTGCTACAAACTTTGCGATTGCGACAGGAAGACCAATTTGTGTCAATGTAATTGCTAAAATGAATGTAGGAACGGCCATCATATAAAGACCAACGCCTTCTTCTCCTAAAATACGTGCCATTACTATGCGGTTGATAAAGCCAAGTATTTTTGTAATAAAGCCGGCTATCATTAAAATAAATGCGCCTTTTAAAAAGCTTTGTCTCGTCATGTTCTTCTCCTACCTTCTCAAAATCAATGGAATGATTTACAATAATTTATATGCACGTACGAGACAAGAATGACAAGCATTTAAGAGAGTGAAGTATGATAGTGCTCTTGAAAGTAGTTATTGCTGTCCATTAGAGCGGGATTAAAGCGACTTTTTCGTGCTGAAATAAGAAGGAGATGTTATAAATGTTAGATAGAGAGGCTTTGGTAGAATCATACCGCGGACAGTTACAAGTCGTTTTAGAAAGTAAAGTAGAAGAGTTTCAAATGTTCGGTTACGACCGAGTGACAGATGATGACATTTGGAAGTTTCTCAAAGTGAAAAAGTGGAAGAAGATAGACAGCGATGTTAGATTGTATGAATTAGTTAATGACGTATTAACAGTAAGTACTAATGAATATATGACATATTTAACTGTTGAAGCGTACCAAGCACCGCTTTGGTCATTTGATGAGTACGAAAATAAATAACCGACTGCAATTGGTTTGTTCTTCCTTTTGCAGTATAATGATATGTATTGATAAAGAGGAAATAATTATGTCTAAGATTATATATAAAGGAGGTAGTGAAGAGGAAAATAAATGATGAAAGTGTAGGTAGTGTAAAAGCTTACCTATACAGCTAGTGATGAACTAGCAAAAATTATAGAAAGGAAGTCTACTAACTAGGCGTATGCACACGTATAGCAGTGAATCGTAAAAGATTTATTGAAAGTGTTAGTAGCAGAAAGAGGGTACATATGGCAAAGCGTGGTACAAGAATTGCCGCCTTTTTCCTCATCGTCTTATTAATCGGTGGAGTAATTGGTGCGGCAGGAAAAGACATAGCAAAAGGAATTAGTCTAGGACTAGACCTTCGCGGTGGTTTTGAAATTCTGTATGAAGTAAAACCAGCCAAAAAAGGTGATAAAATCGATCGAGACGTACTTGTAAGTACAGTAGGTGCTCTTGAAAATCGTGTTAATGTTCTCGGTGTAAGTGAGCCGAACATTCAAATCGAAGGACAAGATCGAATTCGTGTACAGCTTGCTGGTGTACAAGACCAGCAAAAAGCACGTGAAATGTTATCAACACAAGCGAAATTAACATTCCGTGATGTGGATGATAACCTTCTTATGGATGGAACGGATTTAAAAGGCGGCGGAGCGAAGCAAACATTTGATGATAAAGGTCGTCCAAGTGTTGGACTTACGTTAAAAAGCGCTGAAAAATTCCGTGGAGTAACAGAAAAGATTTCAAAAATGCCACCACCAACAAATTTAATGGTAATTTGGCTTGATTTTGAAGAAGGAAAAGATTCGTATAAAGCAGAATCAGCAAAACCGAATCCGAAGTTTTTATCAGCAGCAACAGTAGAACAAGTATTTAACCAAGCTGAAGTATCTATCGTAGGTGGAAACTTCACAGTTGAAAGTGCGAAAGAACTTTCATCTTTATTAAATGCAGGTGCACTTCCTGTTGATTTAAAAGAAATGTATTCAACATCTGTTGGAGCGAAATTTGGTCAACAAGCATTAGAGCAAACGATTTTCGCTAGTGCGATTGGTATCGCTCTTATTTTCTTATTTATGCTTGTATTCTACCGTTTACCAGGACTTGTAGCGGTTATTATGTTAGGTTTATACATTTTTGTTACATTACTTGTCTTTAACTGGATGCATGCAGTTCTTACGTTGCCAGGTATTGCGGCGTTAGTGCTCGGAGTAGGTATCGCAGTTGATGCGAATATTATTACGTACGAGAGACTGAAAGAAGAGCTGAAAATTGGTAAGTCAATGATGTCGGCATTCCGAGCTGGTAACCATCGTTCCTTAGCAACAATTCTAGATGCAAACGTTACGACTCTTGCAGCAGCTGGTGTGTTATTCGTTTATGGTAATAGCTCTGTAAAAGGATTCGCAACAAGTTTAATCGTAAGTATTTTGGTTGGTTTTATTACGAACGTATTCGGTACTCGTTTCTTACTAGGTCTACTTGTAAAGAGCCGTTACTTTGATAAAAAACCAGGATATTTTGGTGTGAAACAAAAGGATATTATTCCATTAACAAAAGGTGTAGTACATCCGCCAACGAGATTTGATCGTATTAATTTCGTAAATATCGGTCATAAATTCCTTATCTTCTCGATTGTAGTTGTAATTGCGGGTGCAATTATCTTACCAATTTTCAAATTGAATCTTGGTATTGACTTTGCGAGTGGTACACGTATCGACTTGCAATCAAAACAAGCCGTTACTGTGTCTGATGTTCATAAAGATTTTAAAGAATTGAACATTGATGTGAAGGAAGAAAATATTGTACCGACTGGAGATGACAATAAAGGTTTCGCAGTTCGTACATTAGGTGTTTTATCAAAAGATGAAATTGCGAAAACAAAAACATTCTTCCACGATAAATATGGTACAGATCCAAACGTAAGTACAGTTTCACCGACAATCGGTAAAGAAATTGCACGAAATGCATTTATCGCTGTACTGATTGCTTCTGCGGTTATCATTTTATACGTAAGTATTCGTTTCCGATTTACGTATGCGCTATCTGCAGTACTTGCATTATTACATGACGCATTCGTTATGATTGTTATGTTTAGTATTTTCCAATTAGAGGTAGACTTAACGTTTATCGCTGCAGTACTAACAATCATCGGTTATTCTATTAATGACTCGATTGTTACATTTGATAGAAACCGTGAATTATACAAACAGAAAAAACGAGTGCGCGATATAAAAGATCTAGAAGAAATCGTAAATGCAAGTATTCGCCAAACGCTTGGTCGCTCGATTAACACCGTATTAACAGTGTTATTCCCAGTAATTGCACTGCTTATCTTCGGTAGTGAGTCACTACGTAACTTCTCGTTTGCGTTACTTGTTGGATTAATAGTAGGTACGTACTCTTCTGTTTTCGTTGCCTCTCAAATTTGGTTAATGCTTGAAAACCGTCGTTTGAAAAAGGGGAAAAACAAGAAGAAGGTTGAGAAAGTAGAATCTGAACCGCAAGTATAGAAAAGATGATGCCTTATTATGAGGCATCTCTTTTTTCGTTTGTGGATACAATAAGATAGCAACTTTTTGATGGGAAGAAGATGGAAGAAAGTGGTGGTGTTATTGCTGTTTTTGTTAAAATAAAAAGATAGGTTAAGAAAAGAAGGGATTTTAATTATGGAAAAAGATGAACGTTTTAAACAGGCCGAGTTTGGTGCTATTGTCGGGATCGTTGGTAATATTATATTAGCAATTGTAAAGGCGGTAATTGGTTATATTGGGAACAGTAAAGCACTGCTAGCAGATGCGGTGCATTCTGCATCAGATGTAATTGGTTCGCTAGCTGTACTTTTTGGATTGCGAGCGGCAAAGCAGCCACCTGATGAAGATCATCCGTATGGTCATGGTAAAGCGGAATCGATTTCAGCGATTATTGTTGCGGTATTATTATTTATTGTGGGACTTGAAATCGCGATTTCATCTATAAAAGCTTTTTCGCAAGAACTAGAACCGCCGAAAGGAATTACGATTTTTGCTGTTGTTCTTTCAATCGTCGTGAAAGAAGGAATGTTTCAATATAAATTCCGATTAGGGAAAAGGGTAAATAGTGATGCAATTATTGCAAATGCATATGAGCACCGTTCGGATGTATTTTCTTCAATTGCAGCTTTAATCGGTATTTGTGCAGCTATACTCGGTGGTAAGCTTGGTATAGACTGGCTTGTATATGCTGATCCGATTGCAGGATTAGTTGTTTCGCTTCTTGTTGTAAAAATGGCATGGAGCATTGGAGCGGAAGCAATTCATGCAACGCTTGACCATGTTCTTCATGAGGAGGATGTTATTCCGCTTAGAGAAGCAGTCCTTCAAGTAGATGGTGTGAAAAAAATTGGTTCTTTATATGCACGGGAGCATGGTCATTATGTTATTGTCGATATTAAAGTGTCTGTAGATCCATACATTACTGTAGAAGAAGGACACCGTATTGGAAAACATGTGAAAGAAATACTTATGAAACAAGATAATGTACAAAATGTATTCGTACATATAAATCCGTATTCTCCAAATTAAACATCATTAACATTTTAGTATATAGATATTGCATCGTAGTTTGCATTATATTGTCACCCCTTAATCTGTCTTGTATAATGAACAGGTTAAGGGGTGATTTCGTGTTACAACCGAAGACGCGTTGGAAAGAAAAAGAATATAATGACGAACGAGTGAGTGAATTAGCAAGTAAATTACAGTTATCGCCACTTGTCGTTTCATTATTCCTCGGTAGAGGACTAGATACAGAAGATAAGATTTTAGATTTTTTAAATACAGAAAATCAAGAATTTCATGATCCATTTTTATTAGAAGGAATGGATAGAACGGTAGAACGTGTAAATAAGGCGATTCAAAATGGAGAACAAATATTAATATTTGGTGATTACGATGCAGACGGAGTAAGTAGTACAACTGTGTTATATCTTGCTCTTCAAGAATTAGGTGCAGAAGTAGAATTTTATATTCCAAATCGTTTTACAGAAGGGTATGGGCCGAACGAAGAAGCGTTTCGTTGGGCGCATAGCGCAGGGTTCTCACTGATTATTACTGTCGACACTGGCATCGCAGCAGTACATGAAGCGAATGTAGCGAAAGAGCTTGGAATAGATCTAATTATTACAGATCACCATGAGCCACCGCCAGAATTGCCAGAAGCACTTGCGATTATACATCCGAAATTAGATGGCGGTGTATATCCGTTTCACTATTTAGCTGGTGTAGGTGTTGCGTTTAAAGTTGCGCATGCACTATTAGGCCGTGTACCAGAACATTTATTAGAGATTGCAGTAATCGGTACAGTAGCCGATTTAGTGTCACTTCATGGTGAAAATAGGTTGCTAGTGAAACGCGGTTTAAAACATATGCGTATGACGAAAAATATTGGTTTAAAGGCATTGTTTAAAGTTGCTAACGTTTCGCAAAGTGAAATTACAGAAGAGAGTATTGGCTTCTCAATTGCACCGCGTATTAATGCGGTCGGGCGTTTAGAAGATGCAACGCCGGCTGTACACCTTTTATTATCAGATGATCCTGAGGAAGCAAAAGAGTTAGCCGAAGAAATTGATGAGCTGAACAAACTGCGAAAAGATATTGTAAAGCAAATTACAGAAGAGGCTATCGCTGAAGTTGAAAATAACTTCCCGCCAGAAGAAAACAAAGTGTTAGTACTTGCAAAAGAAGGTTGGAATCCGGGTGTAATTGGGATTGTCGCTTCTAAATTAGTTGAACGTTTTTATCGTCCGACTATTGTATTATGCATTGATCCTATAAAAGAAACAGCAAAAGGCTCAGCGCGTAGTATTGCAGGATTTGATTTGTTTGCAAATTTATCAGATTGTAGAGAGTTATTGCCACACTTCGGAGGGCATCCGATGGCAGCGGGAATGACGCTACATATGAATGATGTAGATGAATTACGTCGCCGCTTAAATGAACAAGCAGATGCAATTTTAACAGAAGAAGATTTTATTCCAATTACAGCAGTTGATGTTTTTTGCAAAGTAGAGGATGTAACACTAGCGGCAATTGAAGATATGCAGAAGTTAGCACCATTTGGTGTTGGAAATCCGAAACCACGTATTGCAGTGAAAGATGCAGAGTTAGAAAGTATTCGCGCAATCGGATCAGATGGCTCTCATTTAAAAATGGCTCTTCGTGATGGACAAGCAACACTGGATACAATTGGATTTGGTTTTGGTGCATATGCGAAAGAAATCTCTCCAGTTGCAAAAGTATCTGTAATAGGAGAAGCATCCATCAATGAATGGAACAATTTTAAGAAGCCACAATTAATGGTACAAGATATTGCTATAGAGGCGTGGCAATTATTTGATTGGCGTAGTATGCGTAATGCAGAAGCAAATTTAGCAGAACTTCCGAAAGAAAAAATAACAATGGTGTATTTTTCTGAAGAGGTATTGAATAAATTTTCTTTAGAGGACTATAAAGAAAAGCTTATGCATGCGTCAGAAGTAACGCATTTGGATGATCAATACATCGTGTTACTCGATTTGCCAAGCGGAACAGATGAATTACGTGAGTTATTTAAAGTAGGATTCCCAGCGCGAATTTATACGCTGTTTTATCAAGAAAATAACCATCTATTTAGTACAGTTCCTACGAGAGAACACTTTAAATGGTACTATTCTTTCTTAAGCCAAAAAACACCATTTTCTTTAAGACAATATGGAGAACAACTATGTCGCCATAAAGGCTGGTCAAAAGATACAGTAAATTTCATGACACAGGTGTTTTTTGAGTTAGAATTTGTTACAATAAAAGATGGCGTCATTTTTATGGCAGACAAAAAACAAAAGCGTGATTTAATTGAATCGAACACATATCGTGAGAAAATGAACCACTTACAATTAGAAAAAGAATTGGTTTATAGCACATATCAGCAACTATATACATGGTTTGAAACGATTCGTAATCATAAAGAAGTAGAACAGTTAGGGTAAAGGATTTGTATTTACAAACCTTTTAGATCTGAGGAGGATTCAGAAATATGGATTTCAAGCAACATATCGCAATTGTACCGGATTATCCGAAAGAAGGTATTGTGTTTAAAGACATTACACCTTTAATGAATGACGGTAAAGCATACAAAGCAGCAACAGATGCAATCGTTGAGTACGCAAAAGAAAGAGATATCGATGTTGTAGTAGGACCAGAAGCTCGTGGTTTCATTATCGGTTGCCCAGTTTCTTATGCGTTAGAAGTAGGATTTGCGCCAGTTCGTAAATTAGGAAAATTACCACGTGAAGTAATTACAGTTGACTACGGTAAAGAATATGGTAAAGATGTTTTAACAATCCATAAAGATGCAATTAAGCCAGGTCAACGCGTATTAATTACAGATGATCTATTAGCTACAGGTGGAACAATCGAAGCGACAATTAAGTTAGTTGAAGAGCTAGGCGGAGTTGTAGCAGGGATTGCATTCTTAGTAGAGCTTACTTACTTAGATGGTCGTAAAATGTTAGATGGTTACGATGTATTAGTATTAGAAAAATACTAATCACTATATAGGTAAAACTACGGTGATAAAAAGTACCCGTGAATCTCTTGGAGAGGAGCGGGTACTTTTGTATAATTGAACAAAAAATCATGGTGAAATGTCAGTAAAATCTTTTCCTTTTCACAATTCACAATCATTGGGTTATAATGATAGAATATAATTTATTCTATTAAATAAAGATAAAGTCAATTTTCAATAAAAGGTGATTCGATGGCAAATGAGCAGGTACTAACAGCTGAACAGGTACTCGAGAAAGCAAGTCAATATTTAGCGGATGAAGATATTGAGCTAGTGGCACGTGCCTATGAATATGCACGTGATGCGCATAGCGAACAATATAGAAAATCGGGTGAACCGTATATTATTCATCCGATTCAAGTTGCAGGTATTTTAGTTGATTTACACATGGATCCAGCTACGGTATCAGCAGGTTTCTTACATGATGTAGTGGAAGATACAGAGATTACGTTAGAAGATATTGAACGGGAATTTAACAAAGAAATTGCTATGCTTGTTGATGGTGTTACAAAGCTTGGGAAGATTAAATATAAATCTCACGAACAACAACAAGCAGAAAACCATCGCAAAATGTTTATTGCAATGGCTCAAGACATTCGAGTTATTTTAATTAAACTAGCTGATCGTCTTCATAACATGCGTACATTGAAACATTTGCCTCAAGAGAAGCAGCGTCGCATAGCGAATGAAACGTTAGAAATCTTTGCACCTTTAGCACATAGACTCGGAATTAGTACTATTAAATGGGAGCTAGAGGATACGTCACTTCGCTATTTAAATCCCCAACAATATTATCGTATTGTAAATTTAATGAAGCGTAAACGTGCAGAACGTGAAGAATACTTAGACGAAGTAATGACTGGTATTCGTGAGAAATTAAAAGAAGTTGCAATTCAACCTGAGATTTCTGGAAGACCGAAACATATTTACAGTATTTATCGTAAAATGGCACTGCAAAATAAGCAGTTCAATGAAATTTACGATTTATTAGCTGTACGTGTCGTTGTAAATAGTATTAAAGATTGTTATGCGGTGCTTGGAATTATTCATACGTGCTGGAAGCCGATGCCAGGTCGTTTTAAAGATTATATTGCAATGCCAAAAGCAAATCTATATCAATCTCTTCATACGACTGTAATTGGACCAAAAGGTGATCCACTTGAAGTGCAAATTCGTACGAAAGAAATGCACGAAATTGCAGAATTCGGGATCGCGGCACACTGGGCGTACAAAGAAGGAAAAACAGCAGAAACAACAGGTACATTAGAGAAGAAACTCACATGGTTCCGTCAAATACTAGAATGGCAAAATGAAGCTTCTAATGCAGAAGAATTTATGGAGTCATTAAAAATTGATTTATTTTCTGACATGGTATTCGTCTTTACACCGAAAGGCGATGTAATGGAATTACCACTTGGATCGGTTCCGATTGATTTCGCGTATCGTGTCCATTCGGAAATTGGGAATAAAACAATTGGTGCAAAAGTAAACGGTAAAATGGTGACGTTGGATTATAAATTAAAAACAGGCGACATCATTGAAATTTTAACGTCGAAACATTCGTATGGCCCAAGTCAAGATTGGGTAAAACTTGCTCAAACATCTCATGCAAAAAATAAAATTCGTCAATTCTTTAAGAAACAACGTAGAGACGAAAATATTGAAAAAGGCCGTGAACTTGTTGAAAAGGAAGTACGTGGTCTAGAGTATGAGATGAAAGAAGTATTAGCGCCTGATAACTTAAAACGCGTCGCTGAGAAATTTAACTTTGCAAATGAAGAAGATATGTTTGCAGCAGTTGGATATAGCGGAATTACAGCTTCGCAAATTGTTACGCGACTAACGGACAAGTTCCGCAAACAACGCGAAGAAGAAGAAATTGTTGAAGTTAAAGAAGTTCGTAAACCGATGAAAATTCGAAAATGGGATTCTGGTGTAAAGGTAAGCGGTGCTGATAATTTATTAATCCGTTTATCGAAATGCTGTAACCCAGTTCCAGGCGATGATATCGTTGGATATATTACGAAAGGCCGAGGTGTATCGATTCACCGCCGTGATTGTGTAAACGTTCATACAGAAGAAGCTATAGAACGTTTATTAGAAGTAGAGTGGGAAGGTAGCCCTGAAAAAGAAATTGAGTATAACGTTGATATTGAAATTTCGGGTTACGATCGCCGTGGTTTATTAAATGAAGTACTGCAAGCTGTTACAGAGACGAAAACGTACATTTCAGCTGTTTCTGGTAGAAGTGACCGTAATAAAATGGCAACAATTAATATGTCAATCTCGATTCGTAACTTACAACACTTGAAAAAAGTAGTAGAACGCATTAAACGCGTTCCAGAAATTTATGCAGTACGACGCATGATGCATTAATAGGGAGTGTAGAAAGATGAGAGTTGTTTTACAACGATCAAAGAAAGCGTCTGTCACAGTAGACGGTGAGATCGTAGGACAAATTCCGTTCGGTTTAACATTACTAGTTGGCATTACGCATGAAGATACAGAAAAAGATGCAACTTATATTGCGGAAAAAATTGCAAACTTACGTATTTTTGAAGATGAGAGCGGAAAGATGAATCATTCTGTACTTGATGTAGAAGGACAAGTTCTATCTATTTCGCAATTTACATTATACGGAGATTGTCGCAAGGGAAGACGTCCAAACTTTATGGATGCTGCGAAACCTGACTACGCAGAGCGTTTATACGATTTCTTTAATGAAGAAGTTCGCAAACAAGGATTGCATGTGGAAACAGGGAAGTTCGGAGCAATGATGGACGTTTCTTTAATCAATGATGGTCCGGTGACCTTAATTGTAGAAAGTAAATAGTGTTGCTTAAGAAGAGAGAGGATGAGTCCTCTCTCTTCTTTTGTGTCTTTTAATGGTATATTTTGTTAATTATTGTTATGATAGTTAAGAAAATAAACGATATAATCGGGGGATTATGGGAGGTAAAGTTTATGGAAACATTTGTACTCGTTCATGGAGCATGGGATGGTGGCTATGTTTGGAAAAGACTAGCTGAACTTTTAAGGAAAGATGGTCATAGTGTATATACTCCTACCTTAACTGGACTTGGAGAACGAACGCATCTTATGCAACCTAATATAGGATTGAAAACATTTATTCAAGACATTGTTAATACCATTAAATATGAGGGGCTAAAAGATGTAATTTTAGTAGGACATAGCTATTCTGGGATGGTAATTACAGGAGTGGCAGAAGTGATTCCCGAGTTTATTAAGGAGCTAGTATACATGGATGCAATGGTTCCGGAAAATGGTGATTCTGTTATGGATATTTCTGGGCCGGAAATGTCCGCAAATTTTATAGAAGAAGTAAAAGTATACGGGGAGGGATGGCGTGTTCTTCCTAGAAATATAATAGATGAAAAAAAATCAGCGATGTCATTGTTGGCTTTTACACAATCGGTTGAAATAAAAAACTCTAAAGCGCGATGTATACCGCATATATACGTAGAAGTAAAGGATAATCCAGAACATTGGCCAATGACGTCTATCTTTTTAGAATCAGCAAAAAAAGCAAGAGATAGAAAATGGGAAGTTTTTTCTATTGAAGTTGGTGGTCATTGGGTAATGGAAACTAATCCAGAGGCGTTGGTCCGTATATTGAATCAGTGTGTAGAAGTAGTTTAATGTATGCTTTACTTCCTATGAAAGAAGGGGAATCGAAAGTAGGAGGTAGGTTTAATTGCTTCAAGAATTTAATATAGCTTTACGTTTTATGTTAGAGTTATGTATTCTTGGGATTGTTGGATACTGGGGATATCGAGTAGGAACAACAACAGCTATAAAAATTACACTTGCTATTATTATTCCAATTGTTATTGCTGTCATTTGGGGGCTATTTGGAGCTCCACATGCAGAATGGGAAGTACAAGGTATATTACATGTATTATTAGAAATTATCGTATTTGGAGTAGGTGTTGCAGCGTTATATCATTTGAAGCATCATATGCTCACAAGTGGACTGGCTATTGTTATTGTTGTAAATCGAATACTAATGTTTATTTGGAATCAATAGCAGTTTCGGTTATGTATAACTCTCTCATCAATATGGAACAATAAAAAGTAAAACATCCATATTGAATGTGAGGGATATACGTATGCGTATGAATGAAAAAGGGCATTCTGTTACAAATGGTGCAAATCAACTGTTTAACGTGAATTTTCATGATTTTATTTCAAAAGAGCAAAATAATACTTCAATGGAGCTTGCTTCCGAGTTTGGGATTTCTCTTCAAGATGTAAAGCGTTTAAAGAAGCAGATTGAACGTTCTTAGAGCACTTGACAATCCTACTTAACAAACGTATAGTAATTTTATATTTACATATGAATATAACCGTTGATAGAGAAGAGTAAATGAGATACACATGGAAAGAGAAGGAATGTCTTAGGCTGAAAACATTTCTGCATGATGACTGATTGAATGACACTCTAGAGGTTTCAACTTGAACGGCATATATGCTTAGTAGGGATGAACGCATATTTAAGCGTTATTAAAAAAGTGGAAGCATACGTGCTTCAATTAGGGTGGCACCACGGGTATAATACTCTCGTCCCTACTGTTTAAACAGTAGAGGCGGGAGTTTTTTTATTTTTATTAAGATTAAAACAATTTGAGGAGGAACTGAATATGTCTATTCAAATCCCACGCGGAACGCAAGATATTCTTCCAGGCACTGTTGAGTTATGGCAGTATATCGAAGGGCAAGCACGCGAAATTTGCCGTCGTTACAATTATAAAGAAATTCGTACACCAATTTTTGAGCACACTGAGCTATTTTTACGCGGTGTTGGTGATACGACAGATATCGTACAAAAAGAAATGTACTCATTCCAAGATCGTGGAGAGCGTAGCTTAACATTACGTCCAGAAGGTACTGCACCTGTTGTACGTTCTTACGTTGAAAATAAAATGTTTGGTGATGCAACACAACCAACGAAATTATACTATATCGGTCAAATGTTCCGTTATGAAAGACCACAAGCAGGTCGCTATCGTCAATTCGTACAATTCGGTATCGAAGCAATCGGCAGTAATGACCCTGCAATTGATGCAGAAGTAATTGCACTTGCTGTTGAATTTTACCGCGGCATGGGCTTAAAAAATATTAAAGTTGTATTAAACAGTTTAGGTGACGCAGCGAGTCGTCAAGCACACCGTGATGCATTAATCGCACACTTTGAGCCACGTATCGGCGAATTCTGCTCTGACTGTCAATCTCGCTTAGAAAAGAACCCACTTCGAATTTTAGACTGTAAGAAGGACCGTAACCATGAATTAATGGCAACAGCTCCATCTATTACAGAATACTTAAACGAAGATTCAGCAGTATACTACGACAAAGTACAAGAACTATTAACGATGATGGATGTTCCATTTGAAAAAGATCCGAACTTAGTGCGTGGTTTAGACTACTATCAACATACTGTTTTTGAAATTATGAGTGAGGCAGAAGGTTTCGGTGCGATCACTACATTAAGCGGTGGTGGCCGTTATAACGGACTTGTACAAGAAATCGGTGGACCAGAAATGCCAGGTATCGGTTTTGCAATGAGTATTGAACGTTTAATTATGGCGCTAAAAGCTGAAAACATTGAATTACCACTTGAACATAGCATTGATTGTTACGTTGTAGCGCTTGGTGAAAAAGCGAAAGACCATGCTGCAAAAGTGGCATTCGATCTTCGTAAAGCTGGATTGTCGGTTGAAAAAGATTATTTAGATCGCAAAATGAAAGCACAATTTAAATCAGCAGATCGTCTAAAGGCGAAATTTGTAGCTGTATTAGGAGAAGATGAGCTAGATAAAGGCATCATTAACTTAAAAGATATGGCAACAGGTGAACAAGAAGAAGTAGCGTTAGATGTATTTGCTTCATACGTAGCAGAGAAATTAATATAGGGGGAACTTACAGTGGCTGAAAGAACACATGCATGTGGAAAAGTAACAGTAGAAGCTGTTGGACAAACAGTTCAATTAAAAGGTTGGGTACAAAAACGCCGTGACTTAGGTGGATTAATCTTTATCGATTTACGTGACCGTACAGGTATCGTACAAGTTGTATTTAACCCAGAAACATCAAAAGAAGCGTTAGAAGTAGCAGAAACAATTCGTAGCGAATACGTATTACACATAGAAGGTACAGTTGTTGAACGTGGTGAAGGCGCAATTAATGACAATATGGCAACTGGTCGTATTGAAGTACAAGCAACAAAAGTAAATGTACTAAATGCAGCGAAAACAACACCAATTATCATTGCTGATGATACAGATGCATCAGAAGATGTGCGTTTAAAATATCGTTATTTAGACTTACGTCGTCCTGTAATGTTCAACACATTCAAAATGCGTCACGACGTAACAAAAACAATTCGTAACTTCTTAGATACAGAAGAGTTCTTAGAAGTAGAAACACCAATTTTAACGAAAAGTACGCCAGAAGGAGCTCGTGACTATTTAGTACCAAGTCGTGTACATGACGGTGAATTCTATGCATTACCACAGTCACCACAGTTATTTAAACAGCTTCTTATGGTCGGCGGATTTGAGCGTTACTATCAAGTAGCACGTTGTTTCCGTGACGAAGATTTACGTGCAGATCGTCAACCAGAATTCACGCAAATCGATATTGAAGCTTCATTCTTAACACAAGATGAGATTTTAGAAATGATGGAGCGTATGATGACGAAAGTTATGAAGGATGCAAAAGGTGTAGAAGTTAGTGCACCATTCCCTCGTATAAAATATGCTGATGCAATGGCTCGCTACGGTTCTGATAAGCCAGATACACGCTTTGAAATGGAACTAACAGACTTATCTGAGTTTGCAGCAGGTTGTGGCTTTAAAGTGTTTACAAGTGCTGTAGAAAGCGGCGGACAAGTAAAAGCAATTAATGCAAAAGGTGCTGCAAGTAAATACTCTCGTAAAGACATCGATGCATTAACTGAATTCGTGAAAGTATACGGTGCAAAAGGTCTAGCTTGGCTTAAAGTTGAAGAAGACGGCTTAAAAGGACCGATTGCGAAATTCTTCGGTGAAGAAGATGCAAACGTGTTAATGAGTACATTAGAAGCTACTGCTGGCGACTTATTACTATTCGTAGCAGATAAGAAGAGTGTTGTTGCAGATAGCTTAGGCGCACTTCGTTTACGTCTAGGTAAAGAGCTTGAGTTAATTGATGAAAGTAAATTTAACTTCCTATGGGTAACTGATTGGCCACTTCTTGAGTACGATGAAGATGCAGATCGTTATTTCGCAGCTCATCACCCATTCACAATGCCATTCCGTGAAGACGTTGAGCTACTAGAAACAGCACCAGAAAAAGCACGTGCACAAGCATATGACCTTGTATTAAACGGTTATGAGCTTGGTGGTGGATCACTTCGTATTTACGAGCGTGACGTACAAGAAAAAATGTTCAAAGCACTTGGATTCTCACAAGAAGAAGCGCAAGAGCAATTCGGATTCTTATTAGAAGCATTCGAATACGGTACACCACCACACGGCGGAATCGCATTAGGTTTAGATCGTCTTGTTATGTTACTTGCAGGCCGTACGAACCTTCGTGATACAATTGCATTCCCAAAAACAGCAAGCGCAAGCTGCTTATTAACAGAAGCTCCAAGCCCAGTTGCAGAAGCACAGCTTGAAGAGTTAAACTTAAAATTAAGCTTAAAAGAAGAAAAGTAAGAATAGGGTCTAGATGGTTATACTATAACCATCTAGACTTTTTTAATGGATAATTAAAAGAAGAAACAAAATCCCGGTTTACACTATGTTTTCATTATCGAAATATGTATTTTTAGGAATTCTATAACTTTTTCTATACAAATAGTCGGAAAAACGCTAGAATACATGGTAGACCATTTTTGTAATAGGAGTGTAGAGCTGAATGTTACATCAATTTTCACGTAATGAATTAGCCTTCGGTAAAGAAGGACTTGAAATATTAAAAAATAGTACAGTCGGTATTTTAGGAATTGGCGGCGTAGGTTCATTTTCAGCTGAAGCGTTAGCGCGTTCTGGAGTAGGACGTCTCGTATTAGTTGATAAAGACGTTGTAGATATTACAAACGTAAACCGTCAAATTCACGCTTTAGTATCTACTGTAGGACGTTCAAAAGTAGAATTAATGAAAGAGCGTATTGCAGACATTAATCCGGAATGTGAAGTAATTGGATTAGAAATGTTTTATACAGATGAAACATATGAAGAGTTCTTTAAACACGGTTTAGATTTCGTAGTGGATGCATCTGATACGATTACGTTCAAAATCCATTTAATTAAACAATGTTTACGTCGTAAAATTAAAATTATCTCATGTATGGGTGCAGCAAATAAAATGGACCCAACTCGTTTCCGTATTGCGGACATTTCTAAAACACATACAGATCCAATTGCGAAAGTAATTCGTACGAAGCTTCGTAAAGAGGGTATTAAAAAAGGTGTAAAAGTTGTCTTCTCTGACGAAAACCCAATCGTAATTCGTGAAGAAGTACGTAAAGAAATCGTACCAGACGAAAATGCAAAAATTCGTAAAGCGAAATTACCGCCTTCATCAAATGCATTCGTACCATCTGTGGCAGGCTTAATTATGGCAAGTCACGTTGTACGTGAACGTATTAAAAATGTAGAAGTGAAACGTGTAGGGCAAGAATAAAAGAAAAGCATATATCCATTTTGGATATATGCTTTTTTATATGTATTAAAGAAATATGGATATTTGCATCACTACTAGTTCAAATGTAAGTAAGGTTAGTAAGTAATAATCATATTTATCTGATTTATAGGGGGATGTCTTTTTTAGACTGTTAATGGTGAAAAGAGCTAAAGTCAGGACGAGAAGGCCAAGAGTTATTTTGAAGATTATTAATGAAATAGCAAACATCTCCCTTTAAAGGTATATGGTTATAATAACATTTTAGTAAAAATTATCTAATATGTTTTAGGAGTTTTCTTGTATGACAGGGAGTAATGTTATTGTAAATATTTGTCATTAAATCGATCTCCTTTGTCGAATCGTTGATATATTGCAAGTTACGATAGATATATTTGAAAAATCGTTGATATATTGCAAGTTACGATAGATATATTCGAAAAATCGTTAATATAATTTCATTTACCGATATGTATATATGGTTTATCGAAAACAAACAAGGATGTCACTTAGTCAAAAAAGTGACACCCTTGTTTTTAATTCTCTGCAGAATATATAATATCTAAATTTCCATTTTGATCTGTCTTGAAAATGGGAGCAATATGTTCTTCTTGTTCTTCAACCGAAACGAGTTTTCGAGCGCGATCCATAATTCGAACAAGCATCGCGTAATCTTCTTCGATTGCTTGTTGTTTTTTTGTGAGTACCGCTAATTTCGTTTCAAGTTCATGATTCGTTTTTTGCAGAGAAGTGAGCTGAGCTTGTAATACATCATTTTCAGTTTGCAACTTTGCAAGTGAAGGATTGTTATGTTCTAAATTTTGTAAAAATGAGATGACATTTTGCATTGTAAGATCTTGTTTACTTGGCGTAATATCTTCTGAAAAATCGGCGTCAATTACGAGTTGTTTCGTTTTCGTGAACCGATCTTTTTCTATATTAGCTTCAGAACGTTTTAATTCTTTACGTTGTTTTTTTGCAAGCTGCACCGCATCTTCGTAATTCGGTCTTACTTCAGCATTCCATCTAAAACCACAAGCTGCGGAAGTGCGGTTTAAAGCGTCGCCAACTTCATCAAACGCTTTTATTTGTGTACTTCCGCTGCGAATATGTCGCAAAACAGTTTCTGCTAAAAGGAGATCATCTTCTTTTGTCCATGCATCTTGACGTGTTTTCATAAGCGAAGCCTCCATAATGGTGACGTTTTCGTTTATGTTACCCTTTATTTTTCGTTTTATTCGAAGTTTGTAATCTTTCATAAACAGTAGAAAGTGCTTGCTCAAATTTCCCTGTCGTTTTCGGTTTATAATATTGCTTGTTTTTTATTTTATCAGGTAAGTATTGTTGCCTTACCCAGCCATTTGGATGGTCGTGTGGATATAAATATCCAATGCCTCTTCCGAGTGATTCTGCGCCTTTGTAATGACTATCTTTTAAATGGCTTGGAATGTCACCTGTTTGACCGTTGCGTAAATCGTGTAATGCAGCATCAAGTGCTTTATAAGCTGAATTTGATTTTGGTGATAAGCATAGCTCTATAACGGCATTTGCAAGTGGGATGCGTGCTTCTGGGAATCCAACTCGTTCAGCTGATTCAATTGCAGCTAGTGTACGCGGTCCAGCTTGTGGGCTAGCAAGTCCAATATCTTCATAAGCCATAATAAGAAGGCGTCTGCCAATACTTTGTAAATCACCTGCTTCAATAAGGCGTGCTAAATAATGGAGCGCTGCATTTACATCACTTCCGCGTACTGATTTTTGAAATGCTGATAATACGTCATAATGAGCATCGCCGCCTTTGTCGTGAACGAAGCTCTTCTTTTGTAAGCATTCTTCTGCAATCTCGAGTGTGATTTCAGCCGCTTGATCGTCTGTAGTAAAGCTAGATAATACAGCAAGTTCAAGTGCGTTATAAGCGGAACGCATATCACCACCAGAGGCATTTGCAAAATGATGTAGTGCTTCATCTGTTACCGTTACAGCATATTCTCCAAGGCCTTTTTCTTTATCTTCTAAAGCTCTTTTTAACCCAATTAAAATATCATCTTCTGTTAGTGCGTGTAATTCGAAAATTTGACACCTGCTTCGAATAGCGGAGTTTATTGCATGGAATGGATTACTTGTCGTTGCACCAATTAAAGTAAGAAGTCCGCTTTCTAAGTGAGGTAATAGAAAGTCTTGCTTTGCTTTATCTAGACGGTGAACTTCATCTAAAATTAAAACGAGGTGTCGATGCATCTTTGCTTCTTGTACGACAACTTCCATATCTTTTTTATTGTGAGTAACAGCGTTTAATAGACGAAACGGGGTACCGGTACTTCCTGCAATTGCACTGGCAATGGATGTTTTTCCTGTACCTGGAGGACCGTATAAAATCATAGATTGAAAATGATTTGCTTGGACCATTCGCCATAAAATCTTTCCTTCACCAACTAAATGTTGTTGCCCAATAATTTCTTGAATATTTGTAGGGCGCATTCGATGTGCGAGTGGTTGTTTCATTTAGACCGTCTCCCTTAATATATAATCTCGTTCTATCGTATCATTTTTTTCTACGAAATTTGAAATAGGATGCTGTTTTATGAGAAAAATGAAGATGAATATTTTCATTTTTCTTTCAATTGTAATAATTTCCGAGTTTTTCAATGTGATTTTATGTTATCATTTTGATACACAAGTTGAAATTTCTTATAATACTATATTATGCTATAATTTCATAGGATTTTAAATTGTGTTCTTTTTATAAATAAGATATAACCAATAGAAGTGAAAATTTGAAAAGAGGTGCAAAATAGATGAAGATTTCAACAAAAGGCCGCTATGGCTTAACAATTATGATTGATCTTGCAAAAAAGTTTGGTGAAGGTCCAATTTCATTAAAATCAATTGCGCAGGCGCATGACTTATCCGAGCATTACTTAGAGCAATTAATTTCACCACTTCGTAACGCTCGTCTTGTAAAGAGTACGCGCGGGGCATATGGCGGATATGTATTATCTGATCAACCGGCTAACATTACAGCTGGGGATGTAATCCGTGTATTAGAGGGACCGATTAGTGTTGTAGAAATGATAGAAGAAGAAGAGCCAGCACAGCGCCAGTTATGGATGCGTGTTCGTGATGCCGTGCAAGAAGTGTTAGATAGTACAACGTTAGAAGATTTAGTACGTTATGAGGAAGAAAATCACGGGGGCTATATGTTTTACATTTAATTCCTTGTGAAACGATTTGGAAAGAAGGAGATTTAATGGAACGCATTTACTTAGATCATGCTGCGACATCTCCGACTCACCCAGAAGTGGTCGAAAAGATGATTCCATATATGACAGAAATATTCGGGAACCCGTCTAGTATTCACTTTTATGGACGTCAAACTCGTCACACAGTAGATGAGGCGAGACGAGTGTGTGCACGCAGCATTCATGCGAATCCGAATGAAATTATATTTACGAGCGGTGGTACAGAAGCTGATAATTTAGCGCTTATAGGTGTAGCACGTGCGAACCGTCATAAAGGTAACCACATAATAACGACGCAAATTGAACATCATGCGATTTTGCATACGTGCGAATTGTTAGAGCGTGAAGGGTTTGAAGTGACATATTTACCTGTCGATGAAACAGGACGCATTCAAGTTTCTGACATACAAAAGGCATTAACAGAAGAGACGATTCTTGTATCTGTTATGTTTGGGAATAATGAAGTAGGGACAATGCAACCAATTGTGGAAATAGGAAAGTTGCTAAAAGAGCATCAAGCTTATTTCCATACAGATGCGGTACAAGCTTACGGTTTAGTAGAAATTGACGTGAAAGAGTTTGGTATTGATTTATTATCAATTTCAGCTCATAAAATTAATGGGCCAAAAGGTGTAGGGTTCTTATTCGCTGGTGCAAATGTGAAATTTGAGCCGTTATTAATAGGTGGAGAGCAAGAAAGAAAACGCCGTGCTGGTACGGAAAATGTGCCTAGTATTGCTGGGCTTCAGCATGCAATTCTTATAGCTGAAAAAACTCGTGAGCAAAAAAATGCCCAATATGAAGAGTTTAAAGATATAATGGTATCTGTCTTCAAAAATGAAGGCATTACTTTCGAGGTAAACGGAAACTTAGAACATCGCTTACCGCATGTACTTAATGTAAGTTTTACAGGAATGAACATTGAACCGTTTCTTGTGAACTTAGACCTAGCTGGCATTGCAGTATCAAGTGGTTCTGCTTGTACAGCTGGTTCGATTGATCCATCACATGTATTAGTAGCGATGTTTGGAAAAGATTCCGATCAAATACGTTCATCCGTACGCTTTAGTTTTGGACTTGGAAATACGAAAGAGCAAATTGAAAAAGCGGCGTACGAAACAGTGAAAATCGTGAAGCGATTAACACAAAATTAGCATGGGAGGTGACATGATGAACAAACTACCTCACGAAACACGCGTTGTCATCGGAATGTCTGGTGGCGTCGATTCATCTGTAGCAGCACTTTTATTAAAAGAGCAAGGTTATGATGTAATCGGAATTTTTATGAAAAACTGGGATGATACAGATGAGAATGGTGTCTGCACAGCAACAGAAGATTACAATGATGTAATTGAAGTGTGTAACCAAATTGGTATTCCGTATTATGCAGTAAACTTTGAAAAACAATACTGGGATAAAGTATTTACGTACTTCTTAGATGAGTACCGAGCTGGTCGTACACCAAACCCAGATGTAATGTGTAATAAAGAAATTAAATTTAAAGCATTTTTAGAGCATGCAATTGCGCTTGGTGCCGATTATGTAGCAACAGGTCATTATGCACGCGTTGCTTATATGGACGGCGAATATAAAATGCTTCGCGGCGTTGATGACAATAAAGATCAAACATACTTCTTAAATCAATTAAGCCAAGAGCAATTATCAAAAACAATGTTCCCGTTAGGTGAACTGAAGAAACCACAAATTCGTGAAATGGCGAAAGAAGCTGGCTTAGCGACAGCGGCGAAAAAAGATAGTACAGGTATTTGCTTCATTGGTGAGCGTAACTTTAAAGATTTCTTAAGTAACTACTTACCAGCACAACCAGGTGTAATGCAAACATTATCTGGTGAAGTGAAAGGGAAGCATGACGGTTTAATGTATTATACAATTGGACAACGTCATGGTCTTGGAATTGGTGGTAATGGTGATCCATGGTTTGCTGTTGGAAAAAATCTAAAAGAAAACATTTTATATGTTGATCAAGGATTCCATAACGAACTTCTATATGGTGATGAAGTTATTGCTACGAATGTAGGATGGGTAAGTAACAAAGAAAAAGAAACAGAATTTAAGTGCACGGCGAAATTCCGTTATCGTCAAGAAGACAATAAAGTAACGGTTCAAATCGTTGATGAAAATACAGTTCGTATTCTTTGTGATGAGCCAATTCGTGCAATTACACCAGGACAAGCAGTCGTTTTCTATGATGGAGATGAGTGCTTAGGCGGTGCTACAATTGATGAAGTATACCGTAGTGGTAAGAAATTGGATTATTTAGGATAAATGAGAAGCCTCTGCCGATTAGCGGTTAGAGGTTTCTTTTACATAAAGCGAATTTTCGTTCGCTTGGAAAATACATTCTTTGTTATAATTTGTTGTAGAGGTGAAGGACATGTCAAACAAACTTGAAACAGGTATTCAATATATGCAAGAAGGAAATTGGGAAGAAGCGGCTAAAAATTTTACAGAAGCAATTGAAGAAAATCCGAAAGATGCGCTTGGATACATTAATTTTGCAAATTTATTAGACATATTAGGTGATAGTGAGCGAGCGATTTTATTTTATAAACGTGCATTAGAGTTAGATGATAAATCTGCAGCTGCTTATTATGGCTTAGGAAACGTATATTATGGCCAAGAGCAATTTACTGAGGCGAAAGCTGTATTCGAACAAGCAATGCAAGCTGGATTACAATCAGCTGATGTAACATTTATGTTAGGTATTACACATGTACAGCTTGGAAATGATCGTCTTGCACTACCATTCTTACAAAGAGCAACAGAATTAGATGAAAACGATGTAGAAGCTGTATTCCAGTGCGGACTTTGCTTTGCGCGACTAGAACATATTCAAGAGGCGAAACCTTATTTTGAAAAGGTATTAGAAATGGATGAAGAGCATGCAGATGCGTATTACAATTTAGGTGTTGCTTACGTATTTGAAGAAAATAACGAGAAAGCTCTCGCTTTATTTAAGAAAGCAACTGAAATTCAGCCAGATCACTTTTTAGCTGGTAATGGCGTTCGTTTATTAGAGCAAGAAGCTGAATAAGATAAAAATATAGTTTAATGGGTAGTTATCCCTCATCTAAAAAGGTGGGGGATGTACTGCTCATTAAAGTGAAAATATCGGAAAGGAGAGGAAAGATGGGAAATCAACATGCAATGGATTTGTTTGAGGAAGAGAAAAAATTTATAAAAGCGCAAGTTCTTCATACCATTTTCCACAACGAAGAAAACCTCTATTCCGTTGTCAGTATGAAAGTCATTGAAACGAATGAAACGTATGACGAAAAGAAAGTAATGATAAACGGTCATTTTCCCCGCATGCATGAAGATGAAGTGTTTACATTGACAGGTCACTTTAAGGACCATCCAAAGTATGGAAAACAATATATGGTTGAAACATTTAAAAAAGAATTGCCGCAAACAAAAGCAGGTATGGTGCAATATTTAGCGAGTGATTTATTTAAAGGGATAGGAAAGCGTACAGCGGAAAAAATTGTGGATCATCTCGGGGAACATGCTATTTCTAAAATTATGGATGACCCTGAGGCGTTAAATGGTGTTGTTAACAAACAAAAGGCCCAGGAAATATATGAGACAATTGTTGAACATCAAGGATTAGAAAAAGTAATGAGCTTTTTAAATGGTTACGGTTTTGGAACGAAACTTTCTATTAAGATTTACCAGCAATATAAAGAGATGACATTAGAAGTGATTCGTAATAATCCGTATCAACTTATTGAAGAAGTGGACGGGATTGGTTTTGGACGAGCGGATGATATAGGGCGTGCGTTAGGGATATCGGGTAATCACGACGACCGTGTACGAGCGGGATGTTTTTACACATTAGAGAATGTCTCATTGCAACTTGGTCACGTTTATATGAGGAAAGATCAACTTGTAAGAGAAACGATGTCACTTTTAAACAATCAAGAAGGAAGAGTGACTGAAGAAGATATTATAGGTTGTATTGAAACGATGCAAAGTGAAGGGAAAGTCATCATAGAAGAAGAACGAGTGTATTTAGCAACTTTATTCTACTCTGAAAAAGGTGTTGTAAAGTCTATTCGTCGATTGATGAATCAAGAGGAAACACCTTCATTTCCTGAAGCAGAAGTGTTAAAAACATTAGGTGAAATTGAAGAACAGTTGAATGTACAATATGCACCGTTTCAGCAAGAAGCGATTCAAACGGCACTTCATAAACCGATGATGTTATTAACAGGTGGACCAGGAACAGGAAAAACAACCGTTATTAAAGGGATTGTTGAAATGTATGCGTCACTTCACGGATTATCGTTAAATCCGAATGAATACAGTGATGATAATCCATTTCCAATACTATTAACAGCTCCAACAGGAAGAGCAGCGAAGCGGATGAGTGAATCGACAGGACTTCCAGCTTGCACAATTCACCGTTTGCTTGGCTGGACGCCAGAAGGATCTTTCCAGCGTAATGAAACGGATCCTGTCCAAGGTAAGCTCCTTATTATCGATGAATTTTCAATGGTTGATATTTGGCTCGCAAATCAGCTATTTAAGTCGCTACCAACGAATATTCAAGTTATCGTTGTAGGTGATGAAGATCAGTTGCCATCTGTAGGACCTGGACAAGTATTAAAAGATTTATTAAATGCAGGTGCAGTTCCGACAGTGAAGCTTACTGAAATTTATCGTCAAGCAGAAGGCTCATCTGTTATTCAACTTGCCCATGCGATTAAAGACGGCACACTCCCGCCAGATTTAGCGCAAAATAAAAAAGATCGTTCGTTTATCAGCTGTACAGGGGCTCAAATTGTTGAGGTTGTGAAAAAAGTTTGCGAAAACGCTAAAACAAAAGGCTTTAGTGCAAGGGATGTTCAAGTATTAGCACCGATGTACCGCGGGCCTGCTGGTATTAATGTATTAAACGAAGCGCTGCAACAAGTTTTTAACCCGAAAAGGGAAAAGAGTAAAGAAATCCAGTACGGTGATGTTGTATACCGAAGAGGCGATAAAGTACTGCAACTTGTTAATCAGCCGGAGAGCCAAGTGTTTAATGGTGATATCGGAGAAATTGTTTCGGTGTTTTATGCGAAAGAAAACGTCGAGCAACAAGATATGATTATCGTTTCATTTGATGGAATTGAGGTAACGTATACAAAGCCGGATTTAAATCAAATTACACATGCATATTGTTGTTCCATTCATAAATCACAAGGTAGTGAATTTCCGATTGTTATTATGCCGATTGTGAAAAGTTACAACCGTATGTTACGCCGTAATTTAATTTACACGGGCATTACAAGAAGTAAGAAGTTCCTTATTATTTGCGGAGAGGAAGTAGCTTTCCAATCTGGTGTAAATCGCCTTGATGATGCAATGCGTCAAACAACTTTAGCTAGTCGCTTGCAGGAATCACAAGGAGAAGTGCAGATGGTCACAGTTAATGGCGAAGAAATGGACGTGGAAAACATTTCACCGTATGATTTCATGTAACAAGGTGAAATTATATAGTGAAACTTTCAAACGCATAGCGTTGAAAGGCTCCAGCAATGTATAAATGAATGCGGTTTGGACATAATGGCGAATAGAATCTGGGAGACTGTAAGGAGATGAAAGCCATATGTTCATTTGTCCAAATTGCAAAGGGAAAGACATTGGGAAAATAGGTGTCAACCAATTTTATTGCTGGAATTGTTATATCGAATTATCGGTTTCAAAGGGGAAAATCCATACGCATCAAGTTGAGGAAGATGGTTCATTAAGCTCTCTTGATGATTTATTTGATGAGAATGAAAGAACGATCGGATAACGAAAAGGGGGATTTACTTTGAATCTACGCAATTCATTAATCGCATTAGGTGTTGGAGCTGCAGCATATCAATATGCTCGTAAGCAAGATGTATTTTCAAAACGCAATATGAAAAAAGCACGTAAGATGATTAAGTCTTACTTATAATCATTTCGATAAAGTGAAAAACTCCCTTATAGACAAGGGAGTTTTTTTATGCACTCATATGCAAATAAAAAAGTCCAATTTCTGAGAAAAGATAAGATAGACCGTAACAGCCAACGCCAAGTATTCCATACTGCCATAATTGCTTCGCTTTTTCTTTACGTGAGGAACGAATAAAGAACCCCTTCCAAATACCAAAGCCGATACAAATCCATTCAAGAATCATAAAAAGTGCTGATAATCCAAGCATAAACAAAACCATAATTAGCCCTCCTGATTACATTATTTCATGCTGTATTCTCAGGGGTGGTTGTCCTTGTTATGTTATTTATATGTACGTCTTTAAAAAACAGTATGGTCCGTATGAAAAGATTTTAAAAGTTTCACACATAACCTAACCCATTTATTTTCAAAATAAAGGTGGAGGAGGTTTTTCATGTGAAGAATCTTAAAATCATTTGGATATATCGTTTAGGATTATTGTTACTTGTTTTTCTTTGTTTGCTCGTCTTTTTAAAAATTAAGCCACTATGGGCACCGATTATTTTTGTATTTAAAGTAGCGATTACGCCGTTTCTTATCGCCTGTTTTATTGCGTATTTATTGCACCCTTTAATTGAAAAAATTCATAAGGAAGGGATGCCCCGTACACTTGCCATTCTGCTCATTTATATCCTTTTCTTTGGCGGAATTGGTTATGGGATTTATAAAGGAACACCAGTCGTTATTAAACAGTTACAAGAGATTAATGAACAATTTCCGCAGTTTACAAAGATGTACGATTCGTGGATGGATGGCGTTACAGAACAAACAGCGAATTTCCCTTCGTTCATTCATGAAAAGGTGAAACAACTTTTTGTGGGTGTGGAAACGAAGATTCAAGCGCTTTTAAATAAAGTGATGAGTACAGCTCGTGGTGTACTCGATTCATTGCTCATTATTTTCTTAATACCGTTCATTGTATTTTACATATTAAAAGATTATGGTGAGTTTTATCATATCTTTTGGAAACTAGTCCCAAGTAAATGGCGAGGTACGGGGCAAATGCTTGCGAAAGAAATTGATAAGTCACTTGGAAGTTATATTCGAGGACAGTTATTTGTTTGTTTAGTATTAGGGGGAGTATCAGCTCTTTCTTTTTGGTTTATCGGTATGAAATATCCATTATTGCTTGGCATTATTATTGGGGTAACGGATATAATCCCGTACTTTGGTCCTATTTTAGGAGCGATCCCGACGTTAATGATTGCAGCAACAGTATCAACGAGTTTACTTATTAAGGCGGGGATTACGATTGCTATTTTGCAATTTGTGGAAAGTAACATTTTATCGCCTTACATTGTTGGTAAGTCACTTCGTATGCATCCTGTTATTATTATGCTTGCATTACTAGTTGGGGGGGAAGTAGCTGGTATTGTAGGGTTACTAATATCGGTTCCGATTTTAGCAGTTATTCGTACTGTCATTGTTCATGTGAGACCTCTCTTGAAAAAAGAAAATGTGTAAGTATAGAAGCCCTCTATGTAAGAAATAGAGGGCTAATCATATATTTATTTAGAAAGCTGCTCGTGTATCTTTTGAACGAGAGAGTTCACATCATTTGTTTGAATATGTTTTATTTTTTTCCATTCGTTATCATACATAAATACAATTTGATTGTTGAAAAGACGCTTTTGTTCTTTTAGATTAGAAATTTTTGCGAAAGAGTACTCTTCAAATATTGGATTCTTACTTACATCTGGCCCGTAAAAGAATAGCCTTTTGTTCGTTAAAATTAGCAATCCTGGCCTTGCGACGGAACGATAAATAAATATGTCTAATGAACATGCTGCGTAAAATAATATCGTTTCGTCAGTCGCTAATATGTTTTTAGCTTTGTTAAGTAAGGTTGTCATTGTGATCGCTCCTTTATTTTATTAACAATAATTTAATTATAGCAAAAAAGTAATATTTAGAAATTTTTATAAATTATTATTGTAAGGAGATTCCAATTTATTAATAAACGCATAATATATGAAAAGGCTGTTAAGAATGAATAGTAGAATACCTATGATTAATAAGCGATTAATACAATATAAATGATTATCTACATTGACAAACTTAAGAGAATTCTATTATATTTAGTCATATAATACATTAAATCAATGACGGAACAAGTACGTTACAGTCCATTTATAGAGAGAAGCTTCCATATGGCTGAAAGAAGCTTTAAATGAAGGGTAACAGAAAGCTAATCCTGAGAGCAGCTAATCACTGCCGTCTTGCCACGTTACGGCACCATGAGGTGATGAATTGATTGTTATTGTAATCAATTCATAATTAGGGTGGTATCGCGAGTTAACTCTCGTCCCTTTTATAGGGACGGGAGTTTTTTATATTTAAGGAGGAAAATACAATGAAACAACTAACAGGCGCACAAATTCGTCAAATGTTTTTAGACTTTTTCCAAGAAAAAGGACATGCAGTAGAACCTAGTGCATCACTAGTTCCACATGAAGATCCATCTCTTCTATGGATTAATAGTGGTGTAGCTACATTGAAAAAATATTTTGATGGACGTGTAATCCCACAAAATCCACGTATTACAAATGCTCAAAAATCAATTCGTACAAACGATATTGAAAACGTAGGGAAAACAGCTCGTCACCATACATTCTTTGAAATGTTAGGAAACTTCTCAATCGGTGATTACTTCAAAGAAGAAGCAATTACATGGGCTTGGGAATTCTTAACGAGCGACAAATGGATTGGATTCAATAAAGAATTACTATCAGTTACAATCCATCCAGAAGATGAAGAAGCATTCACAATTTGGAATGAGAAAATGGGTGTTCCAAAAGAGCGTATTATCCGCTTAGAAGAAAACTTCTGGGATATCGGTGAAGGGCCAAGTGGACCGAATACAGAGATTTTCTATGACCGCGGAGAAGCTTACGGTAATGACTTTAGTGACCCAGAATTATATCCAGGCGGAGAAAACGAGCGTTACTTAGAAGTATGGAACCTTGTATTCTCTCAATTTAACCATAATCCAGATGGTTCATATACACCACTTCCTAAGAAAAACATTGATACAGGGATGGGTCTAGAACGTATGACATCTATCGTTCAAGATGTGCCTACGAACTTTGATACAGATCTATTCATGCCGATGATTGGTGCAACAGAATCAATTTCTGGTGAGAAATATCGTAATGGCGATTTAGAAAAAGATATGGCATTTAAAGTAATTGCTGACCATATCCGTACAGTAACATTTGCTGTTGGTGACGGTGCTCTTCCTTCTAACGAAGGCCGTGGTTATGTATTACGTCGTTTATTACGCCGCGCTGTTCGTTATTCGAAGAAATTAAACATTAACCGTCCATTCATGTTTGAATTAGTACCGGTTGTTGGAGAAGTAATGAAAGACTTCTATCCAGAAGTACTTGAAAAGAAAGATTTCATTGCGAAAGTTGTGAAAAACGAAGAAGAGCGTTTCCATGAAACACTTCATGATGGTGAAGCAATTTTAGCTGAAGTTATTACAAAAGCAAAAGAAGAAAAAACAACTGTTATTTCTGGAGTAGATGCGTTCCGTCTATATGACACATACGGTTTCCCAATCGAATTAACAGAAGAATATGCAGAAGAAGCTGGTATGACAGTTGACCAAGAAGGCTTCGAAAATGAAATGGAAAAACAACGTGAGCGTGCACGTGCTGCTCGTCAAGACGTTGACTCAATGCAAGTTCAAGGCGGTGTACTTGGAGAAGTTAAAGTAGCGAGTGAGTTCGTTGGTTACGGTACAGTTGCAACAGAAAGTAACGTTGTTGCACTTGTGAAAAACGGCGAATACACAGACAGCTTACAAGCTGGTGAAGAAGGACAATTAATGCTTGATGTAACACCATTCTATGCTGAGAGCGGTGGACAAATTGCAGACCGTGGTTACCTTCTTGCTGATGGCGTGAAAGTTCTTGTAAAAGACGTGCAAAAAGCACCAAATGGTCAAAACTTACACAAAGTTGTTGTTGAAGAAGGTACATTAACGAAAGATGCGGCTGTGAAAGCTATTATCGATACGAAAAACCGTAGTAGCGTTGTGAAAAATCATACAGCAACTCACTTACTACACCAAGCATTAAAAGATGTACTTGGAACACACGTTAACCAAGCAGGTTCTCTTGTAACTTCTGAACGTTTACGCTTTGACTTCTCTCACTTCGGTCAAGTACAAGCTGACGAATTAGAAAAAATTGAACGTATGGTAAACGAGAAAATTTGGGAAAGTATTGATGTTGAGATTTCTCAAAAAGCAATCGAAGAAGCGAAAGAAATGGGCGCAATGGCATTATTCGGTGAAAAATACGGTGATGTTGTACGCGTTGTACAAGTTGGCGATTACAGCTTAGAGCTTTGTGGTGGTTGTCACGTTGATAATACAGCTTCTATCGGTATTTTCAAAATCGTTGCTGAGTCTGGTATCGGTGCAGGAACTCGTCGTATTGAAGCAGTAACTGGTAAGTCTGCATACGAATTAATGAACGATCAAGTAGGTTTATTAAAAGAAGCAGCAGGAAAAATGAAAACAAATCCGAAAGATATCTTAACAAGAGTTGATGGTCTATTTGCTGAAGTAAAACAACTTCAAAAAGAAAACGAATCTCTTGCTGCGAAATTAAGCAATATCGAAGCTGGAAACTTAACTGATTCTGTAATGACAGTTGATGGCGTAAATGTATTAGCAGCGAAAGTAAATGTTGCAGATATGAATAACTTACGTACGATGATGGATGATCTAAAAAATAAATTAGAGTCAGCAGTTGTTGTATTAGCGTCTGTTAATGACGATAAAGTAAACATCCTAGCAGGTGTAACGAAAGACTTAATTGGCCAAGGTTACCATGCTGGTAAACTTGTGAAAGAAGTAGCTTCTCGTTGCGGCGGTGGCGGTGGTGGCCGTCCTGATATGGCACAAGCAGGCGGTAAAAACCCAGCTCAAGTCGAAGAAGCTTTAGCATTTGTACAAGAGTACGTTAAATCTGTTTCAAAATAAAGAGATAGTAGTGTACAATGGTAGGGAGAGGAGAAGTTCTTCTCCCTATACTTACTATATAAGTGAGGTGCTTGAAATGGACGGTTTTGATAAAACAATGAAGTTTAGCATTCAAGATGAAAAACAGAGTGTCCATGTAAATGATGTACTTTTAACTGTGTATGATGCACTTCAAGAAAAAGGCTATAATCCGATTAACCAAATCGTCGGTTATTTATTAAGTGGAGACCCAGCATACATACCTCGCCATAAAGATGCACGTAGCATCGTTCGCAAGCTTGAACGTGATGAGATTATTGAAGAGCTTGTGAAGTCTTACTTGAAACATCATCGTGAGGAGTAGTTTATGCGGATATTAGGTTTAGATGTAGGTACAAAAACAGTCGGAGTTGCAATTAGCGACGAAATGGGCTGGACAGCACAAGGGTTAGAAACAATTAAGATTAACGAAGAACGAGGTCACTTTGGTTTTGATCGTATTTCTGAGTTAGTAAAGCAGTACAATGTGGATAAAATAGTAGTAGGTTTACCTAAAAATATGAATGGTACAATTGGCCCACGTGGTGAAGCGTGCCAACAATTTGCAGAAAACCTACGAGAGCTGTTACAATTAGACGTTGTAATGTGGGACGAGCGTTTGTCAACGATGGCAGCGGAACGTCTACTCATTTCAGCTGATGTAAGTCGTAAGAAGCGAAAACAAGTAATCGATAAGATGGCTGCAGTCGTAATCTTACAAGGATTTTTAGATAGTAAATAAGAGGTGACCAAAATGGAAGAAAATCAAATTACAATTGTAGACGAAAAAGGTAACGAACATTTATGTGAAATTATTTTCACTTTTGATGCTGAAAAATTTGGTAAAAAATCATATGTAGTCTTCTCTCCAATCGGTGAAGTAGACGAAGATGGAGACCCAATTTATGATGCAATGGCTTATGAGCAAAATGAAGAAGAGGGCGGAAGCTTACTTCCAATCGAATCTGAAGAAGAGTGGGAAATGGTACAAGAAATGTTCAACACTCTTGCTGATGAGCAAGAAGCTGAATAATAAGTACTGAAAAGATGGACGACATACAGTCCATCTTTTTTTGTATTTATATGTAAAATGAAAGATTTTTTGTCGAAACTGTGTAAGTCTTTGTAGTATAATGAGACGGATTGTAGAAAAATAAAGTGTCTATTAAAAAAAGATAAGTGAATTTGTTGCGTTTTTACATCGTGCTGTATAGAAAGGTGTACATACGGTCTACAATTAAGTAAGGAGGAAATGTTTTGATAGAGAATCAAGTGAAAAAGAAGCGTAGACGCATCTTTTTATTTTCGATTATTGCACTGCTTTTAGTTTGTGGTTCAGTCTATGCGTATATTTCATCCGCATTAGGACCAGTTGATAGCGGGAATAAAAAAGAGATTGAAGTAGAAATTCCGAAAGGATCATCTACAAGTAAAATTGGAGAAATTTTAGAAGAAAAAGGCGCTGTAAAAAACGGTACAGTTTTTAGTTTTTATACAAAGGCTAAATCGAAAAGTTTACAAGCAGGTACATATTTATTAAACCCTTCAATGAATGCTGAAGATGTGATCGAACAAATGTCATCTGGCAACGTGCATCGTCCAGCTCTTTATAAAGTGACGATTAAAGAAGGGGCGCAAGTAACTGAAATTGCAGAAACGATTGCGACAGAACTAAAGTGGAATAAAGATGATGTTACGCGTCAATTAAACGATAAAGCATTTATTCAAAAAATGCAGCAAAAGTATCCGAAGTTATTAACGGATAAAATCTTTGATAGTAATATTAAATACCCATTAGAAGGTTATTTATATCCTGCAACGTATTCGTTTTATAAGAAAGATACAACGTTAGAAGAAATTGTAATTCCGATGCTTGAGAAAACAAATGCAATCATTGTTCAAAATGAGGCGAAAATGAAAGCGAAGAACTGGGATGTTCATCAGCTTTTAACATTATCTTCACTTATTGAAGAAGAGGCAACTGGTTTTACAGATCGTCAAAAGATCGCTAGTGTCTTTTATAATCGTTTAGCAAAAGGTATGCCGCTTCAAACGGATCCAACGGTATTATATGCACTTGGAAAGCATAAACAACGTGTATTATACGAAGACTTAAAGGTCAACTCACCGTACAATACGTATGTTGTAAAGGGATTGCCGGTAGGGCCGATCGCAAACTCTGGTAAACATTCAGTGGAAGCTGCGTTAGAACCTGCGCAAACAGATTATTATTATTTCTTAGCTGCACCAAGTGGTGAAGTGTACTATGCGAAAACATTAGAAGAGCATAATGCATTAAAGCAAAAATACATTACGAAAAAACAGTGAAATGGGGAGGGATAGCGAAAAAAGTCGCACATCCCTCTTTTTTGTGGTAAAATATATCGGGTTAAAAACTGGCAGAAGAATCGTTTTTAATATCAAAACGGGACGTACAAGCTAAGGGTAAAGCTGGCTTGTATTTTTATTGCATTCTATGTGGGAAAAGACGTCATAGAGGCACTTCTCCATGTAAATAAGGAGGACCATTTATGGAGGATGCAGTTAACGAGTACCTATTATCATTTATTAATCCGAAAGATAAATTAATTCTTGAAATGGAAGAATATGCAACAGAAAATCATGTGCCGATTATGGATCGACTTGGAATGGAATTTATGCTGCAATTTTTACGTTTAATTGGACCGAAAAGCATTTTAGAACTTGGAACAGCAATCGGTTATTCTAGTATTCGTATGATGCAAGCTATTCCAAATTCACGTATTGTGACAGTTGAGCGCAATCGTGAGCGATATGAAAAAGCACTTGAATATATAGAACGTTCCCCAGTAACAGATCGTATTTCAGTTATTTACGGTGATGCGTTAGAGACAGGTGAACAAGTAAAAGAACACGGGACATTTGACGTTATTTTTATTGATGCAGCAAAAGGACAGTATCGTCGCTTTTTTGACTTATATGAACCGTTATTAAATCCTGGTGGCGTAATTATTTCAGATAATGTTATGTACCATGGTCTTGTAACGACAAAAGAGAAGATTGAAAACAGACGTACACGTGGTTTAATCCGTCGTATTAAGACGTACAATGAGTGGCTTATGAACCATGAAGGATATGATACAACGATTTTCCCAATTGGTGATGGAGTAGCTGTTAGTAAAAAGAGAGGGTGACCAAGGTATGAAGAAACCTGAATTGTTAGTAACGCCAAGAGCGGTGGCGGATATCGAACTTCTTGCGAAAGCAGGAGCAGATGCGGTAATGATCGGTGAGCAAAAGTTTGGTTTACGTTTAGCAGGGGAGTTTTCACGTGAAGATGTAAAACAAACTGTGAAGATTGCGCATGAAAATGGTGTGAAAGTATACGTAGCAATGAACGCTATGTTCCACAACGATAAAGTAGAAGAATTAACAGATTACGTTTCATTTTTAAATGAAGTAAATGTAGATACAATTGTTTTCGGAGATCCAGCAGTATTAATGGCTGTTCGCGAAGTAGCGCCAAATATGCAGTTGCACTGGAATACAGAAACGACAGCAACGAATTGGTTCACTTGTAATTACTGGGGACAAAGAGGAGCGAAGCGTGCTGTATTAGCTCGTGAGCTGAGCTTAGATGAAATTGTTGATTTAAAAGAAAATGCTGAAGTGGAACTAGAAGTACAAATTCACGGTATGACTTGTATGTTCCAATCGAAGCGTTCATTAGTAGGAAACTACTTTGAGTATCAAGGACGTAATCTTGACATTGAAAAGAAAAAATATGAAGAGAATATGTTCTTATATGACCCAGAGCGTAATAATAAATATCCAATCTATGAAGATGAAAATGGTACTCATATTATGAGTCCGAACGATATTTGTTTCATTGATGAATTAGAGGAACTAATCGAAGCTGAAGTTGACAGCTTAAAAATCGATGGTGTACTAAAAAGTTCTGAATACATTATTGAAGTAACGAAGAAATATCGTCAAGCAATTGATTTATGCGTAGAAGATCGTGATGCGTATTATGACGTGAAAGATGCTCTATATAAAGAAATAGAAGAAATGCAACCAGTAAATCGTCCGTTAGACACAGGATTCTTCTTTAAAGAAACGGTTTACTAAACGAGGAGGGTGTAGGAAATGACTGTACAAGAAATTTCACGAGTGATCGATGGCAAGCGCGTTATTGTGAAGAAACCTGAACTGTTAATCCCTGCGGGTAACTTAGAAAAATTAAAAGTAGCTATCCATTATGGGGCAGATGCTGTATATTTAGGTGGACAAGAATTTGGTCTTCGTTCGAATGCAGGTAACTTTACGCTGGAAGATATGGCAGAAGGCGTTGAATTTGCCAAGAAATATGGAGCGAAAATATATGTAACAACAAATATTTTCGCACATAATGAAAATATGGACGGGCTAGAGGAATATTTAAAAGGGATTGAAAAAGCTGGCGTAACGGGAATTATCGTTGCTGATCCGCTTATCATTGAGACGTGTAAACGTGTAGCGCCTTCTGTTGAGGTGCATTTAAGCACACAGCAATCACTATCCAACTGGAAAGCAGCACAGTATTGGAAAGAAGAAGGTTTACATCGTCTTGTATTAGCTCGTGAAGCAAGCTATGAAGAAATGAAAGAAATTAAAGACAAAGTGGATATTGAAATTGAAGCATTCGTCCATGGTGCAATGTGTATCGCATATTCAGGAAGATGTACACTAAGTAACCATATGACAGCGCGTGACTCTAATCGTGGCGGTTGTTGCCAATCTTGCCGCTGGGATTATGATTTAGTTCAAACAGTATCACAACATAAAGATGCAAAAGAGCTTCCTCTATTCCAAGAAGAAGATGCTCACTTTGCGATGAGTCCAAAAGATTTAAATTTAATTTTATCAATTCCGAAAATGATTGAAATTGGAATCGATAGTTTAAAGGTAGAAGGACGTATGAAATCAATCCATTACGTAGCGACTGTAGCAACTGTATATCGTAAAGTAATTGATGCTTATTGTGCGGATCCGGATAACTTTGAGTTTAAACAAGAATGGTTAGATGAGCTTGATAAATGTGCAAATCGTGATACAGCTCCTGCATTCTTTGAAGGGGTTCCAGGACATCAAGAGCAAATGTTTGGAAATCATAGTAAGAAAACAACGTATGATTTTGCTGGTTTAGTGTTAGATTATAATGAAGAAACGGGCATCGTAACGCTTGAGCAACGTAATCATTTCAAACCAGGACATGAAGTGGAGTTCTTTGGACCAGAAATAGAAAACTTTACGCAGACGGTGGAGAAAATTTGGGATGAGGATGGAAACGAATTAGATGCAGCGAGACATCCGTTGCAAATCGTGAAATTCAAAGTGGATCAACCAGTGTATGTGAATAATATGATGCGCAAAAGCATACTTCAATAAGAAAGAGTGGTAGTCGAATGGGGACGAATAAGCCTGTTGTAATTGGAATCGCTGGTGGTTCAGGATCAGGAAAAACAAGTGTAACGAAAGCGATTTTTGACCATTTTAAAGGTCATTCCATTTTAATCTTGGAGCAAGATTATTATTACAAAGATCAAAGCCATTTACCAATGGAAGAGCGTTTAAAAACAAATTATGATCATCCGCTTGCGTTTGATAATGATCTGTTAATTGAACATTTGCAGCAGTTGCTTGCATATGAGCAAATTGATAAGCCTGTATATGACTATACATTGCATACGCGTTCAGAAGAAATTATTCCAGTTGAGCCGAAAGATGTAATTATTTTAGAAGGAATTCTTATTTTAGAAGACCCACGTCTTTGTGAGTTGATGGACATTAAGTTATTCGTTGATACAGATGCTGACCTTCGTATTCTGCGCCGCATGCAGCGTGATATTAAAGAGCGCGGTCGTACGATGGATTCAGTTATTGATCAGTACGTAACTGTTGTACGTCCAATGCACAATCAATTTATTGAGCCTTCTAAGAAGTTTGCGGATATTATTATCCCTGAAGGTGGACAAAACCATGTTGCAATTGATATTATGGTGACAAAAATTGCAACAATTCTTGAACAAAAAGTAAATTTGTAATAGCATAGTAAAAGATATACGGTAGGAAGGGATTTTTTCCCTTCCCATCGAATACAATGAAACATGCAACCTCATCTATATATAGGTGAGGGCATATTTATATCAACTTTCCATACATATCTTCTTTATATAAAGAAGAATTGGAAATACGGGGTTGTATGTGACAACTCCGCTAGTGCGAGGGTACTAGAAACCTCCGCTAACAATGGAAGCGGAGGAGTTTTCATATGGAACTCCTCTTTTTTTCGGGGGATTGGTATATAAAAGGAGTGGAAAATATGTCAACAGAAAAAACATACCCTATGACGCAAGAGGGTAAGCAAAAACTAGAGAACGAACTTGAGCAATTAAAAACAGTAAGACGTAAAGAAGTAGTAGAACGTATTAAAATCGCACGTAGCTTCGGGGACCTTTCTGAGAACTCTGAGTACGATGCAGCAAAAGATGAGCAAGCGTTCGTAGAAGGACGTATTACACAATTAGAAAATATGATTCGTAATGCAGTTATCATTAAAGATACTGGCGAAGTATCAACTGTTGTTACATTAGGTAAAACAGTAACATTTAAAGAATTACCAAACGGAGATGAAGAAGCGTACACAATCGTAGGTAGCGCGGAAGCTGATCCATTTGAAGGAAGAATTTCTAACGATTCTCCAATCGCAAAAAGCTTATTAGGTAAGCAAATTGGTGAGAAAGTAACAATCCAAACACCAGGCGGGGAAATGCAAGTAGAGATTGTCTCTGTAAAATAATAAAAAAATCACTCGTGTAAAAACGAGTGATTTTTTTATTTGTATAAAAGATGAAACACTCCGTCCAAACTATAATAGACGAGGTGTTTTTTTATGAAAATAAAACGGAGAATTACAATTGTTTTAATTTGTTTTATGGGCATTATGTTTTTATTGCTTTGTCGTTTAATTCAAATCCAAATTATAGATACAGAATCATTTACTGATCGCAAAATAAATTTAATTGAAAAAAGTGTTACGCAACGTACGCAATACATTGCAGTAGACGATGGACGTGGGCAGTTTATAGATCGTAGTGGTAAAGAAATAGGTGAGGAAAAGTATCCTGTTTTAATTGTTTTTCCATTTTTACAAATAAAAAATGACATGTTAGAGAAAATCGCGCATATCATTGGTGTGTCGAGACAAGAGATCAGAAGACAAATGAAAAATAAAAAAAATGCATTTATACTGCAAGGGGAAACTGCTCCATTTCGAGTGACACGAGAGCAGATGGAGAAGGTGAATCAATTACATGTATTAGGTATTGTAGCAGCTGAAGTGCGATTAAAACAAACTGGGGAGATAAATCATTTAATTGGTGATGTAGGGGAGAACGAAAGAGAATTTCAAAAGCGATATGGAGAAGTGAAAAAAATTTCAAAACAAACGCCGATAGGTATTTCAGGATTACAGCAATCATTTGATGAATTTTTATTGACTGATGGAGAGGCAAAAGTATTGTATCAAGTAGATCGGCAAGGAGAACCAATTTTCGGAAAGCAAGCGAAATATACTTCACCAGGAAATCCATTTTACCCAGTTAGGATTCAAACTACTTTACATAAAGGGTTGCAGCAAAAAGCAGAAGAAGTGATTGAAGCAAATGAAATAAAGAAGGGGGGATTAGTATTACTTGATGTAAAGACAAATGAAATATTAGCGATGGTCAGTAAGCCGTCTTTACAAGTAAGAGATAAGAATTTATATAAGACTACACTTGAAAATCAAATGTTAACGCCGCATTTTCCAGGCTCTGTTTTTAAAACAGTAGTTGCAGCTGCAGTCATTGATCAAAAAGTAAATTTGTTTAATCGGACATTTAATTGTAATAAAGATTTATATGGTGAAAACGACCCACAAGTTATGATGGGTACACTTAACTTCAAAGAGAGCTTTGCTAGGAGCTGTAACAGGACATTTTCCGAGTTAGGTAACGAGCTATTACAAAAGGATAGGACGGTGCTAGAAACATACGTAGCAGCTTTAGGAGCAAATGAAAAGGTTGGATGGAAAGGTTCTGTATTTCATACACCTCATTTCGAGCAAATGCCAGAAGAAAAAGGCACTACTATTTGGGGGAATGAAGAAAACAAAAATAGTAAAAAAGCGGTAGAGCAAACAGCGATTGGACAGAAAGATGTACGTATATCACCTCTAGCAATTGCAAATATGATGGCGACGATTGCGAGGAATGGAGAAAAAATGGAAGTGAAAGCTGTTGAAAAAATAGTATATAAAAATGGAGCGGATTTTTTTACATTTGAGAACCATACGTTACATGGAAAACAGCTTTCGTATGAAACAGTGAAAACATTACAAGAGTTATTAAGAGGCGTTGTAACAAGGGAGAAAGGAACAGGAACGGCATTCCGTTCGTTGCCGCTCAGTGTCGCTGGAAAATCCGGGACAGCGCAAACAGGGAAAGGGACGAGGGTGAATCGCTGGTTTGCAGGTTATTTTCCGTATGAGAATCCAAGATATGCTTTAGTTGTTGTTGATCTAGAGACTGATAACAAAGTGAATAAAGTCACACCTATTTTTAAAGATATGGTAGGAGCAATCTATCAATTGGAGAATGAAAAGTAATCTTGCAATTTATAGTGAATTGTTTTCATTTCATGAAAATATCATTGTAAATGTTCAACCTTTCTAGATTTAATGTTACAATAGCAATTAGGAAAAACTGCATGGAGGTTTGGAGAATGGCAGGAGGATCAAGATTCCAACAGAAACAACAAAAACGTCGTCAAAACGGTGTTTTAAATATTGCAATCGCTATTGTATTACTATTAGTAGCTATTGTAGCATATCAATTGTTCGTTCCTAGTACGAAAGAGCAAGCATCTTCTACTGATAAGAAAGTCTCTCAACAAACAACAAAGAATGAGAAAGCTGGAAAATCAGAAGATAAAGAATCTGCTAAGAAAAAAGAAAAAGAAAAAGAGCAAGCAGAAGCTAAGCAAAAAGCTGAAGAAGAGAAGTTAAAGGCTGAGGAAGAAAAGAAAAAAGCTGAAGAAGAAGCGAAAGCTAACGAGAAAGTATCAGCTGAAAAAACTGTATCCAAGGCAAAAGAGGCTTATACAAAACCTTCTTGGAAAGCTGTAGGAACAGAACAAGGTTCATCACCAGCGATGACGTTTAAACAGGGGTCATCAGATTGGAATGAGATGCAAAGTGCAATTGCTGCAGGTATTGAAGTACCGAAGGAGCAATTAGTATTCCATTTTGTTGGAAGAGACAAAACTGGAAAGAGTAAAGCTTATGGTGACGTTCAAGATAAGCAAAGTGGAAAAAGATATTACGTAAATATTGATTGGATAGACAATGAGGGCTGGAAACCAGTACTTGTTCAAACTCTAAACTAAAAAAGAGAAGCTCCTTAGGAGCTTCTCTTTTTTAGTTAACGCAATTTCTTTAATTTAAAATGAACAACCGCGCTATAATACGGTCTTTTGCTTTCAGGATCCATAACCATTTGATGTGAGATGTGATGAACTTCAAGCATAAGTGCTTTATTATTATCGATTTGTTCACTAATTTTTCGTTCTAAAGAAGCTAAGTCTCCCGCTTCAAAAAATTCTACTTTATCTTCTAACATTTCAAAGGTAAATGACATGAAGACGGCCCCTCTCCTATGTAATCAACTATAGTGTAACAAAGAAAAGAAGGAAATACCATGTACATTTCAATTGACATTTTTAGAAAGAGGGAATATCATACTGATAAAACCGATAAGAAAAAGGGGAATTTTTATGGGCACAGAATTTAATGGTTTATTTGATGAGTGGGCTCATACGTACGACTCATTCGTACAAGGCGAAGATATACAATATAAAGAAGTTTTCGCCCATTATGAGGATATTCTAGAGGATGTAGTTAACAAGTCATTTGGTAATGTATTAGAATTTGGTGTCGGTACAGGTAATTTAACAAATAAATTATTACTTGCTGGCCGCACAGTTTACGGTATAGAACCGTCGCGTGAAATGCGTATGATTGCAAAAGAGAAATTGCCAAAAGAATTTTCGATTACAGAAGGTGATTTTCTTTCGTTTGAAGTTCCAAATTCAATTGATACCATTGTAAGCACCTATGCATTTCATCATTTAACAGATGATGAAAAAAATGTAGCGGTTGCGAAGTATAGTCAATTGCTAAACAAAGGTGGTAAAATAGTGTTTGCTGATACGATATTTGCAGATCAAGATGCATATGATAAAACTGTTGAAACAGCAAAACAAAGAGGTTTTCACCAGTTAGCAAACGATTTGCAAACGGAATACTATACACGCATTCCAGTTATGCAGACTATTTTTGAAAACAATGGCTTCCATGTAACGTTTACGAGATTAAATCATTTCGTTTGGGTAATGGAGGCAACTAAGCAATAGAAAGAGGGATTAGATTGAGAATTGCTGTAATTGGAGCAATGGAAGAAGAAGTACGTATTTTACGTGACAAATTAGAACAAGCAGAGACAGAAACGGTTGCAGGTTGTGAATTTACGAAAGGACTATTAGCAGGACATGAAGTAATCTTGTTAAAGTCTGGTATTGGTAAAGTAAACGCAGCGATGTCAACGACAATTTTATTAGAAAAATATAAGCCTGAAAAAGTAATTAATACTGGTTCAGCTGGTGGATTCCATCATTCTCTAAACGTTGGTGATGTAGTTATTTCCACTGAAGTTCGTCACCATGACGTAGATGTAACAGCATTTAACTATGAATATGGTCAAGTACCAGGAATGCCGCCTGGATTTAAAGCTGATGAGGCGTTAGTTGCATTAGCTGAGAAATGTATGCAAACTGAAGAAAATATTCAAGTTGTAAAAGGCATGATTGCAACAGGCGATTCATTTATGAGTGATCCGAACCGCGTTGCAGCCATCCGTGATAAATTTGAAAATCTTTATGCGGTAGAAATGGAAGCAGCAGCTGTCGCACAAGTATGCCACCAATATGAAGTTCCGTTTGTTATCATTCGCGCACTTTCTGATATTGCTGGTAAAGAATCAAATGTTTCATTTGATCAGTTTTTAGATCAAGCAGCTCTTCATTCTACAAACTTTATCGTAAAAGTGTTAGAAGAGTTAAAGTAATGTAACAAAAAGGCAACTGTCTCATATAAAGAAAATACATACAGTTGCCTTTTCTTTATTGGCAAACAAGGGGGAGAACACGATGAATGTATATCGTGGAGTTCATGAGTTAATTGGTCATACACCAATTGTAGAAATTACTCGTTTTTCACTTCCGAAAGGGGTCCGCTTATTTGCAAAGCTTGAATTTTATAACCCAGGCGGAAGCGTTAAGGATCGTTTAGGAAGAGAATTAATCGAAGATGCGCTAGAAAAAGGGCTTGTTACCCAAGGTGGAACAATTATTGAACCGACTGCTGGGAATACTGGTATTGGACTGGCACTTGCAGCATTAGAACATGATTTACGTGTTATCGTTTGTGTACCAGAGAAATTTAGTATTGAAAAACAAGAATTAATGAAAGCACTAGGTGCAACGGTCGTCCATACACCGACTGAGCAAGGAATGACCGGTGCAATTGCAAAAGCAAAAGAATTAGTAAATGAAATACCGAATTCATACTCTCCAAGTCAGTTTGCGAATGAAGCAAACCCGCGTGCTTATTTCAAAACACTAGGTCCTGAACTTTGGGATGCACTGAATGGAGAGATTAACATATTTGTTGCTGGAGCAGGAACTGGCGGTACGTTTATGGGGACTGCATCTTATTTGAAAGAAAAAAATATAGATATTAAAACAGTTATCGTAGAGCCAGAAGGATCTATTTTAAATGGTGGTAAGGCTGGTTCACATGAGACCGAAGGAATTGGACTGGAATTTATCCCGCCATTTTTGAAGACATCTTATTTTGATGAAATTCATACGATTTCTGATCGAAATGCATTTTTACGAGTGAAAGAATTAGCGCAAAAAGAAGGACTTCTCGTTGGGAGCTCTTCAGGAGCAGCATTTCATGCGAGTTTACTTGAGGCAGAGAAGGCAGCACCAGGTACAAATATTGTAACCATTTTTCCTGATAGTAGTGAGCGCTATTTAAGTAAAGACATATACAAAGGATGGGAATAAAAAATGAGAGCAAAAACAAAGTTAATTCATGGTATTCGCATAGGAGAACCTTCAACTGGATCTGTAAACGTACCGATCTATCAAACAAGTACGTACAAACAAGAAGCGGTTGGTAAGCATCAAGGATATGAATATTCACGTACAGGTAACCCAACACGTGCAGCTTTAGAAGAAATGATTGCTGTATTAGAAAATGGTCATGCTGGATTTGCATTCGGTTCTGGAATGGCTGCTATTACAGCGACAATTATGTTGTTCTCAAAAGGTGACCACGTTATTTTAACAGATGATGTTTATGGTGGAACGTATCGTGTTATTACGAAAGTATTAAACCGCTTCGGTATTGAACATACATTTGTAGACACAACAAACTTAGAGGAAGTTGTAGAAGCAATTCGTCCAAATACGAAAGCGATCTATGTGGAAACACCAACGAACCCATTACTAAAAATTACTGATATTAAGAAAATATCTACTCTTGCTAAAGAGAAAGATTTATTAACAATTATTGATAATACATTCATGACGCCATATTGGCAGTCGCCGATTTCTTTAGGAGCAGACATTGTACTTCATAGTGCAACGAAATATTTAGGAGGTCATAGTGACGTAGTTGCAGGTCTAGTAGTGGTAAATAGCCCACAACTAGCAGAAGACCTTCACTTTGTACAAAACTCAACAGGAGGTATTCTTGGACCACAAGATAGCTTCTTACTACTTCGCGGTTTAAAAACATTAGGAATTCGTATGGAAGAACATGAAACGAATTCACGCGCTATTGCTGAATTCTTAAATAATCATCCAAAAGTAAATAAAGTATATTACCCAGGTCTTGAATCACATCAAAACCATGAATTAGCAACAGAACAAGCAAATGGATTTGGTGCTATTATTTCGTTTGATGTAGATAGTGAGGAAACATTAAATAAAGTACTTGAGAAACTGCAATACTTTACACTTGCTGAAAGCTTAGGAGCAGTAGAAAGTTTAATTTCTATCCCATCTCAAATGACACATGCATCAATCCCAGCAGATCGCCGTAAAGAATTAGGAATTACAGATACATTAATTCGTATTTCTGTCGGTATTGAAGATGGTGAAGATTTAATTGAAGATTTAGCACAAGCGCTAGCGTAATAAAAAATGCACTGCTAATGTGGAGCAGTGCATTTTTATTATGTTAATTTGTGAAATATTTCACAAATTAGACATACACAAATGAAATGATTTCATGTATATTGAATTCATGAAATGTTATTCACGAGTAAACTTGTGAAATATTTCACAAACAATGGGATTCATGTAGGACGGTAACTCTATTTTTTTTCGCTAATCGGGACTTATTATGACCTATAGGGACTTATAAAGACCCTGATAACAGAATAGGAGGAAATTTACATGGTAGTCAAAGAGAAAGTTATAAATGAAATGCAAGAGGTAAAAGAGATGATTGATACGTTAGTAAATAACGGTCAACAAGCTTTACAAGCATTAGAAAGTTTTACACAAGAGCAGATTGACAACATTGTTCATGAAATGGCATTAGCAGGTGTTGATCAACATATGCCACTTGCAAAATTGGCTGTTGAAGAAACAGGCCGTGGTGTCTATGAAGACAAATGCATTAAAAATATTTTTGCCACTGAATATATTTGGCATAGTATAAAGCAAGATAAAACGGTAGGAATTATTCACGAAGATCCTCATGAAGAAATAATAGAAATTGCAGAACCTGTCGGTGTAGTAGCTGGGGTAACACCAGTAACGAATCCAACGTCGACAACAATGTTTAAAGCTTTGATTGCGATAAAAACGAGAAATCCAATTATTTTCGCATTTCATCCTTCTGCACAAAATTGTTCGGTGGCAGCAGCGAAAACCGTATATGATGCAGCAATGAAAGCTGGTGCACCAAAACATTGTATTCAATGGATTGAAAGACCGTCTGTCGAAGCGACGAAACAATTAATGAACCATGAGGGTGTGGCACTCGTTCTAGCAACTGGAGGCGCTGGTATGGTGAAATCAGCTTACTCTACTGGAAAACCAGCACTAGGTGTAGGTCCCGGTAATGTACCGTGTTATATAGAAAAATCAGCACATGTAAAACGAGCTGTTAATGATTTAATTTTATCGAAAACATTTGATAACGGTATGATTTGTGCATCGGAACAAGCAATCATTGTCGATAAAGAAATCTATGATGATGTTAAAACAGAAATGATCGAAAACAATTGTTACTTTGTAACAGAAGAAGAAAGAAAAAAATTAGAAAAGCTCGTTATAAATGAAAATACATGTGCAGTAAATAGTGATATTGTAGGAAAATCAGCACAGTATATTGCCGAATTAGTTGGGATTACTGTTCCTGAACATACAAAAATGCTTGTAGCTGAAATTCAAGGTATTGGAGCAGCATACCCGTTATCTCGTGAGAAACTGAGCCCAGTATTAGCCTGTGTGAAGGCGAATTCATTAGAAAAAGGATTTACATATTGCGAAGAAATGTTGAACCTCGGTGGTTTAGGACATTCAGCAGTTATTCATTCTACAAATAAAGAAGTGCAAAAGCAATTTGGATTACGTATGAAAGCTTGCCGTCTCATTGTAAATGCACCTTCATCACAAGGTGGAATAGGGGATATATATAACGGATTTATTCCATCACTTACACTTGGTTGTGGTTCTTACGGAAAAAATTCAGTTTCCCAAAATGTAACAGCGACTCATTTATTAAATATAAAAAGGCTGGCAAATAGAAAAAAGAATATGCAGTGGTTCAAATTGCCGCCAAAAATTTATTTTGAAAAACATGCTACAGCGTATTTAGCAAATATGCCTAACATTTCACGTGCATTTATTGTAACGGATCCTGGAATGGTTGAACATGGCTATGTGGATACAGTCACGCACTATTTAAACAAGCATGCAAATGATGTGAAAATTGAAGTTTTCTTTGAGGTCGAACCAGATCCATCAGATGAAACTGTCTTTAAAGGTGCGGAAATGATGAGAAGCTTTAAGCCAGATGTAATTATCGCACTTGGTGGTGGTTCAGCTATGGATGCAGCAAAAGGAATGTGGTTATTCTATGAGCATCCAGAAACGACATTCTATGGCATTAAACAGAAGTTTTTAGATATAAGAAAACGTACATGTAAATATCCGGAATTAGGAAATAAGGCGCAGTTTGTTGCGATTCCAACAACATCAGGAACAGGATCAGAAGTGACACCATTTGCGGTTATTACAGATAAGAAAAATAATATAAAGTATCCGCTCGCAGATTATGAATTAACACCAGATGTAGCAATTGTTGATCCACAATTTGTAATGACAGTACCACCACATGTAACAGCAGATACTGGTATGGATGTTTTAACACATGCAATTGAGGCGTATGTGTCTGTTATGGCAAATGACTATACAGATGGATTAGCATTAAAAGCTATTGATCTCGTATTCAAATATTTACCGAGAGCATATAAAGATGGAAATGATGAAGAAGCACGGGAAAAAATGCATAACGCTTCTGCAATTGCAGGGATGGCATTTGCAAATGCTTTTCTAGGTATTAATCACAGCTTAGCACATAAAATTGGTCCAGAATTCCATATTCCGCACGGACGTGCAAATGCAATTCTTATGCCGCATGTAGTCCGCTATAATGCTATTAAGCCAAGAAAACACGCATTGTTCCCAAAATATGAGCACTTTGTAGCAGATGAACGCTATGCACATATTGCGAGAATGCTCGGGCTTCCAGCAAGCTCAGTAGCAGAAGGTGTGGAATCACTCGTCAAAGCAATTATTGAGCTTGGAAAAAGCTTAAATATTAATATGAGTATTGCAGGACAAGGGGTAGATAAAGAGCAATTTGAAGAGGTTGTTGGAGTATTAGCAGAAAGAGCTTTTGAAGATCAATGTACAACTGCTAATCCAAAGTTACCGCTTATTTCAGAGCTGAAAGAAATTTATATGGAAGCATATAAAGGTGAATAATGATTAAAAAAGAGCCGCAGAAAGCGGCTCTTTTTTTGTTGGAAAACATCTCCCAGAATGGCTGTATTTACTGGTCTTTCAGTTTCATAGAATATGATAAAGTGAAATGGAGGAGTGAGAATATAATGAAAGAATTACAAGGAAAAATAGAAGATTATACTAGGTTCGGACAAATTCTTCTCGCTGTAAGTACATTGTTAATGGTTGGCTTGTTGATTCCGGATGGAGCAAAAGAGACAATCCAATTTTTTGTTATGATGGGGAGCATCGTTATATTTTTAAGTTTATCGTTCTTTTTCTTTCAGCGTGTGAAAGTGATGCGTGACCAGTTAGAGGAAAATGAATGTGAATAATATTGTTAACTAGAGCGCGGCGAAAAGAAAGAATCTTTTTGTCGCGCTTTTTGTTTTTTGTAGAAAAATGTATGCGTTTCATGTTGACAATGATAATCCTTATCAATTAAAGTAGAATAGTAGTTAATGATTATCATTATCAATTAGAGGTGAAGGAATGAAAAAATCTATTACGCTATTTACAGCGATTTTATCTATTTTTTTCTTGTTAATAGGTTGCAGTGCCAAAGGGGACGAGAAAGCGTCTGCAACCAAAACAGAAAAAGGAAAAGAAAAAATCGAAATTACCGACCTGTCAGGGAGAAAGGTAACATTCGATAAAGTACCAGAAAGTTTTGCAACATTAAGTATGGGAGACATGGATATTATTCATGCTTTAGGTGGAAAAGTAGTAGGTCGTCCGGATACGAAATTAACTCTTCCAGAGGAGTTAAAGAAAGCAAAAGTAATCGGGAATGCACATCAACCGAACTTTGAGCAAATTGCTAGTTTAAAGCCCGATGTACTTGTTGCTAACAATGGATTCCAAAAGAATGTGCCAACGGTTGAAGGACAGGGAACGAAAGTAATCATTTCTTCTGCGAATTCTGTACAAGATATTCAAAAGAATATTGAATTATATGGAACGGTAATGAAGAAAGAAGATAAAGCAAAAGAACTTAATCAAAAAATCAATGATCAAATGAAGAAATATGAGAAAAAGAGCGATGTGAAAGCATTGCTAGTGTATGGCGCACCAGGTACTTATTTAGCGGCATTACCAACATCTTTATCAGGTGATGTTTTAGAAAAAACAGGCGGGAAAAATATTGCTTCTGATTTTCCAGAAACGAAAGAATATCCACAATATGCACAGCTAAGTGTAGAACGTATTATTGAGGCGAATCCAGATGTCATTTATTTAATTACACACGGAGATCCAAAAAGTGTGAAAAAAGCATTCGAAGGCGAAATGATGAAAAATGAAGCGTGGAAAAATTTAGATGCAGTAAAACAAAACCGCGTAGTTATTTTGCCACCTGATTTATTTGGATCTAATCCTGGGACAAAAGTTACAGAAGCAATGGACTTTATGTATAAAAGTATACAAGATGTAAGGAAATGATACGTATGGAAAGTAGTGAAGTAGTAAGAGAAAAGGAACATCCTTTTGCGAAAAAAAGATGGATAATAGCAGTTACTTTAGTTGTATTAACAATTCTAGGCCTCTTTTACGGACTTTTCGCAGGAAGTTTATCTTTTTCTGTACGAGACATTCTAACAGGTATACAAGATGAAGGTTCGACAGTTCATCGAATTGTATGGGATCTTCGCATACCGAGAGTTCTCGTTGGGTTTATAGTAGGAACATGTTTAGCTGCATCTGGTACACTGCTGCAAGGGGTTATGAGAAACCCTCTTGCAGATCCTGGTATTATCGGGGTTTCATCTGGAGCAGGCCTTGTAGCAATTGTCATCATGATTTTATTCCCACAACATCTAGCTTTTTTACCACTAGGGGCGTTTTTAGGAGCTTTCATAACAGCGATGGTTATTTATGCTTTATCATGGCAAAAAGGGGCACCACCTTCAAGAATTGTCTTAGTAGGAGTGTCAATCAATGCATTAATTGGTGCAGCAACGTCAGCTTTAATGTTATTACATAGTGACAAAGTACAATCCGTGTTACCGTGGCTAGCGGGCGGCATTGGTGGTGTAAGTTGGGCACATTTAAACATGATTATTTATTATGCAATATTCGCCATTATATTAGCTTTCTTTGGTATTAAGCATATTCGAGTGTTAATGCTTGGAGATGAAATGGCAAAACTATTAGGACATAATGTGGAAAAAAGTCGGTTTTATTTAATCGTAGTAAGTACATTATTAGCTGGAATTGCGGTAAGTGTGTCTGGTCTTATTGGATTTGTCGGTCTTGTCGTACCACATATGCTGCGTTTATTAGTTGGAAATGATTATAGATATTTGCTACCTTTATCATGCCTTGGCGGCGGGGTATTACTTGTTTTTGCAGATGCAATAGCTCGAAGTTGGTTTGACCCAATCGAATTGCCTGTTGGTATTTTACTGTCCTTCTTAGGTGGTCCTTTCTTCTTATATTTAATTCATAGAGGAGGAAAACAACGTGATTTCCGTTAACAAAGTGTTTTATGCACACTCTGAAAGATTTCAAATGCAAAATATGAATGTACATATTAAGGCTGGAGAAATCGTTAGTTTAATTGGTCCGAATGGATCGGGAAAATCTACTTTGCTTCGTTTAATAGCAAGGCTACTGAAACAAAGCGAAGGGGACATCATTTTAGATGGGAAAAATATTCATATAATGAAGAGTGCTGATGTAGCGAAGCAATTAGCGATGTTACCACAAATGCATGATCATCAATTAGATTTGACAGTGAAAGAACTAATTGAGTTCGGAAGAGGTCCACATAAATCATGGAGTAGCCGCTTAAATAAAGAAGATGAAGAAATTGTTGATTGGGCATTGTCTGTTACAAATCTTGAAGGGTATGAATATCGTCTTTTACATTCTTTATCAGGAGGGGAACGGCAACGTGCTTGGATTGCGATGACGCTAGCGCAACGTACAAATGTCTTATTATTGGATGAACCAACAACCTTTTTAGATATCGTTCACCAGTTGGAAGTAATGGAACTTGTGAAACGATTAAATGAGGAGTTTGGAATGACAATTATAATGGTTTTACATGACATTAACCAAGCTGCTCAATATAGCGATCGTTTACTCGTATTAAAGCGAGGAAAGATTCAATATGATGGTATACCAGAAGAAGTACTATGCCATGAAATGTTTCAACATGTATTTGGCATAGATGTAGATATTTTTCAAGGAAATGACAAACCGTTTTTTACACCGAAACGAATTTCTAGAAGGGGAGAAGAGCGATGCAAACAGAAGAGCGTATTACCACTGAATTAGTAAGAGAATTTGTTATGGCAGCTCACGGGGATTTAGAGAAAGTACAAGAGCTATTAGCTGAATCGCCAAGCTTACTTCACGCCTCTTATAATTGGGGTGGATCAGATTGGGAAAGTGCGTTAGGCGCATCGGCACATGTAGGTCGTAAAGATATTGCTCTTTATTTACTAGAAAAGGGTGCTCGGATGGATATTTTTGCAGCAGCTATGCTTGGTGAATTAGAAGTTGTACAAGCTATTTTAGTAGCTCAACCAGAAGCATTGCGTGCATCTGGCCCTCATGGTATTTCTCTTCTTCAACATGCACGAATGGGTGGAGAGAAATCTAAGCGTGTATATGATTATTTAGCAATACTATCTTAATGAACGAAGGAAGTTCTTATGTGCGGTAAACTTTTCACTTGAAACAATTGGAAAGTTTACCGCCCGTTAGAACGGGATAAGTATCTAGTATATTTGAAAATCCTACACCCCCCTCAATTGTAGTTTTCTTTATGCTAGTTATGATATGGATGCAGTGGACAATATTTGTCTACTGCTTTTTTTAGTTATTAAGAATGAATATTCTGTATTTTGTTGTTGGTTCATTTATCCCGCTATTTTCCAGGCAGTAAGACTCCCGCCTAAAAATTCGGCTAAAGCAAAGAAGTTAGACGGGAGATACACTGCCCGTAAACGCCTGGTTGGTGAAGGCTAATAATCAGTGGGGATGAACAAAATTTCCCACTGATTAAAGTTTCACTTTATAATAAATAGTAACATTTCGTATACACACAAAACGTGATCGTGAAATGAAGAAAAAATTAGTGGAAAGGAGTGCCAGCATGTTTCATACAGAACGTTTACAAATTCGCAAATATACAATGGATGATTTACAGTTCTACGCTTCACTATGGGGGAACGAGAAGGTAATGCGTTATATTGGAAATGGGACGTTAAAAACATATATGCAGTGTAAAAAAAGTCTGGAGGAATGGGTGATTCCTAGCTATAAAAACGGTCTCGGTTTATTTGTATTGATTGAAAAGGAAACGGGAACAAGAATTGGTCATGCAGGGCTGGTAAAGCAGAAGATAGATGGAAAAGAGGAAATTGAAATTGGTTATTGGTTACTTCCTCAGTATTGGGGAAAAGGGTATGCAAAAGAAGCGGCGGCAGCATTTCGTGACTATGGTTTCCAAGCATTACGAATGAATAAATTAATTTCTCTTATTAATCCGAATCATCCCGCCTCAATATTTGTTGCTAGAAAAACCGGGCTCAGCTATGAGAAAACAACGTCATTTCATGGAATCGATGTTCTAGTTTATTCTATTAAGCGTGTTGGATGAAAAAATTACTTTTTTAAAGGTAAATTGCATTTTTTGAAGAATGGTATATGAAAATAAAGGGAGGGGTTACATGTACATTTATCATAATGGACTTATTATTCGTGAGGGAACGAGTAGCGTACCAGCATATGCAATTAAAGCTTTGTTTGAAGATGCCGGTTGGAGTAATGATAATATCCCTTCTTGGCAAATTGAAAAATTTACGATAGCATTCGAAAATTCAACATGGGCTTTTACAATTTGGGATGAGGAAGAGATGGTTGCGATGGTTAGAGTCATTTCTGATGGAATTATGATTGCGAACATAGTAAATTTAGTTGTGAAGTGTGAATATAGAGGGAAGGGATTAGGTAAGAAGCTTGTAGCTCTTTGCCTGCAAAAACTTCCCCACGGTGATTGGTTTGCGCATACATCAGCGAACAATTTTGATTTTTATAGAAGTTGTGGATTTGAAGTTAGAGAGCTATCGAGAAATGGAACATGTGCGTATTATGGATACCAAGTCGCGAAAAGAGATGGTCACCGATAAATGAATGGAAAGTAAAAAAGTATAGCGAGGTAATTTTGAGACTTTTGATAATAGAGAATGGATTGAGGCTCGTTTTATGATAAAATAAAAGAAAATTCTGTTTATTATTAGGGGGATAAAAATGAGTGTAAAAGCTGGGGATGTATTTAAATATGAAAGAAGATTTACTGAGGAAGAAGTTTTTGAATTTGCAAATATTACCGGTGATAAAGGTAGACACCATGTGGAATACGATGAAAATGGAAGATTAATGGTTCATGGTTTATTGACTGCTAGCATTGGGACGAAAGTGGGAGAAGAGTTACATTACATAGCAAGAGAATTAGTAAGTGAGTTTATTAGACCAGTTTTCACAGGAGATACGATCACTTGTGAACTAACTTTAACAAATGTTGAGCAAATGGAAGGCTATAAAAAAGTTTCAATCGAGTCAGTTTATCGCAATCAGCATGAAAAGACTGTACTAGTTGGGACAAGTTATGGAATTATAAGGGGATAAAAAAGAAGCCTGTTTAACAGGCTTCTTTTTTTTATTATTTAATAAACACGTTTTCGATTTTCCGCATAACTAGAGATGAGTAATAATGCAGTTTCTTCTCCTATATTACGAACAATATGAGGAACGCATGCATTCCATGAGAAAGAATCACCTTCTTCTACAATTGCAATATCTTCACCGTGCTGAACTTCTAGTTTTCCGCGTAATACAAGGTGACATTCTTCCCCTTCATGGGCATTTGGTGAGTTTTCTTTCGGGAATCCAGTTGGGATTTCTACTAAAGATAGGCGAAGGCCCCCTTGCTCCGCAACATGTTCAATTCTTTGCTCATCTTTGCCGTATACACTGTATTTCCGTTCTTCTTTTTTGACAATTTTTAATCGATCTTTTTGCTCTAACAATAAATAGGGAAGGGGAACGTTTAAAAAATTGGAGATCGTTTCTAAAGTTGAGATAGATGGTGATGTTTTATTATTTTCAACCTGACTCATAAATCCTTTAGAAAGACCTGTTCCCTCGCAAATTTGTGCAATTGTTATGCCTCTACGTTGACGAATTTCACGTATTGCAGAACCAATATTCATAAAATCAAGCTCCTTTTTGTAAACAACTATTTGTATCATAGCAAAAAAAATATATTTTTTCCCAGTGAAAATGAATTGACGAATAAAAAAAATTAGTGTATGTTTTGTAATGTAAATAAAAGTTTTGTATAAGAAAACTATAAAGGAGAGAATGAAATGAATCAACATATTGGTAACTTAATTATTCGTATCGTGTTAGGGGTAACATTCTTCATGCACGGTTTAACAAAATTCCAATCAGGAATTGACAATATTGCAGGATGGTTTACAAGTATTGGTTTACCAGGAGGACTTGCATACGGTGTAGCAACGTTTGAATTAGTTGGAGGTCTATTATTAATTCTAGGTTTAGGTGTAAGATATATTGGATTATTATTTGCACTTGTTATGGTTGGAGCAATCGTAAAAGTGAAATGGTCAGCTGGTTTATTGGGAGATGGAAAAAATCCTGGTTTCGAATTAGAACTTGCATTATTAGCAATGGGTGCATACTTATTTGTTGCAAAAGCTGATGGTTTTGTAGATAATTTCTTAAAAGAAAAAATGTCAAAGAAGAACTAATTTAAATGGGGGGGCTAACAAGATGAGTTTTCAACTTCATCCCGATACAACACTTGATGTTGTTCATTTATACGTATCTAATGTAAAGAAATCACTAGAGTTTTATACGGAAGTACTAAGTATGAAGGTGCTAAGAGAAGAAGAAGCAGTCGTTACATTTGGGAATGAAAATGATGAACCACTTCTTATCATTGAAGAAAAGAAAGAAGCTTTTCCGAAGCAAAGAGGAAGAACAGGGTTATATCATTACGCAATTTTATTACCAAGTAGACAGGATTTAGCGAATGTTCTTCGTCATCTTGTAGAGATGGTATATCCACTACATGGCGGAGCCGATCATTACTTTAGTGAAGCTCTTTATTTAGCTGATCCAGATGGAAACGGGATTGAAATTTATCATGATCGACAAAAAGAAGTTTGGCGTGATGAGAATGGAGAACTCCCATTTGTTAGTAACCCGTTAGCTGGTGAAGAATTATTACAGCAAGGAAGTACATGGAATGGCTTTCCAGCTGGTACTGTGATGGGGCATATTCATTTTCATGTAGCTGATTTAGAGGAAGCGAAACGTTTCTATGTTGATGGTCTTGGTTTTGAAGTAACGATTCCAGCTCGTAATGGAGCATTGTTCGTATCTGCAGGTGGTTATCATCATCATATCGGTTTAAATACATGGCAAGGTGAAGGGGTACCACCGCAAATGCCAGGTTCTGTTGGTTTGAAATATTTCACAGTTGTACTAGCGAATGAAAAACAAAAAGAGCAAGTATGTGAAAGCTTAAAAAATATTGGCAAGATTGCTACGTACAAAGATGGAATATTACAAGTCGAGGATCCATTTGGACATTGTATCCATTTCAAAATAAAAGGAGAAGCCTAAAAAGGCTTCTCCTTTTATTTTCTTATAATTGCTTTTTCGTTTTGTAAAAATAGTTCATCAAATTGTTTTGCAAGCTCAAAATCTAGTTTCGTTAAACCTTTTGCATTCCAAGATGACAAAGTAATAATAACTGCTTTATACTGGATAAGGATAAATGGATGGTGATTATGTTCTTCTGATAGTTTGGCGGCTTCAGAGACAAATTCGACTCCTTTTAAGTAGTCGGAAAACATATATTTTCGTTCAATCCATTTCTCATCTTTTACCATCCATTTATCTACCTTCAATAATTCTTCGTGAACTTCTTCTTCAGTTAATCTTAGCATCATTTTTCACATCCTTTACTGGAAGTAACGCAAGACCATTGTTAATAAGGCGTGTTACAGCTTCGTCAGTTGTGAAGGCAGAAAGTTGATGTAGTAATGCTGCCGATGTTTCATGCCCTTTGTTATGCTCTAAAAGTAACTCTAATACTTCAAGGCGCAGCAACCATTCTTTCGCATAAAATTTATTTAATACTTCTTGAATTGCTACTAATTGATCGATATGCGCGTCGTGTAAAATCCCCTCACTTCGAATATCTCGAACTGTTTGATACATACGTTCAAGTTCATTCAGTACAAGTGGAGCAGGAATTTCGTGAACTTCTTCATCCATTGGGAAAAATGCTGCGGCATCTGCGGCACCTGGGAATACTGAAGTGATTTGTGAGCCAACAGCCATATCAAATGCGCCCCATGAAGCATCAAATAAAACGCGGGCGTTATAAGTAACTGTGCAATCGATAAAGGAAATAAGAGCAATTTTCTTATCGTTTTTTACAATATCTGTTACTGTTCCTTTTACATGAATACCACTTGCAAAAGTAAACTCAGCGATAGTTCCAATTGTAATTCCTAATGATTGTAGTTGTTCGTCTGTACAATTTTCTAATGCAATATTTTCAGTGAGTAATCCAATCGGTGTTCCAAATCCGTCACTGTGTACAGAAGTAGAATGATTTGCTAACTGTTTATTATGAAGCGCTAATGCCGTTGGAGAATTTGTTCGCATGTAAATTAATTCACCTGCATCGTTTTCAATTGTCTCGCTAAATGTACCTGTAATTTGTAATCCACTATTTAGCTCAGCTGTTGCATAGTTCTCAGAGCGAATTGCTTTTTCTAAACCTTCTTTTCCACCTGTTTTAAAGGCCATTGTTTTAGAAAATGTTTCAAGCGCATCTGTTAATTCTTCAAAGGATTCACAAACAAATAGTTGTGGTTGCATTTTTGTTACGTCATAAGTTGTCCCTATACATGCTTCGATAGAAAATGGAACCTTTTCTACAGCGTCTGTTAAGCAATGTTTGCTTTCGCCAACAGAAGAAAGGAGACCAGCACCATATATCTTTGGATCATCTATATTTCCGATCAATCCATATTCTACTGTCCACCAGAAAAGACGTGAAATTTGTTCAGCTTCTGATAAACCAGAAACTAAGTTTTGTTTTTCAATTACAGCATTTTCAGCAGCCTTAACTTCATCAGGAGTAGAAGTAGGGCTTTCTTTCACTATCGTTAATGTACGAACAGCTTCAAATGCATCATGTTCTTCTTTTGTAGAGAAAGCTTTTGCACCAATTTGCCCAAAACGTTTCACATATTTTGCATATGTAGGATCAAGTAAAATCGGTGCGTGTCCTGCGGCTTCGTGTACGATATCTGGAGCTGGTGTGTACTCGATATTTTCTACTTTCCGAATATCTGTTGCGATCGGTAGTAATCCGTGTCCTTGAAAATCGAAGAATGCTACGCCGGGAATAAGTCCGTCAATCGTTACAGCGCCCCAGCCACTTGGTGCCAAACACTCATTCATTTCTTCTACTTTTGGAATTGCATCTATATTAATACCAGATGATTGTAGTCCGTTCACATAGGCTGGATGAGCAACGTCTTTTAAGAAGCTATGATTCTGTCTCATAATGTAACGCCACACAGCGTGATTCACCGGTGTGTATTGATCATAATGTTGTGTGGATACGAATGGTTTTAAATGCGATGGAATTTCTGTTTTCTTTGTCATTTAGACATCCTCCTTTTTTTCTATAAAATTGAATATCGATTTCGTATAGCTTGTATCACCTCCCTTCATTATTTGTAAGCGCTTATAAAATTTTATCATAAGATTCGGAATTATTTAACATCTGTTTCTGTGAGAAATAGAAAAAGCCCCTATCGGAAAATCCGATAGGGGCGAAAGAATCGCGGTACCACCCTATTTGTAAGTGAAAATATACTTACATCTCAATTAATGATAACGGAAAAATTCCGTCTTTTCCTTCATGCATAAAAGCACTACGAAAAAGAAGCTCCAGAATTGTAATTCGTACTTATATATGTGCTAATTTCCACCGACCATTAGCTCTCTGTAACAGGGATATAAGATACTACTGCGATTCTTTCAACGCGTATATATGAAATTGTGTAAGAGGATGGACGTAAAAAAGTCCCTATCGGAAAATCCGATAGGGACGATAAAAATCGCGGTACCACCCTATTTGTAAACAACTAATTGTTTACCACTCACTTTACGATAACGGAAAGATCCGTCTTTCTCTTCATGCATAAAAAGCATTACGGGAAAGAAGCTCCAGAATTGTAATTCACGCTTGTATATGTACTGATTCGCACCAACCATCAGTTCTCTGAGACAGTGATATAAGTCGCTACTAGTATTCCTTCAAAGCCGATATATAATTCGTTCAACTAAACTATGTTTTGTATTATAAAACTATATTAAAAAAATTGTCAACAAAAATTTTTTATCCCGTGTTAATGAGCAGTAAAATTCCTACCTCAAAATTCGGTTGGAGCAAAGAAGTGAGATGGGAGATTAACTGCCCGTAACTCCCGATTGGTGAAGGGTAATAATCAGTGGGGATGAACGAAATCTCTACTGATTAAAGTTTCACTTTATTTCACTTCTAAATTAACAGTTAAATTAGAGGTATTGCCAGCTGCATCAGTTGCTACAATGTGAATAGTATTTTTTCCTTCTTGTAATTGAGTACGATCGAAATAAATGTCATAGCTTTTCTCCCAAGGGTTCAGGAATGCCTGGTCCCATACACCATTTCCGTTAATTTCATATTGCATTCTCACTGGAATACCAGGTGCTATCCAACCAGATTCTGACATCCAATCTAGTAGAATATCATCAACTTTTCCTCTAATTACGAGATTTTCTTGGTCAACTTCGTATGTTAACTTAGGTGCAGTTCGATCAAGAAATACAGCAGCTGTTTGTTTTGTTTCTCCGCCAGAATTAGAAGCAACTGCTTCGATTTGATATAGCCCGTCAGCTAAAGGAGTTCCATCGGCTTTTGTACCATTCCATTTGAAAGGTTTGTATCCAGGAGTTGCATTTTTAGCTTGATGGATAATCCCTTGATACGTTACACGTTCTTTCGTAACTAAATTTGCATGCAATGTTACATCATCCACAGGCGCAACTAAATAGTAGTTGATGAGATTATCATCTAGTACGTGGTCGCCATTTGGGCTAAAAGTAGAATTAATAATTTCAAGTCCATCGATACGTTTATAATCTTTAGGATCGATACTAAATGTGAATGGAATTCGAATTTCTTCTTTTGCCCCTTGTTCTTTTACATATACATTTCCAGTATACACACCTTGTGGTAGTGAGCTATCTACAGTGATAGTAAATGGTTTTTCGGTACTACTATTCGGTTGTATGCTAATCGATGAAGGGACAGAAGCTCTTACTTTTGTTTTTGTGCTTGCATCAAGTAATTCCACACGAGTTGAAAAACTTTTCTTTTTACTAGAAAGGTTTTGTAATGTAACATTTTGCGTCAGTTTTACTTTTCCGCTATTTGGCTTAATAAGACCAAAGCTGACATTGTTAGGTTTTACTAATACATTTGTTTGAGCTGCTTTCGGAATGTTAATTAAACCTGATCCTTGTGCCATAACAGGGTATGTATTTTCATTGACATCATGTAATGTTTTTGCATTGTTAGCAAGAGCCGCTTTCAATTGTTCTGTCGTCCAATCAGGATGCATTTGACGCAAGAGGGCAACCGCTCCAGCTACTTGCGGAGCAGCCATACTTGTTCCGTTATGCGATTCATAGCCGCCTCGCGGTACTGTACTAGTAATTTGTACTCCAGGTGCAACAACATCAGGCTTTATTAGCCAACTTCCTTGTGATGGTCCTCTTGAACTAAAGTTACCGATAAGTTCTGTTTGCTTTGGTTGTCCAATTTTTATATTTTTCTTTCGTTTTGTAATTAAAGTTTTTAATTCTTCCCCATTTGTATTTGATAATTGCATTACTGGGACAGCTAGATGTTCACGTGAAAAATATTCCGGCATCATATTAATTTCTTTTTCGCTAGAGATTAATAACACACCAAGTGCCCCAGCTTGCTTCGCTTGTTCTGCTTTTACTAATGTACTAGAAGTACCTTGTAAAATAAGTGCGAATTTCCCTTTCACATCTTGTTTTGCATAATCACTTGGATTGCCATAACCAGCGTATACAAGAGGGGAATCATTTCCTATTGGAAAATCAGATTTTGATAACGGTAACCCTTGATATGTTTTGCTGGAACCAGCTACTTGGAATGTTGGAAACGGGATAGAAACCATAGATGCTCCAACAGAAATGACACTACTTGCGTTACCGGGAGCATCAACAGACCAAGGTTTTGGTCCGTCATTTCCATTTGAAACGACAGTAGTAACACCAAGTTTCGCTGCTCGTTCTAACGTTAATGTTACAGGCTGATCAGGTACATTTAAATCCTGCCCAAGGGAGAGGTTTAACACATCCGCACCATCTTGAATCGCTCGCTCAATCCCTTGGATAATATCATCTGTTGTACCAGTTCCACCGTCATTCATTACACGATAGGCTAGAATAGAAGCGTTTGGAGCAACGCCTTTAATTTTTCCATTACCCGCAATAATTCCAGCTACTTGAGTACCATGTACGTTACCATCCATTGGATCGCTATCTTCATCAACCGTGTCATATCCACCGATATAATTTGCCTTGAAGTCAGGGTGTGTATAGTCTACGCCAGAGTCGATAATGGCTACTTTCATGCCTTTTCCATCAAGCGGTTTGCCAGATGGATCTTTTAAATTCCACGCTTCAGGTGCACCAATTGTCGGTCCACCGATATTTGGTGCTTCTTCGTTAGTAGTACTTTTTGATGTTTCATGTAATTTATATGTTAAGTTCGGATAGACTGCTTTTACTTCAGGTAAAGAGGCAAGAGAGGTAATTTGATCTCCAGGAACTGAAATAGAGAATCCGGAAAATAACGTATTATACACTTCTTTAATTTTTGCACCAGGTGCTTTTTCTTTTATTTTCTTAGTCGTATCTTCTTGTGCTTTTTTTAGCTCAGCATGATAAGACTGCGCATTACTATTTTGTAAATCTGGAGCATGCTGAATATTACTTTGAGCAGCGAGAGGTGCATGTTGCAATTCTACAATTACTGATATTTCTTTTGTTGTTTTCGTTTCAACATTTTGAGCAATTTTATGTTCTCCCCACTGTTCAATCGTTGTTTTTAATTGTGGACTAAATTGCTTCTCCTTTTGTAGTGATTCAGCATGAGCGCTTAAAGCTCCAAAACTAGAAAAGACAAGCGCCATGCTTAATAGTGTAGATGTAGTTTTTTTCATTGATACTCCCCCTAATAAAAAAGTGTCAATATTCAGAAAAATAATCTTACATTTTAGTTAGAACTTATAAATATAAATGTTGGATAAACTATACTTTCGACATAATTCATACCAATCCTCTATGAATTGAAAATTTCTTGGGAAATTTTTTCTAATTATGTCGAATCGATATTTTTCACATATTGTAGGAAGAAAGTGAGGAATGCTATGAGGGAAATGGAGTGATGGTATGAAAAGGCTAATAGTAAGTGGTAGTGTAGTGTTGTTTATGTTTTTATGTTCTATCGCTATTACTAGCGCAGAAAATAATAGTGTGAAAGTTGCTTTTATTCGTCATCATAACCTTTGGATTAAAGTTGATGGGAAAGAAAAACAACTTACAAAAGGAGAGAACATAACAGGGCCAAAGTGGTCACATGATGGAGAATGGCTGGCATATGTAAAAGGGGAGAAACAAAATATTCTTGAGTTATATCGGCTGAAAGATGGAAAGAAAGTTACGCCGTTTCACTCAGAAGCATCGAATTATCAATGGTCACCAACAGAAAATATAATTGCATTTATATTTACAGGTACATTGAATACATTTGATGTAGAAAAAAAGAATGCAGATTTTGAAAATGTATCGGCTGGTGTGGGTGATTATGCATGGTATCCTGATGGAAAGAACTTTCTTGTATCCTCTGAAGCGCACTTACTTCCAACAGGATGGACAGGGGCTCAGCTATATGAAGTGCAAAAAGATGCACATATGAATCCTCACAAAATGAAGCATTTGTATGCATTGCCAAATGAACATGATGATTTTCTAGCGCTAGTAGCAAGTGGCTTTAAGTGGTCACCAGATCAAAAGTGGATTTCATTTTTAGCGGTACCGACAGCTTCATGGTCAGCTGATAGTAATACGCTTTGCTTAGTTCGAGCAGATGGTAGTCGGTTTGAAATAGTAGATCAAATGCTATTAAATACAGAATGGTTCAAATGGGCGCCATCAAAAAACATATTGGCTTATATTGAAGGAAGCGGGAGAGTTGCATTAGAGAATAAACATTTAAAAATAAAAGAACTGCCAGCACTCCAGCAGCAAACATTTACGCCGAAAGGATATGTGGATTGGGATTTTACATGGAAGAACGATAATGTAATTATCGTTTCACGAGCAAAAGAGGGAGGGTTTGAAACTCTGCCAGAAAAAAGGCCATTCCCATCTTTATATGAGATAAATAGCACAAGCGATAAACAATATCAAATTACAAAGTCATCTAATAAGCAAGGCGATTATCATCCAATTTTCATGAAGAAGAGCAATCAATTAATATGGATACGTTCAGATCGTAAGAAAGCTAATATATGGATAGCTCATAGTGATGGAAAACATGAAAAAAAGTGGATTGAAAATGTAGATATACCAGAGTGGTATTATGAGAAATGGAATTGGGAAAATGTTATCTCGGTGAAAGAAGAATAAAAAACTGCCTAAAAGATCGTTTTAGGCAGTTTTTTACTGTTATTTATGTGTTTTATTTGGCTTTTTTTTCGCTGGGTTTCCGTTCCCTTGGCGCTTTCTATTTTGTTCATCTTTTGCTTGTTTTTCATGTAGTGTATCTAAAAATTCATTCGAGTTACTCATGTTTATATCTCTCCTTTCATTTTGTCATGATTACTATAACCATTTAGGAGGATAATCATGAGTTAGAAGTTAGGCACTTAATTTTCTTCGATAATGTAAGTAAAATATTCCATACATAACAAATAGCATGAGTAAAACTTGTAACTCTACATTTGCCTTTAAAATAGTTGCGATAGGGTCTGGTAAGTACGGTGATTTATCATTTGTGCTTAAACCTAACCATTTATTTAAGAGGCTAATGGTACAAAACATAAAAACACCGGACCAGCTTGCCGTAATTGCTTTTTGTTTAATTTTTGTTTCACGTTCATCATCTGTAATCCAAGGATTAGCAGTTTTATCACTACTAAAGAAGCCGTTTATATATCCCCATACAATCATTCCAATAAAGACAATTATCCATTTCATATATGTAATTCTCCTTTCGGTGTAAAAAGTATTTTACATGTAATATTGTAATATTTTACAAACTTTCTTGTCAAACCTTTTTTACATATCGGTTTTTATACAGCAGGAATAAAGAATGCAATAGGGAAGAAATATGTGTGAGGATTTTATAGTAAGAGGAGACTGAATATGAAAATCGTTTTTGTTCGGCATGGTGAAGGTGAACATACAACGGATTTACCAGAAAGTTTACAAGTGTTTGACCCACCATTGACGAGAGTAGGAAAGGCTCAAGCTAAATTACTTCAACGTGATGTATCATTACAAGAAGCGGATATATTAATTGTTAGTCCTACACTTAGAACTTTACAAACGGCGACAATATGGAGTGCGAAAGTAGCTTGTCAAAAAATAGTCCATCCATATGTATCTCCGCGTATTTTTCCTTATCGAGAAGGAGCGAAAACATTACCGTGCGATTATATAGTAGATCAGGGAATGATAACAAAGTTATTTCCGCATTTTGCGATAGAGAAAAGCTCAAATAATCAGTTATGGAAGGAAGGTATAAACACTATTTCAGAGAATAGTTTTCAGCAAATAGTAGATGAATTTCTTCTTTGGTGTTATGAACTGGGTGCGGAAAGAATTTGCATTGTATCTCACGATGGAACAATTACAGCATATAGGCAATATTTACATAAAGTCGTTTTAACTAGATCAGATTTTTTGAAAGAAACAGGTATATATGAAATGGATTTATCCCATAAAAGTCTGATTGATAAGGGCTGATTATAGGATGGAGGTTGTTTGTTGAATATTGCATTAGTAGTTGGTTTTAATTCGGATTTAGAGGCGCAATCAATACGAGCATCTCTTGAGTATTTTGGTGCAAGAGTTGTGACATATTGGATTGGTAGACCGAAAGATTTTGTGGAAGTTCTTTCTGGAAAGAACTTATTTAACGATATTAATTATATTATTTTTTGCTTTCATGGTGAAGAAGGGAAGTTTGTCATGGAAGAGTTAGGCGAAGAAGTATATGAACAAGATGAACCGAGAGGGTATTTTGGTAAAGCAGAAATTTATAAATATGCAAAATTGCATAATACACATATTGTAAATAGCGGGTGCACATTAGGGGAGCAAAAACTTGCAAAATCTTTTTTACATAGTGGTGCAAAATCATATATTGGATCGATTGATTATGTAGATGGAAATGCAGCACTTATGTTTACTATACGCTTATTTTATGGGGTTATTAACCATGGGAAAACGTTAGAAGAAGCGTTTCAAGAAGCGAGTTTAATTGATGAGGAGACACATACATTTCGATTCTATAATTAGTATGAAACACGTTTATTCTATATTCGAATAAACGTGTTTCACATTTAACTCACAATTTTTTTACATTTTTTTCAATGAAAATGATTATCACCTGTGGTATGATATGTTCAAGTTTTTACAGGTAATAAAAGTTACTATATAAACGTTAGTTTTTAATGTTTCATACACATGTCATGAATTATTCATAATTAACGTTTGAAAAATAAGTAACTAATGTTATTATATTAACTGTAACTAACTTAATTACAACTTTAGGAGGAAGATATGGTTATTCAATTTTTAAGAGAAAACAAAGCAGTTTCTTTTGTATTAGCAGTAATTCGAGTATATCTTGGTTACACATGGTTAATGGCTGGAATCGGTAAACTACAAGGAAAAGGATTCGATGCAACAGGTTATTTGCAAGGCGCAATTGAAAAATCTAAAGGTGCACAACCGGCTGTTCAATCTTGGTGGGCATCATTCTTACAAGAATTTGCAATTCCAAATGTAGATTTGTTTAATACGCTTGTAACATGGGGAGAAATTTTAGTCGGAATTGGTTTAATTGTAGGCTGTTTAACAAAAACAGCGGTCTTTTTTGGTCTTGTAATGAACTTTTCCTATATGTTTAGTGGGTCAATTGGTGTGAACCCTGAGATGGTTATCTTATCTATGTTTGTTCTTGTTGCCGGTATGAACGCTGGGAAATTTGGAATGGATGGCTTTGTTATCCCGAAAGTATTAGGATCAAAAACTCAAAAACGCCAAAAGCAAGCTGCTTAATATATGAAAACGGGTATCTCAAAATGAGATACCCGTTTATGTTATTTTTCAACTTTGATCGGATTGTTCTTAAAGAAGTCTTGTACATACCCGACAAATTCTTGTGGTTCTTGGCGAAATGGTGCATGATAACCTTTTTCAATAATATGTAAAGTGCTATTTTTTAAGAATTGATGATACGTTTCTCCTTCTTTCCAAGAAACGCTACTATCATTTCTGCCCCATATAATTAAAGTCGGCTGTTTCATTTCATTCGCATTAATTTTAAGACGTCTAGGCCATAGTTTCATTTTGTTATAATGCTCTTCATCGTTACGTTTGAATTTCACTTTGCTCTCATCATAATCAGTAATAGAAGAAACGGCATTTAAATCAGTCGGCAATTGTGGTTTTGGTGAGCCTTGTTTAGTAACGAATGTATGAGGACCACCTGTAGCATCAGTTAAAATAAGGTGAGTAACTGCTTCAGGATATAAATATGTTAAATTTAGAGAAATTTCTCCCCCCATGGAATGCCCCAGTATTGCGAATGAATCATACCCTAGTTTTTTCATTAATTTATAATACAAATTTGCATGAGTTGGAAAAGAATAATAAAAATCCATTGGCTTAGATGAGCGCCCGAATCCTAAAGCATCTACAGAAATAATTGTATGATCTTTTGCTAAATCGGAGTAAATCTTTTGAAAACCATCTGATGACCCTCCAAAGCCATGAATCATAAGTAAAGGTGGTTTTTCATTACCAATCTTTTTAAAGTAAATGGTTTGACCATCTATTTCTACCATTTTTTCCTCGGTAGCTAGTTTAGCTGTAATTGTATTTTTCACTTGCTTTACTTGTTCTACTGGCTTTTCTGCTGCACTACATCCTACTAATAGTGTAAGAGTAAGACAACCTACCATAAAATAGCTAAATCGCTTCAATTAGGTGTCTCCTTTCTAACATAACGCTGTATCTATCATAGCAAATAGCATATTACGATTTCCAGGAAGTTGGCTACCATTTTTTATCATAAGAGGTGAAAGGAGCGTTTCTTGGAAATTTTCTGTTTGAAGAAATTTACGAAATATAAATTGTGAATGTGGGACATCAATTCGTACTATACCATTCCAACATTCACATATCTTTTTTAATAATTGAATAGCATCTTCTTCTTGCTTGGCGATAAGTGGATGGATACATAATATATTGCCCTTTTGTATGCATAATGAAAAAGCTTCTATACGGTTATTTCTTTCAATTTTAAAAGCGTGTATGGCCCTTGGTAATAGCAAAGAGTAAAGTAGAGAACGATTCACACCAGTTGCAATTTGATCAAGAGAAGTAAGAGATATAAGGTCTTCTTCTCGTACTTGTTGTAAGTGAGAAGGATACGTCTTAGTAGTTTGCTTTTCAAAACGATGAATTGTTGTTGCTGTTTGAAATCCACATGATGTGTATAGAGGTTCGCCAGCTTTTGTCGCAATAAGTGCAATTGGTTGTTTTGGATGAATTTGTTCCAAGCAATGATTTAGCAACATGCGCCCTATTCCTCGTCCTTGAAAATTAGGGTGAACGATTAACATACCAATGGAAGTGAAGTTACTTGTAAAGGGAAATACTCCTCCAGTCGCAATGAGTTTGTTTTCATGAATATAACCTACAAGTGTGCCGATAGAAAGATACATTTCGAATTGCTTTTTCATAAAAATTTCATCGTGTAACCATCCAACAGATTTGCAAAGATTAAGTAATTCAAAAATAAAAGACTCATTTAGCTTTACTATTTTCATAAAGGTTCACCGCATTTCTATTTAATTTCATAAAAATAGAGTCAAAATGTAAAAAAAGAGATTTACGTTAAATGAAATCCAACCTGTTTATATTTAAATTGTAAAGGGCAGGATGGCTGATACGAAGAGACAAAGTTATACAAATTATAACTGATATTTACATAAGTTAACAAAAAATTTACATACAGCTAATTTTCTCTTAATAGTCTTCCATTAAATTTGATAGTGGGAAATGAATAACCTAATTAGGGGGACAAGACAGTGAAAAAGTTTGTGAAAAAAGCATGGCCATTTGCAGTTGTGGCATCATTAGCAGTTACTTCGGTAGCAACATGGAATTTTACTCGTTCTAGTGAGGTTAATGCAGATGAGAACGGAAGCAATGCAAAGATTAAAAATGTTATCGTATTAATTGGGGATGGTATGGGCCCTTCATATATGACGGCTCACCGTTATATGAAAGATAATCCAAAAACCTTTGAAATGGAATCTACAGAATTTGATAAGCATCTTGTAGGAACACAAAAAACATACCCAGAAGATGAGCATGAAAATATTACAGACTCTGCATCAGCAGCAACAGCTATGTCAGCAGGGATTAAAACATATAATGCTGCAATTGCAGTTGATAATGATAAAGCGGAAGTGAAAACGGTTCTTGAGCAAGCGAAAGAAAAAGGGAAATCAACGGGACTTGTTGCAACTTCTGAAATTACACATGCAACACCAGCTGCTTTCGGTGCGCATGACATTAGCCGTAAAAATATGGACGCAATTGCAAATGATTATTTTGATGAGAAAATTAAAGGGAAGCATAAAGTAGATGTTATGCTTGGCGGCGGTGTAAAGAACTTTGTTAGAAAAGATCGTAATCTTACAGAAGAGTTTAAGAAATCTGGTTATAGCTATGTAACGGATCGAGATCAATTGTTAAATGATAAAAATGATCAAATTCTTGGTTTATTTGCACCAGGTGGATTAGATAAAATGATTGATCGTAATGATAAAACACCTTCATTAGAAGAAATGACTAATGCAGCAATTGAGCGTTTGAACAAAAATAAAAATGGTTTCTTCTTAATGGTGGAAGGAAGTCAAATCGACTGGGCTGGACATGATAATGATATCGTTGGTGCAATGAGTGAAATGGAAGACTTCGAAAAAGCTTTCAAAGCAGCGATTGAGTTTGCGAAAAAAGATAAAAATACGTTAGTTGTTGCAACGGCAGACCACGCTACAGGTGGATTATCTTTAGGGGCCAATGGCGAGTATAACTTTAAAGTAGATCCAATTAAAGCTGCAAAACGCACACCAGACTTTATGGCAAATGAGATTGCAAAAGGTGCAAATGTAGAAGAAACATTGAAAAAGTATATTGATTTACAATTAACTCCAGAAGAAATTCAAGCTGTAAATGATATAGCTCCGTCAAAAGATATAACAAAGATTGATAATGCAATTGAAGATATTTTCAATAAGCGCTCGGTTACAGGCTGGACAACTGGTGGACATACAGGGGAAGATGTGAACGTGTATGCATTTGGTCCAGGTAAATACTTATTCTCAGGCGTTCAAGAGAATACAAATATAGCGAAACGTGTCTTTGATATTGTTGGCGGCGGCGATCCGAATAAAGGAAGACGTTAATTAAGAGCGAAAGTGAGGCGAAATGCCTCACTTTTCTTTTTAGGAGTTGGGAATATGGGAAAATTATTTAGAAAGTTAAGATTCTTTCTAGTGTTTGTAGTATTACTAGTTGGATGTCAACAAGAAGAGAATAACGTAGAACAAAAATCTACTACTAAAAAATCTGAGGAAAAGGTACAAATAACAAAAGAAGAAGAGAAATCTATTCAAGATGTTATTACTACATTTGTGCGAACGACGAATGAAAAAAATCTTGCAGAACATATGGAGTTATTTTCAAAGAAGATGCCTAGTGCTGAAGACTTAAAAACACAAAAAGAAGCCGCATTTCAAAAGGGAAATAAGAAGATTGAATTGGAACATATAGATATGAAAGCTAGTAAAGTAGGGTATGTTATTGTTGAAACGAAAGAAAAGGAAGTAGACGATAGTGTCACTCTTCAAAAGAAAGTACAGTACGCTCTTGGAAAAGAAGATGAGAAATGGAAGATTGAAGAGGTTCGCACGATAGAGAAAAAATAACGTGAAACTTTAATAAGTGTAGGAGTCGCACTTCTAAAAAATGGTACAAAAAAGGTTCTCATTGGCGAGAACCTTTTTTTATAGTGGTAGCATAATTTGATTTGAGCATGCCTCAATATCATCAATATCTTGACGAATTGTGGCCATTTTATTATCAAGATCTTCAGCTTTCATTGCTGCATCATGTAGTTCATCTTTTAAATACTCCGGTATTTTCCCTTCATATTTATAATAAAGTTTGTGTTCTAAACTTGCCCAAAAGTCCATTGCCAGTGTACGTAACTGAATTTCTGCAAATACATCTTTTGTACCAGAATTCAGTGATAAAGGATATTTAATAATCATGTGTAAACTTTTATAACCGTTTCCCTTTGGATTAGCGATATAATCTTTTACCTCTATGATTTCCATATCTTCACGCTTTTGAATGACTTCTTTTAAATGATAAATATCTTCTACGAAGCAACATGTAATACGAATACCAATAATATCTTGTAAATGCGTTTGGGCATTTTCAACTGTCGGTAATAAATTTTTACGTTCCAGCTTTTTAATAATACTTTCAGGTTGCTTTAGTCTTGTTTTTATATGTTCAAACGGGTTGTAATCCTCTAAAAATTGAGCTTCCCGGTTCATAATTTCAAATTTAGTTTTTAACTCTTCTAAAGCAAATGTATATGGTAATACAAAAGCTTTCCAGTAGTTAACTGTTGATTGATTATATTCCATTTTATATACACACCTTTTCCTATTTACAAGTGAGGTTGTTATTATACTAAATACCAAATCATATAAGCACAAGCGGCAAATGATGAGATCATAAAGCGATATTTAGTTTTCATACTTTCAACTCCTTTCGAGTAAGATTCTATATAAATAAACGTGATTGTTAATAAGTTCACTATGTACAATTTCTATAGTAATAGATTCGTGTGAATTTCGTATGAACTAATTGTTTCAGCTTTTTGTCTTTTTTGCTGTTAATCATAATTATTATTCGGATTTAAAGTGTTTTTATTTGATTTATCCATTTGTATAAATTAATGTATATTTAAATTTATAGTTATTAAGGAGGATATACGGTGAACTTTGAAGAATTAGCAATTGCTAGACGTTCTGCAATGAAATTTATACAAGGTATAGAAATCCCTGATGAGGATTTTAAAAAAATATTTGAGTTAACTAATCTTTCTCCATCTTGCTATAATTTGCAGCACACACATTATGTTGTAATTCGTGATCAAGAGCGAAAAGAAAGATTAAAAGAATTAGCGTTCGGTCAATATAAAGTATCGAGTGCATCAGCGGTAGTGCTCGTTTGTGGTGATAAAAGAGCATACCAAAATGTTGAAAATATTTACTTCGGTATGAAAGTTTTAAAAATGATTGATGAATGCGAATATGAAGATACCATTAGGCAAACGAAAGGTTTATATGAAGGAAAAGGAGAGCGTTTCATGGAGGATGAAGCGATTAGAAATGCTTCGTTAAGTGCGATGACTTTTATGTACGCAGCTAAATATTATGGCTATGATACATGTCCAATGATTGGTTTCGATGAAAAAGCAGTACAAAGTGAATTAAATATGCCAGAGCATGTAATACCTGTTTTAATGATTACGATAGGGAAAAGTGATACGACTAAAGTTCGTCCAAGAGGATATCGAAAGCCAATTAGTGAGTTTGTTACATACGAATCGTTTTAATAAAATTTATTTAACTATAAAAACAAGGGGATTCTAAATAGAATCTTCTTGTTTTTGCAATTGACAAATAGAATGAAGTTTTATAATATATAAATCGTAATCATTACGTTTTAGTTTGCGATCTTTGAAAGAAAGGAGAATTACCTATGCGTGTAAATATTACATTAGCTTGTACGGAGTGCGGTGATCGTAATTATATTTCTAAAAAAAATAAACGAAACAATCCAGAACGCATCGAACTAAAAAAATATTGTCCACGATTAAAGCGAGTAACGTTACATCGTGAGACGAAGTAGAAGACTAGAGATATCTCTAGTCTTTTTTTGTTAATAAGTTTTGGTTTTCTTTGTTATAATTACCTTAAATTGTAACGAAGGAGAGGGTATGGTGAATCAAAAAGATAAAGAAAGAAAAGAGCACGTAGCTCATATTATTGAAATTCCAGATGAATATAGGCTTGTTGTAGATGATCAAGAAGGGGTTGATGACCCGTATCATCTATTATGGTGGGGACATAAAGATGATGAGGAGAAACAGATACAAATTACATTAAATAGACATACTGGTAATTTAATTGAATTTAGGATAGATGATGGAAATTCTTTTTCGAGTGATAAGGGAGCGATAGAGGAGAATAAAGCAAGAGAGGTTGCAAATACATTCTTAAAAAAATATACAAAAGAAGGATATGAATTCTATACATATGTAACGGTTAAGGACGACAGGCGCGGTTGGAAAGAAGTAAATTATATGCAAGAAGTGAATAGCTATCCATTGCCGAATACTGGGTGTGTTGTGCAAGTGCACCCTTCAGGTAATGTTGTGCATTTTCATTACAATGGACAAAAAGCCATAGAGAAAAAACCGTTATGGCCAAGTGAAATTGTTGGGGAGAATATCGTTTTAGAAAATTTGAAAGCTAGACAAGATATGAGACTTGTATTTGTAGATTTAACATACTCTTCATGTGAGTATGAAAACGGGGAAGAAGTAAAAGGGTACCATCTTGTATATGAACCAGAGCCTAGTCATGCGTTTATTGATGCAAGTACAGGTAAAGATTTATATGGGCCAGAACACTATAAATTACCTTCTACAGTACTTGTTGATAAACCGCTAAAGAGTAGTCAAAAAAAAGATGTGTTTGATTTATTTGATTGGGACAAGGGGAAGTTTGTCAAAATAGATGAAAAAGTAGATGAGGATGAAGTCCGGATAAAATTTGTATTAAAAGAAGAATTACAAAAAGAAATAGAAGAGAAGGATTCATATTCAATGGATGAGTTTTATAAAAAACATTTTCCAATGTTGAAACATGATGAATTCGTTGTAATTACTCTAGATAAAGAAACAAATCAATTGCTTTCTTTTTTTATGTGGAAGGATGAGAAAAAAAGGAAAACAATCTTATCAAGAGAGCGATGTTTAAGCAAGGCACTTCAATTTTTAGAGCATATTATCCCAGATGCGACAAAGTATGTTCAACTTTGGGATAATTATGAGGAGGAAGAGGGGATAGAGAGGTTTTCCTTTTCAATCTATGTAAATGACATTCATGTAGAGCGGAAATATATTATGATCAACATCAATGCAGAAAATGGTGCTGTGATGCACTACTCTGGAGAGTCTGGCAACTTTATAAAAGAATTACTTACATATGAAACAACACCAAAAGTAACAAAAGAAAAAGCGTTAGAAATATACAGAGAGGCTATCCGAGTTAAATTAGAATGGTTTGTAGATCATGATGCAGAGGAAACGAAATACAAACTACTGTACAAACAAACGACAGATGAAAAACATAAAGAACCTTTTGATTGTAGTCGGGAAATTCGTTATATTGATGCCCAAACTGGGAGAAAGATTTGGAGTAAGTAAAGTAAAAAGAGTTATTTTTCAAAGAAAATAACTCTTTTTATTTTTATAATTTGTCTGTTCGTTTTTCAAAATTAAATGTGATAGGAAGATTGGAAGAAGAATTATCACTTTTAAATGTTACTTTCCATTCTTTAGTATGGGCTTTAATTTCAAAATTGAGAAGATTCATCGCTCTACGTTTATCTATTTCTAAAAACATATTATGAATTTCTGGTTCTTGCTGTAAATTAAGAGCCTTTAGTGTGACTGTTAATGTGAAAAAATTTTGCCCTTCATATACTATTTTTGATATTTTTGTTTTTTGTGTATTTAACAGTATATAAAAACGGTCTGATGGAGTTAATTGTACAGAGTCATCAGTAATTTCATTCTCGCTATTATAAAGTTCAACTAAGAAAGATGTACTATGGGAAGAATGTTTTTTGCTTGTAATCTGTAATTCAGTAGGAATCATCGGTATTTCATAAAAATCATTCCTTATTATGTTATTGTAATCCTCTGAAAATTTACGGACTTCTTTTGGAAAAGAGTCTTCTTGTGTACTTAAAAAAGTTTTATGTTGCTTTGGAGTTTTTTTACTAAAATTTAATGTTTCTTTAAAGTAATAATTGGATCCAGTTAAAAATAAAAAACTACAAATTAATAAAAAAATTCGATACGGATTTTGAAAGTTAAAGAACAGTAGTATACATGTAATAAATCCAATTACATAGAAAATAAAGATAAGTAGTTCTAGTTTTGAGTGAAAGGAGAAACCATAATTATGAAAAAATTTCATTCCAATTATAATTTGAGCTCCAAAAAACAAAGAAATTCCAAATTGAAAAAATAATAAATCAGGCCCTCTCTTAATAACAAAAGTAATGAACGAAATGAAAAGTAAAAATACCCCTAAATAAATTGTTACATTTAATAATCGATCTAATGTAAGCATGAATAGTTTCCCCTTTAATAGCATATTCATATATAAATAACAATTTTATATAATTATAATATAACAATAAAATATTTTAAATGTTGGAAGTGTTGAGTTTTATAAATATACTGTACAGACACAAACAACCTCAAGCCCACATACACATAATAAAGACCACTATTTTGGCGGAGGTGAAAGGTTTGAGTCTATTCGCCGCAATTGGATATATGGTTCGAGAAGTGTTTGTCTTTGTTTCTTATGTGAAAAATAATGCGTTTCCGCAGCCGTTATCATCAGATGATGAGAGAAAGTACTTAGAGTTAATGGAGCAAGGTGATGCTCAAGCGAGAAATCTTTTAATTGAACATAATTTACGGCTTGTAGCTCATATCGTTAAAAAATTTGAGAACACAGGAGAAGATGCAGAAGATTTAATTTCAATTGGTACGATCGGGCTCATTAAAGCGATCGAGAGCTATTCTGCAGGAAAGGGAACGAAGCTTGCGACGTATGCAGCACGCTGTATTGAAAATGAAATTTTGATGCATTTACGTGTACTAAAGAAAACGAAAAAAGATGTTTCACTTCATGATCCGATCGGGCAAGATAAAGAGGGCAATGAAATATCGCTTATTGATATATTAAAATCAGAGTCTGAAGATGTAATTGATATGATTCAGCTTAGTATGGAGTTAGAAAAAATTAAAGAGTATATCGATATTTTAGACGAAAGAGAAAAAGAAGTGATTGTGAAACGTTTTGGACTTGGGCTAGATAAGGAGAAAACACAGCGGGAAATAGCTAAGGCGCTTGGCATTTCTAGAAGTTACGTATCACGGATCGAAAAGCGTGCTTTAATGAAAATGTTCCACGAGTTTGTAAGGGCAGAGAAAGAGAAAAAAGCGAAAGAGTAAAGTGTATTAGAAGCAGCCATATTTTAAAATAGGCTGCTTTTCTTATTGTAAATAAGAAAAGAAAACGCGTTATGCTAAGAAGAAATACATGTTCACTGTTGAAAATGACGGATTCTATCTGTAATATTAGAAGGTGCTAAATAATTTAAGAATAATACCATACTTAGTTTTCTGTATGTATAATAAGGCTGCTTTATATGATATGTGGGAATAAGAACCAATTTTACGTATGATATAGAAAGAAAATAAGGGAAAACTAAAGTTATAGACTGATTAGGGGGTTTCGCAATTTGCGACGTACATTATATCGACTTATGATAGAACTTACAAATGGTCGCTTTACTTCTTATATATTACGTAAATTTGCACAATCTCGTTTGAGCTCTATCATTATTCCATCGTATGCGAAAGTTTTTCAAATTAATCAAGATGAGATGGAAAAGGGTTTGAAGGAATATAGAACATTGCATGAATTATTTACGCGTAAGCTAAAAGAAGGAAAGCGTAGTATTGATACAGATGCATCGAGTATCGTTAGTCCTGTTGATGGTGTTTTTGCAGATCATGGTCCTATTGAGGATACAAAAACATTTGATATTAAAGGAAAACGCTATTCAATTGTGGATATGCTAGGTAATGAAGAACGTGCAACGCGATATGCAGGCGGTACATATATGGTAATTTATTTGAGTCCAAGTCACTATCATCGCATTCATAGTCCGCTTTCTGGTTCTGTGACTGAAAGATTTGTACTCGGTAGAAAATCGTATCCGGTAAATGCAGCTGGTATGGAATACGGGAAAGAACCGCTGTCAAAAAATTATCGTTCTGTTACAGAAGTAAGCAGTGATGGCGAACATATGGCTCTTGTAAAAGTAGGGGCCATGTTTGTTAATAGTATTGAGCTTTTGCATGAGAGAGACACTGTTCAAAAAGGTGAAGAAATGGCATACTTTACATTTGGTTCAACAGTTGTGTTATTGTTTGAAAAAGATATGATAGAAGTAGTGCAGGAATTAAAGAGTGGACAAGAGCTGCGTCTTGGTGAAAAAATAGCTACTCGATTAGCTCATAAATAAAGAAAAGCTTTTATAACCGTAAGTAAGAGTTATGGGCAAAGATACTTAATGATGAAATCCCCTAGATGGGAGTACTTGTTTATTCGAGAGCCATCGTAGGATGGCTCTTTTTACAGGGCATTCAATAATGTATCCTGTAACTGTTTGATTGGTACGGGCTGATTAAACTTTCACTTTATATGTAATCAAGAAGATTTGACAAGCTTGTCCTCTAATGAGCGTCTAATGATTTCTTGTTTTATAAGTAAAATGAAGTCGGGATTTAATTTTAGTTCTTTTGCTTTATAATAAGACTCAGTGAGTAACTCAGTGGATAACTGTTCCATATGTTTTGTTTTCAAGGTGAGTCACCTCCTAATAATATAAGGATTGATTCGTTGATGCATTTAATGTACCAAAAAAGTATGACAGTCACAAACGAGTGGTTATCCACATACCTAGGTGGATAAAGTGTGTATAGTTTGTTAGTAAATTCCAAATTAACTGAAAGATTAATGTGGAAAATGTGTACAATTTTATCCACAGGTTATATATCGAAAAATGTTGTCGAAAAATTTTATGAAAAATCCTCAAAGAGGTGAAAGAAATTGAAGCTATTTTTACCAAATGAATACGTGAAAAATGTATATCATGTTCAACCAGAAGATTTAAAAAAACGTGGGATTAAAGGTGTTATTACTGATTTAGATAACACTTTAATTGAATGGGATCGTCCAAATGCAACCCCGCAACTTGAAGAATGGTTCTTAAAAATGAAAGAGCAAGGCATCCAAGTAACGGTTGTTTCAAATAATAATGAGCAACGTGTAAAAGATTTTGCTGACCCATTAGGTATTCCATTTATTCATAGTGCACGTAAACCATTTGTTCGAGCGTTTAAGCGTGCGATACAAGAGATGCATCTGCAGGCAGAGGAAGTTGTAGTAATTGGAGATCAGTTACTGACTGATGTGCTTGGTGGAAACCGAGTAGGGCTTCATACAATTTTAGTTGTACCGGTAGCACAAACGGACGGATTAGTGACGCGCTTTAATCGAAAAATTGAACGAAGAATCATGAAAAATATGAAGAAAAAAGGTTTAATTAACTGGGAGGAATAAAGTTTGACTGAAACAATTAAATGTATTGGTTGCGGTGTAGAAATTCAAACAGAAAATAAAAACGAAGTGGGGTATGCTCCTACCTCATCTTTAGAGAAAGAACAAGTCATTTGTCAACGTTGTTTTCGCTTGAAGCATTACAATGAAATTCAAGATGTATCGTTAACAGATGATGACTTCCTACGCATTTTAAATGGAATTGGAAAATCAGATGCATTAGTAGTCAAAATTGTAGATATTTTTGATTTTAATGGTAGCTGGTTACCTGGCTTACATCGTTTCGTAGGAAATAATAAAGTATTACTTGTTGGAAATAAAGCTGATTTAATTCCAAAGTCAGTAAAACATGATAAAGTAAAACATTGGATGCGCTATAGTGCAAAGCAGCTAGGATTAAAACCAGAAGATGTCTTTTTAATTAGTGCAGCGAAGGGACAAGGAATTGCTGAACTAGCAGATGCTATTGAGTATTATCGCGGCGGCAAAGATGTTTATGTTGTTGGATGTACGAATGTAGGGAAATCGACATTTATTAATCGTATGATTAAAGAATTTAGTGATGAGACTGAAAATGTAATTACAACATCTCATTTCCCAGGAACAACACTGGATTTAATTGATATTCCATTAGACGAAGAATCTTCTTTATATGATACGCCAGGTATTATTAACCACCACCAAATGGCTCATTATGTTGGGAAGCAAAGCTTAAAGCTTATTACACCAACAAAAGAAATTAAGCCGATGGTATTCCAATTAAATGAAGAACAAACGTTATTCTTTAGTGGATTGGCACGTTTTGATTATGTAAGTGGTGGTCGTCGTGCGTTTACTTGTCACTTCTCGAATCGTTTAACAATCCATCGTACAAAGCTTGAGAAAGCAGATGAATTATATAAAAATCATGCTGGAGATTTACTAAGCCCGCCAACACCAGAAGAATTAGCAAATATGCCTGAGTTAGTGAAATACGAATTTAATATTCGTGAACCAAAGACGGATGTTGTATTCTCTGGATTAGGATGGGTTACTGTGAACGAACCAGGCGCGAAAATTGTTGCACACGTACCAAAAGGAGTAAGTGTTTCACTACGTAAATCTTTAATTTAATATGGAGAGGGATTTATGAAACAATTATATGGTGTAATCGGAAATCCAATTGGACATTCATTATCACCCGTTATGCATAACGATGCATTTGAACACTTGAATATGGATGCCCATTATCATGCATTCCTTGTTGAAGAGGAAGCGCTAGGGGAAGCAGTAAGAGGTTTAAAAGCATTAGGTATTTCAGGATTTAATGTAACAACTCCGCACAAGGTTGCTATCATGGAGTATTTGGATGAGATTGATCCATTGGCAAGGAAAATCGGTGCAGTAAATACAGTGGTTCATAAGAATGGAAGGTTAATTGGCTACAACACAGATGGAATTGGTTTTGTTCGAGCGCTGCAGTCAATTAGTAATGAACCACTTCAAGGGAAACGTATTTTGTTACTTGGTGCAGGTGGTGCTAGCCGAGCTATTTATTTTTCTCTTGCTGATGTAGGTGTAAAAGAGATTGATGTAGCCAATCGTACAGTAGATAAGGCGAAAGAACTTATTGCTGCACGTACGGCCGATGTTAATTCTGTTGCTTTGTCGTTAGAAAAAGCGACAGAAGAACAAGGAAATTATGATATTATCATTCAGACGACAACGATAGGTATGCATCCACACGTCGAACATACGCCATTACAAATGTGTTCGTTAAAAAAAGGAACGATTGTATCAGATATAATTTATAATCCATTTGAAACGAAAATTTTATGTGAGGCAAAAGAGCAAGGTGCAATCATTCAAAATGGTATTGATATGTTTGTTTATCAAGGAGCACTTGCATTTGAAATGTGGACAGGACGTGTACCAAATATTGATCGAATGAAACAATTAGTTATAGAAAAGCTTGGAGGCTAACATATATGTTAACAGGAAAACAAAAAAGATTTTTACGTGCACAAGCACATCATTTAACACCAATTTTTCAAGTAGGAAAAGGCGGAGTAAATGAAAATATGGTAAAACAAATTGGAGAAGCGTTAGAAGTTCGTGAACTATTTAAAGTGAGTGTATTACAAAACTGTGAATTTGATCGCCGTGAGGTTGCGGAAGAACTTGCAAAAGGTGCACGTGCTGAAATCGTTCAAGTAATTGGAAGTACAATCGTTTTATACAAAGAATCAAGAGAAAATAAACAAATTAAGCTTCCTCGATAAAAAGATTAGCATGCGCTATTTTTTATCGCTGATGCGTAATGATGTAGAGAGCGAAACCAATTGAACTTTTATTAATAGCAACTCTCTTCGTTCCTAACCAAGGAGAGTTGCTGTATGTAAAAGGAAGGGGCGTTTCTTTTGAGGAAAATTGGCATCATTGGCGGTACATTTGATCCGCCTCACTATGGACATTTGCTAATTGCAAATGAAGTATATCACGCTTTGGAATTGGAAGAAGTATGGTTCTTGCCAAACCAGATTCCGCCACATAAACAAGGACGTAATATTACAAGTATAGAAAGTCGTTTACATATGTTAGAGCTTGCGACTGAGGCAGAAGAACACTTTTCTATTTGTTTAGAAGAGCTAAGCAGGAAGGGCCCATCTTATACGTATGACACTATGTTACAATTGACGAAGAAGTATCCGGATGTGCAGTTTCACTTTATTATCGGTGGGGATATGGTTGAGTATTTACCGAAGTGGTATAACATTGAAGCTTTACTTAATCTTGTAACATTTGTTGGAGTTGCAAGACCTGGGTATACATTGCATACACCATATAAGATTACTACAGTGGAAATTCCGGAATTTGCAGTTTCTTCATCCTTATTACGTGAGAGATATAAGGAGAAGAAAACGTGTAAATATTTACTTCCTGAAAAAGTACAGGTATATATCGAGAGGAATGGGTTGTATGAATCGTGAGAATGCACTTCATATTGTCAAACAACAAATGCATGAAAAACGTTATATACACACAATTGGTGTAATGGAGACAGCGATTGAGCTTGCTAAGTTATACGGTGTGGACGAGAAAAAAGCAGAGATGGCAGCTATATTCCATGATTATGCGAAATGTAGAGCAATTTCAGAGATGGAAGAGATTATTAAACGTGAAGATTTGCCGAAAGATTTACTTTGCTATAATAAAGAGTTGTGGCATGCGCCTGTTGGGGCATACTTAGTAGAAAAAGAGGTAGGCATTACGGATTCTGAAATATTGCAGGCTATTACATATCATACAAGTGGTCATGAGAACATGACGATGTTAGATAAAGTGATTTATGTAGCTGATTACATTGAGCCAGGGCGAAAGTTTCCAGGTGTGGAAGAGGCTCGTAAACTCGCATATACGGATATAAATCAAGCTTTATTATTTGCCTTAAAGAGAACAATTCAATTTTTAATGGAAAAAAATCAGACGATTTATCCATTAACATTCCAAACATACAATGCAGTTATCAAGGAGGAAATGAGTAAATGAACGATAAAGATTTATTAGTGTTAGCGGCAAAAGCAGCTGATGATAAAAGAGCAGAAGATATGGTTGTCCTAAATATGCAAGGTATTTCACCAATTGCAGATTATTTCATTATTTGTCACGGTAATTCAGATAAACAAGTGCAAGCAATTGCACGTGAAATTAAATCAAAAGCACATGAGTTCCAAATCGACGTACAACGTATGGAAGGTTTTGACGAAGCACGTTGGGTATTAGTTGATCTTGGAGATGTAGTTGCCCATGTATTCCATAAAGATGAGCGTAATCACTATAATTTAGAGCGTCTATGGGGCGATGTGCCACGTGAAGATATAACAGAAGAGCTAGGCCAATGAAATACGAACAATTTGCATTGTTGTACGACGAACTGATGAATGATGTCCCTTATGATAAATGGGTAGAATTCACAGAGGAAAGCCTGCAGCAGGCAGATATGAAAGAGGCAAAAATTCTTGATGTAGCATGCGGTACGGGTAATGTAACCCTTCCGCTTGTGCAAAAGGGTTACGATTTAATAGGTGTCGATCTTTCAGAAGAAATGTTAACAGTCGCTCAGCAAAAACTAGGAGGAGAGGGATACTTTATTCCTTTTTACCAACAAGACATGCGAGAGCTTGATGTTCCAGGTGAGTTTGACTGTGTCACTATCTTTTGTGATTCATTAAATTATGTATTGCAAGAAGATGGAGTACAAGAAACATTTAGAAGAGTGTTTCACCATTTGCGTCAAGATGGTTTGTTTTTATTTGATGTACATTCTTTATATAAAATACATCATGTATTTCAAAATGAAACGTATACAGTGAATGGAGAAGAAATATCTCTTATTTGGAATTGCTTCCCTGGTGAAGAATCAAATAGTGTAGAGCATGATTTGACATTCTTTGTTCAAGATCCGGAAGAAGATGTGTACCATCGGTTTGACGAATGTCACGTGCAACGTGCATATCAAGTGGAAGAGTTAACGAAATGGCTTGAAGAAGCAGGTTTTACAGTTCTTCGTGTAACAGGTGATTTTGAGCGACTTGAAGTTACAGAACAAACAGAGCGTATTTTCTTCATGGCGAAGAAAAACGGATAAAATAAATAAAACAAAAGCAACCGAGAAGGTTGCTTTTGTTTTATAAAGAAGATGTATTTTTAGTTCTAGCATAATCTGAAGATCGTATGCGTAAAGTGTGGGAATAGTAGTTGAAGTGAAAATGTATTGTAAAAAAGTAAGTATTTATAAAAAGGATTTGGAATGAAAATGACGTATTTATTATGTGTGTTTATTGAATTGCTGATCAACGCATTCTAAATCTTCATCAAATTTTTCATGTGTTCGCTCGATTAACTTATGGAACATATCTCCAACGTGTTCTTCTAAAACCCGAATGCCTTCCCCGGTAACGCCGCCTTTCACGCAAACCTTTTCTTGTAAGGTAGGTAATGTGAAGATTTCTTTTTCAAGTAATTTCCCCATCCCCACGACCATTTCACTTACTAAAGTAGTAGCCTCTTCGTGTGTAATATTTGTTTTATCTACAGCAGCGTTAATGAAGCATTGTAGTAAATAACTAAAGAAAGCAGGACCGCAACTTGCTATATCAGATGAAACACGTGTTATATCTTCTTCTATTACAAGAGGTGTAGAAATATTTTTGAATAGACGAAGTAGTTTTTGTTGCCATTCTTCAGAGCAATTATTTCCAAATGTAAATAGTGAGGCGCCAGAGAGGGCGCGATTTGTGATACTTGGAATGATACGTGCGACGTGGCACGGTACGAGAGTCTCTAATTGTGATGGAGATATTGGACTTGTAATAGAAACTAAGCACGTTTCATCAGAAAAATGTTCAGCGTATTTTTTTAGGATAGGGTATATATCTATCGGCTTAACGCAAATAAAAATAAGTTGTGATTGTTCGATTACTTCCGGGATTGTTTTTGCTATATGAACAGAAGGGTATTTTTCTTTTATGTGATATGCTTTGGCAGGCGTCCGATTAATGATTGTAAGGCACGAAGGTTTGACAGCACGGGTTTCTAAAAATGCATCGATTAGTATATTCCCCATGTTTCCTGTCCCTATAATTCCTATGTTCAAAGTTTCATCCCTCCTTCGTAACAGCTTTCTCCTAAACAATATGAATGATGTTATAAATTTATGATTAGAGGTGTAAAATGATGTGGGATTTTCCGAAAAAGTGGTTAGGTTTAGTAGCTATTATTGGAACTTTACTTTTTCTTGTTTTTTGGAAAACGAATCAGAGTGTAGAACGAACGCCTATTACAATGAATGTGCAAGAGAAGGAGATAGAAAAAAAGGGTAAACCGAAAATATCGGATACAAAGGAACAGAAAAGAACAATTATAATTGATGTGAAAGGAGCGGTTAATAAAGAAGGGGTATATGAAATGAAGGAAGGAGATCGCGTAAAGGATGCGGTTCAAAAGGCTGGTGGTTTTTTATCAGAAGTAGATATGAAAAAAGTGAATTTAGCACAAATTGTACAAGATCAAATGCTTCTTTATATACCGAGTAAAAATGAGCCAGAACAAGGGATGTTTACTTCTTCTAAGGAAGATGGCAAGATTCGAATAAATACAGCAGCGAAAGAGCAATTGGAAAAAATTACAGGGATTGGCTCTCGAAAGGCAGAAAGTATTTTGAAATATCGAGAAGAGCATGGTCCGTTTCAGAAAATAGAAGATTTATTAGAGATTGATGGGATTGGTGCGAAGTCTCTTGAAAAGATAAAAGATCAAATTATTATTCCATAAAAGATTGACGAAGTTTTTCTTCTTTCGCTACACTACAAGTAGACAAAAAAGTAGGTGAAAAATATGGAACGAATTTCATGGGATCAATATTTTATGACGCAAAGCCATCTACTATCGTTACGTAGTACATGCACAAGGCTTGCGGTAGGAGCGACAATCGTTCGCGATAAACGAATTATTGCTGGTGGATATAATGGTTCGATTAAAGGTGGCGTACATTGTATAGATGATGGTTGTTACGTAATCGATAATCATTGTGTTCGGACAATTCATGCCGAAATGAATGCTTTATTACAATGTGCCAAGTTTGGTGCGAAAACAGAGGAAGCAGAAATTTACGTTACGCATTTCCCTTGTTTACAATGTTGTAAGGCAATTATTCAAAGTGGTATTACAGCGGTTTATTATGCGCAGGATTATAAAAATCATCCATACGCCATAGAATTATTTGAACAAGCGAATGTAACAGTGAAGCACGTTCCGCTAGAATATGATATCGCTGCATTAGAGGAGCAAAAACGTTATACGGAGTTAAAAGAATTATTTGCGTCTTTAGAAAAAGATAATTTATCAATGGAAGAATTACAGCATGTATTCACGAAAGCAAAAATGATGCTATAAGGAGTGAGTATAAGTTGCAGGAACAATGGGGGTATGTTGCAATCTCGTTTATAATAGGGATTGCAATTGCCTTTTCCTCGTCACTTTTATTGATAGTTTTTTGCCTCTTTTTAAATGTTTTCTTCTGTTTATATCGCACTTCTCGTAAAACCTTCTTTTTTTGCATTGTAGCGTGCTTTAGTGGCGCTATATACACTTCCTATGTTCAAGGGTGGAATAAGTCTCTAGGAGAGTCCTATGGAGTTACAAGAGGGGTTATACAAAATACACCGCTTGTTAATGGAGATCGCCTATCTTTTCAGTTTGAAGATCACAATAAAAATATAGTGCAGTTAAGTTATAGAATAAAATCAGCCTTGGAAAAGGAAAAAATGCAACAATTATACGCAGGGATATCATGTGTATTCGAGGGTGAGAGGAAAGAACCGCAAACAGCTCGGAATTTTCATGGTTTTAATTACCGTGATTATTTATACAAGCAACATATTCATTTCACATTTGAGGCTACATATATTTCTGAATGCTATAAAACATCACTGTCGCTCATGCAACGGATTCTCCTTTTGAGGCAACAAGTAATCTCGAAAGTTACAGAGATGTTTCCAGAGCAATCAGGTGCTTTTATGAATGCGTTACTATTTGGTGATAGACAACAAATGACGTTTGAAGTGGAAGAGCAATATCAACAGTTTGGTCTTGTACATTTGTTAGCAATTTCAGGTTCGCACATTGTATTGTTAATGGTGATAGTATATTTTATTTTGCTAAGAAGTGGTGCGACGAGGGAGGTAGCAACAATTTACCTTATCATTTGTATTCCTTTGTATATGGTTTTAGCAGGGGCGTCACCCTCTGTTATAAGGGCTTCTATAACAGGAGTTTTGACGTTGATTGCTTTTATGTGCTCGATTCGTTTATCTAGTTTAGATGCTTTAAGTGTAACAGCTATATGTATGCTTATATATGACCCTTATCTTGTTTTTAATATTGGATTTCAGTTTTCTTTTGTAGGTAGCTTCGCTTTACTTTTGTCTGCTCCGTTATTGTTAGTGAGTAGCAACGGAGTAATCCGAAATTCTATTTATATTTCTATCATTTCACAGCTCGTTAGTACTCCGATTTTGTTATATCACTTTGGTTATTTTTCTCCATATAGCATTTTCCTCAATCTTTTATACGTTCCGTTTTTATCTATCATTGTATTACCATGTAGCATTATTATTTTACTGTGTATGCCAATTGTCCCGTTTCTCGCAAAAGGATTTGCGGATGTGTTATCAATAGGCTTGAGTATGTCTAATGTTTTTCTAAGTTATTGTGAAAGTTTACCATTTAACCAGCTTATTTTCGGGAAAACGTCCTTCAATCTTGTAGCTGTATATTGCGCGAGTATTGTCAGTATATTGATGGTTTGGGAAAGGAGAGCGCCGAAAAAAATGGTTTGTATAGTTGTGAGTATATTTCTTTTTATTAGCACGTGTCATTATGTATATCCATATTTTAGAGGAAGTGGAAGTGTAACATTTATTGATGTTGGACAAGGTGATGCAATATTAATTCGCCTTCCGTATGATAAAGGGGTTTATCTTATTGATACAGGTGGAACGCTTCGTGTCAATAAGGAAGAGTGGCAACAAAAAAAGCATGAATTTTCTGTTGGAAATGATGTTTTAATACCCTATTTACAAAAAGAAGGTATTAAAACAATTGATAAATTAATCGTAACGCATGGAGATGCAGATCATATAGGTGCTGCGCAAGAATTATTATCATATATACCTGTAAAAGAAGTTGTGTTTGGCCGGAAGGGAAAAGATGCAGTATTAGAAAAAGTAGTAAAGAAACAGGCATTAGAAAAGGAAATAAAAATAACTGAAGTGGGGGAAGGGGAAAGTTGGAGTGTAAATGAAGCTGAATTTTTCGTTTTAGCTCCAAAAGGAAAAGAAAAAAGTGAAAATAATGCTTCAATTGTAATATGGGCAAAATTTGGAGGATTGACGTGGCTATTTACAGGCGATTTAGAAGAAGAAGGAGAGCAGTTTTTAGTATCTGCGTATCCAAATTTGCGAGTAGATGTTTTAAAAGTTGCTCATCATGGAAGTAACACGTCATCTATAGAGTCTTTTTTGAACGTTATACAGCCCCGTGTAGCGATTATATCTGTTGGTAAGCAGAATAGATATGGACACCCGCATAAAGAAGTGATAGAGCGTTTGGAGAAGATGGGGAGTGCGATATGGCGCACGGACAAGCAAGGTGCTATTTCCTATGTTTTTAAAGGGGAAAATGGAACCTTTCAAAGTAAAATCACATACGATAAGACATATAATAGGTGAAAAAGAGAAGACTGCCATGAAGTGGCAGTCTTTAAGAACCGATAAATTTAATAACAGTTGCAATGATGAAAAGTGTTGCGAAAAAACCAAATGAGACGATAAATCCTACCCCTGAATCAATAGCGTCATTGCGTTTACTTTGAACGTTTTGTTCAAAATCATTCATTTAGAATCCCTCCCCAACATTCCACTTTAGTATAAAATATTGTCAGAAAAAAATCTACAATTTCCATATGAAGAGAAAATGAGCTTTTTTGCTACTTTTAGATCATGAAGTAACGTGAGTTTTTTGTTTCCAAGCATGTTAACAGTTGGCACTTATACTCGAATTTTTATTGTGAATAATAAAGGGAAGGTGATTACCGCACACCAATAAGAAACCCGGGGCTTATTGCGTGGCGTTTAATATAAATAAAGGGACGGGTTATACAGCCTGTTCCTTTGTACTTGTAAAACAAAAGCTAGGGCATTAGTATAAATATATATTGCCAAGTTAGGGAGTAGGAAAAAGTATGAGTGATATACATAAAAAAATTAAAAAGAAACAGTTTGCTTCGTTATATTTACTATATGGAACGGAAGCTTTTTTTATAAATGAAACGATAAAGCTTATTGCGACAGAAGCACTTGAAGAAGAAGATCGAGAGTTTAATGTTGTGACATACGATTTGGAAGAAGCATATTTAGAAGATGTGGTTGAGGATGCGCGTACGCTTCCTTTCTTTGGAGAGCGGAAAGTACTGTTAATAAAATCACCGCTATTTCTGACTTCGCAAAAAGAAAAGTTAGAGCAAAATATAAAAATTTTAGAAGAATACATTGGTGAACCTTCTCCATTTTCTATTCTTGTTTTTGTTGCGCCTTACGAAAAACTTGATGAGCGAAAAAAAATTACAAAACTATTAAAGAAAACAGCAGATGTAGTAGAAGCGAATGCGATGCAAGTGCAGGATGTTCAGAAGTGGATTATTGCTCGGGCAGATGAAGTGCATGTGCACATTGATAACGCGGCTGTTAGTTTGTTGCTAGAGCTTGTGGGAAGTAATGTAACGATGTTGGCGAAGGAAATGGACAAGTTAACGTTATACGTTGGTATGGGCGGAGAGATTACGACGAAACTTGTTGCAGAGCTTGTGCCAAAATCAGTTGAGCAAAATGTATTTGCTTTGACAGAAAAAGTGGTGAAAAAAGATATTGCAGGTGCAATGCAAATTTTGGATGGATTATTTACGCAGCAGGAAGAACCGATTAAATTGCTTGCGTTATTAGTGAGTCAATTCCGTTTGTTGTATCAAGTGAAAGAGTTACAGCAACGTGGTTATGGGCAAAATCAAATTGCATCTCATATTGGTGTACATCCGTATCGTGTAAAATTGGCGATGAATCAAACGAAATTTTTCTCTTTTGAAGAATTAAAAAAAGTGATTATAGAATTAGCGGAAGCTGATTATAGTATGAAGACGGGAAAGATGGATAAGAAACTTGTGCTCGAGTTTTTCTTAATGCGATTAAATCATATGTGATGACACAAAAAAAGTTCATGTACCTAGTGCATGAACTTTTTTTGTATATAAAAAAACGATCCAAATGGATCGTTTTTTAAACGCCTTACGCGTTTACTTGTTTCGCTAAGCGAGATTTTTGACGAGATGCAGCGTTTTGGTGGATAAGACCTTTACGAGCTGCTTTGTCAAGTTTTTTAGAAGCAGTTTTGAAAGCTTCTTTAGCATTTTCAAGATCGTTATTAGTAACTAAAGCTTCTACAGTTTTAACAGCAGAACGCATGTCAGACTTGATAGAAGCGTTATGTGCACGACGCTCTTCGCTAAGTTTAGCGCGTTTGATAGCAGATTTGATGTTTGCCATACTTTTCACCTCCCTGGTGCAATCGAATGACTCGATTCTTACATAGAACAAGTGATATTCTATCAAACGGTGAAGAGAATTGCAATAGTATATCCATGAAATTTCACGTAAAGGAAAGAATGACCTTATATAACTTTGGGAAATCTAACGATATTTACTATGAATTACGGAGGAGATACGATGAAAGAACCATTGGATTTAAGTAAATATAGCGTTAGAACTGACCTTGCTGTAGAAGCTCATCAAATGTTGCAAGAAAGCCAAGAAGAACAAAAAGGGATACAGGGGGTAATTGTAAAAGAGAGGGAAGAAGAAGGTACTATAATTACAAAAGTAACAATTGATGAAGCTGCCTCTGAAGCGATGGGTAAAAAACCTGGAAATTATTTAACGCTTGAAGTACAAGGTATACGTCAGCAAGATACAGAACTTCAACAAAAAGTGGAGCGTATTTTTGCAAAAGAATTTTCTTATTTCTTAGAAGAGGTTGGTGTTACAAAAGAAGCGAGCTGTTTAATTGTAGGCCTTGGGAATTGGAATGTAACACCGGATGCTCTTGGGCCAATAGTTGTAGAAAATGTATTAGTAACGAGACATTTGTTTCAATTGCAGCCTGAAAGTGTAGAAGAAGGATTCAGGCCTGTTAGTGCAATTCGGCCGGGGGTAATGGGGATTACAGGCATCGAAACGAGCGATGTTATTTATGGGATTATTGAGAAGACAAATCCAGACTTTGTAATTGCGATTGACGCATTAGCTGCCCGTTCTATTGAACGAGTAAATAGCACGATACAAATTTCTGATACTGGAATCCATCCTGGATCAGGGGTTGGGAATAAACGTAAGGAACTAAGTAAAGAGACATTAGGTATCCCTGTTATCGCAATTGGTGTTCCGACTGTGGTCGATGCAGTTTCGATTACAAGTGATACGATTGATTTTATTTTGAAACATTTTGGTCGAGAGATGAAAGAAGGAAACAAACCTTCAAGATCTTTGTTACCAGCGGGATTTTCATTTGGAGAAAAGAAAAAATTAACAGAAGAAGATATGCCAGATGAAAAGAGCCGAAATATGTTTTTAGGTGCTGTTGGTACGTTAGAAGAAGAAGAAAAAAGAAGGTTGATTTATGAAGTGCTATCGCCTCTTGGTCATAACTTAATGGTGACCCCAAAAGAAGTAGATACTTTTATTGAGGATATGGCGAATGTAATAGCGAGTGGTTTAAATGCAGCGCTGCATCATCAAATTGATCAAGATAATACGGGAGCGTATACACATTGAGGGAGAAAAATGATAATAGTTTGAGTCGTTTTGCGCTTTTGTGTATATGTAGTGTAGCTTTATGTTTACTTATGATGATAGCAGGAGTGTCACTTGCTAATCATGGTTTGAAAAGTATGAAAGGTTATCGGCAATTGTCGTATGAACAAATAGCTCATATGACAGGGACAGAGAGTACAGGTGCTGAATCAGAAATTTTGGGTAGTTCGTTTTCAGCTTCAGAAAAACAACAACAATTAGAACGTTTAAGAAGTTTTAATGTTGTAGAAGGAATTGGGATGGCGGTAGCAAGTGTAGCTTATGAAATGACGAAGTTCGGAACGGATATAGTTGTTGGGAAAATAAAGGGGATTTTTAGCTAAGAGTAGCATGGGAGATGGTTGTTTTACTGATTTGTAAGACAACCGTTTTAAAATTTGAAAAGGGTTTGTCTCTTATGGTTTATTCGCATAAGATATAGATAGAATGATTTGTATCGTAAGCAGCACGAGTTTTCATTGAATCTTTGTTGCTCTATTGATATAATCAGTGCTAGTGTATATTGGCGAGACTATTAGGAGTTGAGAACATAGATGAACAAAGAAGAAAGAGCAAAAAGACAGTCCAAAATTCGTAATTTCTCTATTATTGCTCATATTGACCACGGAAAATCAACGTTAGCAGACCGTATTTTAGAGAAAACAAATGCGTTAACACAACGCGAAATGAAAGCTCAGTTGCTTGACTCTATGGATTTAGAGCGTGAGCGTGGTATTACAATCAAATTAAACGCAGTTCAATTAAACTATAAAGCAAAAGATGGTGAAGAGTATATTCTTCATTTAATTGATACACCAGGACACGTCGACTTTACGTACGAAGTATCTCGTAGTTTAGCGGCTTGTGAAGGTGCGATTCTTGTAGTAGATGCAGCGCAAGGTATTGAAGCTCAAACGTTAGCGAACGTATACTTAGCGCTCGATAACAACTTAGAAATTTTACCAGTTATCAATAAAATCGACTTACCAAGTGCGGATCCAGAACGTGTACGTCAAGAGGTAGAAGATGTAATTGGTTTAGATGCATCAGAAGCGGTACTTGCTTCTGCGAAAGCTGGAATTGGTATTGAAGAAATTTTAGAACAAATTGTTGAAAAAGTACCAGCTCCGGCAGGTGATTCAGAAGAGCCGTTACAATGTATGATTTTCGACTCTTTATATGATCCGTACCGTGGTGTAATTGCTTATATCCGTGTTGTAAATGGAACGGTAAAAGTTGGCGATAAAGTACGTATGATGGCAACGGGTAAAGAATTTGAAGTAACAGAAGTAGGTGTATTTACACCGAAAACTACGCAACGTGACGAGTTAACAGTAGGTGATGTAGGTTTCTTAGCAGCATCTATTAAAAACGTAGGTGATACACGTGTTGGTGATACGATTACACATGCGAAACGTCCAGCTGCAGAGGCGTTACCAGGTTACCGTAAATTAAACCCGATGGTATTCTGTGGGCTGTATCCAATTGATTCTGCTCGTTATAACGATTTACGTGATGCGTTAGAAAAATTAGAGTTAAACGATTCTGCTCTTGAGTTTGAACCAGAAACATCTCAAGCGTTAGGATTTGGTTTCCGTTGTGGATTCTTAGGACTTCTTCACATGGAAATCATTCAAGAACGTATTGAACGTGAATTTAAGATTGACTTAATTACAACAGCGCCAAGCGTTATTTATAAAGTTTATTTAACAAACGGTGAAGATGTTATTGTTGATAATCCATCTAATATGCCAGATCCACAGTCTATCGATCGTGTAGAAGAGCCGTTTGTGAAGGCTTCAATTATGGTTCCGAATGACTATGTTGGAGCTGTAATGGAAATTTGCCAAGGTAAACGTGGAACGTTTATTGATATGCAATATTTAGATGAAACGCGTGTTACATTAACATATGAAATCCCGTTATCAGAAATCGTATATGACTTCTTCGATCAATTGAAATCAAATACGAAAGGGTATGCATCATTTGACTACGAGTTAATTGGTTATAAACCATCTAAACTTGTGAAAATGGATATTCTTTTAAATAATGAACAAGTGGATGCTTTATCATTTATCGTACACCGTGATTCAGCGTATGACCGTGGTAAAGTAATTGTAGAGAAATTAAAAGAATTAATTCCGAGACAACAGTTCGAAGTACCAATTCAGGCGACTATCGGAAATAAAGTTGTAGCACGTTCTACAATTAAGGCGATGCGTAAAAACGTACTTGCAAAATGTTACGGCGGTGACATTTCTCGTAAGCGTAAACTTCTTGATAAGCAAAAAGAAGGTAAAAAACGTATGAAGTCTGTTGGTTCTGTAGAAGTGCCACAAGAGGCATTCATGGCTGTACTGAAAATGGATGACAACTAATATTTGAAATAAAAAAGAAGTCGTTTGTGCGGCTTCTTTTTTCTGTATAATTACTTTTTAGACATCTGAGCAGCTCTCATTTACAATAATGAGAGAGCTTTTTAGTTCATATAGAGTTAGGAGATTGTTAATGTCCGAAAATATTCGAAAAGATATTCAAGATAAAATACAAAATGGCAATTTTAATTGTGAAAAGGAATTGACGCTTTCTATTATTAGTGGAAAGTGGAAAGTTGTGATACTGTGGCATCTTGGTGTGGAAGGGCCTCATCGTTTTAGTGAATTACAACGGTTATTCCCAAGCATTTCTCATAAAGTTTTGTCGAACCAATTAAAAGAGTTAATGGAAGATGGGATTGTTGATCGAACAGTATATCCCGAAATTCCTCCTCGTGTTGAGTATTATATGACGGAACTAGGCATGTCACTTTTACCGATCGTTGAAATGATGTATGATTGGGGAAAAATGCGAATGGAACAAATTCGTAATACGTTAGAGAAGTAGAGAATCCTCCGGAGTGCGGAGGTTTTCTTTTTAGAAAGGTAGGAGTTATATTTGGTACAAGCTGCATATATTCATATTCCGTTTTGTCAGCACATTTGTCACTATTGTGATTTTAATAAAGTGTTTATTGAACGCCAACCGGTTGATCAATATTTAGATTATTTAGAGAAGGAAATAATAAATACGGTTCAAAAAGTTCCGTTTGATAGTATGAAAACGATTTTTGTGGGCGGTGGAACTCCGACAGCGTTAAATATGGAACAGACAAAAAAATTACTCGAGATTATTAATCGTCATTTGCGTCCGTTTGCTCCGAATTGTGAATTGACATTTGAAGCGAATCCAGGAGATCTGCCGAAAGAGAAGTTGAATGTACTACTAGAAGGTGGAGTGAATCGAATTAGTTTTGGTGTGCAAACGTTCCGTGATGAACTGCTTGAGAAAATCGGGCGCAAGCATACGAGGGAAGATGCATTCCTAGCAATTCGAGAAGCTCAGGAAGTAGGCTTTAAAAATATTAATGTAGATATTATTTATGCTTTGCCAGGACAAACGATAGAAGATGTGAAGGAAACATTAGACATTGCTTTTACGCTTGGTGTACAACATTTCTCGGCATATTCATTAATTGTGGAACCTAAAACAGTGTTTTATAACTTAATGAATAAAGGGAAATTGCGTCTTCCGGGTGAAGACCATGAAGCTAAAATGTATGAAATGGTAATGGATGAAATGGAGAAACACGGTTATAACCAGTATGAAATTAGTAATTTCTCAAAAGGTGACAATAAAAGTAGACATAATCTCACATACTGGAATAATGAAGAGTATTATGGCTTTGGAGCTGGAGCTCATAGTTATGTGAATGGGGAACGTATTCAAAATGTAGGTCCGCTGAAGCAATATTTTAATAAAATTGATGAAACAGGATTTCCGTATTTAGATGTTCATAAGGTGACGGAGAAAGAAAGAATGGAAGAAGAACTGTTCTTAGGACTTCGAAAAACAAAAGGTGTTTCTAAAACGGCATTCCGCAATAAATTTAATGTGGAGATGGATCAAGTTTTCGCGAAGCAGTTACAAAGCAATCAAGAACAAGGATTACTTGAAGAGGAAAATGGACATGTGCGTTTAACGCGAAAAGGAAAATTATTAGGGAATGAAGTATTCCAATCATTTTTGATTGACTAATTAAATGTTCCATAGGCGTGAAAAAGTTTCATTATTTCGTGACGTTTCCGTTGACAATTGAATGTCAATTTTGGTAAGTTATTAATAGATTTAGCACTCAAAGACAAAGAGTGCTAACAGAGGTGATGATGAGATGCTTACGGAACGTCAGCTCTTAATTTTACAAACAATTATTGATGACTTTATTGGATCAGCGCAGCCTGTTGGGTCTAGAACGTTGGCTAAAAAAGATGAAATTACATTTAGTTCAGCTACTATTCGAAATGAAATGGCGGACTTAGAAGAATTAGGTTTTATTGAAAAAACGCACAGTTCTTCTGGACGTGTTCCTTCTGAGAAAGGCTACCGATTTTATGTAGACCATCTTTTAGCGCCGCAAAACTTACCGAACGCTGAAATTGTACAAATTAAAGATTTATTTGCTGAAAGAATTTTTGAAGCGGAAAAAATTGCACAGCAATCTGCTCAAATTTTATCAGAACTTACGAATTATACGGCCATTGTTCTTGGACCGAAGTTAAGTACAAATAAACTTAAAAATGTACAAATTGTGCCGCTTGATCGTCAAACTGCAGTCGCTATTATTGTAACTGATACAGGGCATGTACAAAGTAAAACGATTACCGTTCCGGAATCTGTTGATTTATCAGATTTAGAAAAAATGGTTAATGTTTTAAATGAAAAGCTATCTGGCGTACCGATGGAAGAACTTCATAATAAAATCTTTAAGGAGATTGTTACAGTTTTACGTGGGTATGTTCATAATTACGATAGTGCAATAAAAATGTTAGATGGTACATTTCAAGTTCCGTTATCGGAAAAGATATACTTTGGAGGAAAAGCAAATATGCTTTCGCAGCCAGAGTTCCATGACATTCAAAAGGTTAGATCTTTGCTTACCATGATTGATAATGAAGCCGAATTTTATGACATTTTGCGTCATAAACAAGTCGGGATTCAAGTGAAAATTGGTAGGGAAAACACTTCGACGGCTATGGAGGATTGCAGTTTAATTTCTGCAACATATTCGATCGGCGAAGAGCAACTTGGAACAATTGCTATTTTAGGTCCTACGAGAATGCAATATTCTCGTGTAATTAGTTTGTTACAGTTATTTACGAGACAATTTACTGATGGACTTAAAAAGTAAATGAGAGTAATACATTCGCTCAAGTGATGAAATTTTCATTGCTGTGTGTAATATATAATGCTTAGGTAATCATGCTATGCATGATACCTAATACCTTTTAAGGAGGTGAATATTGTGGAAGAGCGTAACGAACAAGTGGTAGAAGAAGTAAAAGAAGCGCAAGTTGAAGAAGCTGTCACGCCAGAAAACAGTGAAGAAACTGTAGAAGAAAAAAGTGAGGCTGCTCTTTTACAAGAAAAAGTAGATGAGTTACAAGCGAAACTAACGGAAACGGAAGGTCGCACATTACGTCTACAAGCTGATTTTGAAAATTATAAGCGCCGTGTCCAAATGGATAAACAGGCTGCTGAAAAATATAGAGCACAAAGTCTAGTTTCAGACATCTTGCCAGCTCTTGATAATTTTGAAAGAGCAATGCAAGTGGAAGCGACTGATGAGCAAACGAAATCCTTGTTACAAGGTATGGAAATGGTGCATCGTCAATTGTTAGAAGCGCTGACTAAAGAAGGTGTGGAAGTGATTGAAGCTGTTGGTAAACAGTTTGATCCTAATGAACACCAAGCTATTATGCAAGTGGAAGATAGTGAATTTGAATCAAACGCGGTTGTGGAAGAATTCCAAAAAGGTTATAAATTAAAAGACCGTGTGATTCGCCCATCAATGGTAAAAGTAAATCAATAATTTACATAAAACTAGGAGGATTCGCCATGAGTAAAATTATCGGTATTGACTTAGGTACAACAAACTCTTGTGTAGCTGTTATGGAAGGTGGAGAACCAAAGGTTATCCCAAATCCAGAAGGAAACCGTACAACACCTTCTGTTGTAGCTTTCAAAAATGAAGAACGTCAAGTTGGGGAAGTTGCAAAGCGCCAAGCAATTACAAACCCAAATACAATCATGTCTGTTAAACGTCATATGGGTACAGACTACAAAGTAGAAGTTGAAGGTAAAGATTATACACCTCAAGAAATTTCTGCAATCATTTTACAAAACTTAAAAGCTTCTGCTGAAGCATACTTAGGTGAAACAGTAACGAAAGCTGTTATTACAGTACCTGCATACTTCAACGATGCAGAGCGTCAAGCAACGAAAGATGCTGGTCGTATCGCTGGTTTAGAAGTTGAGCGTATCATTAACGAGCCAACAGCAGCAGCACTTGCTTACGGTTTAGAAAAACAAGACGAAGAACAAAAAATCTTAGTATATGACTTAGGTGGCGGTACATTTGACGTATCTATCCTTGAGTTAGCAGACGGCACATTCGAAGTTATTTCAACTGCTGGTGACAACCGTCTTGGTGGCGATGACTTTGACCAAGTTATCATCGATCACTTAGTAGCTGAGTTCAAAAAAGAAAATAACATTGATTTAAGCCAAGATAAAATGGCGCTTCAACGCTTGAAAGATGCAGCTGAAAAAGCGAAAAAAGATCTTTCTGGTGTAACACAAACTCAAATTTCATTACCATTCATTAGTGCTGGAGCTGCTGGTCCATTACACTTAGAATTAACGTTAACAAGAGCGAAATTCGAAGAGCTTTCAGCAGGTCTTGTTGAAAGAACATTAGAGCCAACTCGTCGTGCATTAAAAGACGCTGGTTTTGCTCCAAGCGAATTAGATAAAGTTATTCTTGTTGGTGGATCTACTCGTATCCCAGCTGTACAAGAAGCTATTAAACGTGAAACTGGTAAAGAGCCATATAAAGGTGTAAACCCTGATGAAGTTGTAGCATTAGGTGCTGCAGTTCAAGGTGGCGTACTTACTGGTGATGTAGAAGGCGTTCTATTATTAGACGTAACTCCACTTTCTTTAGGTATTGAAACTATGGGTGGCGTGTTCACGAAATTAATCGAGCGTAACACTACAATTCCAACAAGTAAGTCACAAGTATTCTCGACAGCTGCTGATAATCAACCAGCAGTAGACATTCACGTATTACAAGGTGAGCGTCCAATGTCAGCTGACAACAAAACGTTAGGTCGTTTCCAATTAACTGACCTTCCACCAGCACCACGTGGTATTCCACAAATCGAAGTAACATTCGATATTGATGCGAACGGTATCGTTAACGTACGTGCGAAAGACTTAGGAACAAGCAAAGAGCAAGCTATTACAATCCAATCTTCTTCAGGTCTTTCTGATGAAGAAGTAGAACGTATGGTACAAGAAGCGGAAGCAAATGCTGACGCTGACCAAAAACGTAAGGAAGAAGTTGAACTTCGTAACGAAGCTGACCAACTTGTATTCCAAACAGACAAAGTTGTAAAAGATTTAGAAGGTAAAGTAGATGCAGCTGAAGTTGCAAAAGCAACAGAAGCGAAAGAAGCATTACAAGCTGCAATTGAGAAAAACGAGCTTGAAGAAATTCGTGCGAAAAAAGATGCTTTACAAGAAATCGTACAACAATTAACTGTTAAATTATACGAGCAAGCTCAAGCAGCTGCTGGTCAAGCGGAAGGTGCGCAAGGTGCACAGGACGCTGGCACGAAGAAAGACAATGTAGTTGACGCTGAGTTTGAAGAAGTAAAAGAAGACAAGTAATTCAACTGTAAACATAATAAGTAAGATGACAAAAAGTCAAAGTCAAGCGTGCCTTGACTTTGGCTTTTTTCACGAATGAGAAGCGATGTGTGAGGATCTTAAGTTTTTCGCTTTGCATACTGTAAGTGAGGAAACTTTGTTGCAAAGCACTTTCTTTCGGTGTTAAAATTACGTTTATGTGAAAGATTCGGGGGTTGTAAATTTATGAGTAAACGAGACTATTATGAGGTCCTTGGACTTAGCAAGGGCGCTTCAACAGATGAAATAAAAAAAGCGTATCGTCGTTTGGCTAAAAAATACCATCCAGACGTAAGCAAAGAAGAAAATGCAATTGAAAAGTTTAAAGAAGTACAAGAAGCATACGAAGTGTTAAGTGATGATCAAAAGCGTGCGCAGTACGATCAATTTGGTCATGCTGGTGCAAATCAAGGATTCGGTGGATTTGGCGGCGGAGGAGACTTCGGCGGTGGCTTCGGTTTTGAAGATATATTTAGTTCTTTCTTTGGCGGTGGCGGCGGCAGACGTCGTGATCCAAATGCTCCGCGCCAAGGTGCTGACTTACAATATCAAGTCACTTTAGATTTTGAAGAAGCTATTTTTGGTAAGGAATTAAATGTGGAAATTCCAGTAGAAGATCCATGTGATACTTGTAAAGGTAGTGGAGCAAAACCAGGAACTTCAAAAGAAACATGTAAACATTGTTCAGGCTCTGGTCAAGTGAGTGTAGAACAAAACACACCGTTTGGTCGTATCGTAAACCGTCAAGCTTGTGGTCATTGTTCAGGAACTGGACAAATTATTAAAGAAAAATGTACGACATGTCACGGTTCAGGTAAAGTTCGTAAGCGTAAAAAAATCAATGTTAAAATTCCAGCGGGTATCGATAATGGTCAACAAATTCGTGTGTCTGGAAAAGGTGAAGCCGGCGTAAATGGCGGACCAGCAGGAGACTTATATGTTGTCGTTCATGTAAGAAATCATGAATTCTTCGAGCGTGAAGGAGATCACATTATTTGCGAAATGCCATTAACATTTGCGCAAATGGCGCTTGGTGATGAAGTGGAAGTTCCTACTGTTCATGGTAAAGTGAAGCTGAAAATTCCAGCAGGAACACAAACTGGAACAGAATTCCGCTTAAAAGGAAAAGGTGCTCCGAACGTACGTGGATACGGCCAAGGAGATCAATATGTAGTCGTTCGTGTTGTTGTACCGACGAAATTGACTTCACAGCAAAAAGATTTATTACGTGAATTTGCAGGACAAGAAGAGCAGGATGATAGTTTATTCGGAAAGCTTAAACGTGCTTTCAAAGGGGAATAATGGAAATAAAAAATGGAGTTGGTAAATTGTGAAATGGTCAGAAATTAGTATTCATACAACAGAAGAAGCAGTAGAAGCTGTCTCTCATATTTTACATGAAGCTGGTGCTAGCGGAGTTGCGATTGAGGATCCAGCGGAGTTAACGAAAGAGCGCGAGCAACAATATGGTGAAATTTATGCATTGAATCCAGATGAATATCCGGCGGAAGGTGTATTAATAAAAGCATATTTCCCGCAAACGGATTCTTTACATGAAACGATTGCAGGTGTAAAATCATCTATTGATGTGCTTCCATCTTACGACATTGAAATTGGTACTGGAAATATTACCGTTAACGAAGTCAATGAAGAAGATTGGGCTACTGCTTGGAAAAAATATTACCATCCAGTACAAATTTCTGATACATTCACAATCGTACCGACGTGGGAAGAATATACACCATCTTCTCCTGATGAAAAAATCATTGAATTAGACCCAGGTATGGCGTTTGGTACAGGAACTCATCCAACAACAACGATGTGTATTCGTGCTTTAGAAAAAACAGTACAGCCAGGTGATGCTATCATTGATGTAGGAACAGGTTCTGGTGTGCTTAGTATTGCAGCGGCAAAATTAGGTGCGTCTTCTGTTCAAGCATATGATTTAGATCCGGTTGCAGTTGAAAGTGCAGAAATGAATGTGCGTTTAAATAAAACAGATGATATCGTGTCTGTTGGGCAAAATAGTCTTTTAGAAGGTATTGAAGGTCCTGTTGATTTAATTGTAGCTAACTTATTAGCAGAAATTATTCTTTTATTCCCTGAAGATGCAGCGAGAGTTGTGAAGTCAGGTGGATTATTTATTACATCGGGCATTATTGCTGCGAAGGAAAAAGTAATTTCTGAGGCGTTAGAACAAGCTGGATTTACAATTGAAGAAGTGTTACGAATGGAAGATTGGGTAGCAATTATTGCACGAAATGCGTAATATAGATTTTAGTCTATAATGAAAAGGGGAGTCTCTCACTATAAGGTGAGGGACTTGCCGTTTGTTATATGAAAAATGATAATGTTTCGTTCTTTTCGTAAGTGTTGACTTACGAAAGGAACGAAACTCTACTAAGGTGATTATATGCAACGTTATTTTGTAGAAGAAAAACATGTAAGTGAAGCAAAAATTCGCATTGTAGGTGATGATGTACATCACATTGCGAGAGTAATGCGTATGACAGCTGGCGATCAAATTTATTGCTGTGTAAACGGAAAAACAGCAGTATGTTCAATTGATGAAATTACCAGTGAATTTATTAATACGGCTATTGTAGAATGGGTAGAGGCGTCAAGTGAACTTCCTGTTTTCGTGACGATTGCAAGTGGACTGCCAAAAGGAGACAAGCTAGAGTTGATTTTTCAAAAAGGAACTGAGCTTGGGGCAGCTGCATTCTTACCATTTCAAGCATCTCGCTCTATCGTAAAATGGGATGCGAAAAAAGCTGATAAAAAGGTTGAGCGTTTAAGAAAAATTGTGAAAGAAGCTGCGGAACAATCACATAGAAGTGAAATTCCGGAAGTACATGCTCCGGCATCATTTAAGCAACTGCTTACAATGAGTGGTGAGTATGATGTTTGTCTTGTTGCTTACGAAGAGGAAGCGAAACAAGGCGAGAAATCTAATTTTGCGAAAGCTTTAACGACAATGAAACCAGGTCAAAAGCTATTGATTGTATTTGGCCCAGAAGGCGGTTTAGCTGAGGAAGAGATTACAGCGCTTCGTGAACATAAATTTGTACCATGTAGTTTAGGACCAAGAATTTTAAGAACAGAAACGGCGCCGTTATACGCGTTAAGTGCTGCTTCGTATCATTTTGAATTGATGGGGTGATGATCAATGTCAACTGTTGCGTTCCATACGTTAGGTTGTAAAGTAAACCACTATGAAACAGAAGCCATTTGGCAATTGTTTAAACAAGGTGGTTATGAAAGAACAGAATATGAAAAGAAAGCTGATGTATATGTTATTAACACATGTACAGTAACGAATACTGGGGACAAAAAAAGCCGTCAAGTAATCAGACGTGCTGTGCGTCAAAATCCAGATGCAGTTATTTGCGTAACGGGATGTTATGCACAAACATCTCCAGCTGAAATTATGGCGATTCCAGGTGTAGATATTGTAGTTGGTACACAGGATCGTGAAAAGATGTTAGGTTACATCGAAGAATTCCGTAAAGAGCGTCAACCAATTAATGCTGTCCGCAATATTATGAAAACACGTGTGTACGAAGAACTTGATGTACCTTATTTCACGGATCGTACACGTGCGTCTTTAAAAATACAAGAGGGTTGCAATAACTTCTGTACATTCTGTATCATTCCTTGGGCGCGTGGTTTAATGCGTTCTCGTGATGGAAAAGAGGTTATTAAACAAGCACAACAATTAGTGGATGCAGGCTATAAAGAAATCGTATTAACGGGTATTCATACAGGTGGATACGGCGAAGATATAAAAGATTATAACTTAGCTGGATTACTTCGTGATATGGAAGCGGAAGTAGGCGGATTAAAACGTCTTCGTATTTCTTCTATTGAAGCGAGTCAAATTTCAGATGAAGTAATTGAAGTGTTAGATAAATCTGAAGTAGTTGTACGTCACTTGCATATTCCGTTGCAATCTGGTTCTAATACTGTATTAAAACGTATGCGTCGTAAATATACGATGGAATTCTTCCAAGAGCGTTTAGATCGTTTGAAAGAAGCGTTACCAGGCCTTGCGATTACATCTGACGTAATCGTTGGTTTCCCAGGTGAAACAGAAGAAGAATTCATGGAAACATACAATTTCATTAAAGAGAACCGCTTCTCTGAGTTACACGTGTTCCCTTATTCAAAACGTACAGGAACACCTGCAGCACGCATGGAAGATCAAGTTCCTGAAGATGTGAAGAACGATCGTGTTCATCGTTTAATTGAGCTATCTAATCAATTAGCGAAAGAATATGCATCAGCGTTTGAAGGTGAAGTGCTTGAAATCATTCCAGAAGAGCAATTTAAAGACGGCGACCGTGAAGGGTTATATGTAGGGTATACAGATAACTACTTGAAAATTGTATTTGAAGGATCAGAAGAATTAATTGGTAAGCTAGTGAAAGTGAAAATTACAAAAGCTGGCTATCCATATAACGAAGCGCAATTTGTTCGTGTTATTGAAGATGATGTGAAAAAAGAATCAGCAAGCGCATAAAAAAGAGCGTGCAACCGGAAACGGTTTGCATGCTTTCTTTATTTGAAGCGGTTAAGTACTAGAAGGTGGAGAGGCGTTTCGTGCATCCCTGTATGAAAAAAGTTGAAATGATAAAAATATAGTTGTCTTCATGAAAGAAGGATACTAGCTATTTGTATAACTTTTGAAAAGGAAATGCTTCTATTCTTCTTTTATTCTGCCAAATAGTTGACCTGAAGTGATAAAATGTATTATAATCGTAAAAGACATGCTGAAGAAGTGTTTCTTTTTGCATGCTGAAGTTAGTATGTAAGTGTGATGTTTCGGAGGGAGGGAAAGAGAATGTCAAAAACAGTCGTTCGTAAAAACGAGTCTTTGGAGGATGCACTTCGCCGTTTTAAAAGATCGGTTTCTAAAACTGGTACACTTGCTGAAGCAAGAAAGCGCGAGTTTTATGAAAAACCAAGTGTAAAACGTAAGAAGAAATCTGAAGCGGCAAGAAAGCGTAAATTCTAAGAGAGGGTGTAAGTTATGAGTCTTCTCGGTCGTTTAAACGATGATATGAAACAAGCGATGAAGAATAAACAAAAAGAAAAATTAACCGTTATTCGTATGGTTAAGGCTGCTTTACAAAATGAAGGTATTAAACTGCAACATACTCTTACTGAAGAAGAGGAAGTAACAGTTTTAGCTCGTGAAGTAAAACAGTATAAGGACTCCCTCCTTGAATTTAAAAAAGCTGGTCGTGAAGACCTTGTTAATAAACTGCAAAGTGAAATTCAGATTTTAAGCGCATATTTGCCAGAGCAATTAACTGAAGAAGAACTAGTTGATGTAATCAAGCAAGTTATTTCTGAAGTTGGTGCGACTTCTAAAGCAGATATGGGTAAGGTGATGACTGCTGTTATGCCGAAAGTAAAAGGTAAAACAGACGGATCACTTGTGAATAAGTTGGTTATCCAGCTATTAGCATAAAAAAACGTCTCATTTCGTATGAGACGTTTTTTTATTGTTCTTATTAAGGAAAAACGCTATATTGCTTAAAAAGCGTTTCTGTAAGTGATAGAAACGCCTCTGGTATGTAAAAAAAGTAACGGCCTTAGTTATGATTAATCCCACCATAAAAAAAGCTTTTTCGTTTTCTTAATTTCTTCGACTAACTCCTCAATGCTTTCTGTTCCTTGTTCCACTATATCTGGACAAAATTCATACATTTCTTGCGCGAAAGATTGCATTTCTTCGTCTGTAGGTAACGCGCTAAAAATGGCATCAACCCAGTCATGATCTGCACCGATTATGATAAAAGGATAGCGATCATTCCATTTTCTTAGTTTAAAAATAACATCTATATTGCTAACTTCGTAATTAACGCCATTTGTTTGTTGGATTGTAAGGATATCAAATTGGCCATTTCCTTGTGTAATTGCAATTCTACACTCACTCTTACTTCCTTGACTAAAACTTCTTTCGCAAATAAAAGCTAAGTATCCAAGCTTCTGAACCTCAGATTGAAGTTTTATAACTTGCTGTTCAGCATAATCCTCAAAGGTAACGAAAGAGACTCCGGCTATTTTAGATTTTGAATCAGTTGCATAAAAGGGCTGGATGCTGCTGTTAGTAGCTTGTTTTATAACATTCAAAATTTCTTGACTAAATCCAATTTCCTTTCGTATTTCTTCGCTTATTAATTCATTTTTTTGTTTTTTAATGAATCCTAATATTTTTTTGAAATTCATATAACAACCACCTATAAAATATTCTTACTTACACCGCAAAATTCAGAGTGGAGCAATTTCCTTTTTCGGATTTTATCTCATTTGTCTAATGAATGACAACTACTTATTCTATGGTCAGTATGTCACGTCCAGAACGAATTGTAACAGGTTTTTTCAAGTTTCCAACTTCTTGCTAGGCTCAATTTCTTAATTTAACTTGTACTGATATCCCCTGAGGGTGCATATTCTTGTATTAATACTTCTATTATTATGGGTAACATTCTCTGATCCATCATTGTCCTGATAAATATGATTTCATATAGCGACTGTTTTAATTAACATGAGATGAACTCTTACAGAATATAGTTATGTTAGTGAAGTCGTTATAACACGATAGGCACTTGTGAAGAAATACATATATATGGGATGAGGAGGGGGTCTTTCGAGATGAAGAAATTAGAACAAATGAAAAATTGGTTAACAAAACAAGTAGACCTACCAGTGGATGTATTAATGGATCTGCCTCGGATTACTCTTGTTGGGCAAATACATATTTATATAGAAAATCATCGGGGGCTATTAGTGTTTTCAGATAAAGAAGTGCGATTGCTTTTAAAACATGGTCAATTACTAATTAAAGGACAATCCTTTGTTATTAAAACGATTCTTCCAGAAGAGCTTTTACTCGAAGGGATAATTGAGCAAGTAACATTTTTAGAAAATGAAAAAAAAGGTGATTGAAGTGAAACTTCCATTTGTGAAGTTTTTCTTCTTTATCCTGTAAAAGTTTCGTTGATAGAGACCGATTACAGTTTTAATTTGTTTCATTTTAGTACGAGCTATTTTAATGCTTCAAATAAAAAGTAGTATATCTACTTTTAGAAAGGCAGTGAAGGTGGTAAATGAAAAATAAATGGTTTATAAAGTGGCTTGGATATGTAAAAGTGCGGATTGAAGGTAGAGGAGCGGAACGGTTTGTTAATGAATGTGTACGGAGGAATTTGTTAGTTTGGGATGTTAAGAAAATAGCTGATGAAACGTTAGTTTTTTGTATGTTGTTACGCGATGTGAAAAAAATAAAACCAATTTATAGAAAAAATGAATGTAAATTATATTTTATTGGACGTTATGGTTTTCCTTTTTGGAATAAGCGTTTAATTAAAAATAGTGGATTTTTAATTGGGTTTTTAATTTTCTTTTTTGGCGTGATTGCAATGTCAAATATGGTTTGGAAAATTGAAATTACAGGAGCAAAACCCGAAACAGAATATATATTGATGAAAGAATTGGATAAAATGGGTATTAAAAAAGGGAAACTACAATTTCAAATGCCGAATGTAGAAGATGTACAACGCCATTTGACAGATAATATTAATGCCATTACTTGGGCGGGACTAGAAGTAAGAGGAACGACGTATCATTTTAAAATTGTTGAAAAAAACGAACCGAAAAAAGAAAAGGAACAAAGGCCGCAAAATTTAGTAGCAAAAAAAGAAGCGATTATTACAAAAACGTTTGTAGAAGTTGGAAAGCCGGTTGTACTGAAGAATGATCATGTAGAAAAAGGGCAGATTCTCGTATCGGGAATATATGGTAATGAGGAAAGTCCGACGATTGTTTCAGCGAAAGGTATTGTGTATGGCGAAACGTGGTATACATCTAAGGTAGATGTTCCGCTAAAGACGCAATTCCAAGTGTATACTGGTAATGTATACAATGAACATTTTCTTAAATTCGGGGATACGAAAATAAAAATATGGGGATTTCAGCATGATAAGTATAAACGCTCTCGTACTGAAAGTGTAAAGCATGATGTGAAATTATTTGGTTTTACACTGCCGATTGCATATGAAAAAGATGTTGTGAGAGAAGAGGAAGAAGCGAATCGAGAATATACAGAAAAGCAAGCGCTGAAAGTAGCGAAGGAGATGGCTGAAAAAGAACTAAAGAAAAAATTGGATGAACATGCTATGATTGTAAGTGATAAGATTTTGAGTAAAGAGGTTGAGGCGGATCAACTAAAAGTCACATTGCATTATACTGTGGTTGAAAATATTGCAGAGCCACAACCAATATCCGAATCCGATATTCAAGGAGACTGAGTAATGGCAGAACAATTAGTAGAAATGAACCAACAATTGGAAAATACTAACGAAGCAATCGCTCTTTTTGGAGTCAATGATGCACATTTAAAAGTAATTGAACGAGAACTGAATGTATCGATCGTAACTAGAGGAGAAACTGTTCATGTATCTGGAGCAGTTGAAACGGTGACACTCGTAGAAAAAATCTTACAGCAATTACTTGTTGTAATTCGTAAAAGTATATCAATTTCAGAGAGAGATGTTGCGTATGCAATTCAGCTCGCGCAACAAGGGAAAATTGCTCAATTTGAAGAGTTATATGAAGAAGAAATTTTCAAGACTGCAAAAGGTAAATCCATTCGTGTAAAAACAATGGGGCAAAGAAGATATATTCATGCGATGAAGAAGAATGATATTGTCTTTGGGATAGGGCCTGCAGGAACTGGAAAAACATACTTAGCTGTAGTAATGGCTGTGAGAGCTTTAAAACAAGGATATGTAAAGAAAATTATTTTAACAAGACCTGCTGTAGAAGCTGGAGAAAATTTAGGTTTTTTACCAGGGGATTTGAAAGAGAAGGTAGATCCATACTTACGTCCATTATATGATGCCTTACATGATATTCTTGGACAAGAATATACGCAGCGTATGATGGAGCGAGGAGTAATTGAAATAGCTCCGCTTGCTTATATGAGGGGGCGTACGCTTGATGATTCATTTGTTATTTTAGATGAGGCTCAAAATACAACGGGTGCTCAAATAAAAATGTTTTTAACAAGATTAGGTTTTAGCTCTAAAATGGTTATTACAGGGGACCCTTCACAAGTAGACTTGCCAAAAGGGGTAAAATCAGGGCTATCTATAGCTGCTAATATTTTATCTGGTGTATCAGGTCTGTCATTTATTACATTAGAACAAACGGACGTTGTGAGACATCCATTGGTGCAACGTATTATTGAGGCATATGATAAAATGGAATGATCCTATTTGTCAGGATCATTTCTTTTTGTATGATAAGGTTGGCGAATGTCATATTTTTTACTATCATGAAAGATAAGGAAAATAAACTATAGGTACTGGTGTGTAAAATGTTGCCTCAAAGTATCGTTGGGTAGAAGAAATGAAAGCTATAAATAGTTTCACTTTATTTCTGGAGAGGAGAAGGTATTGAAATCATGTCAAGATCTCAAGAAATTTCTAAGTGGTTTCGTAATTTACAACATTCGAAAAAACTAAGTTGGATTTCTTACGTTGTGTTAGGAGCAGTGCTGTTTTTTGCGCTTATGAATAATGTAAAACCAGAACAATTAGATGTTAATATGTATTCTATTGCGAAAAAGACAATCCATTCTCCTATAAAAATTGAAGATAAAGTTACAACGGATAAAAAGAAAAAAGAAGCCGCTACAAAAGTTGAAGATCAATATACATATAAAAGTGAGTATAAACAAAACAAAGTTGATATTGTGAATGACGTCTTTGCTAAAGTGGATGAAGTGGTGCAAGAGATTAAAGCTGTTGGACCGGATGATCAAAAAAAGATGACTGATGCTGAGAAAGTGGATAAGTTAAAAAAGAAACTACCCGCTGACTTAACGAAAGAATTATCTGATTCAAACTTACTAAATTTGATTAATGCAGATTCGAGCCAATTAGTATTAGCGAAAGATGCTGCGGTCACAGCGATTAATAGTATCATGACTGAGCATATTAAAATGGACGAATTGAAAGATGCGAAAGAACGATATGTAAGTGAGATGAATAGTGTTAATGTTGATAATGGTTTAAAAGAGTCAATTAAGGCGCTAGGAAGATATGCAATTTCAGCGAACTATTTTTATGACCCGATCTTAACGAAAGAGAAGAGAAAAGCAGAGGAAGATTTAGTTCCACCTGTTTATATTCTTCAAGGACAAGTTCTTGTTAGAGAAGGTGAAACGATTTCAAGTGATGTGTATAATCAGTTGAAATTAGTTGGTTTGTTAGAAAAAGGGAACGGCTTTCAACCTTATGTTGGATTAGCGGTACTCATTGGTGTATTACTATACTTTATGCATAAACAATTTGAATTATTTTTAAAGAGAAAAAGAGAAGATAGACCGTATGTTTTAGCGTATATTACAATTTTGTCTATCACAATCGTCTTAATGAAAATCATTAGTTTGTTTCAAAAACTTGAATACGCAGGGATTGCATATGTTGTCCCAGTTGCGATGGGAACAATACTTGTAAAACTAATGATTGGTGATCGATTCGTCTTTTTAACGAGTATGATTTTTTCTGTATGCGGAAGTATTATGTTTAATGAAGGGGTAACGAGTACATTAAATTATAGTGTAGGGATTTACGTATTGTTAAGTTCATTATCGGTTAGTATTTTCTTGCGAGAAAAAAATCGTCGTACAATGATTTTACAAGCTGGTATACTCGTTTCTGTATTAAATGTAGTCGTATTAGCGGCGCTCTTATTATTACGTAATGGGAATTTTTCGCCTCTTGAAATTGGTACGCAATTATTAATGGCTTCACTTTCAGGGATTATATCATCCGTTTTGGCTATGGGGATTTTACCATATTTAGAAAGTGGACTTGGAATCGTATCAAGTATGAAGCTTATGGAACTATCAAGTCCAAATCATCCGCTTTTACGCAGAATTTTGTTAGAAGCGCCAGGGACATATCATCATAGTGTAATGGTAGCGAATCTTTCTGAGGCTGCTTGTGAAGCAGTTGGGGCAAATGGTGTATTAGCGCGTGTAGGGGCATATTATCATGATGTAGGAAAAACAGTACAACCGCAATTCTTTATTGAAAACCAAATGGGAATTAAAAACCCGCATGATAAATTAGATCCTGTAACGAGTAAAGATATTATAATTGCTCACGTAACGGATGGAGTAAGAATGCTCGAAGAATATCATATTCCACAAGAAATTATTGATATCGCTGGGCAACATCACGGTACAACGTTACTGAAATATTTTTATTATAAAGCTATTAAAGAAGATAAAGAAAAATATACAGAAGAGATGTTCCGTTATCCAGGTTCAAAAGCAACTTCGAAAGAATCGGCAATTGTTGGTATTGCTGATAGTGTAGAAGCTGCGGTACGTTCTATGAATCACCCAACGCCAGAACAAATTAATAATTTGGTGCAAAGTATTATTAAAGATCGACTGCAAGACGGTCAATTTAGTGAATGTGATTTGACGTTTAAGGAACTACAAATCGTTGGAAAAACGTTGTGTGAAACGTTAAATGGTATTTTCCATTCGCGTATTACATATCCGGAACCTCCGGAAGAAAAGGAGAAAGAATGAGTTTGTTAATTGATTTTATTGATGAAACAGAAGAAGTAAAAGAAGAGTATATGAGTTTAATTCGTGAAGTGTTAGAAAAAGCAGCTCAAATGGAAAATATCGAGGATGGTGCGGAGGTATCGGTGACATTTGTAGATAATGAGCGCATTAGAGAAATTAATCGTGATTACCGAGATAAAGATCAACCTACAGATGTAATATCCTTTGCCATGGAAGAGATGGGAGAAGGAGAAATGGAGATTGTTGGTGCAGAGATGCCGCGCATGTTAGGGGATCTTATTATCTCTATTCCAAGGGCGAAAGAGCAAGCTGAAGAGTACGGACATTCTTTCGATCGTGAACTTGGATTTTTGGCGTTACATGGCTTTTTACATTTACTTGGTTATGATCACATGACAGAAGAAGATGAAAAAGAAATGTTCGGAAGACAAAAAGAAATTTTAGAAGCTTTTGGATTAGGACGATGAAAAAAGGAAAACTTATAGATAGTTTTGGATATGCTATAGCTGGTATATTCTTTTGTTTTCGTCATGAACGAAATATGAAAATCCATTATTTAGCCGCAGTCATTGTTATATGCTGCGGCTTTTATTTCCATATTACGAAAATAGAGTGGATGATATTACTTATTGTAATAGGGAGTGTAATGAGTTTAGAGATGGTAAATACGGCTGTGGAAAAAACAGTAGATTTAGCGACTGCCGATATTCATCCGTTTGCAAAAATTGCAAAGGATGTTGCGGCAGGAGCGGTTTTATTGTTTGCAATTATAGCTGTTATAATTGGTGCTATTATCTTTTTACCGTATATGGTATAGTTGCATTCCGAAGCTTTTATTAAGCTTTGGAAGTGCTGTAAGGGCCTTTAATGAGAGAGTGTATCTCTTCATAGCTGTGAACAGGAAGGATGCGGGAATATGAATAGTAAACAATTAATTCTAGAAGCAATCGAAGCGCGTAAACAAGCGTACGTACCATATTCTAAATTTCAAGTAGGTGCAGCATTATTAACGCGCGGTGGAAAAGTATATCGTGGATGTAATGTTGAGAATGCATCATATGGCTTATGTAATTGTGCTGAAAGAACAGCTTTATTTAAGGCGGTTTCTGAAGGAGATAAAGAATTTGTAGCCATTGCGGTTGTAGCAGATACAAAGCGCCCAGTACCTCCTTGTGGAGCATGTCGACAAGTTATGGTAGAATTATGTAAACAGGATACGAAAGTATACTTATCAAACTTACATGGTGACGTTCAAGAGACGACAGTCGGAGAATTGTTACCAGGAGCATTTTTAGCGGAGGATTTACATGAATAGAAAAGGTTATAAATCAGGTTTTGTCTCTATTATTGGCAGACCGAATGTTGGAAAATCTACATTTTTAAACCGTATTATCGGCCAGAAAATTGCTATTATGAGTGATAAGCCACAAACGACTCGTAATAAAATTCAAGGTGTATATACAGAAAATGATGCACAAGTTATTTTCATTGATACACCAGGAATACATAAACCTAAACATAAATTAGGCGACTTCATGGTAAAGATGGCGCAAACGACATTAAAAGAAGTTGATATTGTTCTGTTTATGGTTAATGCAGTTGAAGGATTTGGTCGTGGTGAGGAATTCATCATTGAGAAATTAAAAGAAACGAAACAACCAGTATTTTTAGTCATTAATAAAATTGACCAACTTCATCCAGAGCAATTACTAGAGTTAATTGATCAATATCGTAAACTACATGAGTTTGCAGAGATTGTACCAATTTCTGCGTTAGACGGTAATAATGTGGACGCTTTAATTGGAACAATTAAAAAGTATTTACCAGAAGGACCACAATACTATCCAGAGAATCAAGTAACGGATCATCCGGAGAGATTTATTATTGCAGAGCTTATTCGTGAGAAAGTACTACATTTAACACGTGAAGAAGTGCCGCATTCTGTGGCTGTTGTTATCGATGCGATTCAAAAGCGTGAGGGCGGGGCAGTTTATATAAATGCAACGATTGTTGTTGAACGTGCATCACAAAAAGGAATCATCATCGGAAAACAAGGAAAAATGTTAAAAGAAGTTGGTAAGCGAGCTCGTTTTGATATTGAAGCGCTACTTGGTTCTAAAGTATTTTTAGAAGTATGGGTAAAAGTGCAAAAAGATTGGCGTAATAAAATGTCTCAGCTTCGTGACCTAGGTTTCCGCGAGGATGAGTACTAAAATAGAGTAAAGTTGTAATCAGTGGATGGTTGGTTCATCCACTGATTATTGGTTTTTATGAACTTTGATAAATTAGGAAAAATTTTTCTCACATGAAAATGGACAAAATGGGTCAATTTAATAACAACAAAGGAAATTGGTTTATAGGCTACGCTTATTGAGAAAGGTGGATTCTTATGCTAGATTTTACCTGGAAGTTTTTCTCCAAAACAGGAAGCATTGAAACGTACTTGCTTTTGAAAGAAATGGAAAAAGACGTAAACGATGAGATGGATCAACATGAAGAGGAGCTAGCGCATCTAGACTCTCCAATTTCTTGACCCGTTTTGTTCAAACCTTGGATGGTGACGAACATGTTTCAAAAAGTTGAGGGCATCGTTATCCGTACGACAGATTACGGAGAAACGAACAAGATTGTTACAATATTCTCAAGAGAACTTGGTAAGGTAAGTGCAATGGCAAGAGGGGCAAAAAAACCGAAAAGCCGATTAGCATCTGTGTCGCAATTAATGACACATGGCCATTTTCTTATTCAAATGGGATCTGGGCTTGGAACATTGCAACAAGGCGAGATTATTTCAACTATGAAAGAAATTCGCGAGGATATATTTTTAACTGCTTATGCATCATTTATTGTTGAGTTAACTGATAAAGCAACAGAAGATAAAAAACATAATCCGTATTTATTTGAAATGTTATATCAAACGTTGCATTATATGTGTGAGGGTGTTGATTCAGAAGTATTATCATTAATTTATCAAACGAAAATGCTTCCGGTATTAGGGATGCGCCCGTACTTTGATACATGTGCGATTTGTCATCAAGAAACAGACTTTGTCGCCTTCTCCGTAAGGGAAGGCGGTTTTCTGTGCTCACGTCATGCAGAGCAAGACCCATATCGTATACCGGTAGGAGAAGCTGTTCATAAATTATTACGTCTTTTCTTCCATTTCGATTTACATAGGCTCGGAAATGTATCGGTAAAGGATAGCACAAAAAAACAAATGCGTTTAGTATTGAATACATATTATGATGAATATTGCGGAATTTATTTGAAATCAAGACGTTTTTTAGAACAACTTGATAAGTTTCAAATATAATTTTGGACCGTATACGGTCCTTTTTACATACTTTCTTTTTCGAATAGCATATTTAGTATATAATATTTAAGAGATAGTATAACTTTTTTCGTTGTGCATTAAAGGTGGTGATTATCATAGAGCTGAATAAACGGCAAGAACATATCATTCAGATTGTAAAAGATCACGGTCCTATTACAGGGGAATCAATTGCAGCGCAATTGGGTCTAACACGTGCAACGCTAAGACCAGACTTAGCAATTTTAACGATGGCTGGTTATTTAGAAGCACGTCCACGCGTAGGTTATTTTTATACGGGTAAAACTGGGGGGCAGCTATTATCTGAAGCTGTTAAGAAAATTAAAGTACAAGATTATCAATCTAGACCGGTTGTAATTGATAAAAATGTTTCCGTATACGATGCAATTTGTACGATGTTTTTAGAGGACGTTGGTACATTGTTCGTTGTAGATCAGATGACTCTATTAGTTGGTGTTGTGTCTCGTAAAGATTTATTAAGAGCGAGCTTAGGAAAGCAGGATTTAACCTCTCTTCCGGTTAATATTATCATGACAAGGATGCCAAACATTGCGATGTGTCGTAGAGAGGATTCTTTATATGATATTGCGATGGAATTAATAGAAAGACAGATTGATGCAATGCCAGTTGTAAAAGATACGAAACAAGGTTTAGAAGTGATTGGGCGAATTACAAAAACAAATATTACACGTGCGTTTGTAAATTTAGTAAATAACGAATAAGTGTAATTTGTTTAAAGTGAGGTAATGTAATGGATAATAAAATCGTATATGTCGTATCTGACTCTGTAGGGGAAACGGCTGATTTGGTTGTTCGAGCAGCAATGGGGCAATTCCCGTTTGCTCCTGATATTAGACGTGTACCGTATGTAGAAGATACAGGGACATTAAAAGAAGTGATTTCGATTGCTAAGAGTAATCAAGCACTTATATGTTTTACGTTAGTTAAGCCTGATATGCGCCAGTATTTAGTAACAGAGGCTGCAAAAGAAGGGGTAGAGGCATACGATATTATCGGCCCTCTTATTGATCAAATTGAAGAAATTACGGGGCAAGTGCCGAGATATGAGCCAGGTGTTGTCCGTAGGTTAGATGAAGAATACTTTAAAAAGATTGAAGCGATTGAGTTTGCTGTGAAGTATGATGACGGCAGAGATGCACGAGGTATTTTAAAAGCAGATATCGTGTTGATTGGTGTTTCGCGTACATCAAAAACACCACTTTCCCAATATTTAGCTCATAACAAACGCTTGAAAGTTGCGAATGTACCACTCGTGCCAGAAGTTGACCCACCTGAAGAACTATATCAAGTGGCAAAAGAAAAATGTTTCGGTTTGAAAATTACGCCAGATAAGTTAAATCATATTCGAAAAGAACGATTAAAATCACTTGGATTAAGTGATGGAGCAACATATGCAAATATTAATCGTATTCAAGAAGAAATTGATCACTTTGAGGAAGTAATTAGTAAAATAAATTGCCAAGTAATCGATGTATCGAATAAAGCGATTGAAGAAACAGCAAATATTATTGTGAATGCAGTGCAAAACCAAAAAATGTTTTAGCACATTTACCAAAGGTGAATGTGCTTTTTTCGCTCGTGTGAAATATGATACCTATGGATTTTGTAATAGATTGTAGTGTAATGGTTATACTTATACTCCTTTGTCTTTTAGTATATTCAAGGTGTGAGTTTGTCATCCTGAAATGTAAGCTGAAAAAATAAAGGGATATGTAGCGTAGTTGAAGAAAATATATTATAATAAAAAATTGTGATAAAAACCTATATTTTACGTTTAGACTTTAATTTTTCAGAATAAACTAGGGATAGGATTTACGAAAAAGACATGTAATTACGTTAAATCGACAAAATCTATACAAGAAAACGCACATTATGGAAGGATTCACAGAAGGGATGTAGAATACAGAAATATGCAAAACATCAACAACATATTAGTTGGTGTAGATGTATATCCCGTGAAGGCTGAAATTGTGCAAGTTGGAGCGGAATTTCATGTCGGAATTTTGTTTGTCGCATCATATGCTCATCCTTTAAGGAAATAGCAAGGCAATTGGATCATTGTAGATACTGAACAAAATGGAGTTGATTGTTATATGGATCAACATGAAAAAGTTACAGATTTCAAGATCAAACAGTATATGTGGCTTGCTACTCTTCTTGTAAAAAGGTGTATATGTATTGTTTCTAAGAGATACATTTGTAACAGATGAGCAAATGTATACAATTTTATATAGCAAGTATGTATATGCGATTTATGCAGATAAAGGACCTATAGGAAAGGTTCAAAATCGTTTATACAATGTAATCGGCAACACTTTCTAACAAGTTTAGAAAAATATTGTCGAATTATAAAGGAATTTTTTAATTTATATCGAATACAAAATACGACACGGAGATGGAGTTATGGGGAACAGAATTCCCGAAGAAGTTGTTGAACAGATTCGGACATCATCCGATATTGTAGAAGTCATTGGTGAATACGTTCAACTTAGAAAACAGGGGCGTAACTATTTCGGCCTTTGTCCATTTCATGGTGAGAATTCTCCTTCATTCTCTGTTTCATCTGATAAGCAAATTTTTCATTGCTTCGGATGTGGAGAAGGTGGAAATGTATTTTCCTTTCTAATGAAAATGGAAGGACTGGCTTTTACCGAGGCTGTTCAAAAGCTAGGTGAAAGAAATGGAATTGCGGTTGCAGAGTACACATCAGGACAAGGGCAACAAGAAGACATATCTGATGACACTGTCATCATGCAACAAGCTCATGAATTATTGAAAAAGTATTATCATCATTTATTAGTAAATACGGAAGAGGGAAATGAAGCACTTTCATATTTATTAAACCGTGGTATTACGAAAGAGATGATTGAGAAGTTTGAAATTGGTTATGCATCACCTGCTTGGGATGCAGCGACGAAAATTTTACAAAAAAGAGGTTTATCGCTGTCTAGTATGGAACAAGCTGGCCTTCTAATAAGAAGTGAGAAGGATGGTAGTCATTACGATCGCTTCCGTGGAAGAGTTATGTTCCCGATCTATACGTTACAAGGTAAGGTGATAGCGTTTAGTGGAAGGGCGTTAGGGGATGACACTCCGAAATATTTAAATAGCCCTGAAACACCGATTTTTCACAAAAGTAAATTGTTGTATAACTTCCACCAAGCAAGACCGTTTATTAGAAAGCGTGGGCAAGTGGTTCTTTTTGAAGGATATGCCGATGTACTAGCTGCGGTAAAAAGTGGTGTGGAAGAAGCTGTTGCGACAATGGGAACAGCTTTAACTGAAGAACAAGCAAAACTTCTGCGACGTAACGTTGAAACTGTTGTTCTTTGCTATGATGGTGATAAAGCAGGGCGAGAAGCGACGATGAAAGCAGGGCAATTATTGCTAAAAGTTGGTTGCCAAGTGAAAGTCACATCCTTGCCAGATAAGCTTGATCCTGATGAATATGTGCAACAATATGGGACTACCGCTTTTGAAAATCTTGTGAAATCAAGTGTGAGTTTTGTTGGTTTTAAAATAAATTATTTGCGTTTAGGGAAAAATTTGCAAGATGAGTCTGGCAAAGAAGAATATGTGAAAAGTGTTTTAAAAGAGTTATCGTTGTTACAAGATGCGATGCAGGCAGAGTCATATTTGAAGTCATTATCGCAAGAATTTTCGTATTCAATGGAAACACTTTTGAATCAATTGCACCAATATCGCAAAGAACAAAAGGTACAGCAAAAACAAATAAAGCAGGTTGCTAAACCGTCTCAAGTCGTTCAAACAAAACCGAAGTTAACAGGTTTTGAAAGAGCGGAAAGAGAAATTATTTACCATATGTTGCAAAGTGCAGAAGTAGCTGTTCGTATGGAATCCCATATAGAAGATTTTCATACAGAAGAACATAAAGGGATTTTATATGAACTATACGCATATTATGAAAAGGGAAATGAACCTTCAGTCGGAACATTTTTAAGTTGGCTCTCTGATGAAAAGTTGAAAAATATTATCACTGATATTTCGACGGATGAATTTATTAATCCAGAATACACAGAAGAAGTGTTGCAAGGCCATTTGGAGACGCTTAGGCGGCATCAGGAAAAACTTGAAAAGATGGAGATCATCTTTAAAGTGAAACAAATGGAAAAAACAGATCCTGTAGAGGCTGCTAAATATTATGTAGCATATTTACAAAATCAAAAAGCGAGAAAATAGCTTTTTTGATAAAGTTTTAGTATAATGAATGTTTGTATCTCGCGTAAGGAGGGGAACAGATGGCTGACAAACCAGCTCGTTCTAAACAAATTGAAACTGAAATGACCCTTGAGCAAGTGAAAGAACAACTCACTGAGCTCGGAAAAAAACGTGGCGTTCTTACATATGAAGAGATTGCAGAACGCATGAATGGATTTGAAATTGAATCCGATCAAATGGATGAATACTATGAATATTTAGGTGAACAAGGCATTGACTTAGTTGGTGATAATGACAACGAAGAAGGCCCTAATAATCGCCAAATTACAAAAACAGAAGAAGAGTTTGACCTCAATGATTTAAGTGTACCACCTGGGGTTAAAATCAACGATCCTGTTCGTATGTATTTAAAAGAAATTGGTCGTGTAGACTTACTATCTGCAGAAGAAGAAATTCGACTTGCAACGCGTATTGAAGAAGGCGATGAAGAAGCGAAACGTCGTCTTGCAGAAGCAAACTTACGTCTTGTAGTAAGTATTGCAAAGCGCTACGTAGGCCGTGGTATGCTTTTCTTAGACTTAATTCAAGAAGGTAATATGGGTCTAATTAAAGCTGTTGAAAAGTTCGATTATCGTAAAGGTTTCAAATTTAGTACGTATGCAACTTGGTGGATTCGCCAAGCTATTACACGTGCGATTGCGGACCAAGCGCGAACAATTCGTATTCCAGTTCATATGGTTGAAACGATTAATAAGTTAATTCGTGTACAACGTCAATTATTACAAGATTTAGGTCGCGAACCGTCTCCTGAAGAGATTGGTGAAGAAATGGATCTTGCTCCAGAAAAAGTACGTGAAATCTTAAAAATTGCACAGGAGCCAGTTTCTCTTGAAACACCAATTGGTGAAGAAGATGACTCCCATTTAGGTGACTTTATTGAAGACCAAGAAGCAACATCGCCTGCGGACCATGCAGCCTATGAATTGCTAAAAGAACAATTAGAAGATGTGTTAGATACACTAACAGATCGTGAAGAAAATGTTCTGCGTCTTCGTTTCGGTTTAGATGATGGACGAACTCGTACGCTTGAAGAAGTTGGGAAAGTATTCGGCGTAACGAGAGAGCGTATCCGTCAAATTGAAGCAAAAGCACTTCGCAAATTAAGACATCCAAGTCGTAGTAAGCGTCTTAAGGATTTCTTAGAATAGGTTATTTTTTAAGTTTACTTCACCTTTGTGAAGTAAACTTTTTTATTTTGTTAATTTTTGTTAAAATTTAGCTATCGGCAACGATTACAATTTCTTGTAATTTATTTTACAGAATTGTCTTTTGATTTGCAAATGCTCATTTTTCGATTTTTCGATTAATTTTGTTTATTCTATACAAAAATATATGTAGAAAAGCGAAAAATATGATGAGAAACGTTAATAATTATCGAAATAATAAGCTATATGACAATAAAAAACAATAAACTGAATTTATGGAATATTTTTAACAAGTAGTAGTTTTCTCTTTTCTGATAGAGCGTTTTCAAGTACAATGGAAATGACTGAATCATCTAACTATTTAGGGGTATAGAGGGGGGAGAAGAGATATGAAACGTAATCCGCTGATTCCGTTCGCTCTTATTGCAGCATTGGGTATTATCGTTATGTTTGTATTTTCATTTCAGGGGCTAAATAAATCTAAAGAGTTAGCTGATGCAAAAAATGGCGGGAAGCCAGCACAAACAGCATCAAAACCAGAGGATATTGTGAAGCAAAGCTGTACGAGCTGCCACGGTGATCAGTTACAAGGGGCAGTAGGACCTAACTTACAAAAAATTGGTGGGAAACTTTCAAAGGATGAAATTAAAGAAATTCTTTCGAAAGGAAAGGGCAATATGCCTGCTAATATAGTTCCAGCTGATCAAGCCACTAAAGTAGCTGATTGGTTATCGAAGAAAAAATAAAGTTCCGTATGACAAGTCTTTTGCTTATGCAAAGGGCTTGTTTTTCTATATTTTCTAAAATACGATGAATGATAGAGAAGTGAATTGTTGTTATAGGCTTGCAACAACTACTATAAATTCATTATCATGGAGACAGACTGACAAGAGAAGGAGTAATGGAAATACATGAATGAAGTAAAGCTTTCAAAACGATTAGAAGAAGTTGTGCGTGAAATACCGGTAGGATCTACAGTTGCTGATATTGGATCGGATCATGCGTATTTACCGTGTTATACAATTATAAATAATATTGCTACAAAAGCAGTTGCTGGAGAGGTTGTAGATGGACCGTTTCGCTCTGCACAAGCAACTGTAGCTGAAAGTGGCTTGCAAGATAAAGTAGATGTGCGTAAAGGGAATGGATTAGCTGTTATAGCGCCAGGAGAAGTAGATGTAATTACGGTTGCTGGAATGGGCGGAGCGTTAATTCGTGACATTTTAGAAAGTGGTAAAGAAAAATTAGAAGGTGTAACACGTTTAATTTTACAGCCGAATATTGCAGCACATCATATTCGTGAATGGTTTGTTGAAAATGGTTGGGAGCTTATCCATGAAAAAATCGTAAAAGAAGATGGGAAAATTTATGAGATTTTAGTAGGAGAGCGAGGAAATGTCGAAGCACCTTACTCGGAAAATAAACAAGCGGGATTGTTTATGGGGCCATTTTTAATAAAAGAAAAAAGTGAAGCTTTCGTTGAAAAATGGGAAGGGGAATTGAAAAACTTCCAAAATATTTTAAAACAGTTAGAACGTGCGGCTAATTCTGAAGAAACAAAAGCGAAACGTGCAGAAGTAGAAGCGAAAATGAAAATGATAGGGGAGATTTTATCATGAGTAAAATTCCAAACGGCCATGAAATTATTTCTTTATTTGAAAGTATGTATCCGAAGCATCTGGCGATGGAAGGAGATAAAATTGGTCTGCAGATTGGAGCGCTTAATAAATCTGTACAACACGTATTAATTGCATTAGATGTAACGGAGGAAGTTGTGGAGGAAGCGATTCAATTAGGGGCGAATATCATTATCGCGCATCATCCTTTAATTTTTAATCCGTTAAAAGCGATTCATACAGATAAAGCGTACGGAAGAATTATTGAAACGTGTATTAAAAATGATATTGCCATTTATGCAGCGCATACAAATGTGGATGTTGCCAAGGGCGGGGTAAATGATTTACTTGCTGAGGCGTTAGGGTTGCAAAATACAGAAGTTTTGGCACCGACATATGCAGAAGAAATGAAAAAAGTTGTTGTGTTTGTGCCAGTAACTCATGCAGAGGAAGTACGAAAAGCATTAGGAGACGCAGGTGCTGGTCATATCGGCAATTATAGCCACTGTACGTTTAGTAGCGAGGGTACAGGTACGTTTGTACCTCAAGAGGGGACAAATCCTTATGTAGGGGAAACTGGACAGTTAGAGCGCGTAGAAGAAGTGCGGATCGAAACGATTATTCCAGTTTCACTACAACGAAAAGTGATTAAAGCAATGGTAACGGCACATCCATATGAAGAAGTAGCGTATGATGTGTATCCACTTGATAACAAAGGCGAAACATTAGGGCTTGGGAAAATAGGATACTTAAAAGAAGAAATGACACTTGGACAGTTTGCAGAACATGTAAAGCAATCATTAGATGTAAAGGGTGCACGAGTTGTTGGGAAATTAGATGATAAAGTGCGCAAAGTAGCTGTACTTGGTGGTGATGGTAACAAATACATCAATCAAGCTAAATTTAAAGGAGCAGATGTATATGTAACAGGTGACATGTATTATCATGTTGCTCATGATGCGATGATGCTCGGTTTAAATATAGTTGACCCAGGACATAACGTTGAAAAAGTAATGAAGCAAGGTGTGCAAAAGCAATTACAAGAAAAAGTGGATGCAAAGAAACTCAATGTACACATTCATGCTTCGCAATTACATACAGATCCATTTACATTTGTATAAGAAAAATAAAAACCGTTGCTCATATAGGCAACGGTTTTTATTATTGTTCTTTTTTCACTTTTACACGAGGTAATATTTTTTGTAACGGTACTTTTCGAACTCTCTCCCATGTAGCGGGATTCATTGGGTCATATTGATCTAAGAAAGCGATAACTTCTTTTGTAATTGGAGTTGGAGTAGAAGCACCTGCTGTAACAGCTACGTTTTCTACACCTTGTAGCCACTCTAATTTAATCTCACTTACGTCTGCAACGCGGTATGCTTTCGTACCAGCAATTTCTTGTGACACTTGTGCTAAACGGTTTGAGTTGTTACTTTTCGGATCACCGACAACAATTGTTAAGTCTGCAACATCAGCTTGTTTAGCGACAGCTTCTTGGCGAACTTGAGTTGCTAAACAAATTTCTTTATGGAATTCTGCTGTTGGGAATTTTTTTTGAATGTCCTCCATTAAATGTTGAACATCCCATTGACTCATCGTTGTTTGATTCGTTACTAAAATTTTATCTGTTGGGATTTCTAATGTTTTTAAATCATCGGCTTTTTCGATAAGGTGAACGATGTCAGGTGCAATACCAACTGCGCCTTCTGGCTCTGGATGATTTTTTTTACCGATATAAATGACATGATACCCTTCCGCTTTCTTAGCTTCGATAAGGTCATGTGTCTTGGTAACATCTGGACAAGTGGCATCGATTGTTGTTAAACCTTTTTCTTTTGCGCGTTGTTTAACTTCTGGAGAAACACCGTGTGCAGTGAAAATAACAGTACCAGAATCAATTTTATCTAAAATTTCTAAGCGACTTGGACCGTCTAATGTGATGATTCCATCTTCTTCAAAAGCGTCTGTAACATGTTTATTGTGAACAATCATACCTAAAATATAAATGGGTCTCGGCAATGATTTATCTAATGCGGCGTTACGTGCAATTACCATTGCATCGACAACACCGTAGCAATAACCACGAGGGGAAATTTTAACAATTTTCATATGAGTAATCCTCTCCTTCTAAACAAGGGATACTTTTGTGCATAGTCTTTTACATTATAAAGGAGGAGTGGATAGAAAACAAAGGATTGTTACACATATAGTTTTGGTTTTGTTGCTGTTTTTTGAACAGGCTCCTCTCGTAATTCTTTTTCTATGACTGGCTCAATCACTATTTTTTTTCTTTTTCTTTTTTTTTGTGGAGGAGGCGGAGTTGCTACCTCAACCTTTTCTGTTATGTCTTCAGCCTGATTTTTAGTTGAATCTTCTTCCGTACTTTTTCCAGAGGTGAGGATTTTAACAATACTTGGTAGGTTACGCATAATAGGGCCGTACTGTTCGACGACAGGGCTTACAGATTGAACGACTTGGGATACTTTTTCTATATTGTTTATCATATTAGTTGGATTCGAAATTAAATTCACAAAAAAACTGCCGATGCCGCTACTGGATGCTGCTGTAGTTGTTGCACCGCCGCGCGTTTCGTTTGATTCGTACATTTGAGGGGGAATCATTTGCTCTGGATGCTGCTGCATGTATGGTTGATATTGCTGTGAGTACTGCTGTGGGTATTGCTGTTGATATTGGGGTTGATATTGTTGCCGATATTGAGGTGGCGGTTGCTGGTGCTGGTGCATCATTGGTGGCGGTCCTTCCATTTGTCGATAAGGCGGAACCATTTGCATGTAAGGTTCGGTTGGATCGTGTTTTTTAAAGAGTTTAGCAAGGAACCCTTTCTTTTTTTGTGCCATCGGTGGTAGTTGTGGAATTGGATATGGTGTATAAGGTTGCTGCCCTTGATTCGGATACATTTGTCTTGTGGGAGATTTTGGAAACATGTGAGAAATCCTCCTTTCTTCAGTTAGGTATATACACATACAATATGCAATAAGGGGGAAGAAGGTTAGTTTTTGAAGGGAAAACCTAAACTAAAGATGGATTTTACTTGTAGATTTCGATATAATGTAGACTTGACTGATTTGTGCGCGCAGTAGAAATTTAGAAAGAAGGTGTAACTTATGACACAACAAACTTTTACACAGTATGATTTTAAACCATTTTTAATAGATGCAGTTCGTGAACTACGCTTTACAGAGCCGACAGGAATTCAGCAGAAAATTTTCCCGGTCGTGAAAAAAGGTGTAAGTGTAATTGGACAATCCCAAACAGGTTCTGGGAAAACACATGCATACTTACTTCCTACATTGAACAGAATTAATGCAAGCCGTGAAGAAGTACAACTTGTTATTACAGCACCTACTCGTGAGTTAGCACAACAAATTTACGAAGAGATTGTGAAATTAACAAAATTCTGTACGGAAGATCAAATGATTACAGCGCGTTGTTTAATTGGTGGAACTGATAAACAACGTTCAATTGAAAAGTTGAAAAAACAACCTCATATCGTAGTCGGGACACCAGGACGTATTAAAGACTTAGTAGAAGAACAAGCATTATTTGTTCATAAAGCAAATACGATTATTGTCGATGAAGCTGACTTAATGCTTGATATGGGATTCATTCACGATGTAGATAAAATTGCAGCACGCATGCCTAAAAACTTGCAAATGCTAGTTTTCTCTGCAACAATTCCTCAAAAACTAAAACCGTTTCTGAAGAAATATATGGAGAATCCAGAGCATGTTCATATCAATCCAAAACAAGTTGCAGCTGGAAACATTGAACACTATTTAGTGCCTTCTAAACATCGTAATAAAATTGATTTAGTGAATAAAATGCTACTTCAATTTAAACCGTATTTAGCAGTTGTTTTCACGAATACGAAAAAAATGGCAGATCAAGTTGCTGATGGATTAATGGAACGCGGCTTAAAAGTTGGACGAATTCACGGGGATTTATCACCACGTGATCGTAAAAAAATGATGAAACAAATTCGTGACCTTGAATTCCAATATATTGTTGCGACTGATTTAGCAGCACGTGGTATTGATATTGAAGGAATTAGCCATGTTATTAACTATGAGCTACCATCAGATTTAGATTTCTTCGTTCACCGCGTTGGAAGAACAGCACGTGCGGGGCATTCTGGTATTGCAGTGACGATTTATGATCCAGCAAACGAAGAAGCATTAGATAGCTTAGAAAAACAACGTCATATCGAGTTTAAACATGTAGATTTACGCGGAGATGAGTGGGCGGATTTAGGTGAGCGTCGTCGTCGTAAGAGCCGTAAAAAACCAAATGACGAACTTGATGTTATGGCAACGAAAGTTATTAAAAAACCGAAAAAAGTAAAACCAAACTATAAACGTAAACTTGCAACAGAACGTGACAAAGTGAAGAGAAAATATAGCAATAAAAAAAGATAAGGGGTTTCCCTTATCTTTTTTTAATCCCGCTAATTTAAATGAAGAGTATAGTCTGTTTAAATACTCATATAAATTTGTGTAGTGCGTCTTTTGTGAACAAACAATTCACTACATATTTCTACAAATTATGCTATCATTATATCTATTGTATATTGAAGAGGTGATTGTATGTTAAAGATTGGATCTCATGTTTCCATGAGTGGTAAGAACATGTTATTAGCAGCAAGTGAAGAGGCTGTTTCATACGGTGCAACAACGTTTATGATTTATACAGGTGCACCGCAAAATACACGAAGAAAACCAATTGAAGAATTGAACATAGAAGCAGGAAGAAAACATATGGAGCTGAATGGTATTGAGGAAATTATCGTCCATGCGCCGTATATTATTAATGTTGGGAATACGACGAAGCCAGAAACATTCCAATTAGGTGTAGACTTCCTTCGTATGGAAATTGAAAGAACATCGGCATTAGGTGTAGCGAAACAAATTGTTCTTCACCCAGGAGCGCACGTTGGTGCTGGAGCAGATGCTGGTATTCAACAAATTATTAAAGGGCTTAATGAAGTACTAACGCCAGAACAGACGGTTAACATTGCGTTAGAGACGATGGCAGGAAAAGGAACAGAATGTGGTCGTAGCTTTGAAGAAATTGCAAAGATCATTGATGGCGTAAAATATAATGAAAAGCTATCTGTATGCTTTGATACGTGTCATACGCACGATGCAGGATATGATATTGTAAATGACTTTGACGGTGTATTAAACGAATTTGATAAGATCGTTGGTATAGATCGTTTACAAGTACTTCATATTAATGATAGTAAAAATGTACGCGGAGCAGGAAAAGACCGTCATGAAAACATCGGATTTGGTCACATTGGGTATAAAGCGTTGCATCACATTGTACATCATCCACAGTTAATGCATGTACCAAAAATTCTTGAAACACCGTATGTAGGGGAAGATAAAAAAGATAAGAAGCCACCATACAAATTGGAAATCGAAATGCTGAAAAACGGTACTTTTGATGAAGGGCTTCTTGAAAAAATTAAAGCGCAATAAGGAGGGGATTTCCCCTCCTTATTTTAGTAATTGCTGAAATAATGTATTTACTTGTTGGGCAGTGGCAGGGGAAGTTACTTTTGCGATCTGTTTTAAGAGCTCTAGTCGCTCGTTGTTATCGTAAATATTAATATTTTTACCTTTCATAAGTAAAACGATTTGGTCAGCTTGTGCAGTCGTAATAGAAACTTCATATTCTTTGCTATATTTTAATAACTCTTTTGTAGAAATATGATTTAATTTTTTATTAACAATTTGTTTAATGAGGTTCATCTTGTTATCCTCCTTCACGCGTTCTTCTATCGAAATATATGAGCATATAGCTTGTACATATTCGTATAGAGTTTCTTTTTTCATGAGGAAAAGAAGCGTATGTTATAATATAAGGACAAAACTACAGAAAAAGAGTAAAGGGAGGACCTATGGAGCAAAAGCAACATCGAAAAGAAAGTGTTATTCATCTCATTTATCGTTTAGTTATGATTATTTTTGGGGCAGCATGCGCAGCGGTAGCGATTGAACTATTTTTAATGCCAAATAAAATTATTGATGGTGGAATTATTGGTATTTCTCTTATATTAGATTATCTTACTCCTAATATTTGGTGGTTAAGTTTTTCTACTTTAGTCGTTGTTCTCAATATCCCATTTATGTATTCGGGTTATAAGCAAATTGGAAAAACATTTATGTTATCTTCGGCATTTGGTATTGTAGCGTTAGCGTTCATTGAGTCAACGTTACATGCGGTGCCACCGTTTACAACAGAGCCTATTTTAGCGACTGTGTTTGGTGGTCTTATTTTAGGTCTTGGTGTAGGACTTGTAATTCGTCATGGTGGATCGTTAGATGGAACTGAAATTATGGGGATTTTATTAACGAAGAAATTACCGTTCTCTGTTGGTGAATTCGTAATGTTTGTGAACTTATTTATTTTTGCATGGGCAGCATTTGTGTTTGGTGTGGAACAAGCGATGTATTCTGTTATGACGTACTATATTGCATTTAAAACGATCGATACAGTAATTCAAGGGCTAGATGAAACGAAAGCAGTTTTAATTGTATCTGATCAATATGAGGAAGTATCAAATGCGATTTTACATCGACTCGGCCGTGGAACTACAAAGCTTGTAGCAAAAGGTGGTTATACAGATAAAGAAAAAGAAGTTATTTATGCAGTTGTAACGCGTCTAGAAGTGACGAAGTTAAAGTCAATTGTGCATGAAATTGATGAAAATGCGTTTGTTACGATTATGAGCACGCAAGAGACAAATGGTGGTAAGTTTAAATCGGCTATTCACTAAACGTATATAGGAATATTTTTCGAAAGCAGAGAATTTTTCTCTGCTTTTTGTTATAATAGTAAGGTTTCTTGAAAAAATAGATATATTTTAGGCAGATTGGTTTACAACTATAATAAGCTGTACTATAATTCAAATAGATATAAATCGGAATCATTCTGAATTAAAATAGGTGAGATGCTATGAATAATATATTAGAGATTGAAGGTTTAACATTCCGATACGAAGATCGGAATGTGTTAGAAAATATTAATTTGCAAGTTCCGAAGGGAGCTTTTTTAGGTTTAGTGGGACCGAATGGTTCAGGTAAATCAACTTTACTTAAGTGTTTATTAGGCGTTTTAAAGCCAAAAGAAGGAAGCATTCGTGTGTTTGGCGTTGATAGTAAGAAGTTTAAGGAATGGAATAAAGTTGGTTATGTATCTCAAAAAGCAAATAGTTTCAATTCTGGTTTTCCAGCAACTGTTTCTGAAGTTGTGTCAATGGGACTTGTTTCGAAAAAAGGGCTTTTTCGCTTTTTCACAAAAGAGGATAAGAAAAAGGTAGAAAAAGCAATTGCTGATGTAGGGATGAGTGAGTTTCAAGGTCGTAATATTGGAGAGCTTTCTGGTGGACAGCAACAGCGTGTATTTATTGCTCGTGCGCTCGTTAGTGATCCTGAATTGCTTATTTTAGACGAGCCTACTGTTGGAATCGATGTAAAAAATGTGGAAAGTTTTTACGAAATATTAGAGGATTTAAACAAAAGGCTCGGGATCACATTAATTCTTGTTACTCATGATATGGGAGCTGTTACCGAAAAAGTAACACATGTTGCATGCCTAAACCAACATCTACATTTCCATGGAAATGTAGAGAAGTTCCGAGAGTTAGAAGATGCAGAAATGTCCGTCTTATATGGACATCATGTTCATCGTTTAGAACACGAACATGAGCATCACGGGAGGATATAATGATACAAGATTTTTTACAATATGACTTTTTACGTAATTCTTTATACGCAGGTATTTTAATTGGACTTGTTGCACCGCTAATAGGTGTGTTTGTTGTTATTCGTCGTTTATCTCTTATTGCGGATGCATTAAGTCACGTGACGTTATCAGGTATTGCAGCAAGTTTATTACTTGAAAAAACCATTTTTACAGGTGGATTTTTAAACCCCTTATATATGGGGATGGTTTTTTCAATTGGTGGAGCGCTATTAATCGAAAAGTTAAGAACTGTATATAAGCACTATCAAGAATTAGCAATTCCGATTATCCTTTCGGCAGGGATGGGAGTTGGAGTTATTTTCATTTCACTTGCAAATGGATTTAACACAGACTTATTTAGTTATTTATTTGGTAGTGTCAGTGCTGTAACAAGTACGGATTTAATTATTATTGGGATTGTAGCAATTGTTGTTGTTGCGACAATTATTTTATTATATAAAGAGCTGTTTCTACTATCATTTGATGAGGAATACGCAGTATCAACTGGTTTAAGAGCGAAATGGATTCACTTTATTTTCATTATATTAGTTGCTCTTGTCATTGCAGTATCAATGCGTGTAGTAGGGGTTCTTCTCGTATCATCATTAATGACGTTACCAGTTGCAGCAAGTATTCGTATTGCTAAAGGATTTAAACAAACAATTTTCTTTTCCATTTTATTTGGTGAAATTGCAGTAATTGGTGGAATGTTTGCTTCGTATCAACTTGATCTAGCACCAGGTGGTACAATTGTTATGATAGCAGTTCTTATTTTAATCGGTGCGATTTTATGGAAGAAGAAAAAAACTGCATAAAGTAGGGATAGGTATGAATCTAACAGAAGCTTTACGCCTAATGAAGGAAAAAGGATACAAACATACTGGAAAAAGAGAAGAGATGCTCAGATTATTTGCAGCACATAATCGTTATTTAACTGCGAAAGACGTTTTAGAGCATATGAAAGACGATTATCCAGGGCTTAGTTTTGATACGATTTATCGTAACTTAACAGTTTTTGCTGAGATTGGTGTTTTAGAACAAACGGAATTAAATGGTGAAAAACATTTTCGTTTCACTTGTTCTATTATGGAACATCATCATCATTTTATTTGTTTGGATTGTGGGGGGACGAAAGAGATTACTTCCTGCCCAATGGATTTTATGAATAAAGATTTTACTGGTTATGAAGTAACGGGTCATAAGTTTGAAATATATGGTCGTTGTCCAAAATGTGCAAAGTAAAAGCTCGTCGGTTATATAACTGACGAGCTTTTTTTACGTAGAAAAGAAGGTTGCTCACAAATATTGTGGCAACCTTCTTTTTATTGTTCTTGTGTCTCTTTTTCTTTTTCTCGTTCAGCAGCCATTTCAGCAGCAATTACGTCGATTTCTTTTTTCAGTTCTTCTACCATTGTTTCTTCTGGTACTTTACGAACGACTTGCCCTTTACGGAATAATAATCCCTCTCCACGTGCACCAGCAATACCGATATCAGCTTCACGAGCTTCACCAGGACCATTTACAGCGCAACCAAGTACTGCAACTTTAATTGGTACTTGAAGTGTAGAGATGTATTCTTCCACTTCGTTAGCGATGCTAATTAAATCGATTTCAATACGACCACAAGTTGGACAAGAGATAAGTGTCGCTGCGTTAGAAGCAAGACCGAATGATTTTAATAATTCACGAGCAACTTTTACTTCTTCAACTGGATCAGCACTTAATGAAATACGTAGTGTATTTCCGATGCCTTTACTTAAGATTGCTCCAAGACCAGCGGCACTTTTTACAGTTCCAGCAAACAATGTTCCAGATTCTGTAATACCTAAATGTAATGGGTAATCAAAAGCGCGAGCAGCTTTCTCGTATGCTTCGATTGCTAAGTTAACATCAGAGGCTTTCATAGATACGATAATATCGTGGAAATCTAAGTCCTCTAAAATTTTAATATGATGTAGCGCGCTCTCAACCATACCATCTGCAGTTGGGTACCCGTATTTTTCTAAAATGTGACGCTCTAATGAACCAGCGTTTACACCAATACGGATTGGAATACCGCGCTCTTTTGCTGCATTTACAACAGCTTCTACTTTATGGCGACGACCAATATTACCTGGATTGATACGTACTTTATCGATGCCACCTTCAATTGCTTTTAAAGCAAGGCGATAATCAAAATGAATATCAGCAACAAGTGGAATGTTGATTTGTTTTTTTATATCAGCAATAGCATCTGCTGCGCGTTCATCTGGAACGGCAACACGGACGACTTGACAGCCAGCTTCTTCTAAACGCTTGATTTCAGCAACTGTTGCTTCAACATCATGTGTTTTTGTTGTTGTCATACTTTGTATAATTAATTCATTATTACCGCCGATTGTTAAATTACCGACTTTAACTGGACGTGTTTTTGTACGATGAGTCATTTCATTCACGAATAGATCGCTCTCCTTATAAAAGAAGTTTCTTATTTAGTCCCTCATATCAATAATAGTATACGTGATATAGGGCTATAGAAACCGAAGTGCTCGGTTTCACTTTTACTATTGTATCAGCGCCTTTATGTAATTGACAAGGATTAAGTGATGGCTTATTGATATAACGGGAATTTATAAGACTTTCCAATTTGTATTTTTGTAGCAGATGTACTTTTGTTTAATTGTTTAAAGTCGTCAATGACTTTTTCTATGGAAGGAATTTTTTTCTTGTTAATTTGTTCTGTAATAGAAAGAACTGTCTCGCCAGTTTTTACTTCAATTGTTTTATAAGATGTATCCGTTTCTTTTTCTGTTTTATTCTCTTTATTTTGTTGGCTGTCTGTGTTTTCTTTTTTAATCGTTTGGGCAGCAGTTGTTTTTTTATATGAACTTAACATCGGTAAAGTACCGATTTTTATATCGTAATAAAATATATAACCGAGAACAAGCACGAATAGGAATATACCTAACCTCTTCATATTCTTCACTCCTTTGCTAGGAATATATGCTTGTCCAAAAAAAAAATGCCTATTTAGGCATTTTTTTATTTTTCCTTCGGTTGGGGTACCTCTTTAATCGTTAAGTATAGAACGATTAAAACAACAGCGATATAAATGAATGTTGCCCCAGGTACGACGATTTTGAATAAATCCATAATCATGAAGAAAATGGTTGGGATTGTGTAGCTGTATGCAGTTAGTGTCCAAACTTGTTTATAGGATAGTTTACGTTGACCGCTCATAGCAGAACCGATGAACGCAAGTAAAGTCACGCCTACAAAAGTGATGAATAATTGGAATAGGTACACTAAGAATCCAATAACAAATAATAAAATTGGATAAATATTATCGAATAAAGAAATAAATTCTTGTAGATCTTTTTTCTCAATAGATGCACCTAACAAATCGTTATAAGAATACGTTTGTGTTTGACCATTTCCCATAGAGACTACTTTATCTTTTAAAACAAATAAACCTGTTTTATTTTGATATTTTTCTAGGTCTGTTGAATTTGGATCAAATACGAAAAGTGCATTTCCTTCTTCTTTTTCAATAGGCTGATCAATATCGGCTTTTAGTTCGCCATTTTCAATTTTAAAATCAGGTAAATCTTTATCGATGACTTGATTTACCATGCCTACACCATCTTGGATAAAACTACCGTACAAAAAAGTTCTTGGAATAGTAGTAATTAAGCAAAGTAGCATAATATACAAAATGGTTTTACCGATTTTTTGAAAACGGAATAGCGCCATATCTTTAGGCGAGTATATGCTTTTTACGAATTGGGTAAATATGGACATAGATTCACTTCCTTTATGTATGTATAAAATCATTGTAACGTAGGAATCTAGAGAATCTCAAGATATATTATATTTACATATAGTGGAGATAACTAAATTTCTTTTTATTAACTTTCTTCTTTTAAATAAGAAAAATACAATTGACACTTTTCTTTTCTATATGGTAAATTTATCTTACATTTCTTAAAGGGCATATCCGATAGGAATTCCTTTATTTGATATGTTGTTACATACATAATTGTGGACCCTTAGCTCAGCTGGTTAGAGCAGACGGCTCATAACCGTCCGGTCGTAGGTTCGAGTCCTACAGGGTCCATATCCATTTCGCATGTTTATTATGTTAGCAGGAAGCTTCCTTGTAGAAGGAAGCTTTTTTTACGGAATATATGAGCATTTTAATTGAAAAGAAGTGGGAATTTTGCTACTTTAATGATAGCAAGACAATGTGATTTATTTGTTTGCACCCTATGGCAATTAGGGTAGAATGAAGTTGTATGTCACTTAAGTGGCAATACATAAACTGGGAGGAATATAACAATGGCAAAACACGAATTACCAAATTTACCTTATGCGTATGATGCTTTAGAGCCTCACTTTGACAAAGAAACAATGAACATCCATCATACAAAACATCACAACACGTACATTACAAACTTAAACGCTGCTTTAGAAGGTCATGCAGAATTAGCTGACAAAAGCGTAGAAGAATTAGTTACAAACTTAAACGAAGTACCAGAAGCAATCCGTACAGCAGTACGTAACAATGGTGGCGGACATGCTAACCATACATTCTTCTGGACAATCCTATCTCCAAACGGCGGAGGACAACCTGTAGGTGAACTTGCAACTGCAATTGAAGCAAAATTCGGTAGCTTCGATGCATTCAAAGAAGAATTCGCAAAAGCTGGCGCAACTCGCTTCGGTTCTGGTTGGGCTTGGTTAGTAGTAAACAATGGTGAGCTAGAAGTAACAAGCACTCCAAACCAAGATTCTCCTTTAACTGAAGGTAAAACGCCAGTTATCGGTTTAGATGTTTGGGAGCATGCTTACTACTTAAACTACCAAAACCGTCGTCCAGACTACATCGGTGCATTCTGGAACGTTGTAGATTGGAACGCTGCTGAAAAACGTTACCAAGAAGCAAAATAAGTGTAATAAATATAGAAAAAAGCTAGGGGAGAACCCCTAGCTTTTTTCTATGCTTTCCTTTTACATAATTGAGCTTGTCTTTGGAAGACTAGAACATGAAGTAAAGGAGAGTTGTGTATGAAGTGGAAACATATAATTGGTGACGTTGAAGTGAATCGGGATTTAGTGTTATTGCTCCTTATAGGAGGTTTATACACGCTCGCAATTTCTTTATCGAATACGTTTGTAAATATTTATTTATGGAAACAAACACAAAATTATGTGAATCTTGGATTGTATAATTTGGCCAGCGTTATATTACAGCCTCTCACATTTCTTGTAGGGGGAAAATTAGCGAAACGTATCGATCGCTCGATTTTATTACGAATAGGAGTAGGAACGCTCGCAATTTTTTTTATTGTTGTCTTAGTAGCGGGGAAAAGTGCTTCTCAGTATATTTTATTAATGGGGGCTCTTTTAGGAGTAGGATACGGTTTTTACTGGTTGGCTTTTAACTTATTGACATTTGAAATTACAGAACCAGAAACAAGAGATTTCTTTAATGGGTTTCTTGGACTTCTTACATCCTTCTCTGGGATGATCGGACCAATAGCAGCAGGATACACAATTTCACGTATGGAGAAATGGAGTGGCTATACTGTTATATTCTTTCTTTCATTAGTTCTATTTGCAATTGCTGTCGTCTTAAGCTTCTTTTTATCTAAAAGAGAATGTGAAGGGCGTTATGAAATCGTGCAAGTATTGAAAGAACGACGGATTGATAAAAACTGGGGAAAGATTACACGAGCTCATTTTTTCCAAGGATTGAGAGAAGGAACGTTTATTTTTGTCATTTCAGTATATGTTTATTTAGCAACTAATAGTGAGTTCGCATTAGGGAAATATAGTTTAGTGAACTCTGCTGTATCCTTTGTATGTTATTACTTAGTTGCTCGTATGTTAAAGAAGGAGTGGCGAAAAAAAGCAATTTTACTTGGAGGCATTATTTTATATGCTGTCGTCTTTTTAGTTATTTTCAATGTTACATACACGAAATTACTTATTTATGCGGCATGTATTGCGATTGCATATCCTATTTTACTTGTTCCGTATGGATCAATGACATATGACGTAATTGGTAGAGCGAAAAATGCGAGAGAATGGCGTGTGGAATATGTCGTTGTTCGGGAGCTGTGGTTAAACGCCGGAAGAATCTGTTCCATTTTAAGTTTTTTATGTGCTGTACTATTCTTTCCACCTGAAAAAAGTTTACCTTACTTATTATGTATTTTAGGTGCTGGACATTTTCTTATTTATTTTGCAGTTAAAAATGTCAAATATGATGAGGGAAATGCGAGTAAAACAAGTGTTGTAACGCAAGGAAACGCGCAAAACCAAACTGAACCAGAAGGTTAACTTCTCGTTTGTTTTATGCTAGAATAGAAAAAGATGTAAGACAGCAGTGAGGACACCTGTATGAAGGTGTCCCTTTCACATTACATAGCTGTTGGTAGAGGGGGTTTGTATGAGCAAGAAGCAGAAGCAAAATAAGAAAAAGACCCACGTTCCTTTTCGGTTAAACGTGCTGTTTTTCTGCGTGTTTTTAATGTTCTCCGCGGTTATTGTAAGGCTCGGATATGTACAAATTGTTCGCGGTGAAGAATATAAGAATGAAGTGGAGAAGAAAGAAAACTCAACGATAAGTAATCCTGTACCGCGTGGGAAAATATTTGACCGTTATGGGCGACCTGTAGTAGATAATGCAGCCATTCGTACTATTACATTTACAAAAATGAAAGGATCAACTGCAGAGGATCGCTTAGAAACAGCGAAAAAGCTAGCAGATTTGATTGAAGTACCGACAGATAAATTAACAGATCGCGATAAAAAAGATTATTGGCTTGCTATGCATAAAGAGGAAGCTAAAGAAAAAATTACGAATAAAGATCGTCAAGAGTTTAAAGATAAAAAAATTGATGATAAAGAATTAGACGAGCGTCAGCGCAGTCGTGTAACAGAAGAAGAGATTAATCAATTATCCGCAAAAGATCTAGAAATACTAGCGATTAAGAGTAAGATGGATGGCGGATATGCAATGACACCTCAAGTTCTTAAGAAAAATGCAACAGATGAAGAATATGCGATTATTAGTGAAAATTTAGCACAATTGCCGGGAGTAGATACAAGTGTTGATTGGGAACGAAAATATGCATATGATGGTGATTTGTTCCGAAGTGTACTTGGTGGTGTAACAACTTCTGACGAAGGTTTACCAAGAGAAAGACTAGATTACTATCTTGTTCGTGATTATAATCGAAATGACCGAGTAGGAAAAAGTTATCTTGAACAACAGTATGAAGATAGTCTGCACGGTACGAAAGCAGAAGTTAGAAATGTTACAGATAAAAACGGTAATATTTTAGAAACGATTAATGTATCAAAAGGACAAAGTGGTAATGACCTGAATTTAACGATTGATATGGAATTACAAAAGCGCGTGGAGGATATTCTTACGAAGAATTTAATGAGATTTAAAGGAAGCGAACCTCTTTTAGATCGCGCATTCGTTGTAATGATGAACCCAAAAAATGGTGAAGTTTTATCTATGGCTGGGAAACAATTAGTTAACGAAGATGGTCAAACGAAAGTAAATGACTTTGCATTAGGTACCATGACAAGTTCTTATCCGATGGGGTCAACTGTAAAAGGTGCAACAGTACTTACTGGATATCAAACTGGTGCGATTCAACCAGGTTCAGTACAATTGGATGAACCAATTAAATTAAAAGGTACACCTACGAAGTCATCTTGGAAAACGATGGGATATATTAATGACCTTACAGCTTTAAAAATGTCTTCTAACGTTTATATGTTTAAAACAGCGATGAATATCGCTGGTGTTCCATATGTGAGAGGTGGTACGTTAGATATACCTCAAAAAGCATTTGATACGATGCGTTATTATTTCGGACAGTTTGGACTTGGTGTAAAAACAGGAATTGATTTACCGAATGAATCTGCTGGTCAGATGGGGAGAGGTAGTCAACCAGGTTTCTTACTAGATTTATCAATTGGACAGTATGATACGTATACACCGCTTCAATTAGCGCAATATATTTCGACGATTGCCAATGGTGGATATCGTATGCAACCACAAGTTGTAAAAGAAATTCGTCAACCGGCAGTGAAACCAGATGAAGTTGGGAAAGTTGTTCAATCTATGGAACCGAAAGTATTAAATCGTATTGATATGCCAGAATCACAAATTAAACGTGTTCAAGAAGGATTTAGACAAGTGTATAATGATTCAGGTGGTACAGCTACAAAATACTTTACAGGTGCAAAATATAAAGCGGCAGGGAAGACAGGTACCGCGCAAACTGTGTATGGCGGAGATAAAGAGATTGGTAGAAAAGCAAACGGTGAACGTGTGGAGACATATAACTTAACATTAGTAGGTTATGCGCCACTTGAAGATCCAGAAGTAGCATTCTCTGTTGTTGTTCCATGGGTACATGATGATAAGACTGGTATTAATGGATATATTGGTCGTGAAATTATGGACGCTTACTTTGATTTGAAAAACCAAGAAGTAAATGGTGAAGCTCCAAAAGATGACAAAAACAATAAAAATAAAGATCAAGATGATGAATAAAAAAATTTTAAAAAAGCACACTATCTGAAAAGATAGTGTGCTTTTTTTTATGGTTTATGCATATCGTGTAATAAATGTGGACAAGTATACAATATTGGGAAAACACGCGGCCTTATAAATAATACTTGTATATGATGAGATATGGGATAACTGTTTTATAGGGGAATTATCAGAGAAAATGAATAACTACTACCGATTAAAATTGTATCCCGCTATTAACGGGCAGTAAGACTCCCATCTCAAAATTCAGCGAAAGCAAAGAAGTTAGGTGGGGGGTCGGGCTGTCCGTAAAAGCCCGATTGGTGAGGGCTGATTAAAGTTTCACTTTATCGTATGTTGATTTTTGTGGAACTTTACAAAACTTTTACAAACAATTAAAACCGAATTAATAGTTTAGCAGTATTCTTATATCTGTAATCCTGTTATTTCCGGTTACTTCTAGGAGGAAGAACACGTGAAATGGATGCGTACACCGATTATAATTTTCGTACTATCGATATGGTTCCTCTGTTTTGAAATGTCTACTGCATTTGCTTTAAATGATATGGGAGAAGTGAGAGTTGATGGATCCTCAACGGTTTTTCCTATTATAGAAGCAGTAGCGGAGGAATATACAAAGGTGCATCCAGACGTGAAAATTTCCATCAGTGTTTCTGGAACTGGAGGAGGATTTAATCGTTTCAGTAAAGGAGAAGTAGATATAAATAATGCTTCGAGAGTAATGAAACAAGTCGAGAAAAATGAGATGAAGAAAAACTCTATTCAGTTCACACCTTTTGAGGTCGCTAACGATGGTCTTACAATTGTTGTGAATCGGAACAATACATGGGTAGACGATATGTCAGTAGACGAGTTACGTTTACTGTGGAGTGAAGATGGAAGAGAGAAGCGATGGTCACAAATTCATTCAACATGGCCACGTGAACAAGTGAAGTTTTATGCACCAGGCGTAGACTCTGGTACTTATGATTATTTTCAAAATGTCATCTTACAAAATCATCGCATTGTAAAAAAAGTCTCTTTGTCTGAAGATGATCAAGTTATTATGCAAGGGGTAATGAATGATAAACATGCCATTGCTTTTGTAGGATATGCTTATTATATGGCTAATCGAGATAAGGTGAAAGCAATAAAAGTGAATGGTGTATTTCCGACGAAAGAGACCATTCAGTCAGGGAAGTATAAGCCGTTATCTAGGCCGCTACTTACTTATGTGAATAATGCATCTATCCGAAATAAAATGAATGTAGCAAACTATGTTGAGTTTATGATTCAGCATGTTGGTAACCTCGCTGAAGAGGTCGGGTATGTAAAATTACGAAAAGAAAAATACAATGAACAGCTGCGTATGTTAACAGAAATAATAAGGTAATGTCAGGGTGGAAAGGGGTTTTCATCTTTGGCTCATAATGACAAAAGTCAAATTACATTTTCTGTACAACATTTGATTGAAAGAAATACAAAACAAAGAAAAAAAACGCAGCGAATCAATCGAATAATGCCTTTGTTACTAAAAATAATTGCTAGCGTTTCTATTGTTACGACACTTGGAATTGTTTTTACGCTCTCTAATGAAACAATCATGTTTTTTCAAAAAATATCATTGTACTCCTTTTTGACGGAGAAAGAATGGTTACCGTTTTTTGAAAATCCTAAATTCGGTATATTACCACTTATATGTGGAACGTTCCTTGTAACAGCAATCGCTATGTTTGTAGCAATTCCTATCGGTTTAGCGTGTGCCGTATTTTTAAGCGAATATGCTTCAAATAGTGCACGGAAAATATTAAAGCCGATGTTAGAGCTATTAGCAGGTATCCCGACAATTGTATATGGTTTTTTTGCATTAACAATTTTTACGCCGCTTTTACAAAGGATTATACCAGATTTACAGTTTTTTAATGCGATTAGCCCAGGAATCGTTATCGGATTTATGATGATGCCTACAGTTGCATCTCTATCTGAAGACGCGATGAGAGCTGTGGCGAAAGGGACGAAAGAAGCTTCATTAGCACTCGGAGCGACGCGGTTTGAAATGGTAAAACAAGTGGTGTTTCCGTCCGCTTTTACAGGGATTATGGCAGCAATTATATTAGCGGCTTCGCGTGCAATTGGTGAAACGATGATTGTTGTAATTGCGGCAGGATCCACACCAAATGTATCGCTTGATCCGACACATTCTATTCAAACGTTAACAGCCTATATTGTGCAAGTAAGTTTAGGTGATGCTCCGCATGGAACGATTACGTATTACAGCATGTATGCTGTAGGTGCAACATTATTTTTGTTTACTTTTATTATGAACATCATTTCGCAGTCAATTATGCGCCGTTTTAGGAGGATGACATAATATGCGGATGTTGAATCATAAAAAAATACAAAAAAACATGGCATCACGCTTTTTAAAAGATCGAATTTACAAATTGTTATTTTATATAGCAATTTTATTTTCAATCGTAATTTTGTTTGTGTTACTGTTTCAAATTGTTGAAAAAGGTATAAGCTATCTTTCAATAGATTTCTTTACAAATTTCGCTTCGCGTAATCCGAAAGAAGCTGGTATTGCTGCAGCTTTGTCAGGGACAATATTATTTATGAGTATTGTTATACCTGTTTCTTTTATATTTGGAGTTGGAACAGCTCTTTATTTAGAGCAATATGCGAAGGAATCTCTATTTAAAAAAATAGTAGAGATTAATAATCAAACGTTAGCAGGAGTACCATCCGTTGTATTTGGATTGCTTGGTTTAACTATTTTTGTATATGCTCTTCATTTAGGAGAGAGTATAGTTGCAGCAGCACTGACGATGAGTTTACTCGTCTTACCAACAGTTGTTGTGGCGAGTCAAGAAGCAATCCGATCAGTACCAAGTGCATTATTAGAGGGTTCTTACGGATTAGGTGCTACGAAGTGGCAAACGATGTATCAAATTGTATTGCCATATGCTTTCCCGGGGATTATAACGGGCTGTACGTTAGCGATATCAAGAGCAATTGGAGAAGCAGCACCACTATTAGTTATTGGGGCACTTGCGTTTGCAAATTATGTTCCATTTAGTATGTTTGATAGATTTACAGTTTTACCAATTCAAATTTTTAATTGGATGAGTAGGCCACAAGAAGAATTTCAGTATGTAGCAGCAGCTGGGATGATTGTTTTGTTAGGTTTGTTGCTATTTATCAATATATTTGTTTTATGGTTACGAAATCGAAAATAAGTTGGAAGTGGATGAAAGGGGAATTCAAATGGTAGCAACAGTAGTAAATGTACAGGTGAAAAACGAAGAGAAAATCGAGACTGCGCCAAAGAAAGTAGTATTTGATACGAAAAACTTAAATTTATGGTATGGGGAAGACCATGCTTTAAAAGATATTAATTTAAGTATTCATGAGAATGAAGTTACAGCAATTATCGGTCCAAGTGGCTGTGGTAAATCAACGTACTTAAAAACGTTAAATCGCATGGTAGAGTTAGTACCGATCGTTCGAACTACAGGTGTAATTGAATATAGAGAACGCAATATATTTGATAAATCATATCCAGTTGAAGAATTAAGAACGCACGTAGGAATGGTGTTCCAAAAGCCAAATCCATTTCCAAAATCTATTTATGAGAATGTAGCATACGGTCCAAAAATCCATGGTATTCGTGACAAAAAGACATTAGATGAAATTGTTGAGAAAAGTTTACGCGGAGCAGCGATTTGGGATGAGTTAAAAGATCGTTTGCACGATAATGCATACGGTTTATCTGGTGGACAGCAACAGCGTCTATGTATCGCACGTTGCTTAGCTATTGAGCCAGACGTTATTTTAATGGATGAGCCAACATCGGCACTAGATCCAATTTCAACATTAAAAGTAGAAGAATTAATTCAAGAGTTAAAAAAAGACTTTAGTATTGTTATCGTAACGCATAATATGCAACAAGCAGCGCGTATTTCAGACAAAACCGCTTTCTTCTTAAGCGGGGAAGTTGTGGAGTATACAGATACAAACAAATTATTTACGACGCCTTCAGATAAGCGTACAGAAGATTATATTACAGGTCGCTTTGGTTGATATCGTTGCAAAGCTAAGAGAAAATGCCCTCTTAACAGAGGGCATTTCTTATTTTTATCTCACTTTAATAGGGAAGTAATACCTTCTCTTTATCTTAAGGTTTATTACAAGCGTAAGAGGTTATGTAGGAGATTTATCCCGCTATTTGCGGGCAGTAAGACCCCACCTCAAAATTCAGCAAAAGCAAAGAAGTTAGGTGGGCGGGCGGCCTGTAAAAGCCCGATTGATGAGGGGTGATTAAAGTTTCACTTTGTATATAATGGCACATAATATTGAGGGGGAAGAAAAAATGGTAAGAGAACAGTTTCAAGGTGATTTAAAAGTGTTACAGCAAAAGGTGATTGAGCTTGGCGAATTAGCGAATGCGGCTTTATTGATTGCTATGGAAGGTCTGCATACAAGGGATGTAGAGAAAGCGTTAGAGGTCATTGATGGTGATTACCGTATGGATAATTTAGAAGAGGAAATAAACGATCTTGCGCTTATGCTCATTACAAAGCAGCAACCTGTAGCAAGTGACTTAAGAAAAATCTTTATTTCAATTAAAACAGCGACAGATTTAGAGCGTATTGCAGATCATGCTGTTAATATTGCAAAGGCTACAATTCGTCTTGGGGAAAAAGAAGTGGCTGTTAGTTTGCACAACCTGGATGAAATGTTTGCGGTTGCAAATAAGATGTTGCATTTAGCGTTAGAAGCATATGAACAAGAAAATTTAACTTTCGCGAAACAAATTGCTGAAATGGATGATTCCGTTGATGAAATATATGGAAAAGCAATTCGTGAGTTTATATCTTCAGTTCCGGAACAACCAGAAGCAATTACGCAAATTACACAATTATCATTTGTGGCGAGATATATTGAGCGTGTAGCAGACCATATTACAAATATTGCTGAAAATGTATTTTATTTAGTAAAAGGAAAGCATTATTTATTGAATGAGTAGGAATGAAAGTAGGTGATGAGAAATCACCTGCTTTTTTTAGTCAAAACATGACAAAAAAAGCTCGTTGTTTCCTTTAGTTTATGATGATAAGATGTATCATAATGTAATGGGAAAATTAGTATATATGTTGTTCGTTAATAAGTATTATTTATCAATTAATAGTAAGCGCTTTCTTGTCGTTTTAAACGTACGTTTTTATAGGTGGGAAATTTAATTATAGGGTCTTTTAAATGAGGATTCGTTTAACTAATCAAGTTTATGCTGCTAGTTCATGTGGGATAGAGAATATACATATGGTATATGGAGCTACTGAACATTATATAAGTGGAGGCTGAAGTATATGAAGGGGGTTATTTTAGCTGGAGGAAAAGGAAGACGCCTTAGACCATTAACATGTAATACTCCAAAGCCGATGTTACCATTATTAGAAAAACCAGTTTTAGAATACAATATTGAGTTATTACGCCAGCATGGTATTCGTGAAATTGCAATTACTGTTCAATATATGAGTACGACGATTAAGCGATATTTTGGTGATGGTAGTAAATGGGGAGTTAACTTGTATTATTTTGAAGACTCTCCTCCGCTTGGTACAGCAGGGAGTATTAAACAAGCAGAACAATTTTTAGATGAAACATTTGTTGTAATAAGCGGGGATGCATTAACTGACTTTCAATTATCAGAAGGAATTAGGTTTCATGAACAAAAGAGAAGAATGGTAACAATGTTTGTGAAAGAAGTAGAAAATCCACTCTCATTTGGATTGGTTGTAATGAATAAAGACCAGGAGGTTACACGATATATAGAAAAGCCGGGCTGGAATGAGGTAGTATCTAATGTTGTGAATACAGGCATATATATTATGGAGCCAGAAATCTTTTCTTACATACCGCCTAGACAATTTTTTGATTTCAGTCATGATGTGTTTCCGTTATTGGCAAACAAAAATGTGTTATTCGCATATTTGTCAGAAGGTTATTGGTTAGATATCGGCACATTTAATCAATATCGACAAGCACAATTTGATTTGTTAACGAAAAAGTTACAAGTACCTATTCCTTATACGGAAGTATTACCGATGGTATGGATGGGAGAAGGGGTGACGATTGGGAAAGGGACAAAAATTCATGGCCCCTCTTTCATTGGAGAAGGAGCAAAGATTGGTACAGGAGCTGTAATTGAGCCATATTCTATTATTGGAAAAAATAGTATCGTTTCAAATTATTCTCATCTTCAAAAAAGTATTGTTTTTGCAAATGCCCATATTGGAAAGTATTGTGAACTATTAGAAACGACAATAGGAGAGCGTACAATAGTTGAAGATGACGTTACACTGTTTCAAAAAAGCATTGTAGCGGATCACTGTCATATCGGGAGAAGTACGATAATTAAGCAAAAAGGAAAACTATGGCCTTATAAGGCGATTGATAGTCATTCGATAGTAGGAGCGGCTGGTATTCAAGAGAGTGAAATGAGTGCAGGGTGGTTACAAAAAAGCCGCATTGTAGGAAGAGGGAATGTTGAAATTACTCCCCAGTTTATCGTGAAGATTGCGATGGCGTATGGCTCTCTTTTTACAAAAGGAGAAAGTATATTAATTGGAAGTCAAGAAAATATAGAAACAACCTCTTATAAAAATTTATTTTTACATGCTATTCATGGTATAGGGATTCATACGATGGAATGCAAAGAAATGAACGAGTCACTTTTTCAATATAGTGTTCATCATTTGCAATGTGCAGGTGGGGTTTTCATTCAAGTGGAGAATGAGAATGAGATTGTTATAAAGTTGTATGGTCAAGCTGGCATGCCGTTAACGTATAAGCAGCAAAAAGAGATAGAACAAGTATATATGTCCGAATTATTTTATTACGTGCATGAGAAAGAGATGGGGCGAAATAAGCTGGTTCATGTTTCTATGAATGAGTATATAGAAGTTATATTGGGGCATATTGATATCGAGAAAATACAGATGCAGAAGTTTCATCTTCTTATTAATAAGAGAAATGATACGTTGCAACATTTACTTATGCTCTTTCTACAAAGACTTGGTTGTACAGTTACATGGATTTATGCAAGCGAACAAAAAGATCATGTGAAAGCTTTGATGAAATCAAGTAAAGCGAATATGGCTCTTATGTTTTCTGAGCAAGGAAATCATTTCGAGTTATACGATAAACATAGTAATATTTACCAGGGTACAGATTTGGAAGAGGTAGCTATTCCAGATTTCTTACTCGAATCTACAGGAAATATTTACCCAATGTCTTTGAAATTAGGAGAATGTTATCTTCTGTTTTATACGCAGGATGAAAGGAAGTCGTTTCAAGTAAGGTGGAAGCGAGATATTTTATATCGAATTGGAAAATTATTTGAGCTAATAGCATTGCAAGGAAAAACGTTTCTCAGCATAGTAGAGCAATCACCTCCGCTCTATTTACTTTATGATGAAGTGGTATGTTCATGGAATGAAAAAGGGAAAATTATGAGGAAATTATTGGATGATATTGAAAGGAAGGGAGAAGGTATATTTGAAGGAGTACAGTTCAAATATACTGAAAAAGAGTGGTCTTATATCGTTTCTGACACAAAACAACCAAAATTTTTAGTGTATTCACATGCTAGAAACCCAGTAATAGCAAGGGAAAACATGAAAAATCTTATAGAAAAAATTAGACAATATCAAAAGGTGTAGAATTTTTATTTTAAAAGTGGTATTATAGTATAGTCTGATTTAAGTTATTAGTACTGGAGGGAAATAAGAATGCGTGTGAATATTACTCTAGCATGTACAGAATGCGGAGATCGTAACTATATCTCAAAGAAAAATAAACGTAACAACGCTGAGCGTATCGAGCTTAAAAAGTATTGCAAGCGTGACAAGAAGTCTACGTTACACCGTGAAACAAAGTAAGCAGTAGGAATATTTTCCTACTGTTTCTTTTTTTATTCGATTCCTATGTTAAAAGTGATACACTATCATCATAGAGTAAAGTGTCACTGTAAGGAGGAGAATGTGTGAAAGAAGAGAAAGTGCGTTTGCGTAAACAAATAATAGAACACATGAATTCTTTATCAGAAGAACAATATACAACTTTATCAGAACAGATTGCATTTTCGTTGTATGCGCAAAAAGAGTGGGTTGAAGCTAAAACAATTGGAATTACTCTTTCAATGGAAAATGAAGTGAATACATATCCTATTATCGAAAAAGCTTGGGAAGAAGGGAAGAAAGTTGTAGTTCCTAAGTGTAATAAAGGAAAAAGAACGATGTCCTTCCGGAAAATTAGTGATTTTGATCAATTAGAAACGGTGTATATGAATTTACGTGAACCGATTCCGGGACTTACGGAAGAAGTCAGTGCGGATGACATTGATCTTCAAATTGTGCCAGGCGTAGCTTATACAGAGCGAGGAGAACGGATTGGATACGGCGGGGGCTATTATGATCGTTATCTCGTGCATTATAAAGGGAAAACGCTATCATTAGCATATGATTTTCAAATGGTAAAACACATTCCGGTAGAGCCATTTGATAAAAATATAGAAAAAATTATTACAGAAAAAGGAACAATGCTTATAAATGAGCTTGTATAGACAAATAAAAATTGACGAGACTTTTTCTTCTTGATTATAATAAAATATGTGAACGTTTTCTTATTATAATTTTTATAGTAAGTGAGCATAGAGGGTGATGAAATGGTATCTATTTATGATATTCAGCAATTGCTAAAGAAATTTGGTACGATTATTTATACGGGAGATCGAATTGCAGATTTACAATTAATGCAAGATGAATTGCGTGAATTAAATCAATCACAGCTAATCGATCCACAAGACTATCAAACAGCTTTATTTTTATTGAAGCAAGAAATTCAAAAAGAGCTAAATAAGAATTAGATAAAGGTAGGTAAGCAACATGGAAGAGAAATGGTTAGTTGGTGTTGACCTTGGTGGTACAACGATTAAATTAGCATTTATTAATGTATACGGCGAAATTTTACATAAGTGGGAAATCCCTACAAATACAGGTGAGCAAGGAAAACATATTACACTTGATGTTGCGAAAGCAATTGATAAAAAGCTAGAAGAATTAGGCGAATTGAAGAGCAAGTTAATTGGTATTGGTATGGGAGCTCCTGGCCCTGTACATGTGGCATCTGGAATGATTTATGAAGCGGTTAATTTAGGGTGGAAAAACTATCCGCTAAAAGATTTATTAGAAGTAGAAACAGGATTACCTGTTGTTATTGATAATGATGCAAACTTAGCAGCGCTTGGTGAAATGTGGAAAGGTGCTGGTGAAGGTGCAAAAGATTTAATCTGCATGACACTTGGTACGGGCGTTGGTGGTGGTGTAATCGCCAATGGTGAGATTGTACACGGCGTGAGTGGTGCTGCTGGTGAGATTGGACATATTACAGTAGTTACAGAAAATGCTTTCCCATGTAATTGCGGGAAGTCTGGTTGCTTAGAAACAGTAGCATCTGCGACAGGTATTGTACGTGTTGCTATGCAAAAAATACAAGAGACTAATAAAGAAAGCATGTTGCGTTCTATGTTAGCTGAAGAAGGACGTATTACATCAAAAGATGTCTTTGAAGCACTTGGACAAGGTGATGAATTAGCAGGCGAAGTAGTAGAAAAAGTAGCTTCTTATTTAGGGTTAGCTGTAGCGAACCTATCTAGTACGTTGAATCCAGAGAAAATTGTTATTGGTGGAGGCGTGTCTAAAGCTGGAGATGCGCTATTAGAACCAATTCAACGCTATTTCGAGCAATACGCTTTCTCACGTGCTGTAAAGAGCACGAAGTTAGCTATTGCAACACTTGGTAATGATGCAGGTGTTATCGGAGGAGCTTGGCTTGTAAAAAAGCACAAATACGAAGCGAAGATGATATAAGTTTTGAAATATGAAAAGAGGAAGGGGAACCCTTCCTCTTTTTGTGTGAAATCTCGATGAAGAATAAAGTGTAAACGAATTAAGCTGCTGGTGGATACCCGTTATATAGAACAGTCATGATCGTAAACCATCCGAAAACGAGTACAGTTGCAATTGCAAAGCCGCTCGCGAAAAAGTTTTTTTCACGAAGTGTTCTAAGCGTAGCAAATACAGCTAACAGAGTGACAAGTGTAAAAATAATAACAAGGCCCATGCAATATCCTCCTCTGTCTACCCATTTCTTATTATGAGTTTTTGGAATATTTACTCTTTTATATTGTACATGTTTTAAAAATGATTGTCGAGATAGCATCCTTTCTTTTCCTAAGAGAAAGAAATGTTGTATCATTAAAAGTAAGTTTAATAACTGGAGGAGATTTTCATATGAAATGGATACAAATGCCGTTAGGCCCATTACAAACAAATGCTTATATTTTAATGAATGATCAAAAAGAGTGCATTATCTTTGACCCCGGTCACGAAGGTGAAAAGCTCGTTACATATTTACAAGAAGAACAATTAAAACCATTGGCTGTTTTATTAACGCATGCTCACTTTGATCATATCGGTGCTGTTGATGCGGTAAGAGACGCTTTTCATATTCCTGTATACGTACATAAAGAAGAAGCAGATTGGTTAGGAGATGCAACTGTAAACGGCTCTCAAATTTTTATGATGAACCGCAGTATTACAGCAAAACCAGCGGATCATATTATTGATGCAGAAGGTACATTAACAATTGGATCATTTAATTTTGAAATTTTTGAGACGCCAGGACATTCTCCAGGAAGTATTTCTTATTATAGTAAAGAGGCAAATGCTGTATTCTCAGGAGATGTATTGTTCCAAATGAGCATTGGAAGAACAGATTTGCCTGGTGGAAGTTTTGCTGAATTAATTGGAAGTATTGAAGAGAAATTATTTGTATTACCAGATGAGACAGCGGTGTTATGTGGACATGGTCCAGAAACAAGCATTGGTTTTGAAAAAGAAAATAATCCGTTTTTACAATAAGGAATCATTATGGGAATGGAGCTCATTTTAAGAGAATGGATGAGGAAAGAAAAGGATTATTCAATTTCATATAGTACGTATATGAACCTTGTATTGTATACAGAAGGTCATGGATATTATATGAAAGAACGTGAAAAGATTGGAAGACAAGGGGATTTTTTTACAAGTAGCAATGTATCCTCTGTTTTTGCAAAAACTTTTGCTAAATTTTTTATTCGTCTTGTTGAAAGTGGTGAAGTTGCTTCGAATATTTGTGAGGTTGGTGGGGGAACTGGAAAGTTTGCCTATGATGTTTTACAAGAATGGAAGCAATTATCTCCAAAAACCTTTATTGATTTAAACTATTCAATGATTGAAGTGAGCCCTTTTCATAGGAAATTACAGCAGGAGCAACTTGGCTCATTTTCTAATGTATCGTACTATACCTCCTATAGTGAAATGGGAGATTCTTTTGAGGGAATTCTCTTTTCGAATGAGTTGTTTGATGCATTTCCTGTTGAAATAATTGAGAAAAGAAATGGTATGTTGTATGAAGTGCGTATTACATATACAGAGGAAGGAAACCTTTCAGAAGTATGTAGGCCGTTAGATAAAAGAATTGGTCGATATTTATTGAAATATAATATTCATATTGCTGAAGGGCAACGTTTTGAAGTACCACTTGTGATGGAGGAGTATGTAAAAGAAATTGCGAAATGGTTTCAAAAAGGTATATGTATTACAGTTGATTACGGATACACAAAAGAAGAATGGATGCATCCAGCACACCGTGAAGGAAGTTTGCGAGGTTATTATCAGCATAAGCTAATACGTAACCCACTAGCGCATCCAGGTGAAATGGATCTTACTACTCATATTCATTGGGACGAGCTAAAGGAGATGTTTAGTCTGCAAGGAATGAGTGCAGTATGGCATAAGAAACAATCTGAGTTCTTGTTAGCTGCAGGGATATTAGAACAGCTTACGAGCCATCAAGATATGAATCCTTTTTCTGAAACGCAAAAACAAAATCGAGCAGTTCGTTCTATGATTTTGAATGGAGGAGTAGGGAGTGCGTTTGATGTTGTTATACATACAAAAGATATGCAACATTTACATTTGGAGCGGTATGTAACAATATAAAAAACAAGACACAGTATATACTGTGTCTTGTTTTTTAATACGACTTATGTAGTATTATATATTTCCTCTCATGATATATATTTATATTAAAGATATGAGATAAAAAATATAGAATACGTTCTTTTTCTTCGATTATTAGTCCCTAACCTAATAATACGCGAACGAGTTGAATTATTGTTTCGTTCTCTACTTTGTAATAAATTTCTAATCCTTTTCTTTCACTAGAAACGATTTTAGCGCTTTTTAATTTTGCTAAATGCTGTGAAATTGTAGATTGTGGCATGTTTAAGCCAGTGTACATTGTAGAAACGTTGCTTGGACCGCGCTCAATTAATCCTTTTACGATACATAAACGAACAGGATGAGCCAGCACTTTTAATAATTCTGCATTACTTTCATATAGTTCTAATTCTTTTTGAAAGGTTTCTAACATGTTCTTTTCCACCTCCGTGTGAGCTATTATACCATACTATACATACCAAAAATTTAAAGAAAAGAAAATAGTTGTTGCAGAAAAAAAGTCCTAAAGTAAAGAAATTGTAAGAAAAGAGACCATGATGTAAATAAAATAGGTAAATTAGCACGTTTTTGTAAAATGACATTTTTGGGTGAAAATTTCGATGCGTTTTAAAAATTGAAAGATATAGATATATTTGTAACACAATTTTATCATGATTTTCTTATTCTTTCAAATGAATATACAAAATTTTTAAAATAATATGACAAAGGAATTATAATGATATATATAGAATATAAAACAGGTTAAAAGAAAAGAAGCTGAATGTAATTCGCTTCTTTATGGTGATCATAAAATATTTGATTACGGCTGATAAATCTTAGGATAATCAAGTCATTAGTCATTTATTCTAAAATTCATCTTTTAGCAACGTTAAAAATCTGTGATTCCATATGTTCTCGTAAAAATCAATTGTCTCTTTTGCGGACATAAAAGGATTATTCAACGTAGAGGTTGTTTTCTGTACCATAAAGTTTTCGTATCCCAGTCCGTGGGCAAACTTAATCGTAGCATCCATACAGTACTCTGTTTGGGCACCGCAAAATTCAATGCGATTTACAGATAATTGATCTAAAATTTCTTTTAAGTTTGTTTTATAAAATGAATTTGCATGTGTTTTTCTTACAAAAAAATCTTGTTTTTGAACATCAAGATCGGTATGAATAGCCCAAAGTTCTTTCTCGGGTACTAAATCATCATCACAATGTTGAACAAAAAGGATTGGTTTATTTAATTTTCTGTATGAAGAAATTCTTTTATTTACTTTTGTTAGTAAGTTCTGTAAATCAAATAAATGCTCTCCGCCATAACATACGCCATTTTGTAAATCGATAACGATTAAAATATCTGCACAAGTATCCATTATTTTTACCCCTTTTTTATTTCTTAATATATCAATTAACCCATTATTTAGAAATAGATGATATACTTTTATTTTTTATGGACTATAAGAAAAATTTCAAATGACTATAACTAAATCGCATAAAAAGAAGATATGAAAACCTATTCTCATATCTTCTTTTTTCTCTATGCATTTACAGGTTCTTCTACATAAGAAAGGGCATTTTCAAAATCGGATATTAAATCGTTAACATTTTCAAGACCGACTGATAACCGAAGTAATGAATTAGAGATTCCTCTTTCATCACGAGCTTCTTGCGACAGTGCTGCATGTGACATTTTTGCTGGATAAGAAAGAATTGACTCTACAGCTCCTAAACTAACTGCAAAAACAGGTAATTTTACTTTTGATAAAAATTGGCGGAGTGCATCTTCTGACTGCAAAGTAAATGATAAGACTGCTCCAGCTGATGTTGCTTGAGATTGTTGAATATCAAATCCGAGATGTGTTTGTAATCCCGGATAATAGACATTTTGTACTTTAGCGTGCTCTTGTAAATAATGTGCAATTTTATTGGCATTTTTAGCTGAATGCTCGAGGCGTACATGTAATGTTTTTAGACCGCGAAGTACGAGAGAACAATCTTGAGGTCCTAAAATAGCGCCGAATGCATTTTGTAAAAATCCAAGCTTTTGAGCGAGTTCTGCATCTTTTACTACTGCTAATCCGGCAGTAACATCACTATGCCCAGCAATAAATTTTGTGGCACTATGAAGAACAACATCAGCTCCAAGTTCAAGTGGTTTTTGGAATAGTGGTGTCAAAAATGTATTATCAACAAAAGTAAGAGCCCCAATAGATTTTGCAAGTTTAGAAATCTCGCGAATATCTGTCACCTTTAAAAGTGGATTAGAAGGTGTTTCTACATAAAAGAGCTTTGTATTTGGTTTAATGCTTTGTTTTATTTCTTCTAAATTGGTCATATCAACAAATGTATGTGAAACACCGTAACGGGAGAGTACCTCAGTTATCACTCGGTAAGTGCCTCCGTATACATCTTCTGAAATGAGTACGTGATCACCTTGTGAAAGAAGGAGGAATGCAGTGGAAATCGCTGCAATGCCTGATGCAAAGGCGAATCCCTTTGTTCCACCTTCTAATAAAGCAATGATATCTTCAAGAGCTTCACGAGTTGGATTTCCTGACCTGCTATAGTCATATTTTCCGAACGTATCTACATCAAACTGGTGAAAAGTTGATGTGTTATAGATAGGAACGTTCACAGCTCCTGTTTGCGAGTCATGTTTATATTGGTTGTGTAGTAAGAGTGTATCTATAGAATAACTCATATTCTTACACCTTCTTTTACAAGTTTAATGGCTTGCTTTAAGTCTTGAATTAAATCGTTACTATTTTCAATGCCAACGGAGAATCGAAGAAGACGATTACATACACCGTTTGCTGTTCTAATTTCTTCAGGAATATCAGCATGTGTTTGCGTTGCTGGATAAGTCATTAAACTTTCTACACCACCAAGACTTTCGGCAAATGTAATTAAGGATAAAGATTGTAAGAATGGATTAATCCAAGCTTCATCTTTAAGGCGAAATGAAATCATGCCGCCTCTTCCAGGATAAAATACATCTGTCACCCCGTCTTCATCATTTAAATATGCAACAACTGCTTTCGCATTTTCTTCATGCTGTCTCATGCGAAGCGCTAACGTTTTCATACCGCGAATTAATAACCATGAGTCAAATGGGCTTAAAACTGCACCTGATGCATTATGATAATGAGCGATTTCTTCACAAAGTTCCTTTCCTTTTGCAACGACAAGTCCGCTTAGTACATCGTTATGTCCCCCTAAATATTTCGTTGCGCTGTGAAGTACAATGTCAGCACCTTCTGTTAATGGTTGCTGTATATAAGGTGTGTAGAATGTGTTGTCTATAATAAGAAGTAGTCCGTGCCTTTTCGCTACAGTTGCGACAGCAGCAATATCAGTAACTTGCATTAATGGATTAGTTGGAGTTTCTATGAAAATAGCCTTCGTTTCAGTTGTGATAGCTTGCTCAATTTGTTTAATAGACTGTGTATTTACGTATCTACATCGAACATTCCACTTTTTTTCATGTTCAGAAAATAATCGATACGTTCCACCGTATAAATCTTCAGATACAATAAGTTCGTCTCCAGAGCGGAATAGAGAAAGGACGAGGAGAACAGCCGCCATCCCTGAACTACAGGCATAACCTTGTTCGCCATATTCTAAGTCTGCGATTGCCTGTTCTAAAAGACCTCGAGTTGGATTGCCAGTTCGTGAATAGTCAAAGCCAGTAGATTTACCAATTCCTTCATGACGATAAGCGGTTGAGAAATAAACTGGTGGATTAACCGTTCCAGTTGTAGTTTCACTGCGATTGCCGATTTGTGCTAGTTTTGTTTCGATTGTTGACATGTGAAAATTCCTCCTTTTTAAATTGAAACATTAAGTGAATATAAAATAAAAAAAGCCTTCTAAGAAGAAGGCTTTCGGTTTGAATAGAGTCTTCTTCTCATCTGTCAAATCTTTCACAATTTGCTGGAATTAGCACCTTATTAACAAAATGTTAATGGTTGCTGAGGCGTCACAGGGCCAGTCCCTCTACCTCTCTAGATAAGAATGTTCGTATGAAATTTTTATTATGTTTTTAACTTTACAACAAAAGATAATTGAATTGCAACTTTATTTTAAATATTTTTTATTTTTCCGCAAGTGTCATTGACTTTTACTTTTGTGCATGCTAAATTTATTAAAAAATTAACAAACATTGTTAAAAGGGGAACGCATTTCCTTTTAGCTACATAAATAAAATAATAAAGACAACTCTTATTGAGAGCGGTGGAGGGAAAGGCCCTGTGAAACCCGGCAACCTTCAAACGAAATGTTTGAAACGGTGCTAATACCTGCAAAACGAATGTTTTGCATAATAAGAGGAGGAACGATTATGTCCCCCTCTTCAAAGTGAAGAGGGGGTTTTTATATTGATAGAAATGAGGGAGATTCGTGAAATTACTAGATTTATTATCAAAAGGAATTGTAATAGGTGATGGTGCGGTTGGGACGTTATTGCATTCACATGGCTTGCAAAGTAGCTTTGAAGAATTGAATGTATCTGATCCAGACTTAATTATATCGATTCATAAACAATATGTAGCTGCTGGAGCAGATGTAATTCAAACGAATACGTATGGAGCAAATGAGGCGAAATTACGTATGTACGGCTTAGAAAATCAAGTTACAGAAATTAATAGAGCGGCAGTAAAACTGGCGAAAGCATCTGTTACAGATAAAAATGCAATTTTAGGAACAATTGGTGGTATGAAACATATCGGAGCCGTTACAACGACTGATATGGAAAGGGAGTTTATGCTACTTGAACAGGCAGGGGCTTTACTAGAAGAACAGGTTGATGGATTACTATTAGAAACTTTTTACGATGAATTTGAATTACTTCATGCTGTTAAAGTATTGCGTAAGCAAACGAACATTCCAATTGTTGCTCAATTAGCGTTACATGAAGCAGGTACGACTCAAAATGGAAATGATGTCAATGAAATATTAAAGCAACTTATAGATTACGGTGCAAATGTTGTTGGATTAAATTGTCAACTAGGGCCGCTTCATATGACGGAGGCTTTCAAAATGATATCGATTCCGCAAAATGGCTATTTATCAGCATACCCAAATGCAGGTCTCCCGAATTATGTGGAGGGACGTTACGTATATGAGGGAAGCCCAGCTTATTTTGAGGCGATGACGCCGAGATTTATTGAGCAAGGTATTCGGTTATTAGGTGGTTGTTGTGGTACGACTCCAGAACATATTCAAAGTATGAAGCACGCTGTTGCGAATGTTACACCTGTAATAGAAAAAGACACCATTCAAAGGCCGAAAGTTGTTCATACGCATGAGAAACGTTCGAAGGCTCACGTCACTCTAGCAGAGAAAGCGAAAAAACAAACGACAGTTGTAGTGGAATTAGATCCACCGAAAACGTTAGATACACAGCGGTTTTTTGAAGGAGCAAGAGCTTTAAAAAGAGCGGGAGCAGATGCTATTACTCTAGCAGATAATTCATTAGCATCGCCTCGTATTTCTAATATGGCAATGGGTGCGTTATTAACGAAGCATGATATCCCGGTATTGACACATTTAACGTGTAGGGATCATAACGTCATTGGACTACAATCTCATTTGTTAGGTTTATCGGCGTTAGGGATGGAAGAAGTGTTAGCTTTAACTGGTGATCCAGCGCGCGTTGGTGATTTTCCTGGTGCAACTTCTGTATACGATTTGTCCTCTATTGAGCTCATTAAAATGATTAAAGAAATGAACGATGGACGTTCAATTTTAGGGAAATCAATTGGATCGGCGACAAGGTTTTCTGTAGGCGGCGCATTTAATCCTCACGTGAGGCACTTAAAAGCAGCGGTTAAGCGAATGGAACGAAAAATAGATGCTGGAGCGGAATATTTTTTAACTCAGCCAATTTACGATATCGCGTTAATTGAAGAAGTGTATGAAGCGACAAAGCATTTGGAACAACCTATTTTTATTGGAATTATGCCGTTAGTAAGTAAGCGGAATGCAGATTTTCTTCATTTTGAGGTACCGGGTATTACTCTTCCAGAAGAAATAAGAGAGAGAATGGATGGACACGAAACGAAAGAGGCGGCAATTGAGGAAGGGATTCGCATTTCGCAAGAATTGATCGACGCAGCGATGAAATATTTTAATGGTATTTATCTTATTACACCATTTTTAAAATATGAAATTACAGAACATCTTGTTAAATATGTAAGAGAAAAGCAAGAAGTGAAAGAAGGTATTAATTGATGAAGTGTATAGAAGAAAAATTACAAAATAGCATTTTAATATTAGATGGTGCAATGGGAACAATGATTCAGCAAGAGGATTTAACTGCTGAAGATTTCGGAGGAGAAGAGTACGAGGGCTGTAATGAATATTTAGTAGAAACAAGACCAGACGTTATTTTAAAGATTCATAAAGCTTATATTGAAGCTGGAGCGGATATTATTGAAACAAATACATTTGGGGCAACGAATATTGTACTAAGTGATTATGAGCTGTCTCATTTAGATGAAGAACTAAATGAAAAGGCAGCACTTTTGGCGAAGCAAGCTGTTAAAGAAAGCGGTAAGGAAGTATATGTTGCGGGAGCGATGGGACCAACAACGAAAGCAATTAGTGTTACTGGTGGTGTGACTTTTGAAGAATTGATTGAGGCTTATACAAGGCAGGCACGAGGATTATTAAAGGGAGAAGTTGATGTATTACTCGTTGAGACGAGTCAAGATATGCGTAACGTGAAAGCAGCTTATATTGGAATTCAAGCTGCTTTTGAAGAACTGAAAAAAACGGTTCCTATTATGATTTCAGGAACGATTGAGCCAATGGGAACGACTCTGGCTGGGCAAACAATTGAAGCTTTTTATTTATCAGTAGAACATATGAAACCATTATCTGTTGGGTTAAATTGTGCGACTGGTCCGGAGTTTATGAGGGACCATATTCGTTCACTATCTGATTTATCGGAGTGTTACATTTCTTGTTATCCAAATGCAGGTCTTCCTGATGAAGATGGACATTACCATGAGTCTCCATCTTCTCTCGCTGAAAAGGTGAAGCGATTTGCTGAAGAAGGATGGGTTAATATTATCGGTGGTTGTTGTGGCACGACACCAGAACATATAAAAGCAATGAAAGAAGCACTAGCATCTCTTAAGCCTCGTGACCATCATGAGAGAGAAGGACATGGAATTAGTGGATTAGAGGCACTGCAATATGATGAGTCTATGAGACCGTTATTTGTAGGTGAAAGAACGAATGTTATTGGATCACGTAAATTTAAACGATTAGTAGCAGAAGGGAAATTTGAAGAGGCTGCTGAAGTGGCAAGAGCGCAAGTGAAGAAAAATGCTCATATTATTGATATTTGTATGGCAGATCCTGATCGTGATGAAATAGAAGATATGGAGAAATTTTTGACAGAAGTTACGAAAGTGTTAAAAGTACCGATTATGATTGATTCAACGGATGAAAATGTTATGGCAAGAGCACTTACTTATATTCAAGGAAAAGCTGTTATCAACTCTATTAATTTAGAAGATGGAGAAGAGCGTTTTGAAAAGGTAACACCGCTTCTTCGTAAGTATGGTGCTGCAATTGTAGTTGGTACAATCGATGAAGATGGTATGGCAGTAAGTGCTGAAAGAAAATTAGAAATTGCAAAAAGAAGTTACGAATTATTAACGACGAAATATGGGATACGCCCGTCAGATATTATTTTTGATGCACTTGTGTTTCCAGTAGGGACAGGTGATGAAGAATATATTGGTTCAGCGGCAGCGACTATAGAGGGCATTCGCCTTATTAAAGAAGCGTTACCAGAGTGTTTAACGATTTTAGGTGTAAGTAACATATCATTTGGTTTACCACCGGCTGGACGTGAAGTATTGAATTCCGTCTTTTTATATCATGCTACGAAGGCTGGATTAGATTACGCGATTGTTAATACGGAAAAATTAGAACGCTATGCGTCGATTCCAGAGGAAGAAAAACACCTTGCAGATGCATTACTGTTTGAAACGACGAAAGAGACGTTAGAAGAATTTACAAACTTTTACCGAGTCGCTAAAAAGAAAGATGTCGTTGTGCAAGAAACGTTAACGCTAGATGAACGACTAGCAAATTATATTGTAGAAGGTACGAAACAAGGATTACACGAGGATTTAAGTCTTGCACTTGAAGAAGGAAGAAAACCTCTTGATATTATTAACGGTCCGCTTATGACAGGGATGGATGAGGTAGGACGACTATTTAATAATAATGAACTTATTGTTGCTGAAGTATTGCAAAGTGCCGAAAGTATGAAAGCTGCTGTAAGTTATTTAGAGCCACATATGGAATCTAGCGATAGTGCAAAAAAAGGGAAAGTATTATTAGCAACTGTAAAAGGTGATGTGCATGATATTGGGAAAAATCTCGTTGAAATTATTTTAGCGAATAACGGATATGAGATTATTAATTTAGGAATTAATGTACGTTCGGATCGAATTGTTCAAGAAGTACAAGAAAAGAAGCCGGACATTATAGGCCTTTCAGGTTTATTAGTAAAATCAGCGCAACAAATGGTAACGACTGCTGAAGATTTAAAAGCAGCAAATATTGATGTGCCCATTGTTGTAGGTGGTGCAGCGTTAACGAGAAAGTTTACAGATAATCGAATTTCACCATCATATAAAGGGCTCGTTTGTTATGCGAGTGATGCGATGACGGGGCTCGATATTATTAATAAGCTTCAAAAAGAAGAAGAGCGTGAGAAGATGAAACAGGATAAAAAAGAACGTCATCTTCATATCGTAAAAAAAGAGGAGAAGAAAATAGAAATTCCAACAGTAATTGAGCCATTACCGAAGGCTGAGGTTATGGTGCCTGATTCAACAAAACGAATTGTATTACGTGATATTCCGGCTCTTCATCTCGCTCCATTTTTAAATAGACAAATGCTACTTGGGCATCACCTTGGATTAAAAGGAAATGTGAAGAAGCTTTTGAAAGAGGGAGATAAGAGAGCACATGAATTAAATGATTTAATAGATGAATTATTGCAGGAAGGACAATCTTGGTTAAAGCCGAAAGCAGTGTATCAATTTTTCCCAGCGCAAAGCGACGGACAAAACATTGTAATATATGATCCAGAAAATCATACGCGTGTTATAGAGCGTTTCACATTCCCTAGACAAGGAAAGGCTCCCTATCGTACTTTAGGCGATTATTTGCGCCCAATTGGAGATGAGATGGACTATGTTGCTTTCTTATCTGTTACGGTTGGGGAAGGAGTTCGGGACATTGCTGAAGAGTGGAAGGCGAAAGGTGATTACTTACGTAGTCATGCCATTCAATCGTTAGCGCTTGAATTAGCAGAAGGACTTGCTGAAAAAACACATATGCTCATTCGTGACCGCTGGGGCATTCCAGACTCACCTGAACTGACGATGGAAGAACGTTTCCGTACGAAATATAGAGGAATACGCGTGTCATTTGGTTATCCGGCGTGTCCAGAACTTGCAGATCAAGAAAAGCTATTTCGCTTAATTCATCCAGAGGAAATAGGTATTTCATTAACAGAAGGATTCATGATGGAGCCAGAAGCGTCCGTAACGGCTATGGTATTTTCTCACCCTGAGGCAAGATATTTTAGTGTATTATAGTCTAGAAGGGGGAGACGTATGAAGAAAATAGTCTTTACAGGTGGCGGTTCGGCAGGACATGTAACACCTAATTTAGCCATTATCCCATATTTACAGGAAGACAACTGGGATATCTCTTATATTGGTTCTCACCAAGGTATTGAGAAAACGATTATAGAAAAGGAAGGCATTCCCTACTATAGTATTTCGAGTGGAAAGCTACGTCGTTATTTTGATTTAAAAAATATAAAAGATCCTTTTCTTGTAATGAAGGGGGTTATGGATGCGTATGTAAGGATTCGAAAACTAAAACCAGATGTGATTTTTTCAAAAGGCGGTTTCGTATCCGTACCAGTCGTAATTGGAGGATGGCTAAATAGAGTACCAGTTTTATTACATGAATCTGATATGACGCCAGGACTAGCAAATAAAATTGCGCTTCGTTTTGCTTCGAAAATATTTGTTACATTTGAAGAAGCGGCGAAACATTTACCGAGAGAAAAAGTAATATATACGGGATCTCCTGTACGTGAAGAAGTGCTGAAGGGAAATCGTGAAACAGGTTTAGCATTTTTAGGTTTTTCACGTAAAAAGCCAGTTATTACGATTATGGGAGGTAGCTTGGGCGCGAAAAAAATTAATGATACGGCTCGAGAAGCATTACCAGAACTTCTTAAAAAGTATCAAATTGTTCACCTTTGCGGAAAAGGTAACCTTGATAAAAGTTTACAAAATAAAGAAGGATATAGACAATTTGAATATGTACATGGAGAACTGCCAGATATATTAGCGGTAACAGATTTTGTTATTTCACGCGCGGGCTCCAACGCAATTTTTGAATTTTTAACATTACAAAAGCCGATGGTTTTAATTCCATTATCGAAATTTGCAAGCCGTGGAGATCAAATATTAAATGCAGAGTCCTTTGAAAGGCAAGGGTATGCCTCCGTATTATATGAAGAAGATGTAACTGTAAAATCTCTTATAAAGTATGTCGAAGAATTGAATCAAAATAATGAGAAGTATAAAACAGCACTAAAAAAATATAATGGAAAAGAAGCAATTAAAACAATCATTCAAAATATTTCAGAGGCATGATGAAACAATCATGCCTCTTTTAGTAGGGTGAAAGATTCCAAGAATTGATATTTTTATGTTACAATAAAGTGAAACTTTAATCAGTTGGGGGCATCCTCCATCTAACTTCTTTGCTTTCACTGGAATTTGAGGAGGGGGTTTTACTGCCCTCAAATAGCGGGATAACAAAAATGGGTTAATAGGGAAATTCCAATTAATGAAGCGTGAAAATACGAATGGATTAGGAGTGACTGTGTTGGAGCTAAGTCTCTATGAAAATACTGCACTTATTATATGCTTTGTGTTGTACGTTGGTAGTGTTATTGTTTATATTTCAAGGAAATTTTCGCAAGAAAGAGAGCTTGAAAAATCAGAGATAACAGCTGAACTAGAAATGTTAGCTGATGAAAGTTATAAAAAACAAAAAATAAAAGAAGACCATGAAGCATCCCATCATTTAAACGCAAATAAGTTTTAAAGATGGGGATTTTTTTTGAAGTTGTTATTTATTATAGCTATAACAAATAACGCTAAAAAGGAGTTTCCCGATACATAATGAAGGAGTGTATATAAATGAATTTTTATATCGCCTCAGGTTTCCAAAATAAACATCTTGTATGTTCCGTAGCAAATGAACTGAAACATGCAGGATGGCACCATACATATGATTGGACCAAAAACGAAAGAGCAGTGAATCAAGAACAATTAAGAGAAATTGGTCAGGCAGAAAAAAATGCTGTAAAAGAAGCGGATGTGTTTTTACTTATATTAGATGGCGGAAACGGGAGCCATACAGAGTTTGGAATGGCGATTGCACTAGAGAAAACGATATATGTATATCATGCAGGAAACCCGCTCCAAACAACGTTCTATCACTTGCCAGAAATAAATATTTTTGAAGGAGATGTAGCTGAGTTTGCATCTTATGTTATGAATCATGTGAAATAATAGTAACTACCTAAAAGGTTATAAAAGTGATCTTTTGGGTACAGTGATGATAAGAAACGTATATAAAGGAGTACATAATATGAAATTAGAAAATGGATGGGAAACGAGCTTTTTAGAAGTCGTACAAAATAGTGAATTTAAGAAAGAGGCACTTCTTAGTCAATTGCTTTGTCAGGATAGTGAAGAAGTAGAAGAGCTTGTGGATGATTACGGCTACGAAGAACTTGTTGAACGTGAACATGATGATGAGTTAGCTGAAATCTTAGGAGAAGAACTTTTTAGTGAGATGGAACGCCAAGTATTCTTATCTTCAAACCCAGAAGAAAAACTTATTGCATTCGTCAATGGATTAGGTTTTCATGTGTTAGATTGGATCGTTCTTCTTGAAACAGAATTTGGCATTGATAGTGCAAACTTTACATCAGATGCTGTAAAGGTGTTAGAAAAGCGTTTCAGACAGTTTCCGTACATAGAGGACAATACAATTTTTGATATGACATTTGGAGAATCGATGGATGTATTAGAATCTGTTACAGGATTACAACTAAAGGAAAAGATGAACATATAATGAAAAAAGAACGTGATTCAATCACGTTCTTTTTTTACATAATAATAATTTTATCATCTAGTTTTGTCTGCCCGGTAAGAAGTGCGTTTAAATATTCCACTTTTCTTATACAAGCTTGTATATGTCTTTCAACCTCTTGTAACTCTGCTTGGTGATGTGTTTCAATTGGATGAATTTGTACGTTGAATTTTTCAAATTGACTACTATATGTTATTTCTGCATAGCCGCTCATAATATCGGTTTCGTTATGAAATAAAAATTGCCTCGTTTTGTCACAGAATGATACATCCTGAAAGCCATATACTTTTAATGCTTCAATTACTTTTTTAATCATTTTTGTATTCATTTTTTTAACCCTCTTTACGAAGTTCTACTTTTATATTATAACATAAAAAATTACATAGAAAGCGCTTCCAAGTGTATTTTATTATAAACTTTACGTTTCAATCACAAAAATGAAACAAAGAAAAAATAATTGTAAAGAAGGAAGGACTCTTTTATTGTTTCGTCATATATATAGAGAAATAGTGCAATGAAAGGAAATTTTCCGAGGTGGAGATCGTATTTCCAATTTGAGCGCAGTAAAAGAGGTGAGAATCTTGAACTTTGATATTGTAGGACAAAAAGCATATATAAAAGATGGACCGCATCGGAACCGAATTGGAATTGTAAAGAAAAATGAGACAAAATTAGCATCGCAGTTTGCTATTGTAATTGGAGAACAAATTATTGATGTAGAGCTAAAGGATATCGTGTTAGTTGGAGTAGACGTAGGACAATTTCATAAATGGTGCGAACAAAATGGTTATTTGTGAAAAGGACGGGCTGTGAGATAATGAAATATATTTGAGGAAAGAGAATATATTATTGTATTCTCTTTTTCTATGTTTAAGGAGGCGAAAATGAAATATAAAGAACAGGAGTTTACGTTGGAGTTAAAAGAGAACATTCAATGTATGGAGAAGGAATAGAGCGAATGTCACTTAAATTGTATAAAGAGTATTCGCATTTATACATAGAAAAAAACATGGAATTAGATATGGGATTTGCAAGAGAAAAAGAGAATCCCTTTGAGGTGGGTTATTATTCAACAGTTGCTATAGCTATATTAGATGAAGAAAAAGAGATGATTAAATTTCACGATATTCCAATTTAGGAATGTGAAAGAATCTTTTTAGGAATGCCAATTCAATCAAACATTTTGGGTAGTAAGAAAGTAGGAGAACTCGCTGATGAATCTTGTTATGAGATTGAGGAAGAGTTAAAAGAGCAATTAGAAGAATACTTGGAGTGATAATTCTCAAGATAAGATCTATAAAGAGGGAACGGAATAAAAAAGACGCTAACAATTGTATGTTAGCGTCTTTTTTTCATTATGAAGCAATTTCACCAGTTTTTGTATCATCTTGATTGTACGTATCTTGATCTAATTCACCAAGCCATTTACTTGAAATAAGACCTGCTGTCATAGAACCACTTACGTTAAGAGCTGTACGACCCATATCGATTAATGGCTCAACCGAGATAACTAGAGCAACAATACCGATTGGTAAGTTCATTGTAGATAGTACGATTAAAGCTGCGAATGTTGCACCGCCACCAACTCCGGCAACACCGAATGAGCTAATAGCAACAACAGCGATTAAAGTTAAAATAAATTGTGGTTGTAATGGATCAATTCCTACAGTTGGAGCGACCATCATTGCAAGCATTGCTGGATAAATACCTGCGCAACCGTTTTGTCCGATAGATACCCCAAATGAAGCTGCGAAGTTTGCAATTCCTTCGGAGATACCAAGCTTTTCTTTTTGAGCTTCAATATTTAATGGCATCGCACCAGCACTAGAGCGAGATGTGAATGCAAAAGTTAGTACAGGGAACACTTTTTTCAAATATTGAATTGGATTTAAACCAGACAATGCAATTAATAATAAGTGAATGATAAACATTACGATAAGTGCTACATAAGAGGCTAACACGAAGTTACCAAGCTTTAAAATAGCATTTATATCGCTACCAGCAACTGTTTTTGCCATAAGAGCTAATACGCCGTATGGAGTAAGGCGTAAAATTAATGTTACCATACGCATTACGATTGCATATACAGCATCAAGCATTTTCTTAAATAGCTCTGCTTGTTCTGGATATTTTCGTTTTACACCTATAAAGGCAATGCCGATAAAGGCTGCAAATATTACGACAGAGATTGTTGATGTTGGACGAGCGCCTGTTAAATCAAGAAACGGATTTGTAGGCAATAGCTCTAATAATTTATCTGGAATTGTTGTCTTTTCAATAGAAGTAAATCTTTCTTCAACTAGTTTCAGACGAGCAGATTCTGCATCACCTTGTTGCAAGCCTGTTGCAGATACATCAAATCCTGCACTTGCAGCGATACCGACAGCTGCAGCGATTCCTGTAGTAAGAATTAAAATTCCGATAATAAGACCACTAATTTTACCAAGGTTTTTCGTTAACTGTAATTTTGTAAATGCTGAAATAATAGATACTAAAATAAGTGGCATAACGATCATTTGAAGTAATTTCACATAACCGTTACCAATTAAGCCAAACCAAGTATTTGATTCAATAATTACTTTAGAAGTTGGCTCATAAATGAATTGTAATATAAGACCGAATAAAATTCCGACTCCTAAAGCGGTAAATACACGTTTATTAAAAGATACATGCTTACGTTGCATATAATATAATACGCCAACTAAGATGAGCATGACTGCAACGTTAATTCCGACAAGCAGTGTATTCATGTTGATTCCCCCTAATTCCAATCTGTTATATAGAATATAAGGTAATAAAACCTATAAGTCAACTAGGAAATTCCGGGATTAAAAAAAAGATGGCAAAATGCCATCTTTTAATGTCCAGCCCCAGGGACAAGTAAAAATGTCGTGTAGTATGTAAATCCTATGAAGAAAACAGTTAAATATGCCCCGAATACGTATATATACATACGCTCTGTTAATTTTAAATAGCTTAAAAGTACGAAGAAACCTGTTTGTCCTAAAAATAGTAGTGCAGCCTGTTGCATATCTCCTACGTAAAACATAACCGAGAAAATTCCAGTCCAAAAACCGAGAACGCGAAACATGCGATCCATGCTATTTCCCTCCTTTTCTAGAAAAAGTAAAACCTCTTTTCATTATAGTTTATTTTTCTTACTATTGTAAATATTCATTCATATAAAAAGAAGCCAATTATTATTGGCTTCTTTTTATATGATAAATTAAATTGTTAGTTTATAATTACAAGATTTACATCCATCTAATAGACTATCATGTCGAGTTAATTCCATGTTAGGGAATAGGATTTCAAAAATGCCTTTCATCATATCTCCGTGCATGTTACAAATTTCAGTTGGATGATGAACAGCAACTTCTTTAAATGGACAATTGTGTACATCATAGAAAATTTTTGTTCCATCTGCACTTAATTCAAATGCAGGTGATAAGCCGGCTGTTGAGAAAGCTTCTTTTGCAATTTGAACTTTTTGCTCTACTGTTAAAGCATCTTCACTCACATTTAAACGTTGCATATGTTGTTGCATTAATTCGGCCCCGAATTGTTTTCCTGTTTCGTATAGCGCTTTTTCACCAGCAGCGCCAAGGCTAAGTAAAGAATTAAATGCTATTCTTGCTAACAATTGATAATCACGGAATGGAAATTGCAATTGAATAACATCTTCAGATAAGACATATAATCTGCTTGGTCTTCCGCCTTTTCCAGTTTTCTTCGTTTCCGATTTAAGCATATGAACATCTTCTAATTTAGATAAATGTAAACGCGCTACGTTTGGATGAATATCGAATTCATCTGCAATTTCTTGTACAGTTACGTAACTATGTTTTTGCGAAATATATTTATAAATGTAATAACGAGTTGGGTCAGCTAAAACACCTGTAATTTTTAAAGCTTGTTCCATGAGGATCTCCACCTTTATCACTTTATCCAAGATAATAACATTATAATACAGATAAACATGAGTATAGGTAATTTCAGACAATAATTCAGAAATTGTTCATAATTTCACAAACATATTTTTCCTTTTTGTTCTAGTGAAAATACAAAATTCCAAATTTTTATTGTGCATGTTTTCATGCTATATACATAGTAAGGAGGGAAAAGTGATGAATGGGATTGAACTTTTTGCGAATACAATTTTAAAAGAAGCGTGTAGGGTACAAGCGTCAGATTTACATATTGTGCCCCGGCAGAAGGATGTAGCGGTGCAACTACGTGTAGGAAAAGATTTAATGACGAGACATTGTATTGAAAAGGAGTTTGGAGAAAAACTTGTCTCACATTTTAAATTTTTAGCATCTATGGACATAGGAGAGAAACGGAAGCCACAGAATGGTTCGTTGTATTTGCAAATTGATGGACAAGAAGTGTATTTACGCCTTTCAACACTTCCAACAGTATATCAAGAAAGTCTCGTTATTCGCCTTCATTTACAAGCATCTGTGCAGCCCTTATCACATCTTTCGTTATTTCCAAGTACGGCAGCAAAACTACTCTCGTTTTTACGCTATTCACAGGGGCTACTCGTGTTTACTGGACCGACTGGTTCTGGGAAGACAACGACAATGTATGCATTATTAGAGGTAATTAGAAAAAAGAAAACACGTCGCATCATTACACTTGAAGATCCGGTTGAAAAAAGAAGTGACGATGTATTACAAATTCAAATAAATGAAAAAGCGGGTCTCACATATGAAACAGGATTAAAGGCTATTTTACGTCATGATCCAGATATTATTTTAGTCGGTGAAATCCGTGATGAAGAAACAGCAAAAATAGCTATAAGAGCAAGTTTGACAGGACATTTAGTCATGACAACGCTGCATACGAATGATGCGAAAGGAGCAATCATTCGTTTCATGGATTATGGTATAACGAGGCAAGAGATTGAACAGTCTTTATTGGCTGTAGCTGCACAGCGACTTGTCGAATTGAAGTGTCCGTTTTGCAGAGGAAAGTGCTCAACTTTATGTAAATCAATGAGGCAAGTAAGGCAAGCAAGCATTTATGAGCTGCTATATGGATATGAGTTAAAACAAGCGCTTAAAGAAGCAGATGGAGAATGTGTTACTTACAAACATGAGACTTTAGAATCGTCAATAAGAAAAGGATATGCTTTAGGTTTTTTAGAAGATGATGTTTATGTTTAAGAAAACTTGGAGTTTAAGTGATCAAGTAGTATTGTTGAAACGTTTAGGAGAATTACTAGAAAAAGGCTACTCTCTTTTACAAGCATTAGAATTTTTACAGTTTCAATTACCTGTAGAAAAGAAAGTACAATTGCAGCACATGATTGAGGGGTTAAAAGATGGGAAAAGTCTACACGATTCTTTTCATCAGTTAAAGTTTCATCAGGACATGTTAAGTTATTTATTTTATGCCGAGCAACATGGTGATATTTCTTTTGCTTTGCAACAAGGAAGTGCACTTCTTTATAAGAAAGATAAGTATAGGAGAGACATGATGAAAATCATGCAGTATCCTATGTTTTTAATGTTTTTTCTACTAATCATGCTTTTTATTTTCAACCTCATTTTATTACCTCAGATTGAAATGGTTTATAGTTCGTTCGGTTCTAATACACCACTACTTACAGAACAAATTTTAAGTGCAATAAAACTGCTACCTTACATTATTTTAACCGCTATTTTAACTGTTATTATTGGATGTAGTTTGTATATGTTGTATTTTAGGAAACTTCCACATATTAGCCAGGTAAAAATCATGCTTCGTATGCCCCTCATCAAAACATTTCTTATTTTAAAGCATTCACATTATTTTGCTACTCAGTTGAGTGGTTTATTAAATGGTGGACTATCAGTATGCGAAGCTTTAACAATAATGATGGAGCAAAGATATCATCCGTTCTTTCAATATGAAGCGAGCCGGATTGAAAGACAATTAATTGGAGGAGAACAGTTACAATCTATCATTGCTAAAAGTGGGTATTACGAGAAAGAACTTTCTTATGTTATTACGCATGGACAAGCAAACGGCAATTTAGCGATTGAATTAGGTGACTATAGCGATCTTATTATGGAAAAGATGGAACGGAAAATTAAACATATGTTAGTTATCATTCAGCCTATTTTATTTACATGTATTGGAGGAATCGTTGTCCTTATGTATTTAGCGATGATTATGCCGATGTTTCAAATGATGAATTCTATTTAGGGGGCATTTGTATGCAGAATGAGGAAGGATTTACTCTGTTAGAGATGCTATTAGTAATGGTTGTCATAACTATATTATTACTATTAATTATTCCAAATGTAGTTACACAGCGTTCATCGGTCCAAGGAAAAGGGTGTGCAGCTTACGTGAAATCTATAGAAGCACAAATACAAGTATATCAATTACAACATAATAAAATTCCATCGTTAAAAGAACTGACAGATGAAAAGTATATTACAACTGATAAGTGCCCGAATGGCGAATCTATTCATATTTCAGATGATGGCGCAGTATCAATTAGGGCATTGTGAAACAACGGGGGTTTACTTTTTTAGAAATGTTACTCGTTTTATTTGCTATTTCTGTATTAAGTGTAGTTACGTATTTTAGTGTTCATTCCTTATACGAGCGACAAAAAGTTGAACAATTTTTGAGACAGTTTTCAAATGATATTTTGTATATGCAGCAATTAGCGATAAATCGTCAAAAGCACTATACATTACGTTGGCATAAAGATAGAAATATGTATGCTATAAAAGAGTCAGGTACAAAGTATTATATCGTCAAGCGGGAGTATGAAGAAGATATACAAATTGATTTGCATACGTTTCCAAATCCGATGACATATAATCCAAGTGGAAATATTAATAGAGGTGGTACGATTATAATTTCATATCGAAATTATAAATATGAAATTGTATTTCAGCTTGGAAGAGGGAGATTTACGTATCGTGAAATGTCAAAAAGGATCCATAATGGCTGAAATGATTGTATCGTTAAGTATTTTAATGATGGCTGTATCGTTACTACTACCGCAAACAGTATTAGTTATGCAAGAAAGAAAAAATATACAAATTCGTTATAAGGCATCTGGATTATTAAAAAAGGAAGCAATTATATATATGTATGGAAATGAAGAAAAGCGAATAATAGAAAAGAATATAAATGGAATTGTGTATTACACATATTGGGGAGGCAATGAAGTTTGTACCATGTGGAGAGATGTGAAAGACAGAGTGATGGAACAATGCTTTTATGTAGGAGAAAAAATAAATTAGAATTTGGTTTTTCATTAATAGAAATGATTGTATGTCTGTTTCTATTATCAATATTTTTTTTGCTCTTTCCCCGCCTACATTTCATTGAAATGGAAAATAAACAGTCAAAAGGATTAAATGATTGGGAGTGGGATGTATTTTTAGGTCAAATGCAATTGGAGTTTCGTGAAGTATCATCTGGAGAACAGCTAGCATTTGAAAATGGAGAAAGTATTTTACGATTTCGATCGCGTAATGGGAGTGAAGTATCGTATGAAAAAGAGAATAGTCGTCTTATAAGAAAGGTAAATAGGCGCGGGAGGGAAGTTGTTTTACAAAATATTGGAACGGTTTCTTACAAACTAACACCTCATGTACTCATTATAAATGTGAAAGATACTAGCGGAAAAATATATGAAGGTGTAGTTATGCGATATAGTGAAATGGAAATGAATGTATGAGAGGGCAAAATGGGTTTACAATGCCTGGAACACTCATCTTTCTTATTTTATTAACTTCTTTTTTTATATACGAAACAAATATGTTGTTTACAGATAAAAATTTTTATATAGAAATAGAACAAAAGTTTTTACTGGATGAACTACTTAACCGATCTATTACAGATATAAAAAAAGACTTACAGCAAAAAGAAAAAGAAGGTGCATTTTTCTTTCAGTATGAAAAGGGAGAAGTGAGTGGAAATTATATCTTTGAAAATGATTTAATTCTCGTTGCGTTGCAGTGTACACTCAAACAGGAAGCTTTCTATACGGTGAGCTTTCGGTATAGAAAAAAGGATGGAAAAATAGTCGATTGGATAGAAGGATAATATGTAAAAATAAGAAGAAAAACCAGGGATTTCTATTGTAAATTGAATTGATTTTTTAGAAGAAATGGATAAATATAACGATTAAAAGTTTAAATTTTCTCAAAAAAGAGAAAGGTAGAAAGAATGTGATATATTCATGCTATCCAATCATTATTTTTAGGGAGAATAGGGAAATGACAAACAACAATCAAATAGGTGAAAATAAGGAACAAACTATTTTTGATCATAAAGGAAATACGATTATGACAGAAGATAGAGAAATACACATTATTTCAAAATTCGAAGAACCTCTTATTGTCGTATTAGCAAATGTACTAAGTGATGAAGAGTGTGATGAATTGATTGAAATGTCTAAAAATAAAATGAAGCGTTCTAAAGTTGGTTCATCACGTGATGTAAATGATATTCGAACAAGTAGCGGTGCATTTTTGGAAGACAATGAACTTACTTCAAAGATTGAAAAACGAATTTCATCTATCATGAATGTTCCTGCGTCGCATGGTGAAGGATTGCACATTTTAAATTATGAAGTGGATCAACAATATAAAGCACACTATGATTATTTTGCGGAACATAGTAGATCAGCTGCTAACAATCGTATTAGTACGCTTGTAATGTACTTAAATGATGTAGAAGAAGGCGGGGAAACGTACTTCCCGAAATTAAATCTTTCTGTACATCCTAGAAAGGGAATGGCAGTATACTTTGAGTATTTTTATCAAGATCAATCACTAAATGAGCTTACGTTACATGGAGGGGCACCTGTAACGAAAGGCGAGAAATGGATTGCAACGCAGTGGGTGAGAAGAGGTACTTATAAGTAAAAGCGAGTGTTACGTTTTGTTCTTCATAGTATAAGAACAAAACGTTTTTTTATTAAACAAAGTAGCATCTTTCGTTATAATAACAATTAATAAATGACGATTGAGAGGACAGAAAATGAAATCTATATACATAACCGGCTACATGGGAGCAGGGAAAACAACAATTGGAAAAGCATTAAGTCAAGAACTTCAAATGGATGTTGTAGATACTGATCAAAAAATCGAAGAGAAGCAAGAGAAGGCAATTCGTGATATTTTTGCCGAAGAAGGCGAAACGGCTTTTCGGGAATATGAAAGCGAAATGTTACGTTCGCTACCAGTCCATAATGTCATTATTACAACTGGTGGGGGAATTATTGAACGAGCGGAAAATCGCAAGTGGATGAAAGAGAACGGAACTGTCGTGTATTTATATTGTGATCCGCATGTAATTGCAGAAAGGCTTCGTGAAGATACGACACGTCCACTATTTCAAAAGAAAGATATAGATGCATTTGTAACGAAATTTGAATTACGCCGAGCTTATTATGAAGAGGCTCATATTCATATCGATACGACAAATAAGTCTGTAAAGCAAATTATGAATGAATTAAAGGAAAAGATTAATGTATAAAAAAGTGGACATACTAATCAAGTAGAGGTGATGATAATATGTCTACTAATGATTATGTTCGCTTTGTGACGCAGCAGTTTGTGTCGTATATGGATGCTCCAAAAGAAGATCGAAAACAAAAGAAAGAACAACGCCGTGCTGAAAAAGAGCCATTTATGAATAAGTGGTTTGGTGTTATGCCGCTGAGTGCTGCTTTGTTTTATCGAAATGTAAAAAGTAAAAGAAAAAAATCAAGTTAAATTTTAGTCATATGTCTAGCAAAATAAAAATCCCCTAGTGTCGTAATACACTAGGGGATTTTTATTTACTGCACGGATTCTTGTTCTTCCGTAACGGCATGTATTTTATTGTTCACCCATACGAACCCTATTCCGATACAAATAGAAATGCCCCAGCCGACAGCGGTCATAATCGCTCTCATTTCACCGTAGCCATCTACACCAAAAACAGAGATGAAATAAATTTTTAAAAAGCTTTTTAATATAAATTGCAGCCCGAAAAATAACGTTAAATATTGCAGTGCTGGATATATACGACTATCACGATAAAGCTCACGACTTTTATCGCGATCATGTCCTTGCAGCGCTGCAATATCCGCAGCGAAATATAACATGAGTGGTTTTTTTATGAAAATTGTACATATGACGATAATACCGAGTACGATGTGATAATACGCATCGTTCCATAACATTCGTTCAGCTGACCCAGATAATAGATCTACCGTTGTATTAGAAATGAGTGTAATTAAAATAAAGAACCCTGTCACGTTAAACTGTTTTTCTTTTTTAAAGGTATACAGTGTATAAATAATCCCCGGAACAGAGGAAAGTAACATTGCGTAATAAGGATCGATATAAGGTTTTGCAAATTTCCAAATGAGGAATGGGATTACGAGATAAAAGACAAGATCTAATATAGCTTTTTTATTTTGATTCATACAAAGCCTCCTTAAGTCATACATATATTTTATAATATAATTTCTGAAAATTGTATAAGGTTTAATGGGAAAAGAAAAAATATATCAATTTTTGAGGGATTAGTAGATTGAAAAAAATTGCCCCTAGCGTAGTAAGTTTTTTTAGTATATAATAAAGGAAACGCTTTCATTTTTAGTTTGTTCACAAAATGGACGGAAAATCACATATTTACTATCGATATGTTGCTTTATAATGAAACTAATTAAATATACATGCATACAATATTGTGAAATAAATAACATAAATAATCTATATAAATGTAAACGTTATCAAAAGAGAGAGGTGGAGACAATGAGTAAATTTTTCTTCAATCATAATCCAGCAACAGTAGAGGATGGAAGGCTTGTTAAATATGCTGAAATTATTTATGGAGAAGGTGGCCGTTCTGTATTAGAAAATTTAATGGTGAAGGCATCTATCAGATTGCGTGATCGTTATCCGAATAAATCTGACGAGCAGATCTCGAACCTAGTAAATAAAGGCATCCATGATATGTTTCAAAAATATGTGAGCGAGTAAGAGTAGCCAATGGCTGCTCTTATTTTTTTGTATAAGGATTGTAACTCTAGCTGAAAATAAACATGTATTTTGAAAAACGCAAAAAGGAGTGGGAAAGATGAGCAATGGAATTGGACGTTCGAAAGAAAATCTTCCAACTGATGCAAATCATGTGAGTGCAAAGGATCGTGCACAGCAGAAACGTATGGCACAGAAAAAACAGCAAGAGCGTAGTGGCGATAGCGAGTAGGGTAGAAAATAGCTCAAAAGAGGCTCCTTCTAAAGCAGAAGGAGCTTCTTCAAGATAGAAAATGATTCGCGGTAACATAAAAAAGGCCACCGTTAATAATTTGCACTGTAATATGTGGTTCATACTGTTCTTGCAGAGCTTGTTTTTCAATTTCATAGCTCTCAGGAAGTTCGTCACTTTCTTCATAAAAACGGTTTAAAAGGTCTAGATCATGATTCCAACGCACTCTTGCTTCTTTTGCCCACGTATGGTCATCTTCTGCAATTATATTTTTTAAAGCGTCTTCTATGCGTTGTAAACCACTTTGAGGTTTAATGATGGGCGAGAGCGTAAAACAAAAATCAGGTATTTTTGGTGTAAGTTTAATGTTTGTTAATGTTTCATGAAAGTTTGCCATCATTGTTCCAGAAATGAGATGAATGCCAATCGAGTGAAGGATGTCTTTTTTTCGATCACATTGATAGGAAACTTTTATATTAATACCGAGCCAAGGGTGGAGCGGTGTATGTGTTGCCCCATTATGTCTTACATCCTCATATAAACGTATGTAAGAGCCTAATTCTTTTGTCGTTTGGAAAATTTGATGTAGACGTGGTGAACCGTAGTGAATAAGCTCACCATCATTTTCTTCATTTTCTGGATTTGTAATAAGAGTAAGGCGCATCGGATTCGGTACGCCTCCTGTTTTCTCAAGATAGTGCCAATAAAAAGGGCGATTCATTAATAATTTATCCATCTCAATTGTTAACTGTACATCTAATAAATGAGGAGAACGTTCTAAAATTTCACAGTTATTCGCCTCAAAGAAATTGTATAAGTAATTATGAATTTCATGTTGCTGCATAGCCTTGCACCTCAGCTTCATTTCGTTTCGCAAAGTCGATAATAGATGTTAAGTTTTCCATCTTAATTCTAATTTCACCTTCGCTTTTTGATTGCGCGAAAATTTCTTGAATGTGCGCGTCGATGTTTTTCATATTAATTCTCGTTAAAATTTCATCGAGTTCACCGATAACACGCTCGAATAAGTTGATTTTTTCATATAACAGTTTCAGAATATGTTCTTCAACAGTATGCTTTGTAGCTAAGTTATAAATATGAACATCATTCTTTTGACCGAGACGGTGAATACGTCCGATTCTTTGCTCAAGACGCATTGGATTCCATGGCAAATCATAATTGATCATATGGCTACAAAACTGTAAGTTAATGCCTTCTCCGCCAGCTTCCGTTGCAATTAACACTTGGGCACGATTTTGGAAAAGTTCCTTCATCCAATCTTTCTTCCCGCGTTTAAATCCGCCGCGGAATGGGACAGAAGAAATACCGTGTTGTTGTAAAAACCATTGTAAGTACATCTGTGATGCTCGGTATTCCGTGAAAATGACGACTTTATCGTCAATTTCTTTTATAAGCTCTAGAGCTTTAGTTGCTTTCGAGTTGAAAGGAATATGATTAATTTTGTCCATTAGCACATCGATATGTGGATCTTTTATATAATGTTCATTTTCTTTCTGTCTTTTTTCTACATGCTTTTTCAATGAATAGTAAACAGCCTCACGACTACTGCACGCTTCCCGTTTTAAAGTTAACGATGAGAAAGCAGATGTGAAGGCGTCTTGTCCTCGCCAATTTTCGATATCATTATATAGAGCTTGTTCTTGTTCATTAAACTCAATAAAAATTGTACGTACATGTCTCTTCGGCCAATCGATACCGGTATTATGTCGTCTATTTCGCACCATTACTTTGTTAATGAGAGCTTTTAAGTCTTCATCTGATTCGGCTGAACGATTTTTGGAAGCGTAATATTCTTCAAAGTTGGATTGATTGCCTAGATGTCCTGGCTTTAATAAAGAAACAAGGTTAAAAATTTCATCAATCTTATTTTGAACAGGAGTAGCGGTTAGTAATAAACAAAACTTCTTTTTTAATCGTTGTGCAAATTCATAGTTTTTTGTTTTATTATTTTTCAGTTTATGTGCTTCATCGATAATAATAAGGTCATATTCTAAGTTCAACACGATATCGCGATGTGGTGAACGTTTCGCAGTATCAATTGATGATACGATTACGTCAGCTTGTTCCCACGAGTAGCTTTTCTTTTGTGCTACAGCGGGAATGAAAAACTTTGTATTCAGCTCGTATGCCCATTGTGATACGAGAGAAGCTGGGACAAGTATAAGTACCTTTTTCACAAGCCCGCGGACCATGTATTCTTTCAAAATAAGTCCAGCTTCGATTGTTTTTCCAAGACCTACTTCATCTGCTAGAATCGCTTTACCATTCATTTGTTCAATTACATTTTGAGCGACTTCTAATTGATGCGGAAGCGGTGTGAAATGGGATAAATGTTTCGGTGCTTGTAGTCCATCAAAAGTAGGAACAAGTAACGATTTTTCTGTTTCATAAGCTAAGTGATATAAATCCCAGTTTGTCCAAGGACCATCTTCATCAATTCTATTTAAAAAATTGTTTTGCCACGTCCGATCTACGGAAATATCGACATTCATTACGACTCTCCCACCTTTTATAAACTAAAGTAATTATTTTTTAATGTATGATGATTTGCCTTAAAAGAAGGCATAATTATCGTTATTAAAGGCTATATGATAGACAATAATAAAGTATTAAATCTCAAAAGCTGTATTTATTGTGTTTTAACATAAAAAATTCTAAATTATTTTTTATGCTAGAATATTGATGAAATATAGCGAATGATGTTAGGATAATGGTGTGAAATGTGTGGAATCTTTCGTATTTTATCCAAGAAAGTGATTTTTTATTTACGCTTTCATAAAAAAATATAATGAGATTCCGTATATCCTATCTTTTCAGAATGAAAATGTTTAGAAAAGGGAAGCAACTTTTATTGATTTGTCAAAGCATAAGGGGGAGAGAGCATGATTACATTACAACGTACACCGTTATTTGATGTATACGCGAAGTATGGTGGGAAAACAATCGACTTCGGTGGTTGGGAATTACCAGTTCAATTTTCAAGCATTAAAGAAGAACACGAAGCTGTACGTACAGCTGCAGGTTTGTTCGATGTGTCTCATATGGGAGAAGTTGAAGTAAAAGGTGTAGATAGTTTAGCATTTTTACAACGTGTTGTTACAAATGACGTATCTACCTTAAAGGTAGGGGGCGCACAATATACAGCTATGTGCTACGAAAATGGTGGTACAGTAGATGATTTATTAATCTACAAACGTGGTGAAGAAGACTATTTATTAGTAATCAATGCATCAAATATCGAGAAAGATTACGAATGGTTAGCAAGTCATGTAATTGGCGATGCGACAGTAGTCAATGTTTCTAGTGAAGTTGCACAGCTTGCAATTCAAGGACCAAAAGCAGAAGGCATTTTACAAAAAGTTGTGTCAGAAGATTTGAAAGAAATTAAGTTCTTTAAATTTAAAAACGATATTCTTGTAGATGGAATTCCAGCACTTGTATCTCGTACAGGTTATACAGGTGAAGATGGATTCGAAATTTACTGTAAGAGTGAAGATGCTGCAAAACTTTGGGAGAAACTTCTTGAAGTTGGAGCAGAAGAGGGCTTAAAAGCATGTGGTTTAGGTGCTCGTGATACACTTCGATTCGAAGCAACATTACCACTTTATGGACAAGAATTATCAAAAGATATTACACCGATTGAGGCTGGAATTGGCTTTGCGGTAAAAACAAATAAAGAAGCAGACTTCTTTGGAAAAGCAACGTTAAAAGAGCAAAAAGAAAACGGTGCGCCTCGTAAATTAGTCGGCATCGAAGTAATCGAACGTGGAATTCCTCGTACGCATTACCCTGTATTTATTGGTGAAGAAAAAATTGGGGAAGTAACGAGTGGTACACAATCTCCAACGTTAAAGAAAAGCATTGGTTTAGCACTAATTGATGTAAAATACGCAGCAGTTGATACAGAAGTAGAAATTGAAATTCGTAATAAACGCGTCAAAGCAGTAGTTGTTCCAACACCATTTTACAAACGTTCAAAGTAACGGGGAGAGGGGTAGATTTCATGTTGCATCGTTATCTTCCAATGACAGAAGAAGACAAAAAAGAAATGTTACAAACGATCGGCGTTCAAACGATCGATGAATTATTCTCTGATATTCCAGAGAGTGTTCGTTTTAAAGGGGATTTAAAAATTAAAGAAGCAAAATCAGAGCCAGAGCTTTTAAAAGAGCTATCTCAAATGGCTAGTAAAAATGCTAACTTAAAAGAATACGCTTCTTTCTTAGGAGCAGGCGTATACGATCATTATGCTCCAGTAATTGTAGATCATGTTATTTCTCGCTCAGAATTTTATACAGCTTACACACCATACCAACCGGAAATTTCACAAGGGGAATTACAAGCAATCTTTGAATTCCAAACAATGATTTGTGAATTAACAGGAATGGATGTAGCAAACTCTTCTATGTATGACGGGGGTACAGCTTTAGCTGAAGCGGCAATGTTAGCAGCTGGCCATACTCGCAAAAAGAAAATTCTTGTATCTAGCGCGGTTCATCCAGAATCAAGAGCAGTACTTGAAACGTATGCAAAAGGTCAAAATCTTGAAGTTGTTGAAATTAATCATAAAGATGGTGTAACAGATTTAGACGTATTACAAAGTGAAGTAGATGATACAGTTGCTTGTGTAATCGTTCAATATCCAAACTTCTTCGGACAAGTTGAAAAATTAGCTGATATTGAAAAAATCGTTCATCAACAAAAATCATTATTTATCGTTTCTTCAAATCCATTATCATTAGGCGCATTAACACCACCAGGGAAATTTGGTGCTGATATTGTAATCGGTGATGCACAACCATTCGGTATTCCAACGCAGTTTGGTGGACCGCACTGTGGTTACTTTGCAACAACGAAAGCATTTATGCGTAAAATTCCAGGACGTCTTGTTGGACAAACTGTAGATTCAGATGGTAAACGTGGATTTGTATTAACGTTACAAGCACGTGAACAGCATATTCGCCGTGATAAAGCGACGTCTAATATTTGTTCAAACCAAGCGTTAAATGCATTAGCAGCTTCTGTTGCAATGACGGCACTTGGCAAACAAGGTGTGAAAGAAATGGCACGTCAAAACATTTCTAAAGCACAGTATGCAAAACGTCAATTTGAGGCGAAAGGCTTCACAGTAACATTTGCTGGACCATTCTTCAATGAGTTTGTTGTAGATTGCAAACGTCCAGTGAAAGAAGTAAACGATGCATTATTACAAAAGAATATTATCGGTGGTTACGATCTAGGCCGTGATTATAAAGAGCATGAAAACCATATGCTTGTAGCAGTAACTGAGCTTCGTACAAAAGAGGAAATTGACACACTTGTAAACGAAATGGGGGCTATCCAATGAAGAACCAAGACCAAGCACTTATCTTTGAAGTGAGTAAAGAAGGACGCATAGGATATAGCTTACCCAAATTAGATGTAGAAGAAGTGAAACTAGAAGATGTGTTTGAGAGCGATTATATTCGAGTAGAAGATGCAGAGCTACCAGAAGTATCTGAACTTGATATTATGCGCCACTATACAGCACTTTCAAACCGTAACCACGGTGTAGATTCTGGATTCTATCCACTTGGATCTTGTACGATGAAATATAATCCGAAAATTAATGAGAGTGTAGCTCGTTTCGCAGGATTTGCAAATATTCATCCACTGCAAGATGAAAAGACAGTACAAGGTGCAATGGAATTAATGTATGACTTACAAGAGCATTTAATTGAAATTACAGGTATGGATACTGTTACTTTACAACCAGCAGCTGGTGCACACGGAGAATGGACAGGTTTAATGTTAATTCGTGCATACCATGAAGCGAATGGTGACTTTAACCGTACGAAAGTAATTGTACCTGACTCTGCTCACGGAACGAACCCGGCATCTGCAACTGTAGCTGGTTTTGAAACAATTACAGTAAAATCAAATGAAAATGGCCTTGTTGACTTAGAAGACTTAAAACGTGTTGTAAACGAAGAAACAGCAGCACTTATGTTAACAAATCCTAATACATTAGGTCTATTCGAAGAAAATATTTTAGAAATGGCAGAAATCGTCCATAATGCAGGCGGTAAGTTATACTATGATGGTGCAAACTTAAATGCGGTATTAAGCCAAGCACGCCCAGGAGATATGGGATTTGACGTTGTGCATTTAAACCTTCATAAAACATTTACAGGTCCTCACGGCGGTGGTGGCCCAGGTTCTGGTCCAGTAGGTGTGAAAGCTGATTTAATTCCGTACTTACCAAAACCGATTTTAGAAAAAACGGAAAATGGTTATCACTTCAACTACGACCGTCCAGAAGCAATTGGTCGTGTGAAGCCATTCTATGGTAACTTTGGAATTAACGTTCGTGCATACACGTATATTCGCTCTATGGGTCCAGATGGCTTGCGTGCAGTAACTGAGTATGCTGTATTAAATGCGAACTATATGATGAGAAGATTAGCGCCATTCTACGATCTTCCATTCGATAGACATTGTAAGCATGAATTTGTATTATCAGGTCGTCGTCAAAAGAAACTTGGCGTACGTACATTAGATATTGCAAAACGTCTGCTTGATTTCGGTTACCATCCACCAACAATTTACTTCCCATTAAATGTGGAAGAATGTATTATGATTGAGCCGACAGAAACAGAATCAAAAGAAACATTAGATGGTTTCATTGATAAGATGATTCAAATCGCTAAAGAAGTAGAAGAAAATCCAGAAGTTGTACAAGAAGCACCGCATACGACAGTCATTAAACGTTTAGACGAAACGATGGCTGCACGTAAACCAGTTTTACGTTATGCAAAGCCAGCTCCTGTACAAGTTTGATTAGAATAACAAAAGGAGAACTCGCTGCGGCGGGTTCTTTTTTTGTATGGAGAATTTGTCCCGCATTAACGGACAGTAAACTCCCAACTCAAAACTTAGCTGGTGCAAAGAAGCCAGGTGGGAGATAAACTGTCCGTAAATGCCCGATTGGTTCAACTAATAATCAGTGGGGATGAACAAAAATCCCCACTGATTAAAGTTTCACTTTATGCAGAAATAGTGAAGAAAATGTTAAAAAATTATATTTTTTGTTTCCTAATGGTGTAAAGGTGTAGTTTTATAGGTAGTTTTGTTGAAAAAGTCGGTTTGATAAAAGTATTTATTTTTGTTAGAATTTTATTGAAATTAAGAAGATGTGATGAGGCAAAAATTACTCATTTTTATGTATATGTGAAAAAACGAGCAAGACGGGGGTGAAAGTGTGGGATATCGATGTTATAGAATGGTATACCATTTAGAAAATGGAGAAACAATTAAAGATGTAAAAGAATTTTGCTATCGAGACCAAGGGAAAGTGTTAGAAAGAGTAGCAAATCGTGTAATGGATAATAGAGAAGTGACGGCGATTGATAAACAAGGAACAATCATTTCAATAGCATGTGAGGACATTGTAAAGGTGGAACTTGATTACATAACAGAAAGTTAACCTTGAGTCATATCGAATTATTCGATAAAATAAACTGTTGAATGGTGAAGTGAGAAGAGAGGAGTTTATCATGGGTAGTACAAGACACTTTTATATGTTTATCTTAGCGTTTGTTCTTGTTGTGGCATTAACGATTTACTTAATCGTTGACAGCAGCTGGTACAACACGGTTCATCCGGCATTCCTTCTGTTTATGTATATAGGAATTGCAGTAGTAAGTTTCGGAATGAGAGACGAGATGTTAGATCGCTTTGAAAAGTGATACATATACGAAAGACCAACAGGAAAATGTTGGTCTTTTTTTCTTGCCAAAAATAGGATGCTGTGTATATACTGTATATATAAGGTATATACAGTATATACACACACTGGAGGAAAACATGAATATTATTATTTCGAATTCTTCCCAAGACCCTATTTATGTGCAAATAAGAAAACAATTAAGCCAGCTTATTTTAAATGGTGGTTTAAAGGGTGGAGACCAATTACCGTCTATTCGTAGCTTAGCGAAGGAATTGCAAATTAGTGTAATTACAACGAAGCGTGCGTACGAGGAGCTTGAAAAAGAAGGATATATAGAAACTGTTGCTGGGAAGGGGACTTATGTTTCACGTAAAAATAATGAACTATTAAAAGAACAGCGGCTACGTCTATTGGAAAGTAAGGCTGAAGAAATCGTAAAAGAAAGTAAAGTGTTGCAGCTTTCACTTGAAGAATTGCAGCAGATGATTGCGTTTTTATATAAGGGGGAATGAGAGAGATGTTAGAGTTAAAAAACGTTTGTAAAAGTTATGAAGATTTTGCAGTGAAAAATATAAGTTTTTCATTACCACGAGGATATATTATGGGGTTTGTCGGACCAAATGGTGCTGGGAAAAGTACAACGATCAAAATGATTATGAATTTAATTAGAAAAGATAGCGGCGATATAAAAATTTTTGGCAAAGACAATAAGAAAGCTGAAAAGGACATAAAACAAAATATTGGTTTTGTATATGATGAAAATCATTATTACGAAGATTTAACGTGTGAACAAATGAAACGTATTATTGCACCGTTATATAAAAAGTGGGACGAAAATCAATACCAATCGTATATGCACAGATTGCAAGTTCCAAAGTATAAAAAAATTAAAGAGCTATCTAAAGGGATGAAAATGAAGTTTGCGATTGCCATCGCACTTTCACATCATGCAGAGTTTATCATTATGGATGAGCCGACAGCAGGATTAGATCCAGTTGTCCGAAGTGAATTACTTGATATGTTGCAAGAAATTGTAATGGAAGATGAAGTATCTGTATTATTCTCAACCCACATTACAACGGATTTAGAACGTATTGCAGATTATATTACGTTTATCAACGATGGAGAAATTATATTTACTGGTGAAAAAGATGAATTAATGGAGAACTACGTAATCGTTAAGGGAAGCAATGATTTATTAGATCGAGAAGGAAAAGAACTATTTGTTGGATTACGAAAAAATAAATTCGGTTTCGAAGGTTTAGCGAAGGATAAACAAGGAATTATCGATTGGTTTGGAAATGAGGTTGTACTAGAAAAGCCTACATTAGATGACATTATCGTTTACACTGCGAAAGGGAGAGGTGCCTATGCGTCAGCTAATCTATAAAGATTTGTTCTTTTTTCGGGTAATTTGGTTAGTGAATCTTGTTATGCCCCTTTTGTTCTTTATGTTAGATGCAAGTGGTGAATTGTTATTTCCAATGAGTTGTCTATTTATAACCTTTTCATCGGTTATGACGTTAACCGTTATGGATGAAAGAAATAAAAGTGACATTGTTATAAATAGTTTACCGGTAAGTCGAAAGGATATCATAATTGCTAGATATATTTCCTGTGCAATATTCATTGTTGGTGCCATTCTCTCTACGATGTTAGTTGTTTTTCTTATAAGGGGTATTGTGGTTATTAGTGATATCGGTGTATATCATCCTAATCTATACATTGAAATTCCATGGTATGAAGTCATAAATGGAGCTGTTTATGCCACATTTTTTGTTGTCACGTTTTTCCCTAGTTATTATGGTACAAAATCGAAGGTAGTAAGAAGTATAGGATCAGCAGCATCAATAGGAGTGGGTGTAATTCTTTGGATATTTATTAGTGATGGGCTGAATGAAACAACATCTTCATTCAGTGAGTGGATTATGAATCCAGTACATATTGGTGTATTTATAGTTGGAGGAATGATATTAGCTAGTGTCTATATCGTTTCTATGTTTCTTACAATTAAAATTTATGAAACGCGTGATTTATAGAGAGGAGAATTTATATGCAACAATTGATTTTGAAGGAGTTTTTCTTACAGAAGAAGATGTTTCCTTTCTATTTTTTAATACCTATTTTATCTATTTTTAAGCATTCCGTCGAACCAATGGGGATTGCAATAGGATTATTTATAACATGTAGTACGATTATATATATTTCTTTTTATTATGAAGAGAAAAGTAAAGCGGAAAAAGTATTAGTGAGCTTGCCTATAACGAGAACAGAGATAGTTATAGCTAAATATATTGCAAGTTCATTATTTATTATGGCTGGTTTGAGTGTAACTTTTATAGTCTTAATATTAGGGAATATTTTATTGGGCAGGGATATAGTCATGCCTGGATATGCAGTATTTTCAGCAATAGTAGCAACTTTAATCTATTGTGTTGTAACGATACCCGCTAATTACATTGGAGGATATAAAGCGACTTCTGTTTTGAATGTTATTATGATTTTGCCTTTAACAGGTATGATTGGCCTTATGTGTAATATTTTTGGTGATAAAACAATTATGCTAAAAGTACTCCACTCTCAAGAGGCTACACTAGCAATGGGTGTTCTTAGTATTGGAGTGTTAGTAAGTATAGTCATATCAATGTTTCTCTCAATGAAAATGTTTCAGGAGGCAGAGTTATAGAAGGAGCATTTTCATATTAGGAGGGGTAATACATGATCAAGCAACTAATTTTAAAAGATTTCATTATTCAATGGAAATTTTTAATTTGGTACATACTGTATCCTGTTTTCTTTTATATGGCCTTAACAGATACGGAAAATCTGTTCATAATTATGTCAGTAATTATTACAATTGGGGCAACGGTAAAAACATTTGAAGCAGATAGTAAAAATGAGAGTGAAGTTATAGTAAATAGTTTACCAATATTGAGAAAACAAATTGTGTATGCGAAATATATAGTAGCAATTATTATTCTTTTTATAAGTGTAACGATCGGTTGTTTCACGATGAGAATGAAGAGTGGGGTTAACTTATTTGAATTTATTGAAACGACAATGGTTGCTAGTAGTAGTTTTATTTTAGTGTATTTAAGTTTGGTTTTACCGCTATCCTTTTGGCTAGGGTATAAGAAAACTATTTTTATTGCGATTTTTATACTAATAGCACCTATGGCTGTTTCTTCTATTTTCTTTGGAATCAACCTAGAACAAATTCAGCTATATAACAGCTTGTTATTCATTGGTTCAATATGCATGTTCATAGCATCTATCTTCGTTTCAGTAAAAATATATGAAAAAAGAGAATTTTAAAAGGTGCCTTAAAAAAGGCACCTTCTTCAATAACGACAATACGAGAGCAGTAGTTTATAAAAAGAAACGCTATTTGGTACATCTTTCGGAGTATGTAATATAAAGCTGAAAACGATGATGAGAATAAGAAATAGGAAAAATAAAAATAGAATTTGCTTATGTATAGAATTTTGCATATTATCCACTCCTTTTTTAGGTAGTATGTCCAAAAGAAAGGAGTGTATGAAAAATTTTAGGAGGGGAGAATGATGAACAAAAGAAAATGGTTATATAGAATAGGAATATTTTTATTTTCAATCGGCCTCATATTAGCAAATGTTTACTCGGATATACCACTGTTATTTCCAAGTTTACATAAAGGGGTTGGTATAAGTATTGCCATAATTGGTCTGTTTTGTCTTATCACATGTAACTTCTACAGAAAGTCTGAATGAATATAAAAAAGGACAGTTATTCTTTTTCAGAAGTACTGTCCTTTTTAAATAACTTATTCCATAGTTTGGCGATACTCCATATAATGACGATTGCAATGGAGGCGATAATGGACCAAACAATCGATATAATTTCAAGTGTCATGTTAGGAAGGAATGTGAGAATGGATAATACTTTATGAAACAATGATTCTATTATATGAAAACTTATTTGTAATAGAATGAGGATACTAAGTGTGATCCATGCTAATATTTTCTTTCCTTTTTCTTTCCACATGACATTCACCTCACGTTAGCTTAATAGTTTTAAGCCAACAGCGCCGCATAGAATACAGCTTAAGAAAGCAAGACGACGCCAATCCGCTGATTCTCGGAAAATGAGAATGCCTAGAAGTGCACTTCCAGCAGTTCCGATTCCAGTCCAAATTGCGTAAGCAGTTCCCATCGGTAATGTGTTCATCGCAAGAGATAAGAAGAAGAAGCTTACGCCGAAGTTAGCGATTAAAATAACTTTTGGTGCCCAGCCTTTCTTTTCAGTGGCTACTTTCATAAAGAGTACACCAATAATTTCACAAATACCAGCTAGAATTAAAAATACCCAAGCCATTTTATGCGGCCTCCTTCGCTTCTTTTTCTTCTGTTACTCGTTTTAAACCAATTACTCCAAAGAAGATTAAACCGATTAATAAAACTTTTACGATAGAGAAAGGTTCTCCGAAGATGAAAATCTCTGTAAGAACGATTCCACCAGCTCCGATTCCTGTAAAGACTGCGTATACAGTGCCGACAGGTAAATCTTTATAAGCTCTAAATAATAAGACGAAACTAATTGTAATTAATAGAGCAACACCAGCCCATTCAAGTGGTGCCTCTGCTTTTTTTAGTCCAATCACCCAAAAGATTTCAATAATACCAGCGATTATTACATAAATCCATGCCATATGTCATTTCTCCTTCCTACCAGTCGTTAGGTAAAGGGCTTAAAAACGACGCATTGCAAAGGAGCAATCCGTCAGTTTGAAAGTCCACGCCAAAATACTTTCCAAGAAGCGTCTAAACGTGTCTCAAAACGATTTAAACCTGCGTATAATAGTTCAACCATAAGACCGTCGAGTAAGCATAGAAAAGCCTCTAAGGCGTCTTTTACTTCAATGTTATGCAGCTCATCTTGTTCGCTTGCTCTTTTAAATACAGGGAATAAAAGTTTTCCGACGTTTTCAATGTGTACATTTGCTTTATTAATAATTTGTTCGCGAAATGCATCAGGCGGAAAATAAGAAGTTCGTAACCAAAACATTGATTCTTCACTTTCACCAAAGCGTTTTGCATAGCCTTTTAATAATTTTAAAAGCAATTCTTCAGTGGACGAATTGGAAAAGCTTTCGATATCGCCTGTAAAGCTCTGCAAATCTTTTTGAAGAGCAGATTCTAAGCATATGAAATATAGCTCTTCTTTTCCTTTAAAGTGTGCGTAAATCGATGGTTTTTTAATCCCAACTTCTTGAGCAATATTTGCCAATGAAGTTCCTTCATAGCCGTAGCGTGCGAAATGAGAAAGTGCTACAGCTTTAATGCGGTTTGCTGTCATTTTCATCCCCTACCTACCGTTCGTTAGGTTCATTATATGAGATGAAAAATATAATGTCAATAGGTGAAGAGCTGAAAAAGAGCGTTATAGGTAACGCTCTTTTTAGACAGTCTCTCGCTCAATTAAATGGAATGAAAGTTCTTTTGCACTGCCGACAATTTGCTCGCTTTGGATCTGCTTATGGAATAAAGAAAAAGCATGTGAGCCCATTGCGAGACCGGGATGTTCAATTGTGGAAATTTCTAATGCCTTTGAAATTTCATGATTATCAAATCCAAGGATAGCAAGGTCTTCAGGTACTCGAATACCATGTTTTCGAGCCTCTGTTAATAAACCAGCTGCAACTTGATCGTTCGCTGTAAAAATAGCAGTTGGACGATTTTTCATATTTAAAATACGATGGAGTATTTGTGCTCCGTCCTGCATTGTATAGCATTGGTGGAAAATCCATTCAGGATGCAACGTTTTCCCTTCGTTACGAAGGGTATCGGCGAACGCTTTTTCGCGCTCCATGGAATTTACACTTGTTTTTCTTGCTAAACAAATTCCGATTTTTTCATGGCCTTTACTTAGTAAATAGGCAGTACCGAGACGGAAACCTTCATAATGATCTACGTAGATGGATGAAATGAGGGGGTGCTTCATTTTTTCACATGAAATAATAGGGGCAAATTTTGCGAAAGGTTCGATTTGTTCCCAAGAGCTCGTTCGGGAGCAAATAATCATCCCATCAAATTGTTTCATTTTCATCATTTCAAGAACACGAATTTCTTCAAGGCTATCGTAATTTGTTTGGCATAAATTAATGTGATATCCAGCTAATAATGCTTCGTTACCGATTCCTTCAATAATGGTACTGAAGTAGGGGAGGTTAATGAAAGGAAGCATAACGCCAATTGTATATGTTTTCCCTCTTATTAAATGGACAGCATTTATATTTTTTGCGTAGTTTAATTCTTCAACAGCGTCTAGAACACGCTTACGCTTTTCTTCTTTTACGTAAGGGTGATTATTCAGAACACGAGAAACAGTTGATATCGATACACCAGCAGTTTTAGCAATTTGTTTTATATTGGCCATATGTATCACCTCTTTCCCTTATTATAAAGGGAAAATAATAAGAAAGAAAAAATCTTGACCTGAAAAGCTTTTCACAAACTATGGTATTAATAAGACTTCTTTTTATTCGCGTAACCTTTTCACTTGGGCGTAAGAATGATAGGGGTCTTTTTTGTTTGCAAAAAGTGTTGTCAAAATGTGTGAGAATAACGTGGAAAGTTTTCAAAGGTGGAGTTTGATGACAAAGCGAATATGAAGAGCATATCAACGCTTCGTTCGTTAAGAGAGCGGTATGAAAGGGCGGAAACAAATTGAAAAAAAGAATCATTTGTTTCGTGTTTTCTAGTTTTGTACTTAGTTCGTGTTCGTTTCAGCAAACGATGCAAGAAGGAAAACACTTTGTGGGAACAACAGGAGGAGCTATGGATCGTGTTACGGATCCTATTCCGCTAAAGGAACTTCCAAAATATTTTCCGGTGAAGTTTAAAGTTCCAACGTTTTTACCGTACGACATTACAAGTGATGTGAAGGGTGAAGTAAGAACGCTTGGGAAAAAGAACGCTGTCTTAACGATTAAATATAAACAGAAGGAGCCAGGTAGAAATGAGTATATTGAGTTAAATGTCGCGAACTTTCCTTATAGTTTTCCGGATCTTATGGAAGAGAAGCGATTTCAAGAACAAATGAAACTGAATAATGGAACGTCTGCTTATTTTAAAAATAAAGATGATTATGAACGTGGTGACGAATTTGCTACGCTTATATGGAAAGAGAAAGGAATTGAATATCAGCTGCTGTATCGGAATGTAGAAGAGAACGATGAAAAGGTAATCAAGCAGAATTTATTATACATTGCGAATAAGATGAAATGAAAAAACTAGCTGATTTATTCAGCTAGTTTTTTGTATGTTATTATTTCTTTTTAATTTTGCCTGTCCAAGATTTAAATCCACCTTGTAATTGGTAGAAATCTTTGTAGCCTTGTTTTTTTAAGTATTGCGCTGCACGACCTGTACGGAATCCGCTTTGGCAATATAAGTAAACAGGTTGATCTTGACGAAGTTCTTTATGGCGAAGGCGAATTTGTGATAACGGAATGTTACGTGCACCTAAAATATGCCCTGCGTTATATTCGTCTGCTTCACGAATATCGATAAGCTGTGCTTTACGGTAGCCAGCGCGAAATTCTTCTTCTGTAAGAGTTTTAATTAATTTTTTCTGATAGAAGTACATCCATACAGTGTAGCCGATAAATGCTACGATTACGGCTAATAAAATAATCCAAGTTGTTGACACGATTCTATCGCTCCCTTTTTTCTTATCCTACTTTCAATATTATAATGCCCATATGTATTTATGCAACAGATTCATTTGCATATAAGAAGAAATTTCGTATTCTTTCACAAATTTTGTCGAATTTGGTAGACTAGAGAATGTGAAAAATAATTGGTTATATGAGGTGCAGGATGGGAAAAGAAAAATGGTGTTATATTAACTCTGGTCAATGTTCACCGGCATTTAATATGGCGTTAGATGAATGTTTGTTAAATTGGCAAAGTGAAAAGAAAATGCCACCAACAATTCGTTTTTATGAATGGGAAGTACCAACATTAACAGTTGGATATTTTCAACGTGTTGAGAAAGATATTAATATGGATGTAGTTAACGAAAAAAAATATGGATTCGTTCGTCGTCAAACAGGCGGCAGGGGTGTACTACATGACAAAGAGTTAACGTATAGTGTTATTGTGTCTGAAGATCATCCGAATATGCCGAAAACAGTTACAGAAGCATATCGTGTTATTTCGCAAGGCTTATTAGATGGTTTTAAGGCATTAGGGTTAGAAGCATATTATGCAGTTCCAAAAACAGAAGCAGATCGTGAAAATTTGAAAAATCCACGTTCAGGTGTATGTTTTGATGCACCATCTTGGTATGAAATTGTAGTGGAAGGAAGAAAAATTGCTGGTAGTGCTCAAACACGTCAAAAAGGTGTTATTTTACAGCATGGATCGATTCCATTAGAAATTGATTTAGATGAACTATATGATCTATTTTTATTCCCAAATGAACGTGTGAAGGAACGTATGAAGAGTATGTTCTCTTCTAAAGCAGTAGCAATTAATGAATTAACAGACCGTACATTTACGATAGAACAGTTAATTAAAGCGTTTGAAGTTGGCTTTGAAAAAGGATTGGATGTAGAACTTGTTCCATATGAATTAACAGAAGAACAGTTACATGAAGTTCAAACGTTAGCGAAAGAAAAGTATGAAAGTAATGAGTGGAATTATAAAAAATAAGAGATGGCAATTGCCACCTCTTATTTTTTTATAGTAAATTAAGTACTTTTTCTACTTTGATTCCTTTATCTTGTAAAGAACGAAGGCGACTTACAACGTCCATAATTTCTTTGTCAAATGTAACGCTAATACCTTGGCTTTGTAGTTCTTCTTTTAAGCTTTCAATAGAATCATCTATGTCGATGCCAAGCTCGTAATCTTGACAAACTTCAATTGTCTTTTTCACGAGTTTCACATAATTTTCTTGTAGTTTTGTATTTGTTTCAGTCAAAGCAGATTGCTTCGGTTTTGCAGGCGCAACCGGTGCAGACTCTTGCTTTGTAACTGGAGTTGGTACTGCTTTTTTCACAGGTGCTGGAGTAGATAATTCCATAGCAGCTTCTACACTTACTGGCTTCGGTGTTGGTACCGGAGTAGGTTTAGGTGCTGCAGGTGTTTCTACTCGCGTAACAGGTTTTGGAGCAGGTGTAACTGCTTTTGGCGCTTCTACAACTACTTCTTTTTTCGGAGTAGCTTCTACAACAGTTTCTTCTTGCTCAGCAGCTTCTTTATTCTCTTTGCTCCACATAACGCGTTCAATTTCTAGAGAAACATTGTTTTTGTTCATCGCTGTTAATGTAACTTTACCAACTTCAGCGTTCCCAGTGAAATCAACAATTTTATAAATAACACTCTTGTTCCAATCCACGTTTCCGCTCAAAAATAATTCTTCGTTACATTTCGGCGTTAAGCCCTCGATTTTAATTTCTGCGTTTACACCGTTTTCACTATATACCATAATTAGCGAAGCATTTACATCTTCGTCTGCTAACATTAGTTCACGTACCATTTTGCCGGTGCGTACTTGCGTTTTCTTCTTAACTGACATCTAATTTCTCCTCTCAAAAATTCAGTAATAATAAAAAAATCGTATAACGAAAAATAATTGCTCACGAAGATTTATGATACCGATAATAAAAGCATCACGTCAACAATTAACTTTAATTATTTTGCATTTTTCTTATTTTCTTTATGAAATTTTTCAATTTGTAAAATTAGACAGAAGAAAAAACAGCCTTTTGAAGGGCTGTTAAAAATTTGATTTTTTATATAGTAATTTATATAAAATAAAAAATAAGATAGCGATTAAGGCATTTTGCCAAAAGGTTAGATGATAAATGAGATAAGGTTGTTTTTTAAAATAAATATTTAAGAATATAGCGGAACAAAACGGGATAGCAAATGCGAATCCAAATAGAATTCTTCTTTTCCAATTCACTTTCTGATCAAAGGAGTACCGCTTTAATAAATATAAAATAAATAGTATACCTAGTATAATTATTGAAACAGACGAAGTAGTTCCAAGGATACTAAAAGGTGGACTTATTATTTCGGTGTTCTTTTCAAAAAAGAAAATGAAAAGAGAAGCAATGGTGTCCATTCCAAACTGTATAGCGAGAAGTAAGCTAATAACAAAGCCGATTAAAGAAGTTTTTTCTAACATTGTTTGAACCGGCAAAGCCGATATGAGTTCATCACAATAAGATTGTAAGTCATCACCAAAAATGTCATAAGCATTTTTATTTTCTGTTTGTGCTTCGATGAGATGGTCTAATATTTCTAGTAATAGTTCTTCTACTTGTTGCTCTGGCACGTTAGATAAACGAAGATAAACTAACATATCGCTATAAGCAACTTCATTTTCAGGTGTTAGAAGCTCACGTTTTTTATTATTCAATTCAATCATGTCTTGTGCATTCATCCCTATCACTCCCCCTGTAATAAGTTATTTACCGTAGTTGAAACCATTCCCCAGCTTTGTTTAAATTCTTCAAGCTGCTCTAATCCTTTATCGGTTACGTGATAATATTTTCGTTTTGGACCGAGTGAGGAGGCTTTTAATGTTCCTTCAATCAATTTTTCTTTTTGCATACGTAACAATAACGGATATATGCTTCCTTCGCTTACGAATGTAAATCCGTGTTTATTTAATTTTGTGCTCAGTTCATATCCGTACACTTCTTCTTGTGAAATGATGTATAGGATGCAACCTTCTAGTACACCTTTTAACATTTGGCTGTGCATGATTTCACCACCTTTTACTCAGGTAACTTGCGTTGCAAGGTAGCTGTTATCCAAATTATAACATTCAGTAACTTGCAACGCAAGTTACTGAAGTGGAAAACTTTAATGCGTGTTAATTTTTTAACGTTTCCCATACTAACGAGAGGGAGGGAAGCACATGAAACCATTTATGCCAAAACTCGTTTACTTTGAACCAAAGGCACTTGAATATCCGCTTGGAAAAGAGCTTTATGAGAAGTTTACGAAGATGGGATTAGAAATTCGTGAAACGACATCACATAATCAAATTAGAAATTTGCCAGGAGAAAATGATTTGCAAAAGTATCGTAATGCAAAGGCTACACTTGTCGTTGGAGTAAGGAAGACGCTAAAGTTTGATACGTCAAAACCGTCAGCTGAATATGCAATTCCGCTCGCAACAGGGTGTATGGGACATTGTCATTATTGCTATTTGCAAACAACACTTGGGAGTAAGCCTTACGTTCGTGTGTATGTGAATCTTGATGAAATATTTGAGAAGGCAAAGCAATATATGGATGAAAGGGCACCTGAAATAACAAGATTTGAAGCAGCGTGTACATCAGACATTGTTGGGATTGATCATTTAACACATGCATTAAAGCGGGCGATTGAATTCATTGGAGAAAGTGAATATGGGCGCTTACGTTTCGTCACGAAATATTCGCACGTTGATCATTTATTAGATGCAAAGCATAATGGGAAAACTCGTTTCAGGTTTAGTATAAATTCACGATATGTAATTAAAAATTTTGAACCAGGGACATCGCCATTTGAGGAGCGAATTGAGGCGGCACGTAAAGTAGCAGGTGCAGGTTATCCACTTGGTTTTATAGTCGCGCCACTTTATATGCATGAAGGATGGGAAGAAGGATATCGTGAACTATTTGAGCGACTGTACAATGCGCTGAAAGATATGACGATACCAAATTTAACGTTTGAATTAATTCAGCATCGTTTTACGAAACCAGCGAAAAAGGTTATTCAAGAGCGTTATCCAAATACGAAGCTTGAAATGGATGAAGAGAAGCGAAAGTATAAATGGGGACGATATGGAATTGGGAAATATGTATATAAAAAAGATGATGCAGAAGTATTGGAGGAAACGATTCGAGGATATATTCATCACTTTTTTCCTGACGCAGAAATTCAATATTTTACATGAAAGGAACTTGTATTTGAATACAGGTTCTTTTCACTTTTGCAGATTTAGGCTCGTTTCCACCTTGTCACGTTATTCTTTCTGGTGTATCATTTTATTGATTGCTTCGTACGGAATAAGCAAAATGAAATTGGATGGAGGAAACCGATGCCTACCCCTAGTATGGAAGATTATATTGAACAAATTTATTTGTTGATTGATGAAAAGGGTTATGCCCGTGTATCTGATATTGCTGAAGCGCTTAGTGTACATCCATCCTCTGTAACAAAAATGGTACAAAAATTAGACAAAGACGAATATCTAATTTATGAAAAATATAGAGGGCTTGTATTAACATCAAAAGGTAAAAAAATCGGGGAACGTCTCGTATATCGACATGAATTGTTAGAACAGTTTATGCGCATTATCGGTGTGGATGAAAGTAAAATTTATAATGATGTAGAAGGAATTGAACATCATTTAAGTTGGGAATCAATTGACCGTATCGGTGATTTAGTACAATACTTTGAACAAGATGAGGTTCGAGTGGAAACACTTCGTGGTGTTCAAAAAGCAAATGAAGAGAAAAGTAATTAAGGGGAACGGATGGCGTTTCCTTTTTTATTTCAATTCGAAAAGGATGGGAGAATTATGAAAGCAATTATTTTTGATTTTGATGGATTAATTGTGGACACAGAAACGATATGGTTTCACTCTTTCAGAGATGCTGTTCGTGAATACGGCGGGGAACTACCTTTAGAGGAATTTGCGAAATGCATTGGAACAACAGATGAGGTACTTTATGCATATTTAAATGATCAATTAAAAGAGAAGTTTAACAAAAGTGTATTAAAAGAAAAAGTGGCAACTTTACATAAAGAGAAAATGAAAATACCAGAAGCTCGTGACGGGGTAAAAGAATATTTAGAAGAAGCGAAAGAAATGGGATTAAAAATCGCACTAGCTTCTAGTTCGTCTAGAGAATGGGTTATTCATTTTTTAGAAGAGCTACAGATTCGAGAATATTTTGAAGTAATTAAAACGAGAGAAGATGTTGAGAAGGTAAAACCAGATCCAGCTCTTTATCGAGTTGCAATAGAAGAATTAGGAATTAAGCCATCTGAAGCTGTTGTATTTGAAGATTCATTAAATGGATTGAGAGCAGCAGTTGCAGCGGGATTAACGTGCGTTGTTGTACCTAATGATGTGACACGGAATTTACCATTTAAAAATCATCATCTTCGAATTGAAAGTATGAGAGAGAAAAGTTTAAAAGAAGTGCTTCAAAGTATAAAAAAAGACCGTATTTCCTAAAAGGAAGCACGGTCTTTCTTTTTACTTTTTTTTCCTTCAATGACAGTTAAATGAGACTGTTTTCTTTTTCGTTTCAAAGTGGAAGAATTCCCTTTTTTACTTTTGTCATTAGAAGTATTTGACTTAAAGAAAGAATTGCCTAGGGGTGCTACATTTTGTTTCCCATGTTTGCGGTTCGATTGTTTTGCCGCACGCTTATATGAGCTTTGCGAATTTGCGGAACCACTGGAATTTGTAAACATCTTGTATAGCAAGTAAAAGATACCGACAACAAGTAACATGTACCCGATATTTCTTAATACACCCATGGGATTTGTAATAACAGATGAAACAAGGCCGAATATTGCCAATCCAATAATAAGCACAAATATAGCGAAAGTAAACGAACGACCGTTCATAAGGGACACCTCCTAAAAACGTATATTAAAATTAGTATATTAACGATGAGGAAAGGAGTTGAACACCATTTTTAAATAATTATTGTTTGTTCTCTAAACGTAATAATTCTTCAAACGATGCAATTGCTACTTCCACTTGGTCATCTGTTGGTTCTTTCGTTGTTAATAGTTGTAGCCATAACCCAGGATATCCAAGTACGCGTAATACGGGAATATCTCTTAATCGATTTGTAAATTGCAATACTTCAAAAGAAATACCAAGTACAACTGGAATTAATAAAATTCGGTTTATAACTCGTGCCCAAAGAGGATCTGTAGGGACTAGGAAATAAACGAACATTCCAATAATGACTGTAAATATAATAAAGCTACTGCCGCATCTATAATGGAGGCGAGTTTGCTTTTGAACGTTTTCTACAGTCAGAGGAAGGTTATTCTCATAAGCATTGATTACCTTATGCTCTGCACCGTGATACTGAAATACCCGCTTAATAAGTGGGGTTAAAGAAATAAAGTATATATAGCTCAATAATAGCATGAGCTTAATGACACTTTCGACAATGATTTGCCCAGTATGAGATGGGAAAATCGGTCTCGTTAATTCAGCTAATAGTGCAGGAACTGCTGTGAAGATGACTTTACCGAATATGAAAGATAAAACGCCAACAGCTGCAACTCCTAATACCATCGTTAATTTTGATTGTTCTTCTTTTTTATTTGCAATTTGTTCATCATCTTCTGGGTGGACGTCAAATCGTTCTGAAGCGAAGTTTAAATGCTTTGCTCCATTCGCACTTGCATCCACAATAGCGGCAATACCTCGTAAAAATGGAATTTTTTTTAGGATAGATAATACTTTATTACGAACGCGTGGTAATCGATAAAATTCAATCGATTTATCTTTACGACGAACCGCTGTAACAGTATATTCTCTACCGCCAAACATAACTCCTTCTATGACCGCTTGCCCGCCATATATTTGTTTTGACTCTTCTGCCATGTTAACACCAACCTGTATTTGTTTCTCTCTTATGTAGAAAAAGAGGCAATTGTCATACTGGGTTCTGTCGTTTTGAAATAAGACAATCACCGAGTTTCCTTTATTTTATCGGCAAATACAAGTAGATGACAAGGGAAAATGTTATGAGAGTCGGACATTTCTTATTCTTTTTATAGACAAATTTCGCAGGATTTAAACATGCTTCAAAATAGTTTCGGGCATACTATTGAGCGGAGGTGTCGATGTGAGTCAAGAACAATTAGGAACAAGGAATTTTGTACAAATCGGTTTGTTTGGTGGAATCTTTTGGGGCGGGATATGGTATTTCCTTCATATATTTTCATTCACGGAGGCGGGACCGAATTATTTCCTTTTACCATTTGCGTTTGGAAGTTGGAAGGAAGGTGTATGGGGGAATGTGTCAGGAATAGTTTGTATGGGACTTCTTTCAATTTTGATTGCCTTTTTGTATAAAGCATTTTTTGCGAAGTTTGAAGGGATTATTGCGGGAATTATTTATGGATTATTTTGGTGGGCATTACTGTTTTTGGGGATGGGTTTAATGGCTCCTGTTATTAAAAGTGCGCTCCATTTACCAAAAGAGACAATTGTAACGACAATATGTATTTTTATATTGTATGGTGTGTTTATAGCATATTCTGTTTCTTACGCAGTAAATAGCAATAAAGTAGAGCAAGAAGGGCAAGAGAAGACGAACTATTCAAATAAGTAACTCCTATGTTAAAATATTGTATAGATATTTAATATTAAGGAGTTTTAAGAATATGAAAAAGTTACTCCTCGTAAACGGTCCTAACCTAAATCGCCTCGGTGTTCGTGAGGTAAATGTATATGGAAAGGGCACGCTAGCGACACTTGAAGCAGATATGAAGCAAGAAGCGGAAACAATGGGAGTGGAGTTAGAATGTTTCCAATCGAATCATGAAGGTGCCATTATCGACATTATTCATGAAGCGGAAGATATATATGAAGGGATCATTTTAAATCCGGGAGCATTTACGCATTATAGCTATGCGATTCGTGATGCCATTGCGAGCATTTCGATTCCTGTTATTGAAGTACATATTTCTAACATTCATCAGCGTGAATCGTTCCGTCACGAATCTGTGACGGCAGCTGTTTGTGCAGGACAAATTGTTGGATTTGGTTTTTATGGCTATAAGTTAGCGTTATTTGCATTAATGGAGAAATTGAGGGAGGCATAAAGTAATGGAGAAAATTGAAAGATTACGAAGTGCATTTGGTGAGGCTGGCATTGACGGTATTTTGTTAACAAATGAACATAGTCGTAGATATATGGCTAACTTCACAGGAACAGCAGGTGTAGTTCTTATTTCAAAAGATCGTGCGCAATTTATTACAGATTTCCGTTACGTCGAGCAGGCAAGTAAACAAGCGGTTGGATATGAGATTGTACAGCACGCAGGATTAATCATTGATGAAGTGGCAAAGCAAGTGAAAGAGCTTGGAATTCAAAAGCTTGGTTTTGAGCAAGATACTCTTACATATAGTTCTTATTCAGCGCATAAGGAAGCGATTGATGCTGAATTTATCCCAACTTCTGGACTTGTAGAAAAGTTACGCTTGATAAAGACTGATTCAGAGATTAAGATATTAAAGGAAGCTGCACAGATTGCAGATGCTGCCTTTGAGCATATTCTATCATTCATTCGCCCGGGAGTATCTGAAATTGAAGTGTCAAATGAACTTGAATTTTTCATGAGAAAACAAGGAGCAACATCTTCTTCGTTTGATATTATCGTTGCTTCAGGTCTTCGTTCGGCATTACCGCACGGCGTGGCATCTGAAAAAGTGATAGAAACAGGAGATTTCGTTACATTAGACTTCGGCGCTTATTACAAAGGATATTGCTCTGATATTACTCGTACGATTGCAGTCGGTGAACCATCTGATAAATTAAAAGAAATTTATAATATCGTTTTAGAAGCACAACTACGTGGTGTGAACGGTATTAAAGCTGGTTTAACAGGTCGCGAGGCTGATGCGCTAACGCGTGATTACATAACGGAAAAAGGATATGGTGAATACTTTGGACACTCTACTGGTCATGGAATAGGTCTTGAAATCCATGAAGCACCAGGTTTAGCGTTCCGTTCTGATACAGTACTTGAACCCGGTATGGCTGTAACAGTAGAACCAGGTATTTATATTCCAGGTATTGGCGGCGTACGTATTGAAGATGATATCATTGTGACAAGTGAAGGTAATGAAGTAATTACGAAATCACCAAAAGAACTTATTATTTTGTAATACACAGGAGGATTTTTTTACATGATTTCAGTAAACGATTTTCGTACAGGTTTAACAATTTCAGTGGACAATGCCCTTTGGCAAGTACTTGATTTCCAACACGTAAAGCCAGGTAAAGGTGCTGCATTCGTTCGTTCTAAACTACGTAACATTCGCACAGGATCTGTTCAGGAGAAAACATTCCGTGCAGGTGAGAAAGTAGAAAAAGCACACATCGAAAACCGTCGTATGCAATACTTATACGCAAGTGGTGAGGCTCACGTATTTATGGATAACGGAACTTATGAGCAAATCGAGCTTGGTGAAAACCAAATCGAGCGCGAGCTTAAATTCCTAAAAGAAAACATGGAAGTAGCAATCATGACTTACCAAGGCGAAGTACTTGGTGTTGAACTTCCGAATACAGTTGAATTAAAAGTGTCAGAAACAGAGCCTGGTATTAAAGGTGATACTGCTTCTAACGTAACAAAACCAGCTACATTAGAAACTGGTCTTGTTGTACAAGTACCAATCTTCATTAACGAAGGCGAAATGCTTATCATCAACACTGGTGAAGGTAAATACGTTTCTCGTGCATAGTAGAAAAGCACTCGTGATAATTCACGAGTGCTTTTTTTATAGGAAATAGGGTAGATAGTAAATAGCTGTTATAATAAAACTGACTAAAACAAGTGAAAGAGTACCCATAATAGATGGAGTCAAAATAATTTGAAATGGTTTTATTTCGCCAGTCTCAACACCAGTTAATGTTTTACTTATTGCGTGATCTGTAATGTTATTTCTATGGTTACTCATAATAATTAACCACATAATTGCAAATATTGCTAAACTACCAAGGAAAAATGTCTCTATAAATGACCAACCGACCAATAAGGAAAAAAGATAAATAAGAGCTAATTCTACTACAACGGTTAAACTAATTTTCAATGTCTTCATATTTTTCCCCCTCATTCTGTAATCTCAACCAGTTTAAAAAATTTTCACGTGACACGACATGCAAAGAGCAAGTTGACTTTACTTCTTTCTCTAGTGCAGCGTATTCGTCTGGAAACTTGTTTTCCATATGCAATGAAATATAAGGTAGTTTTTCTTGTGCTTTTAACGAGCGGGTATTATTCGTTTTAGCACCAGCAAATACGTAGGAAAGTTGTAAGTCTAAAAAGGCGATTTTAAAGATTTCTTTTTTAGCAGCCTTGTTATAGCCTTTTCCCCAGTACGGATAGCCGAGCCAACTACCAATGTGAGATTGCTTCTTCTCATCATTAATATGTTTAAGTGTGGTGAGGCCAATTATTTCATTCTCTTCATTCACAATCATTCTCGATAAGGATTTCTTTTGATGTTCTTCTTCTATTGCGAAAAGAAGAAATGCTTTTGTGTCTTCGATGTTTTCTACCGTTATCCCTAATGCATTTTTTATATGTGGATCACTTGATAGCTCGAAAATCACATTTGTATAGCGTAAATCGAGTGGTAATAAAGTAACGTGCTGCATGGTTTATACCCCTTTTAAACTAAATGTACCATAATATACCATAAAATAATATGAATATTCAGATTCTAATTCGGGCTTTAGAGAAAAATTATGTTTTTACTTCTGAAATAGACAACCTCTGCATATGGTTGTACAAATATATTCTTTTTAAGAATACGAAGTTAGTAACTGTTACGGGAGAAGGTGGAAGAATGAAACAGTGGCTAGCGGCAATGGAAACATCCGTGCTTGTTATGGGAGCACTTCGATTATTTTCAGGTAGTGCGGAGATATTTGCTGCTTTGCTTATGCTTTATGTGAATGATGCGAAGAAAGCGTTGTTTATAAATGGTATGTTAGCGTTTGTTGGACCTACCGTATTAATTTTAACAATGACAATTGGGATAGCGAGTGTAGCAAGTGAAATTTCTTTCTTGAAGCTCTTTTTTCTAGCGCTTGGAATTTGCTGTATTTTTATCGCATTACTGAAATAGTAAGTCGAGTATAGTGGGGAGAAGCCGATGAAAGAGGTATTAGAAGTTTTACCAAAAACGATGAAGTATTTAATTGAAGAATGTAAACAATACGATGCTTTAGAGGAAATTCGTGTTCGAATTGGAAGACCGCTAGAGTGTATTGCACACGGAAAGGTGTTTTTTTATGACTATATCACTACTGCAGAGGATGCTATTTACTTACTGAATAAGTTAAGTCAATTCTCAATTTATACGATGGAAGAGGAATTAAAACGTGGGTATGTGACACTTCGCGGGGGGCATAGAATCGGATTAGCGGGAAAAGTCATTACAGAAAAAAGCGCAGTGAAAATGATTCGTGATGTCTCTTCCTTTAATATTCGTATTGCTCGTCAAAAAATAGGGATTGCTGAACCTCTTTTGCCATATTTGTATGAAAAAAGATGGTTAAACACGATGGTAATTGGCCCTCCGCAAACGGGAAAAACGACACTTTTAAGAGATGTAGCTCGTTGCATGAGTCAAGGAGTAAGTGCTTCGGAAATTCCTTCTTGTAAAGTGGGGATCGTTGATGAACGGTCAGAAATTGCTGGCTGTGTGAAAGGGATCCCGCAATATGATTTTGGTACCCGAGTCGATGTGTTAGACGCGTGTCCAAAGGCAGAAGGAATGATGATGATGATTCGTTCTATGAGTCCTGATATTTTGATCGTAGATGAAATTGGCCGTAAAGAAGATAGTGAAGCAATTATGGAGGCAGTGCATGCAGGTGTTCAGCTTTTTATAAGTGCACACGGATTTTCCTATGAGGATGTTGTGAGACGTCCATCGCTAAAGGCAGTGCTAGAGCTTGGTATATTTGATAGGTTTGTGGAGTTGTCAAAAGCGAGGGGTCCAGGAACGGTTATGCAGGTGAAAGATAAATATGGAAAACCAGTGCTATCAAGTAGAAAGGCTGAGGGCGTATGGTGAAAATATTCGGTGCAGTGTTAATCGTTGCGGTCAGCACCTTTTTCGGGTTTTCATACGCTAAAAGATATAGTGAGAGGCCGAGGCAACTTAGATTATTAAAATCAGCACTTCAATCATTAGAAGCAGAAATTATGTATGGACACACACCTTTATCTGAGGCTGCCGAGCGATTAGTTAAACAAATGCCAAAGCCATTAAATTGGATATTTCAAAGTTTCGCCAGAAGACTACAAAGCGGGGAACAAACAGTAAGAGAAGCGTGGATAGATAGTTTGAAAGAGAACTGGAAGTTAACCGCATTTCAACAAACTGAGTATGAAATACTGCAGCAATTTGGTGAAACGCTCGGGCAACATGATCGTGAATCACAACAAAAACATATTCGCTTATGTATTACACATTTGGAGAGAGAAGAAGGAGAAGCGAAAGCGCTACAACTGCAATACGAAAAAATGATTAAGAGCTTAGGGGTACTAGCAGGGCTACTTATTGTAATTTTACTGCTATAGGGGGGGAGAAAGGCGATGTCCATTGATGTTGGATTAATATTTCAAATCGCCGGAATCGGCATTGTTTTAGCTTTCATTCATACTGTACTAAAAGAATTAAAGCGGGAGGATATTGCAAATTGGGTTATCCTTGTCGGTTTTGTCGTCATTTTATTTCATGTTGCATTTTTAATTAACACGCTATTTGACAAGATTAAAAGTGTCTTTCTCTTCCAGTAAAGGAGGCGGTTCGAATCGAAATTATACAAATTGTCGGATTAGGCCTCGTTGCTACGTTTTTAGCTGCTGTTTTGAATCAGCATAAATCTAGTATTACATCTTTATTTATTGTGTTCGTAGGTAGCGTGATGTTTCTTATTTTAATCGATCAAATTCATTCTATTTTACAAATGATTGAGAGAGTAGCAAGTGAAGCGAAGGTTAGTAACGTCTACGTGGAAACGTTACTAAAGATTATTGGAATTGCTTATATTGCTGAGTTTGGAGCCCAAATTACAAAAGATGCTGGTCAAGGTGCCATCGCTTCGAAAATTGAACTTGCTGGGAAAATCTTAATTCTCGTTATGGCGATTCCTATTTTGACGGTTGTAATTGAAACTATTCTCGGATTTTTACCGACGGGATAAGGGGGAGTGAATGTTGAGGAGGTTTGGAGCTAAGCTGCTATTTGCTTGCTTCCTTTTCTTTTCTTTACCGGTTGTTGTACAAGCTTCTCCTGTAGAAACAAACGTCGTTGATCAACAATTGGATAAGCTCGGAATTGAAGATGTGAAGCAATTTTGGGACGGGCTTGTTACAAAATATGGAGGCTATTTGCCAGAGAGTCAAAAAGGGAGCTTTATGGAGTTTGTAAAGGGAGAAAAAGAATTCTCTCTAAAAGAGTGGATGATAGGGTTATTAAAATATTTATTTCATGAGCTTGCTGCTAATGGAAAACTGCTTGGCACACTTATTATGCTCACAATCTTTAGTGCATTGTTGCAATCACTGCAATCCGCTTTTTCAAAAAGTAGCGTAAGTAAAATTGCTGATGCTGTTGTGTATATGGTACTTATTATTTTTGCTTTAAATAGTTTTTATGTCGTTATGACATATGCAAGAGAAACGATACAAACAATGGTAGATTTCATATTAGCGTTATTGCCAATTTTGCTGGCGCTTATAGCAACTGGGGGCGGGGTTGTATCTGTATCATTTTTTCATCCGGTTATCATTTTCTTAATGAATACGAGTGGGCTTCTTATGAATTATATCGTTCTACCACTTTTATTACTGGCAACGATATTAAGTATTGTAAGTACAATGAGTGATCAATATAAAGTGACGAAATTATCCAAGCTTCTGCAAAACGTTAGCGTAGGGATTATCGGTGTCTTTTTAACAATTTTTTTAGGAGTATTATCTGTACAAGGGACAGCAACAGCTGTTGCTGATGGAATAGCTGTGAAAACTGCTAAATTTGTAACAGGAAACTTCATTCCAGTAGTTGGAAGGATGTTTACAGAAGCGGCAGATACTGTTATTAGCGCATCAGGATTATTGAAAAACACAGTCGGAATTATTGGGCTCGTCATTTTATGCTTAATTGTTGCTTTTCCAGCGATTCAAATTTTCTGTATTGCATTTATTTATAAATTCGCAGCAGCAGTATTGCAACCGGTTGGCGGCGGAGCAATTATTCAATGTTTAGACATTATTGGACGAAGCATCATTTACGTATTTGCTTGCTTAGCTATCGTATCATTTATGTTCTTTTTAAGTATTACAATTATTATTGCTGCGGGGAATATTACACTTATGATGCGGTAGGAGGTGAAGAGTATGCAATTTGTTACAGAGTGGATCAGAAATATTATCGTTTTTTTGCTCTTAGCAACAATGCTTCATCTTATTCTTCCAAATTCGAATTTGCAAAAATACGTTAAATTCGTTGTAAGTCTTTTGTTAGTCGTATTAATTTTAACGCCCCTTTTTAAACTATTGCAGACAGATGTAAATGAAGTAATTGCAAATTTTAATGAAGAAAAGTACGTAGCAGAAGGATCTGTAAAAAATTCAATAGATTCGAAGAAAAAAGAAATACAAGCTCTAACACGTGCATATAGTTTAGAAGAGATGGCTACCAAAATGAAAAAAGAAGTAGGAAAAGAGTTTGAGAAAAAGTATGGTATGACTGTCTCTGAGATACAAATAGTCGCAGCAGAAAATACAGAAGAAGTAAAGTCAGCGAAAGATATTCAATCTGTTGTTGTGACGTTGAAAGAAAAAGAACGTAGTAAAAATGATGCAATCGAAACAGTAAAGCCAATTGAAATTAACACGAAAGAGCCGCCAAAAAAAGTGGAAGAAACGAATGTAGAAATGAAAGATTTCTTTTCAAGCAGGTGGCAACTAGAGGGTAAACAAATCCAAGTTCAAATGGAAGGGAGGACAGGTAGAGTAAATGGACAATAAAGATAAAAATTCGAAGTTCTCATTTTTTCGAAACTTATTGAATGGGGATCAAAAAGAAAGCAACGAGAAGGGTAAAAAGGTAACACCTAAGTTTTTACTTGTCCTACTCATACTTGGAATTTTGCTTATGTTTTCTAGTAGTCTCTTTTCAAGTAAAAAAGAAGAAGTACCTGTATTTAAAGAACAAAAAACTCAAAATCAAGAAAAAGACGTACCAACTTTCGGACAAAAAAGTAATGATAGTATGTCAAATGTAGAAAAATATGAAAAAGCGTATGAACAAGAATTAAAAACTGCTTTAGAAGAAATAGCAGGAGTAAAAGACGTAACGATTAAAGTGAATTTAGATTCATCTGAAGAAAAAATTTTAGAAAAAAATACAGTGAAACGCTCACAAACAACAGGTGAAACAGATAAAACAGGCGGTAAGAGAGAAGTAGAGGACGAGTCTCTTGATGAAAAGACTGTCATTATACGTGAAGGGGATAAGGAAACTCCTGTTGTTTTACGAACAGAGAAGCCGAAAGTACGTGGTGTTCTTGTCGTAGCAAAGGGAGTGGATAATATACAAGTTAAAGCAATGGTAAAAGAAGCTGTGATAAGGCTGCTAGATGTACCGGCCCATCGCGTTTCAGTTTCACCGAAAAATTGATAGGGAGGAAATAAAGTGTTAAAAAAACAAACAGTTTGGTTATTAACGATGTTAAGTTTAGTTGTTGTACTATCTGTGTATTACGTGACAACTCCTGACAAAATGAATACAGCATCGCCGGCAACAGGTGAAAAGATTGGACAAGAAAAACAAGGTACTGATAAAGCAGTAACAAACGAAGCGCCTAAAGAAACTCCGAAAAAAGAAAATACAAGTAAGGAAACAACAAATAAAGAAACAGACAAAAAAGAAAATGCAAAAAAAGAAACAAGTAAAAAAGAGGGCAATGTATCAGTTCAATCAAGTGATGAGAATTTCACAGCTTTACGTATGCAAATGGAAGATCAGCGTAGTGAAGCGAAAGCAAAATTACAAGAAGTGATGAGTTCAACAAAAGCTTCAGCAACAGAAAAGAATAAAGCAAAAGAAAATTTTGATGCCATTACGACAATGGAAACGAAGCAAGAATTACTTGAGACAGTAATTAAATCTCAAGGAGGATATCCAGATGCTCTTGTAAGAGCTGATGGTACTGACATTAGAGTAACGGTTAAAGCGGCAAAACATTCACAGAAAGAAGCAAATAAAATTATTCAACTTGTAAGAAGTGAAGGCGGATCAAAAGATGTAGGTGTGAAATTTGATCCACCAGCGAAATAAGTGAAACTTTAATCCGCAGGGATTTCCCTGCGGATTATTATCTTTTACTAAGCCAAGGGTATGCAAATAGTAAAATAGAGTATGTAAGTAAACGTGTGAATAGAAAAAAGCTATCATTTTCGATAGCTTTTTTCTATTTCGTCTTTGTAGTTATTTTTACTATGTTCAACTCGGAATGGAGAAACACGTTGCGAGTAAAAGATTAATGGTTCATGGTACTGATGATTACTTTTTCCGGATTTGACGTGGATGCAAAGAACACATGCCCAAACGATTACAGCAGGTAAAAAGAGAATGAGCCATATCATATTTCCACACCTCGACACAATATATTTTCTACACTTTGAACATACTATTCTTATATGAAGGAATGATGAACGGCGTGTAAACAAAAAAATAATATTTGGTAAAAATATGTTATTGACTATAGGTGTAGTGAAGAGTGGAGAGGGAATGGCATGTTTGCTGTGTAACGTTTTGCTAAAGTAGTGAATGTTTTTTAAGAAGTGGTCTTGCCAATTTCATGTGAAACTTGGTATTATTACTAGGTATTAAATTTTTATTGGAATAATATTTTTACAGGAGTTTCGATTTATTATAAAGAAATATAAATTGGAATGTTTAAAAAATTTATCGTAAGATGGAAATAGTAAATATTTCTATTAGTTAATGAAATATATTTTCTAATAGAATACATCGTATTTTTACAGTCAATCTAGTTTTCGTGACGAGAATCTGTAAAAACGGGACAAACAAGAGTATGGGAGTGGATTTTACATGTTTAAAATTCAAGAAGTTCGTGAATTAATTAAATTAATTGATAGCTCTAATATTGATGAATTTGAATACAAAAAAGACGGTACAACAATCAAAATGAAAAAGCGTGGTAATGAAGTTGTTGCTGTGCAAGCACCTGCAGCAAAACAAGCTATGCAACCAGTAGCGCCTGTTGAAGTTGAAACGACAGTAGCAGCAGCACAAGCAGAAGCGCCAAAACAAGAAGAAAATAAAACTGTTCAAGATGAAAACCTACATAAAATCACATCACCGATGGTAGGTACATTCTATTCTTCTTCTTCACCTGATACACCTCCATATGTAAGTGTTGGGGATAGAGTATCGAAAGATTCTATCGTATGTATTGTCGAGGCTATGAAGTTATTTAACGAAATTGATGCTGATGTAGAGGGTGAAATTGTTGAAATTCTTGTTAATAACGGACAGCTTGTTGAGTATGGACAACCGCTATTTCTTGTAAAAGCGTAATAAGGGAGTCTTTGTGATGATAAAAAAAGTATTAATAGCCAATCGTGGGGAAATTGCTGTACGAATTATTCGTGCTTGTAAAGAAATGGATATTGAAACAGTTGCAATTTATTCAGAAGCAGATAAAGAGTCACTTCACGTACAGATTGCAGACGAGGCGTATTGTGTAGGACCAACGATTTCGAAAGAAAGCTATTTAAATTTGACGAATATTATTAGCGTTGCGAAGTTAACAGGCTGCGATGCTATTCATCCGGGATACGGATTTTTAGCAGAGAATGCAGATTTCGCAGAGTTATGCCGTGAATGTAACTTGATTTTTATTGGTCCAAGTCCAGAAGCTATTTCAAAGATGGGCACAAAAGACGTTGCTCGTGATACAATGAAAGAAGCAGGGGTTCCGATTGTACCAGGTTCACAAGGAATTATTAAAAATACCGAAGAAGCGATCGAGCTTGCTAATCAAATTGGATATCCAGTTATTATTAAAGCGACTGCAGGTGGCGGCGGAAAAGGTATTCGTGTTGCACGCCATGAAGAAGAGCTTATAAAAGGAATTCAAATTACACAGCAAGAAGCTAGTACCGCTTTTGGGAACCCTGGTGTATACTTAGAAAAGTACGTTGAAGATTTCCGCCATGTTGAGATTCAAATAATGGCAGATACACACGGAAATGCCATTCATTTAGGAGAGCGTGATTGTACAATTCAGCGCCGTTTGCAAAAACTATTAGAAGAAAGTCCATCACCTGCACTTGATGAAGATATTCGCAAGCAGATGGGTGAAGCGGCAGTTAAAGCGGCGGTAGCGGTTGATTATACAGGTGCTGGTACGGTTGAGTTTATTTATGAATATAAAACGAAAACCTTTTATTTCATGGAGATGAATACGAGAATTCAGGTTGAGCATCCGGTTACTGAAATGGTAACGGGAATGGACTTAATTAAAGAACAAATTCTTGTTGCTTCAGGAGAAAAGTTATCGTTACAGCAAGAAGAAGTACAATTTAATGGTTGGGCAATTGAATGTCGAATTAATGCGGAAAACCCTGCCAAAAAATTTATGCCATCTCCAGGTAAAGTAGAAATGTACTTACCACCAGGAGGATTTGGTATTCGCGTCGATTCAGCTGTATATCCGGGATATTCAATCCCACCTTTCTATGATTCGATGGTTGCTAAATTAATTGTTCACGGAAAAACACGTGAAGAGGCAATTGCAAAAATGAAGCGCGCACTTAGTGAATTTGTCATTGAAGGCGTACATACAACAATCCCGTTCCATTTGCAATTGCTAGATCATCCTGATTTTGTAAAAGGTGAGTTTAATACGAAATTTTTGGAAGAGCATGAACTTGTGACGCAGTGATACATTAAAGGAGGTTTTTTTCATGGCTGAACATATGTTAGATATGGGTCAAGATACAACTCTTGGTAAAGTAGAAATTGCACCAGAAGTAATTGAAGTAATTGCAGGTATTGCAGCTGCTGAAGTAGAAGGTGTAGCGGCAATGCGCGGTAATTTTGCTACAGATGTTGTTGAGAAGTTAGGTAAGAAAAATCATGGTAAAGGTGTAAAGGTTGAATTAGCAAACGAAGATATTATCGTTGACCTTTATGTTGTAATGTATTTTGGTGTAGCAATTCCAGTTGTTGCACAAAAGATTCAAGACAATATTCGCCAAGCACTCTTTACGATGACAGGACTTGAGCCAAAAGAAGTGAATGTTCACATCGTTGGCGTAACATTCGAAACACAAAAAACAGAAATCGAACCAGTGTAAGAATGAAAAGGTGCCTAGTAACATAGGCATCTTTTTTATCGTTTCATTTCTTCACAAATTACAAACCTCTAATTATTATACTATTTCAAAAAATAAGAAATAAACAAGAAAATGTGTCGTTTTTCCAAAAAACGTACATTGTGATAAGATATGGAACTTGAAGTTAATCTTTTTATTATTTTTCAGCCTTGTAACCCGTGTGTGAAACGATAAATTGTGTTATTATCATTGTATTATAAGGTTGGAAAATCAATGAAAACTGTAAGAGTAAGTGAATTGACGGCTTATAAATTATAATAATATAACAAAGTATAAGGAAAGACTTGAAGCATAAAGGAGAGTTACAATGAAACGTAGGACGGCTAGAGAAAGAGCAATGCAAGCATTATACCAAATGGATATTACAGGTGAATTAGAACCGAAAGTAGCAGTGGAAAACACGCTAGATGAAGGCGAAGAAACAAATGAGTTTCTAGAGTCACTTGTAGTAGGTTTTGTAGAAAATAAAGAAGCAATCGATGAAGCGATTCGTCAAAACTTAAAAAAGTGGAAGCTTGAGCGTATTAGCATTGTTGATCGCAGTATTTTACGTGTAGCTGTGTATGAAATGAAATACATGGAAGAAATTCCACACAACGTAACAATTAACGAAGCAATTGAAATTGCCAAAACATTTGGGGATGAGGAATCTCGTCGTTTTATTAACGGCGTTTTATCTAATATAAAAGATACACTGTAAATTCTTTAAGGGGGAATCTTAAAATGGTAGCAGTAATCATCAAAGGAAATGAAGTTGCGGAGAAAAAACGAGCACAATTAACAGAAGAAGTTGTGAAGTTGAAAGAGCAAGGTATTGTACCAGGATTAGCAGTTATTTTAGTTGGAGAAGATCCAGCATCTCGTTCTTATGTGAAAGGAAAAGAAAAAGGCTGTGAACAAGTAGGGATTTACTCAGAGCTAATTGAACTTCCTGAAACAATTACTGAGGAACGTTTGCTTGCTGAAATCGATCGCTTAAATGGCGATGACCGTATTAATGGCATATTAGTGCAATTACCTTTACCAAAACATATTGAAGAAAAAGCTATCATTGAAAGAATTTCACCAGAAAAGGATGTAGACGGATTTCACCCAATCAGCGTGGGACGTATGATGACGGGACAAGATACATTCCTTCCATGTACACCGCATGGTATTGTAGAATTAGTAAAAGAAACAAATCTTGATATTTCTGGAAAACATGTAGTAGTAATTGGAAGAAGTAATATTGTCGGTAAACCAGTGGGGCAATTGTTTTTAAATGAAAATGCAACTGTCACATATTGTCATTCTAAGACGCAAAATATGAAAGAGTTATCGAAGTTAGCTGATATTTTAATCGTAGCTGTTGGACGACCTAAAATGATAACAGCGGATTATATTAAAGAAGGAGCGGTTGTAATTGACGTTGGTGTTAACCGTTTAGAAACAGGAAAACTTTGTGGTGATGTTGACTTTGACAACGTGTTAGATGTTGCGGGTTACATTACACCTGTGCCAAAGGGTGTTGGTCCAATGACAATCACAATGCTTCTTCATAATACTGTTGAATCTGCCAAACGTGCAGGTGTCGTTTGTAAATAATTTGAGTCGGCTATGAGGAGAGAGAAATGGAGAAGCAATATTTAACCGTTACAGCGTTAACACGCTATATAAAAACAAAAATAGAATATGATCCGCATTTGCAGTCTGTTTGGTTAAAAGGTGAAATTTCCAACTTTAAAAATCATAGCCGTGGCCACATGTATTTTACATTGAAAGATGAAAATGCAAGAATCGCAGCGGTTATGTTTGCGGGTCATAATCGTAATATTAAATTCAAACCTGAAAATGGGATGAAGGTACTCGTGAAAGGGAAAATCTCTGTTTACGAGGCGAGTGGTTCTTATCAAATTTATATTCAAGACATGCAGCCTGACGGAGTCGGAAATTTACATTTAGCGTACGAACAGTTAAAAGTTCGCTTAGAAGAAGAAGGACTTTTTTCTCAAGTTTATAAAAAAGCAATTCCTCCTTACGCTAAAACAATAGGTGTGATTACGTCGCCAACAGGAGCAGCGATTCGTGATATTATAACAACGATTAAACGTCGTTATCCAATTGGGAATGTTATTGTATTTCCGGTACTTGTACAAGGGGAGTCAGCGGCTCCCTCGATTGTACAAGCGATTCGTACAGCGAATGAAATGGGAGAGATAGATGTACTAATCGTTGGTCGTGGTGGAGGTTCTATTGAGGAATTATGGGCTTTCAATGAGGAAATGGTTGCAAGAGCAATCTTTAAGAGTGAAATTCCTATTATTTCGGCAGTAGGCCATGAAACGGATTTTACAATCGCAGATTTTGTTGCAGATTTACGCGCGCCAACACCGACTGCAGCAGCTGAGCTAGCAGCACCTAATATTATAGAGTTACAAGAAAAGGTATTACAAAGAACTCTGAGATTGCAAAGAGCAATGAAAGAGTTAGTACATAAAAAAGAAGAAAAACTACAAGTGTTGCAAAAATCGTATGCGTTCCGTTATCCAAGACAAGTATATGAGCAAAAGGAAGAGCAATTAGATAGAGCGCTAGAACAGCTTGTTTTAGCGAAAGAGCGCTATATTGATAAAAAGGTGAATCAGTTAAAGCAACTTTCATTTTATTTAGAGAAGCACCACCCATCTCAAAAAATTATTCAAACGAAGGTAGCTGTTGAAACGTTGCAAAAGCAATTACAACGTGAAATGCAAACGTTACTTCAAACGAAAGAATTTGCCTTTGTAAGAGCTGCTCAAAAACTTGAAGCGTTAAGTCCGCTTAAAGTAATGATGAGAGGGTACGGGCTTGTATATGATGAAGAGAAGCAAGTGTTAAAAAGTGTGAAAGATGTAAGCCTTGGAGATGCTGTTTCAGTTCAATTACAAGATGGAATACTAGATTGTAGCGTATCAGGCATAGAGGAGCGTGAATTGAATAATGGAAAATAAATTAAGCTTTGAAGAGGCAATTTCGCAACTTGAGCATCTTGTTTCTAAGCTAGAACAAGGTGACGTACCTTTAGAAGAAGCGATTTCTTATTTTAAAGAGGGTATGGAATTATCTAAGCTTTGTGATGAGAAGTTGAAGAATGTACAAGAACAAATGGCAGTTATTCTTGGGGAAGATGGAGAGCTTGAACCGTTTACTGCTTTAGGAGATGAAGCATAGTGACGATTGCTTTTGATACTTTTTTGAAGGAAAGTAAAACTTTCGTAGAAGAGAAACTTGTAAGCTATGCAAATGAATTACAATGTCCAAATGTACTTCGTGAAGCGATGGCATATTCTTTAGAAGCGGGTGGAAAACGTCTCCGCCCGTTACTTTTGTTTGCAACATTACAAGCGTTTGGGAAAGAAAGAAATCTTGGAGTAGGTGCAGCTTGTGCTCTTGAAATGATTCATACATATTCGTTAGTTCATGACGATTTACCTTGTATGGATGATGATGATTTAAGAAGAGGAAAGCCCACAAATCACAAAGTATTTGGTGAAGCGATGGCAGTTTTAGCAGGAGATGGCTTATTGACGTATGCTTTTCAAGTTATTATGGCATATGAGCAAAAAGAAATTTCTGCAGAAAAAAAAGTAAGACTTGTACTTGAACTTGCAAAAGCAGCAGGACCAGAAGGAATGGTTGGCGGACAAGTGGCAGATATGGAAGCTGAAGGGAAACGCCTTACGATTGATGAATTGGAGTACATCCATAAACATAAGACCGGAAAACTGCTTGAATTTGCTGTACTTGCGGGTGCGATACTTTCTGATGCGACAGAAGAGCAAGAAGAAAAGTTGCTTGCGTTTGCTAAATATATCGGTCTAGCTTTCCAAATTCGAGACGATATTTTAGATGTCGAAGGCACCGAAGAAGAGATTGGAAAACCGATTGGTAGCGATCTTTCTAATGAAAAGAGCACATATACGACGTTGTTTACTGTAGATAGAGCAAAGGATATTTTAGAAGAAACAATTGCAGAAGCAAAAGGTGCAATTAGCTCCTTGCAATTACAAGATGAATATTTACTATCTATTTGCGATTTGATTGCAAAACGTAATAACTAATATAACAGCGTTTTCATTTGTTGAGTCATTCATCATTTTATGATATAAATGTAGGAAAAGGTTTTTCTTTTCTTGTTATTGGCAAAAATATATGTAGATTACATTGCCGTTATCACTTCGTGTTAGCGGCTATTTTTTTCATCGCCTAAAGAAATATGGTTTATAATAGGATTAAGGCGCAATAGACTGGTTAATAGCGGGACAAGACGAAAAATAGAAAAGAGAATTTCTTGTTTTGTGTAAATGTTTTTTATAATATTTGACATGTTGACAGATTATGAAATGAAAGTGAGTGATCCATGTGGATCTAACGCAAATTCAAAACCCTAGTTTTTTGAAAGATATGTCTATCAGTGAACTAGAGGGATTGAGTGAGGATATTCGTAAGTTTTTAATTGAAGAGCTCTCTCAAACAGGTGGACATATTGCACCTAATTTAGGTGTAGTAGAACTCACAATTGCTCTGCACAAATTATTTGATAGCCCGCAAGATAAATTTTTATGGGATGTAGGACATCAATCCTATGTACATAAAATTTTAACTGGACGCGCGAAAGAGTTTGGTACATTAAGGCAATATCAAGGTCTATGTGGTTTCCCGAAACGTTGCGAGAGTGAGCATGATGTATGGGAAACTGGTCATAGCTCGACTTCGTTATCGGCTGCAATGGGAATGGCTCTGGCACGTGATTTAAAGAAAACGAAAGAATATGTTATACCAATTATTGGAGATGGTGCTTTAACAGGTGGAATGGCCTTAGAGGCATTGAACCATATTGGACATGAAAAAACAGACATGATTGTTATTTTGAATGATAATGAAATGTCAATTGCACCAAACGTTGGTGCGCTTCATAATGTACTCGGTCGTTTACGTACCGCAGGAAAATATCACTGGGTAAAAGATGAATTAGAGTATATATTAAAGAAAATCCCAGCAGTTGGCGGGAAAGTGGCTGCGACAGCAGAGAAAATAAAAGATAGTCTTAAATATTTACTAGTATCTGGTGTCTTTTTCGAAGAGTTAGGCTTTACATATTTAGGTCCAGTCGATGGGCATGATTATGAAAAGTTATTCGAAACGTTGCAATATGCAAAGAAAACAAAAGGCCCAGTACTTGTTCACGTTATTACGAAAAAAGGAAAAGGTTATAAACCGGCTGAGAGTGACGTTATTGGAACTTGGCATGGAACAGGACCTTATAAAATTGAATCAGGTGACTTCGTTAAGCCAAAAGAAGTTGCACCAGCATGGAGTGCTGTCGTTAGTGAAACAGTACTTAAGCTGGCGAGAGCGGATGAGCGTATCGTAGCAATTACACCTGCAATGCCTGTTGGATCAAAACTTGAGAAATTCCAAAAAGAATTCCCAGATCGTATGATTGATGTAGGTATTGCAGAACAGCACGCTACAACAATGGCAGCAGGTATGGCAACGCAAGGAATGAAGCCATTCTTAGCAATTTATTCGACATTTTTACAAAGAGCATATGACCAAGTTGTTCATGATATATGCCGCCAAAATTTAAATGTTTTCATCGGAATAGATCGCTCGGGATTAGTAGGAGCAGATGGTGAAACGCATCAAGGCGTATTTGATATCTCATTCTTACGTCACTTGCCGAATATGGTGCTTATGATGCCGAAAGATGAAAATGAAGGGCAACATTTAGTTTATACGGCGATGCAATATGAAGATGGACCAATCGCATTGCGTTATGCTCGTGGTAATGGACTTGGCGTTCATATGGATGAAGAATTAAAGGCGATTCCAATCGGTACGTGGGAGACGTTAAAAGAGGGTACACAAGTAGCTATTTTAACGTTTGGTACGACAATACCAATGGCAATGGAAGCAGCTGAGCGTCTTGAAAAAGCTGGGGTTTCAGTGAAAGTAGTGAATGCTCGCTTTATTAAACCAATGGATGAAGCATATTTACATGATCTTCTAGGGAAGAATATACCGATTTTAACGATTGAAGAAGCTTGTTTAATCGGTGGTTTTGGAACAGGAGTAGTTGAATTTGCATCTGAAAATGGTTACCATAGTGCATTAGTTGAACGAATGGGTATTCCAGACCGCTTCATAGAGCACGGAAGTGTAACAAAATTATTAGAAGAAATTGGTTTAACGACAGATGCTGTTGTAGACCGTATTCATACAATGATTCCATCAAAACAAAAAAGGGCGTAACAAATGAGCGTAAAAAAAGAAAGAGTAGATGTACTATTAGTAGAGCGAGGACTTATAGAAACGCGTGAGAAAGCAAAGCGCGCCATTATGGCCGGACTCGTATATGCAAATGAGATGAGACTTGATAAGCCAGGAGAGAAAATCTCGCAAGATACTGAGATTACGGTGAAGGGACAAGTTATGCCGTATGTAAGTCGTGGTGGTTATAAACTTGAAAAGGCATTAGAGACATTTCATCTTGATTTACAAGATAAAGTTATGATAGATATTGGTTCATCAACTGGTGGCTTTACAGATTGCGCGCTTCAAAATGGAGCGAAATTATCTTATGCATTAGATGTAGGATACAATCAGCTAGCGTGGAAATTACGTCAAGATGAGCGTGTTGTTGTAATGGAACGAACAAACTTCCGTTACGTGACACCAGCAGACTTAGAACGTGGTTTACCTCAATTTGCAAGTATTGATGTTTCATTTATATCATTAAAGCTTATACTGCCAGTTTTAAAAACAATGCTTATGCCTAACGGAGATGTAGCAGCGTTAATTAAACCGCAGTTTGAAGCTGGAAGAGAGCAAGTTGGGAAAAAGGGTATCGTTCGTGATAGAAAAGTACATGAAGCTGTTGTAGAGATGATTGTCGAGTTTGCTTTAAAAGAGGGCTATGATGTGGAAGGTTTAACATTCTCACCAATTACGGGTGGGGATGGTAATATTGAATTTTTAATTCATCTGAAATGGCATGGTGAACGTGAGAATGGCGAAAATCATTCTCCGATTTCTATAGAGCAAGTTGTTACAGAAGCGCATGACGTTCTAAAACAAAAAGGGAAAGGGGAATAACATATGTTGTTCCTCTTTTTGCTGTAATTGTATAATGATTGTAAAAACAATTGTGTACAAGAAACGAATTATAAGTTAACATAAATAAGTGAGGTATACCAATGTTTAAACTATGGTAAGAGATAGTGTGAGGTGCAAATGTATGAATAAAGGTCAGCGCCATATTAAAATCAGGGAAATTATTGCAAACAAAGAAATTGAAACACAAGATGAATTAGTTGATATTTTACGTAATGAGGGATTTAATGTAACGCAAGCAACAGTATCGCGCGATATTAAAGAACTGCACTTAGTGAAGGTGCCATTACATGATGGGCGCTATAAATATAGCTTGCCAGCAGATCAACGATTTAACCCGTTACAAAAATTAAAACGAAATCTAGTGGATTCATTTGTAAAATTAGACACGGCAGGACATATGCTTGTGCTAAAAACATTGCCTGGTAACGCTCATTCACTTGGAGCACTTATTGATCATTTAGAGTGGGATGAGATCATCGGAACCATCTGTGGTGATGATACTTGCTTAATTATTTGCCGTACACCTGACGATACAGGTGTTGTCTCTGATCGTTTCTTAAATATGTTGTAACAAAAAATCTTGTTTGCTTTCCATCGTAAAGTGGGAAGTGAACAAGATATTTTTATTGGTCAAAAATATGATTTTTCAATTGTAATATAATATTTTGTTTGCATAAAGTTAGAAAATAGATGGATTGACCCGTAAAACAAATGTTTGGTACAATGAAGCGGGTTAGAAGAGTATATACATACAAATATATAGCATGATTATTTGAATGAAGAACTGAGAAAATCCTTTAGTAAGGGATTATTTTATAACGAGGTGAATGGGGCATTGTTATCGGAATTATCGATTAGAAACTTTGCTATTATTGAAGCATTAAATATTTCTTTTCAAAAAGGTTTAACGGTTTTAAGCGGTGAAACAGGGGCCGGAAAATCGATTATTATTGATGCGATTAGTTTACTTGTAGGTGGCCGTGGGTCAGCAGAATTTGTTCGATATGGAACAGAAAAGGCTGAGATTGAAGGGCTGTTTTATGTTGAAGATGATAAGCATCCATGTATTGAAAAGGCAGAAGAGTTAGATATAGAAATAGAAGATGGCATGATTATTTTAAAGCGTGATATTGCTGCGAACGGGAAGAGTGTATGTCGTGTAAATGGGAAGCTTGTTACACTTAGCATATTAAAAGAAATTGGGAAAACACTTGTTGATATTCATGGACAGCATGAAACGCAAGATTTAATGAATGAAGAACGACATCTGTTTATGCTTGATCACTTTGATGGGGATCGAATCGTTAAACAACTAGACATATATCAAAACGTATACGCTGACTATGAAAAATTAAAAAAACAATTGAAATCGTTAAGTGAAAATGAACAACAGATGGCACATCGCTTAGATTTAATTCAATTTCAGCATGAAGAAATTCGCAAAGCCGATTTAAAGATGGATGAAGAAAATGAATTAACTGAGGAACGATTGCAAATTTCTAATTTTGAAAAGATTTATAAAGCATTAGGTGATGCATATCGTTCATTGAGTGCTGACGGACAAGGATTAGATAATGTAAGAAGCGCAATGGGACAAATGGAAAGTATTACACATTTAGATGAAATGTATCAAGAGAATCATGATTCAATTGCAAATAGCTATTACTTATTAGAAGAGGTTGCATATCAACTGAGAGAAAAGCTCGATATGATGGAATATGATCCAAATCGTTTAGATGAAATCGAAACACGTTTGAATGAAATTCGTATGCTAAAGAGAAAATATGGAAATACTGTAGAAGAGATTTTAGCGTATGCAGATAAAATTGAACAAGAAATATTTACAATTGAAAATAAAGACGTTCATATTGAAACGACGAAGAAACAGTTGAAGGAATTAGAAAGTGTTATTCTGAAAGAAGCAACGTTGTTAAGTAATATGCGTCATGAGCTTGCAGAACACCTTACAAATGCAATCCATCAGGAATTAAAAGAATTATATATGGAAAAAACGAAATTTGAAGTGAGAATTATGAAGAGAGAAGGAAATGCAGAAGAGCCCCTTGTGGAAGGTGCACCGGTAAGACTTACGGCGGATGGTTACGATCATGTGGAATTTTATATTTCGACGAACCCAGGAGAGCCGCTAAAACCACTTTCAAAGGTTGCTTCTGGCGGAGAGTTATCTCGTATCATTTTAGCTTTAAAAAGCATTTTTTCTAAGCATCAAGGGGTTGCATCTGTTATTTTTGATGAAGTGGATACGGGTGTAAGTGGCCGGGTCGCACAGGCTATTGCTGAAAAAATTTATCGAGTATCAGTAAACTCGCAAGTGCTTTGTATTACGCACTTACCTCAAGTAGCTTCAATGGCAGATTCGCATTTATTTATTCGAAAACAAGTAGCGAATGATCGGACAATTACATCAGTTACTGTTTTAACTATGGAGGATAAAGTAACAGAAATAGCTCGAATGATTTCTGGTGTGGAAATCACAGATTTAACGACGGAGCATGCGAAAGAATTACTTACGCAAGCGCATCATTTTAAACAGACAGCAGAGGCTATCCAGTAATGGATAGCTTTTTTTCTCAAATGACGATTTCTTAATTCTTCCGGTTATAAATAAAGCACTGCAAGGAGAGATTAAAAAGTGAAGCCAAGAGGCTGAATGTGGGGTAGGAGCGAGGAGAGTGAACAAGTTGAAATTAGAAAAATTTCGAAAAATAATAGGTCTTTGTCTCCTTGTTTCTTTAGTTTTTATTGGATGTTTTAAACCGCTTCGAACGTTTATTTCATCACCGAAACAACTTGTTGTTTTTGAAGGACAACAATCAGAAATATCATCATTACCAGTTTTCAAAGCTTCATCCACAAATCGTCATGTATTTACAGTGAGTTCGAATGAACAAAAACAAGGACTTATGGTAAATTCTCATCAAAATGGTGAAGCTGATATGGTATTTCAGCTTGCGGGTTTTCCAGTGAAAAAAGTAAATGTGAAAGTGTTAAAAGATTTTAAAGTGATTCCAGGTGGACAATCAATTGGTGTGAAATTAAATACAAAAGGTGTACTTGTTGTAGGCCATCATTTAATTCAAACTGAAAAAGGTAAAATATCTCCTGGTGAAACAGCAGGTGTACAAATTGGAGATATGATTACTGAAATTAATGGTAAAACCATTGAAAGAATGAGTGATGTAGCACCGTTTATTCATAATAGTGGAGAAACAGGTGAACCGCTTAATCTTGTATTGTTAAGAGATGGAAAATATATTCGCACGAAGCTAACGCCGCAAAAAGACAATGGTGAATCGTCTTATCGAATTGGTTTGTATATCCGTGATTCGGCAGCTGGAATTGGAACGATGACATTTGTTCATCCGGATTCTATGAAATATGGGGCGCTTGGTCATGTTATTTCTGATAATGATACAAAAAAGCCGATTCAAGTCGAAGATGGACAAATTATGCGCTCGACAGTTACATCAATTGAAAGAGGCAGTCATGGGAATCCAGGCGAGAAATTAGCAAGATTTTCACCAGATCGTGAAGTGATTGGCAATATTACAATTAATAGTCCATATGGTATTTTTGGAAAATTAAATACGAATATGAAAAACGGTATAATGGATAAAGCAATGCCTATCGCATTATCTCATCAAGTAAAAGAAGGACCGGCAAAAATATTAACAGTTATTGATCAAGATAAAGTAGAAGCGTTTGATATTGAAGTCGTTAGTACAGTGCAGCAAAAATTCCCAGCTACAAAGGGTATGGTAATAAAAGTAACAGATAAACGTCTATTAGCGAAAACGGGCGGTATCGTACAAGGAATGAGTGGAAGTCCAATTGTACAAAATGGAAAAGTAATTGGTGCTGTTACACATGTATTTGTAAATGATCCAACATCAGGATATGGTGTTCATATTGAATGGATGTTACATCAAGCTGGAATTAATATTTATGATCAAGAGAAAAAAGCGAGCTAATACATATTAGCTCGCTTTTTCTGTTGAAAAATTCGTTGAAATTTTGTAAAAGCTCCGCAAGAGGTGTTTTTTGTTGTAAAATAAAAGAAAAGGGTTGAACGTTTCGTTGTATTTCTATGATGGAATGTGTTGCGAAAGGGAATAAATGAACGATAAACATATTTTTTTGTGATTTTATCGGAAAGTAAGAAACTTTAAAAGGGAATTTTCACACAATTGTCGAACAATTCATGTAGCCTAGAAGGATACACATGTCGGAGAATCGATTCGGTAAGGGAGGAAAAGCTGTGGAGAAAATTAAAGTATGTCTTGTGGATGATAATAAAGAACTAGTGTCAATGTTAGAGAGCTATGTAGCTGCTCAAGATGATATGGAAGTAATCGGTACTGCTTATAATGGTCAAGAGTGTTTAAACTTATTAACAGATAAGCAACCTGATGTACTCGTTTTAGACATTATTATGCCACACTTAGATGGTTTAGCTGTATTGGAAAAAATGCGACATATTGAAAGGTTAAAACAGCCTAGCGTAATTATGTTGACAGCATTCGGGCAAGAAGATGTGACGAAAAAAGCAGTTGACTTAGGTGCCTCATATTTCATATTAAAACCATTTGATATGGAGAATTTAACGAGTCATATTCGTCAAGTGAGTGGTAAAGCAAATGCTATGATTAAACGTCCACTACCATCATTCCGATCAGCAACAACAGTAGATGGAAAACCGAAAAATTTAGATGCGAGTATTACGAGTATCATTCATGAAATTGGTGTACCCGCTCATATTAAAGGATATATGTATTTACGAGAAGCAATCTCCATGGTATACAACGATATCGAATTATTAGGATCGATTACGAAAGTATTGTATCCAGATATCGCAAAGAAATATAATACCACAGCAAGCCGTGTGGAGCGAGCAATTCGTCACGCGATTGAAGTAGCTTGGAGCCGTGGGAATATTGATTCTATTTCGTCCTTATTCGGTTATACAGTATCCATGTCAAAAGCAAAACCTACGAACTCTGAGTTTATCGCAATGGTTGCGGATAAGCTGAGACTTGAACATAAAGCTAGCTGAGAGTAAAGATAGTAAGGGTTTACTCTTTAGCTAAGCCGACAAATTCTTGAAATCTATACTTAATATCAATTTTAAAACCAATAAACTTTTCACTCAATGACCAATGAATTTTATGATTCGTTGGTCTTTTTATTTTGTTGAGAAAAAGAGATTATTTCATACTATGGAAAATAAAACCTATTTTTAGTAATATTACATATAAGTGAGTTTTTTATAAGGTAATTAAATAGGTATAGATAGGGAGAAGGGGAATGAAAAATAAAATTTTAACTTGGTTAGGAATAGTAGCAGCTATGGGAGTTCTTGCTGTAGCAGTTACATTTGGAATGTTAGAACTTGCCGATAATCCAGCAGATAAAGAGGTGAGTGCTCAAATAGACAAAAAAGAAGACCAAACGATAGTAGGTAGAGAGGTAGATGGAGTCTTTGTTGATGTGTATGTTACTGAAAATTCTACTGAAAGCGAAGTCATTACAGCGATGCATCACATGACTCATCAAAAAGTGGTGGCAGAACGAAAATCGGGCTCTATCCCAATTGTTCAAAATAATGCTAAAAAGTTAAAAGAAATCATAAATAAGAGTAGCTTTGCGAAGAAAAATGAGCTTTTAGCAATTGCTGATAGATGGGTGAAAAAAGATTTTAGTAAAATTGTAGAAGATCACAATTATTTCTCGGATGCTCAAGAAGATAACGTTTGTAAAGCAACTAGAGCAATGGATGCGTTAGAAGAGCAACATTATATTTTAACTACATTCGGGGAGGAAAAGGCGAAAGAACTATACGAATCAGGGGATGCTCCGCACGTTCAATAAAAAATAATATAAAGGCTTTCTAGTTTTGTATTATCGTGTTTTAAGGATGCAATGGGGACTTATAAATAAATAGTCTGCTTTCTTTATGACTTGTAACAAAAAAGAAAAGATATGATTCATTATTAAATGATGAAGGAACGGCTAAATTGCACCGAAGTACATCTATTAAAGAATTTTAGTAGGGAAAGTATCCATGGTATAATGGAGGGCAATAAAAAGCCCTGCAAAACAGGACTGTATTATTCTTCGTCTTTATTTTGTTTTTCTAATTCAACTAGCTTTTGAATTAAAATGTGCTGCGGCATGTGCATGAGTTGTTCAAGTGGAACACCTAGTGCTTTTGATAAGCGGACTGCAGTATCTGGAGAAATTTGTAATGGTCTCATAGAAGTACCTCCTTTTTCGTATAGTATAGCATAAGATTGGGGGAGTGAGGATGACTCTTATATTTGCACATCGTGGTGCGGCTGGAACGTACCCAGAAAATACAATGATTTCATTTGAAGCGGCTGAGTCTTTTAGAGCGGATGGAATTGAACTTGATGTTCAATTAACGAAAGATGGAAAAGTTGTCGTCATTCATGATGAAACGGTGGACCGAACAACAAATGGAAAAGGTGCGGTTCGGAATTATGTATATGAGGATTTATGCAAGTTAGATGCAAGTTATAAATTTGGTGATAAAGTGGGGTTTTGTAAAATACCACTTTTAGAAGAGGTATTAGAATGGCTTGAACGAACGAGTTTGCTACTTAATATTGAACTTAAAAATAATAAAATTCCATACAGAGGTTTAGAGGAAGAAGTTATAACGCTTGTACGGAAATTTAGTTTAGAGGATCGTGTTATATTTTCTTCGTTTAATCACTACAGCATGAAACGGTGTCATATGATGGCTCCTGATATTCAAACAGCAATTTTATATCGCGAAGGTTTGCATAGTCCGTGGGCATACGCGAAAAAAATGGGGGCTACAGCAGTACATCCGAATTATCGTTACCTTCAAGATGCTATTGCTGAACTAACGATGGAAAGTGGTGTAGAGGTTCGCCCTTATACAATTAATGAAGAAACGCTTATGCGTAAATATTTTGATATGAATATATCGGCGATTATTACTGATTACCCTGAAACGGCAAGAACGTTGTTGCCAATAAAAAAATGAGACCGCGTGTAACGGTCTCATTTTTTTATTTATAAATAGTGGGGCCTTCCTATCTTCTAAAGCGAGCCTGTACTTTATTTCGTTTACGGTCTCGGTGCAAGACGAAGCCACCGAAGATATAAAACCCGAGCCCGAAGCAGAGAGCACCGATTAAAAATTGTAACCACAGTATAGAGATTGGTGGAAATAGAATCCCGAATACAGTATCTCTCATTAACTTTATACCAAACACAGCTAATGAAATAGGGATGAGTGCTAATAGTAGAGCAACGTAACGCTGCATACATAACTCTCCTTTTCAGATTATTTCGTATATTTTAATGATGTTATACGGAAAGGGGGTTTGTCAAGAGGGTGCTGAACGAGTAAGATAAGGGTGTGAAAAAATTTGCAGAGTTACTTCGAGAGGAAGTGTAATATATGAAACAAAAAGTATTAATTGTTGGTGCAGGTGAAGGCGGGAGCGCACTGCTGAATCTGTTACATAGTTCGAATATATTTCAAATTATAGGGATTATTGATATAAATCCGTTGGCAAAAGGATTACAAATTGCTAAGGAATATGGAATTGCAATTGGAGAAAGTGTAACTCCATTTCTTTCTATGCATATCGATGTAATATTTGATATGACAGGTGAAGATGATGTACATAAAGTTTTATTGGAAAAAAAGAAAAAAGACACTCTTCTTATACCAGGTGATATTGCAAAAATTGTTACAGGATTAGCGCATGAGAAGGAAGGGTTAATTGGGCGGTTAGAGGAACAAACGCAACAAGGAGAATTAATTTTAAATTCTACGCATGACGGCATGATCGTAATTGATCGAGAGGGACAAGTTCGTCTTTTTAATAAAAGTGCGGAGCGTATTATCGGATATAAAAAAGAAGAGGCGATAGGAAAATATATTTTAGAAGTCATTCCCACTAGTAAATTACTTCGCATTATACGTACGAAACAAATAGAAGTAAATTATGAACTAACATTAGAGAATGGAAAGAAAATTATTACAACGCGTATACCGATATTAAAAGAAGGCGGAGAGGTACAAGGGGCATTTGCAATTTTTAAAGATATAACAGAAGTTGTAGATTTAGCGGAAGAAGTTACAGACTTAAAAGAAATTCAAACACTATTAGAGGCAATTATCAACTCATCTGAAGAAGCGATTTCGGTTGTGGATGAAAAAGGAAGAGGTTTAGTCATTAACCCGGCATATACGAAATTAACGGGTCTAACAGAAGAAGATATTATTGGGAAGCCTGCTACAACTGATATTGTAGAAGGCGAAAGTATGCATATGAAAGTACTTCGAACGCGTCGTGCGGTGCGCGGAATACATATGAAGATTGGGCAAAAAAAGCGCGATGTAATTGTAAACGTAGCGCCAGTTATTGTGGATGGAATATTGAAAGGAAGCGTTGGCGTTATCCGTGACGTGTCGGAAATTCAAAAGTTAACAAATGAATTGAATAGAGCAAGGCAAATTATTCGCACATTAGAAGCAAAATATTCATTTGATGATATTGTCGGAAATTCAGATGAAACAACGGCAGCTATCGAACAGGCGAAGCTAGGAGCGAATACACCAGCAACGGTACTGTTACGCGGTGAATCTGGGACTGGTAAAGAATTGTTTGCACATGCAATCCATAATGGAAGTAATCGAAAATACAATAAATTCGTCCGTGTAAACTGTGCGGCTATTTCGGAGACGTTGTTAGAAAGTGAATTATTTGGTTATGAGGAAGGGGCGTTTTCTGGAGCGAAAAGAGGCGGGAAACGTGGGTTCTTTGAGGAAGCGAATAACGGTAGTATTTTTTTAGATGAAATAGGGGAGTTATCTGCAAATACACAAGCGAAACTCCTTCGTGTATTGCAGGAAAAAGAAATTGTAAAAGTTGGTGGGACGAAAGCGATACCCATTAATGTTCGAGTAATTGCAGCGACACATGTGAATTTAGAAAAGGCTATTCTAGAAGGGAAGTTTAGGGAGGATTTATATTATCGATTAAATAAAATTCCAATTCAAATTCCATCTCTTCGTCAACGTAAAGGAGATATACCGAAAATTGCGGACAGGTTGATTCAAAAAATTAATCAAGATTATGGTCGTAATGTAGAAGGGCTCACTGATTCAGCTATTTTATATTTACAATCATACGAATGGCCAGGAAATGTGAGAGAACTTGAAAATATTTTAGGACGAGCTATTATTTTTATGAATTATAACGAGATCTATATTGATGTACAACATTTACCACCATTACATAATGAAGAGCAGGTGGAGTCAAAGCAATCTCATTTATTACCTGAATTAGAAGAAAAGCCACTTGAACATTTAGTAACAGAGTTTGAAGGGAATATTATTCATGAATATTTGGAGAGATTTGATGGGAATAAAACACAAACTGCAAAAGCGTTAGGAATTTCCGTTCGAAATTTATATTATAAGCTAGAAAAGTATGACCATGCAAAAAATAGCATGCAATAAATTGCGTACCGTGCAATTTATTGCATGGTATACAAAAAGCGACAAAATAAGACAGAATCTTTCGTTATTTTCCAAAGTATTGATTTTACTGCATTTTGAATGCGTTTTCATTATTGGTAAGACCACTTTTAAAAGTTGGCACGGTATTTGCTTTATAAATAGACGAGGGACGACGGAAAGGGTTGATTACAAAATATGAAGTTAGAATACTTAATTGATCAAGCAGCGGGACAGCCTAAAAAAACTGTAGCTGTAGCAGTAGCTGAAGATCATGAAGTAATTGAAGCTGTAGCGAAAGCAATTAAATTACAGCTAGCTCAATTTCGTCTATATGGAAATCAAGAAAAAATAATGGGGATGCTACAAGAACATGGTTTACAAACTTCAGAACATGTTGAAGTGATTGCAGCAATGTCTAATGCAGAGGCTGCAGAACTTTCTGTTAAAGCTGTGAGAAATGGTGAGGCAGACGTGCTTATGAAGGGTAACATCCCAACAGCGAATATTTTGAAGGCTGTGTTAAACAAAGAGTGGGGCCTACGTAAAGGTAGCGTACTTTCACATGTAGCAGCATTTGAAGTTCCAAATTATGATCGTCTTATTTTCGTTACAGATGCAGCGATGAACATCGCACCTGATGTAACACAAAAAGCTGCTATTATACAAAATACTGTAGAAGTTGCCCGGGCAATAGGAATCGACTTGCCAAAAGTGGCACCAATTGCAGCAGTAGAAGTTGTGAATCCAGCGATGCAGGCGACAATTGATGCAGCGATGTTAACACAAATGAATCGCCGCGGACAAATTAAAGATTGTATCGTTGATGGACCACTTGCTTTAGATAATGCAGTATCACAAATTGCAGCAGAGCATAAAGGCATAGTAAGTGATGTAGCAGGTAAGGCAGATATTTTACTCGTCCCAACGATTGAAGCTGGAAATGTGCTATATAAATCACTCGTATACTTTGCGGATGCAAAAGTAGGAGCAATGATTGCTGGCGCAAAAGCACCGATTGTTTTAACATCTCGTGCTGATTCAGCAGAAACAAAAGTATATTCATTAGCATTGGCAGTTGCGACTGCTTCAAAATAAACCAAAAAGGGTAAAACATTAGGGGGAAACGACAATGACATTAGAAATCTTCGAATACTTAGAAAAATATGATTATGAGCAAGTGGTATTTTGTCAAGATAAAGAATCTGGTTTAAAAGCAATTATTGCAATTCATGATACAACACTTGGACCGGCTCTTGGTGGAACAAGAATGTGGACATATGATTCTGAAGAAGCGGCGATTGAAGATGCATTGCGTCTTGCAAAAGGGATGACATACAAAAACGCAGCAGCTGGTTTAAACTTAGGTGGTGCGAAAACAGTAATTATTGGTGATCCTCGTAAAGATAAGAGCGAAGCAATGTTCCGTGCACTAGGACGTTATATCCAAGGACTAAACGGACGATACATTACAGCTGAAGATGTTGGTACAACAGTAGATGATATGGATATTATCCACGAAGAAACTGACTTTGTAACAGGTATCTCACCATCATTCGGTTCTTCTGGTAACCCATCTCCAGTAACTGCATACGGTGTTTATCGTGGTATGAAAGCAGCTGCAAAAGAAGCTTTCGGTACTGACAATTTAGAAGGAAAAGTAATTGCTGTTCAAGGCGTTGGTAACGTAGCATATCATCTATGCAAACATTTACACGCTGAAGGAGCAAAATTAATCGTTACAGATATTAATAAAGAAGCTGTACAACGTGCTGTAGAAGAATTCGGTGCATCAGCAGTTGAACCAAATGAAATTTACGGTGTGGAATGCGATATTTACGCACCATGTGCATTAGGCGCAACAGTTAATGATGAAACTATTCCACAACTTAAAGCAAAAGTAATCGCAGGTTCTGCAAATAACCAATTAAAAGAAGATCGTCACGGTGACATCATTCATGAAATGGGTATTGTATACGCACCAGATTATGTAATTAATGCAGGTGGCGTAATTAACGTAGCAGACGAATTATATGGATACAATAGAGAACGTGCACTAAAACGTGTTGAGTCTATTTATGACACGATTGCAAAAGTAATCGAAATTTCAAAACGCGATGGCATAGCAACTTATGTAGCGGCAGATCGTCTAGCTGAAGAGCGCATTGCAAGCTTGAAGAATTCTCGTAGCACTTACTTACGCAACGGTCACGATATTATTAGCCGTCGCTAATCATTCATATATAACTTTTACAAAAGGTGTGGTTACCTCTTATGAGGTTTCCACTTCCTTTTGAATTTATTAGTGGAGGTAGCAACATTGTCTGTAAATCGAATTCTTGTTATTAACCCAGGTAGTACATCCACAAAAATTGGTGTTTTTGATAATGAAAGACCCGTTCTAGAAGAAACGATTCGTCATGACGTAGAACAGATTGGAAAATATAAGAGAATTATCGACCAATATGAGTTTCGAAAAGAAACGATTTTAGAAGTTCTACATTCTCATGGTATTAACATTTCAAAATTAAACGCTGTTTGTGGGCGTGGTGGATTACTTCGTCCAATCGAAGGCGGTACGTATACAGTAAACGATGCGATGTTAGAAGATTTGAAAAATGGCTTTAGCGGTCATCACGCTTCAAACCTTGGAGGCATTTTAGCATATGAAATTGCTTCTGGATTAAACATTCCTGCATTCATTGTAGATCCTGTCGTTGTAGATGAGATGGAGCCGGTTGCTCGTATAAGTGGCATTGCTGGTATGGAACGCAAAAGTATCTTCCATGCATTAAATCAAAAAGCAGTTGCTCGTAAAGTAGCTGAACAGTTAAATCACAAATACGAGGATTTAAATTTATTAGTTACACATATGGGTGGCGGTATTACAGTTGGTGCTCATAAAAAAGGAAGAGTAATCGATGTGAATAACGGTTTAAACGGAGAAGGACCATTTAGTCCAGAGCGCGCTGGTACAGTACCAGTAGGGCAACTAGTAGAAATGTGTTTCTCTGGTGAGTATTACCGTGATGAAATGATTAAAAAACTTGTCGGACAAGGTGGACTTGTAAGTTTAATCGGTACAAATGATGCGATTAAAGTAGAGCAAATGGTTGAAAAAGGTGATCCTGAAGCAACTCTTATTTATAAAGCAATGGCATATCAAGTTGCAAAAGAGATTGGCGGAGCTAGCGCTGTACTTCACGGGAAAATCGATGCAATCGTATTAACTGGTGGATTGGCATACAGTAAAATTCTTGTCGATGAAATAAAAGAGCGAGTGGACTGGATTGCAGATGTTATCGTACATCCAGGCGAAGATGAGTTAGAAGCGTTAGCAGAAGGAGCACTTCGTGTATTACGTGAAGAAGAAGCTCCAAAAGAATACGTTGTACGTGAAAAAGAAACGGTAGCTAGGGGTTGAGATAATGGCAAAAGAATATGATTTAGTCATCGTTGGCGGCGGTACTGGTGGATATGTTGCTGCAATTCGTGCATCACAATTAGGGTTAAAAACAGCACTAGTCGAAAAAGAAAATCTTGGTGGTACTTGTTTACACAAAGGATGTATTCCTAGTAAGGCTCTTTTACGTAGTGCGGAAGTATATGCAACTGCTAAAAAAAGCGAAGAGTTCGGAGTTATTGCAAGCAATGTAGAACTAAACTTTGCGAAAGTACAAGAGCGTAAAGAGAAGATTGTAACGCAGCTTCATAAAGGCGTTCAACATTTAATGAAACAAGGTAAAATTGATGTGTTTGAAGGTATTGGTCGTATTCTTGGCCCGTCTATTTTCTCTCCTATGCCAGGGACAATTTCAGTTGAACTTGCAAGTGGAGAAGAGAATGAAATGTTAATTCCAAAAAATGTACTTGTTGCAACAGGTTCTCGTCCAAATTCATTACCAGGTTTAGAATTAGATGGAGAATACGTAATGTCTTCGGATCATGCCCTAAAAATGGAAACGCTTCCTAGTTCGATTATTATCGTTGGTGGCGGTGTAATCGGTATTGAGTGGGCATCTATGCTTGCTGACTTCGGTGTAGAAGTTACAGTATTAGAGTATGCAAAAACGATATTACCACTAGAAGATCAAGACGTTTCAAAAGAAATGCAACGTCTATTCAAGAAAAAAGGTATTAAAGTGGTAACTGGTGCAAAAGTATTACCAGAAACATTGGTAAAAGATAATGGAGTAACAATCCAAGCTGAATACAACGGTGAAAATAAAGAATTTAAAGCAGAAAAAATGCTTGTATCTGTAGGAAGACAAGCGAATACGCAAAATATTGGCTTAGAGAACACAGATATCGTTGTGGAAAAAGGATACATTCAAACAAATGAGTTTTATCAAACGAAAGAATCGCATATTTACGCAATTGGAGATGTAATCGGTGGCCTGCAACTTGCTCACGTTGCTTCTCATGAAGGAATTGCTGCAGTAGAACATATTGCAGGGAAAGAAGTTACACCAATTGATTACTCTATGGTATCAAAATGCGTATATAGCAGTCCAGAAGTTGCTTCTGTTGGCTTAACAGAACAAGAAGCGAAAGAAAAAGGCTATAAGTTAAAAGTAGGTAAGTTCTCATTCCGCGCAATCGGAAAAGCACTTGTATACGGAGAATCAGATGGTTTCGTAAAACTTGTAGTTGATGAAGAGACAAATGACATTCTTGGTGTTCATATGATTGGACCACATGTAACAGATATGATTTCTGAAGCTGGTCTTGCAAGAGTACTTGATGCAACACCTTGGGAAGTAGCACATACAATTCATCCGCATCCATCATTATCTGAGGCGATTGGTGAAGCAGCACTTGCTGTAGATGGAAGAGCGTTACACGCATAAAAATGTGGATTTAGGAGGTTATGAAAAATGGCAGAAGTAAAAGAAAAGCGCCATGAAGAGCTTGGCTTAAGTGATGAGCAAGTATTAGAAATGTTCCGTACGATGTTACTTGCACGTAAAATCGACGAACGTATGTGGTTATTAAACCGCGCTGGTAAAATTCCATTCGTAATTTCTTGTCAAGGACAAGAGGCTGCACAAGTTGGAGCGGCGTTCGCTCTTGATAGAGAGAAAGATTATGCATTACCATACTATCGTGATATGGGTGTTGTACTAGCATTTGGTATGACAGCTAAAGAGCTTATGTTGTCTGCTTTCGCGAAAGCTGGAGATCCAAACTCTGGTGGTCGTCAAATGCCTGGTCACTTCGGTCAAAAGAAAAATCGTATTGTTACAGGTTCATCTCCAGTAACAACGCAAGTACCACATGCAGTTGGTATTGCACTAGCTGGAAAAATGGAGAAGAAAGATTTAGTAACGTTCGTTACATTTGGAGAAGGTTCTTCAAACCAAGGTGACTTCCATGAAGGGGCAAACTTTGCTGGTGTACACAAACTACCTGTTATTTTTATGTGTGAAAATAACAAATATGCAATCTCTATTCCGGTTGAAAAACAATTAGCATGTAAAAACGTATCAGATCGTGCAATTGGTTATGGTATGCCTGGATATACAATAGACGGAAACGATCCGCTTGCAGTATATAAAGCTGTAAAAGAAGCAGCAGATCGCGGTCGTCGTGGTGAAGGCCCAACTTTAATTGAAACAGTATCATATCGTTTAACAGCACATTCTAGTGACGATGATGATCGTGTTTATCGTGATAAAGAAGAAGTAGAAGAAGCAAAGAAAAAAGATTCAATTATAACATTCGCGGCTTATTTAAAAGAAGCTGGTGTGTTAACTGAGGAATCGGAAAAACAAATGTTAGACGAAATTATGCATATCGTAAATGAAGCAACAGAATATGCAGAAAATGCTCCGTATGCAGCACCTGAAGATGCATTGAAGCACGTATACGCAGAATAGGGGGGAACGTTTCATGGCTGTAATGTCTTATATTGATGCTATTACATTAGCAATGCGCGAAGAAATGGAACGCGATGAGAAAGTATTCGTTTTAGGAGAAGATGTTGGTAAAAAAGGTGGCGTGTTTAAAGCGACACACGGTTTGTATGATCAATTTGGTGAAGATCGTGCGCTTGATGCACCGCTTGCAGAATCTGCAATTGCTGGGGTAGCAATTGGTGCAGCAATGTATGGTATGCGTCCAATCGCTGAAATGCAGTTTGCTGATTTCATCATGCCAGCAGTAAACCAAATTGTTTCTGAGGCAGCAAAAATTCGTTATCGTTCTAATAATGATTGGACTTGTCCAGTTACAATCCGTGCACCATTTGGTGGGGGTGTTCACGGTGCATTGTATCATTCACAATCTGTAGAAGCGATGTTTGCAAACCAGCCAGGTTTAAAAATCGTTATCCCTTCTACACCATATGATGCAAAAGGCTTATTAAAAGCAGCCATTCGTGATGAAGATCCAGTATTATTCTTCGAACATAAACGTGCATATCGTTTAATTAAAGGTGAAGTGCCGGAGGATGACTACGTATTACCAATCGGAAAAGCAGATGTAAAACGTGAAGGTGATGATATTACAGTTATCACGTACGGATTATGTGTTCATTTTGCTCTTCAAGCAGCTGAAAAGTTAGCACAAGATGGCATCTCTGCACACATTCTTGATTTACGTACTGTATATCCATTAGATAAAGAAGCAATCATTGAAGCAGCTTCTAAAACAGGTAAAGTTCTTCTTGTAACAGAAGACAATAAAGAAGGAAGCATTATGAGTGAAGTGGCAGCAATTATTGCTGAAAACTGTCTATTTGATTTAGATGCGCCAATCGCACGTCTTGCAGGTCCAGACGTTCCAGCAATGCCATATGCACCAACAATGGAAAAATTCTTTATGGTAAATCCAGATAAAGTTGAAAAAGCAATGCGTGAACTTGCGGAATTTTAATCGGGGGGACTATACATGGCTGTAGAAAATATTACAATGCCTCAGCTCGGGGAGAGCGTTACAGAGGGCACAATTAGTAAATGGCTCGTTAATGTTGGCGATCACGTAAACAAGTATGATCCGCTTGCAGAAGTAATGACTGATAAAGTAAATGCTGAAGTACCATCTTCTTTCACTGGTATTGTGAAAGAGTTAATCGCTGGTGAAGGTGATACGTTAGCTGTAGGTGAAGTAGTTTGTGTGATTCAAGTAGAAGGCGCAGACGAAGTAGCAGCAACAGCTGTTGAGGAAAAAACGAAAGAAGAACCAAAGGCAGCAGCAATTACGCCTGAAAAAGCACCGAAAGTAAAACAACCAACTGATGGAAAACCACGTTTTTCACCAGCTGTGTTAAAACTTGCGGGTGAGCATAACGTTGATTTAGATCTAGTAGAGGGTACGGGAGCAAACGGCCGTATCACTCGTAAAGATATTTTAAAGCTAGTGGAATCTGGAAATATTCCGCAAGCAGGTGCGGCGAAGAAAGAGGAAGCTGTAGCGGCAGTAGTAGAAGCTCGCCCAGAAGCACCAAAAGCAGCACCAGTAGCGCAAAAAGTAGAAGCTGCGAAACCAGTTTCTGTACCTACAATGCCTGGAGATATCGAAATTCCAGTAACAGGTGTGCGTAAAGCAATCGCAGCGAACATGTTACGTAGTAAACACGAAGCACCACATGCTTGGATGATGATTGAAGTAGATGTGACAAACCTTGTGTCATACCGTAACTCAATCAAAGGTGACTTTAAGAAGCGTGAAGGCTTTAACTTAACGTTCTTTGCTTTCTTCGTAAAAGCAGTAGCACAAGCGTTAAAAGAGTATCCTCAAATCAATTCAATGTGGGCTGGCGATAAAATTGTTCAGAAGAAAGATATTAACCTTTCTATCGCTGTTGCAACAGAGGAAGAACTATTTGTACCAGTAATTAAGCAAGCGGACGAGAAAACAATTAAAGGTATCGCTCGTGAAATTACAGAACTTGCAGGAAAAGTACGCACGAAATCGTTAAAAGCAGACGAAATGCAAGGTGGAACATTTACAATTAATAACACAGGATCATTCGGTTCTGTTCAATCTATGGGTATTATTAATTACCCACAAGCGGCTATTTTACAAGTTGAATCAATTGTAAAACGCCCAGTAATTATGGATAACGGTATGTTCGGTGCTCGTGACATGGTTAACTTATGTTTATCACTTGATCACCGCGTACTTGATGGTTTAATTTGTGGTAAGTTCTTAGGGCGTGTTAAAGAAATTTTAGAAAACATGTCAGAAAATAATACATCTGTATATTAATAAAAAGCTCGCTTATGCGAGCTTTTTATCATCTTATTTCTTCATCTACATCCTACTATATGTATAAATACCTTTCCCAGTAATCTTACAATAAACGATTATGTATTAGGAATTTACGAAAATACATTGCTGATATATGGTATATGGATATAAAATAAGAAAAGAATAATTTTTTTGGCAAATCTTACTGATGAAACTGTAGTATAATATATTGTATTGTATGAAAAAGAGAGTTATTCTATATAAGTGTTTTATAGATAATGTGTAATCAGTCGTCAAAACATGAAGAATGTTGACTCCTGGTTTTTTATTTTTGCCGTAACAATGTTTCAGGAGGATGTCATGAAAAGAAGTACCGAGTTTCTAAAAAGTTTAGATGTAAAATTAATTTTAATTTTGTGTGCACTATGTGTGACGAGTATAGCTGCTATATATAGCAGTCAGCAAACGGGACAGTATGGAGCTGCAAACTTTGCTATGAAACAAGGTGTTAACTACATAATTGGGGTTGTATTGTTACTTCTTGTTGCAAGCATTGATTTAGATCAGTTACAAAAATTATCTTGGCCGCTTTATATTGCTGGGTTTGCTTCACTTATTCTTTTGAAAGTATTACCACCATCAGGTTTTACACCTGAAAAATTAGGTGCAAAAAGATGGTTTGTTTTCCCAGTATTTGGACAAATTCAGCCGTCTGAGTTTTTCAAAATTGCATTGCTACTTGTAGTAGCGAGTATAGCAGTAAAACATAATGCACAGTATATGGCAAGGACATTCCAAACAGATTTAAAGCTAGTAGGTAAAATTATGCTAGTGTCACTTCCACCTATGGCGGTTGTATATAGTCAACCGGATACAGGTATGGTGTTCTTATATGCTGCTGCTATTGCATGTATTTTATTTATGTCAGGTATTCAAAAGAAATTGATAGCATTATGTACAGTTATTCCGTTGACCATATTATCTGCTTTAATATTTATTTTCTTTAAGTATCAAGATTTTTTCTATAATAATTTAGTTACTTTACTAAAACCTCACCAACAGTCGCGTATTGTAGGTTGGTTAAATCCATTTGAAAATGCAGATCAAGGTTATCAAACGCAACAATCGATTTTAGCTGTAGGTAGTGGAGGAATGGAAGGTAAAGGGTTTGGGGGAGGAAGCGTCTATATCCCAGAGAAGCATACTGACTTTATTTTCGCTACAATTGCCGAAGAAGGTGGATTTATCGTAGCAGCGTTAGTTGTCTTCTTGTTCCTGTTGCTACTATATCGAACAATTATTATTGGTTATTCCGCTGATAATTTATTTGGTACATTATTATGCGCTGGATCTATCGGTATATTAACAGTTCAAATATTCCAAAACATCGGTATGATCGTTGGGTTAATGCCTGTAAAAGGTATTGCATTACCTTTCTTATCGTATGGGGGAAGTTCCTTATTCTCGAATATGATTATGATGGGGCTAATACTATCGGTACGGAAAACTTATAAAAAATATATGTTTTCAGTTAAGTAAAAAAAGCTGGTTCGTTTTTAAACGAACCAGCTTTTTTTACATATATGCTCATAAACGTTGCAAACTAAAACAGGATAGCAGTTTGAGACGGGTAAGGAGTGCAAAGTGATGCATATGCATATTTTTGAAGGAGCACGGCATCTTTCTAATAGTGAATGGGTTATTCGGGCTATTATAGCATACATATTTTTAATATTAGTTGCGAAAGCAATGGGGCAAAGGTCTATCGCACAACTTCGTTTTTTAGATGTTGTATTAGTGTTATTGCTGGGTGGGAATATTTCTAACGCATTGTCTGATGAAAAAGTAGGGTTACTGGGCTCGATGATTACAACGTTCATACTCGTTGTACTTCATATTATAAGCTCAGTTTTAATGCTGAAATGGGATAGATGGAGACGCTTTTTAGAGCCAGCACCTATCATTCTTATACATAATGGTTCCATTGATTTTAGCAATTTGAAAAAGGCGAGAATTACCGTGGAATATTTGTTTTCGGAACTTCGTATGCGAAATGTGAGCGATATTCAAACGATTAAATTAGCATTATGGGAAGCGAACGGTGTCGTTTCTATATTTCGGTATCCAGAATATGAAGCAGTTTCGCGGCTTGATCTTAAAGTGGCGGGAAGAAAATCTCCAGTTTCTTTTATATTAGTAAAGGATGGGAGGATTCAGAAAGATGTTCTTGCATTATTAGGAAAAACAGAAGCGTGGGCGAGAGAATTTCTAGAGGAGAGTACAGAAGTAGAATCCATTATGTTAGCTACAGTAGATGAATCACATAAAATAAATATTTTGTTAAAAAAATGAAAAATATACGCATTTTGTCGTTTCGTACATATGATACAATAGTGTGGACAACGAAAAAGGAGGCGATACGGTGGGATATGTAGAAGAATTACGAAAAATAGTTGGTCATCGCCCTTTAATTTTAGTTGGTGCTGTTGTACTCGTTATAGATGAAAATGGTTATGTTTTATTGCAGCAGCGGACAGAGCCGTACGGAAAATGGGGGCTACCTGGCGGGCTAATGGAGCTTAGTGAATCACCAGAAGAAACAGCTTATCGTGAAGTATATGAAGAGACAGGAATAAAAGTGAAGAACTTGCGACTAATCAATGTATTTTCTGGAGCGAACTACTTTACAAAATTAGCAAATGGTGATGAATTTCAATCTGTAACAACCGCCTATTATACGGATGAATACGAAGGGGATTTTGTTATGAATAAAGAAGAAGCTGTTCAGCTTAAATTCTTTTCAGTAACAGAACTACCTGACTATATTGTAGGATCGCATAAAAAAATGATTGTTGAATATATGAAGATTATGGAAAAAAAGATATAATAAAAGTGAAAGAAATACAAAAACACAGCTCTGGTTGGTAGTCCAGACGCATGATTTCATGTCAGTAACCTTCCCCTCCGGGATGTCCCGTATTTCTAATTTTTTAAAGGAGGGGCTGTCAATGGAGTTGACAGTATATCACGATGGCCAATTTTTTGTTGGAATCATTACATGTAAAGAACAAGGGAAATTGTATGGAGCAAGGTATATTTTTGGAGCGGAACCGTCAGATGAAGAAGTGCTTATGTTTGTGAATAGTTCACTTTTAGAGCATTTTCAGCATTTTGCAAAATGTGGTGTAGAAGTTAAAGAAAAACAGCGTCCTAAAAACATAAAGCGTATCATACGACAAGCAGCAAAAGAAACAAATGTTAAACGTTTTACTAAGGCGCAAGAGGCGATTAGTTTATCTTATGAATTGCATAAACAAGAAAAGAAAGTGCAGTCTAAGGAGAAGCGAGAAGCTGAAAAAGAAAGAAGACGTTTAATTAAAGTACAAAAAGCAAAGCAAAAACATCGTGGTCATTAAAGAAAAGGTGTTAGAGCAATTGCTCTAACACCTTTTCTATACTTAAATACAAGTAAACTTACTTGTATTTCATAAACATTAACTGGTAAGATACAAATAGGTAGTTTTAGAGGAGGGAAAAGAGTGATTAATTTTAACTTTTTTATGAATGATGTTGTCCGCCAAGCGCGTGAAGAGATTGTCTCTGCTGGATATACAGAATTGACGACGCCAGAAGCGGTAGAAGAAGCGTTTAAAAGAAATGGAACAACACTTGTAATGGTAAACTCTGTATGTGGTTGTGCAGGTGGTATTGCTCGTCCTGCTGCTGCGCATTCCGTACATTATGATAAACGTCCTAACCACCTTGTAACGGTGTTTGCAGGTCAAGATAAAGAAGCGACAGCAAGAGCGCGTGAATATTTCGAAGGGTACCCACCTTCTTCTCCATCATTTGCTTTATTAAAAGATGGAAAAATTGTAACGATGGTAGAGCGTCATGAAATTGAAGGTCATGAACCGATGCAAGTTATTGCGAAACTACAATCATATTTTGAAGAGAATTGTGAAGAACTATAAAAAATAAGAGAAAAGGCGGCACGTCCACAATCAAGTGGATGTGCCGCCTTTTTTATTTATTATTAAAATTTCAGAGATATGCATAGTTATGTTATTTTATGCATTATTTTATACATAACAAATAGCATTTATATTGTTTTATTATTTATTTTTATTTTATATATTGCATAAAAATAAAAGTGCTGATACAATACAAACATCGAATAAATATTCTATTAAACTTTTAAATATACATTATTAGGGGGAAGAAAGATGAAGAAGTTAGTATCAATATCGTTTGCACTTATTTTAATTGTAAGTATATTCAGCGCTTGTAGTAATGGGGAATCGAAAGAAACAAAAGGAAATAAGAAAGTACTCGTAATGGGGACTTCAGCAGATTATAAACCATATGAATACGTGGAAGCTTCAAAAAGTGATGAAATTATTGGTTTTGATGTTGATGTTGCTAAATATATCGGAAAAGAACTTGGGTATGAAGTGAAAGTGAAAGATATGGATTTTGGTGGTTTATTAGCATCTCTTAGTTCAGGAAAAGTTGATTTCGTAATGGCAGGCATGACGCCAACTGCAGAGCGTAAAAATAATGTTGATTTTACAGATATTTATTTTGTTGCGAAAAATATGGTTGTTTCTAAAAAGGATTCTAACATTAAATCTGTAGAGGATTTAAAAGGGAAAAAAGTAGGGGTACAAACAGGATCTATTCAAGAAGAGAAAGCGGCAGAATTTAAAAAACAAGTAGATTTCCAAGTTGAGGGACGTGACCGTATACCAGAAATCGTACAAGAAATTAAAGCTGGTCGTTTTGACGCTGCAATTATAGAAGACACAGTTGCTAAAAATTATTTAGAGAAAATGAAAGATTTACAAGGAATTGAAATTAAAGAAGCGCCAGAAGAAGTTGGAGCAGCAATTGCCCTTCCGAAAAACAGTGATAAAACAGCTGAATTTAATAAAGTAATTAAAAAAATGCAAGAAAATGGAGAAATGGATAAATTAGTGAAGAAATGGTTTGGCAGCGGAAAATAAGCTGCCTTTCACTTTTCTGTGAGGGGAATGAAAAGAATGAACTTAGATTTTTCGGCGATTACGCCTTCGATACCATATATACTAAAAGGTTTAGAAGTTACTTTGAAAATTGTAGCGGTATCAGCTTTAGCAGGATTTATTTTAGGAACGTTATTAGCACTTTGTAAAATTGCTAGAATACGAGCATTAAATATAGCAGCAGATTTTTATACATCAATTTTTCGTGGTACACCACTTGTATTGCAATTAATGATTATTTATTTCGGTGTCCCGCAAATAATTGGTTATGAAATACCAGCATTCTTAGCAGCTGTACTTGCATTTAGCTTGAATTCAGGTGCATACATGTCAGAAGTAATTCGTGCTGGTATTCAAGCAGTTGATAAAGGACAAACAGAAGCAGCAATGGCTTTAGGGATACCATACGGAAAAATGATGAGAAATATTATTTTCCCTCAAGCATTAAAAAATATATTACCAGCGCTTGTGAACGAATTTGCGACACTTACGAAAGAATCAGCTGTAGTAACAGTAATAGGCGCGACTGATTTAATGCGTCGTGCTTACATTGTAGGTGGTGAGACATTTAAATATCTTGAACCATTACTTTTTGTTGGACTGATTTATTATATGTTAGTCATTATTCTTACATTAGTCGGGAAGGCAATTGAAGGGAGAATGAAGAAAAGTGATTAAAATTGAAAACCTTCATAAATCATTTGGTAAAAACGAAGTATTAAAAGGAATTACAACAACGATTGAAAAAGGGGAAGTAGTTGCAATTATAGGACCTTCTGGATCAGGAAAATCAACATTTTTACGTTGTATGAATATGTTAGAAGCACCAACGGATGGTCACATTTGGATTGGAACGGAAGAAGTAACGAATCCGAAAACGAATGTTATGCATGTTCGTGAAAATGTCGGTATGGTATTTCAGCATTTTCACTTATTTCCTCATATGACTGTATTAGAAAATATTGCGTATGCCCCTATCAATGTAAAAGGGGTAACGAAGCAAGAAGCTGAAAAGAAAGCTGAGAAACTTTTAGAAAAGGTTGGATTAGTAGATAAAAAAAATACGTATCCGAATCGTTTGTCGGGAGGACAAAAGCAACGTGTAGCAATTGCAAGAGCGTTAGCGATGGAACCGGAAGTTATGTTATTTGATGAACCGACATCGGCGCTAGATCCAGAGATGGTGAAAGAAGTGTTAGAAGTTATGAAATCGTTAGTTACGACAGGAATGACGATGGCTATTGTTACACATGAAATGGGCTTTGCAAAAGAAGTGGCAGATCGTGTTCTTTTCTTGGACGGAGGAAAGCTTGTAGAAGATAGTGCGCCAGAAGAATTTTTTGCAGCGCCGAAAAGTGAACGTGCGCAACAATTTTTACAAAAAATATTGTAATATGAAAAGGTTATGTGAATAATAAGTAGAAAAGGATGACATTGTGTCATCCTTTTTTTATACTAGCTGTAAATACGTTTATACATATAGGAGCAATGATATGTTCAAAATTGGATACCGTACAGTAAAAACAGCAATAGGGACAGGCGCGGCAGTTTTTATTGCTCAGTTATTAGGATTAGAATTTTATAGTTCAGCAGGTATTTTAGTTATTTTATGTGTACAAAATACGAAGCGCAAATCGCTTCAAGTGTCGTTACATCGTTTTCTAGCGTGTGTATTATCAATGGTATTCGCGTTTTGTATTTTTGAAACGATCGGCTATACACCACTTGCAATTAGTATATTGTTACTTACATTTATTCCGACTGCAGTAATGCTTAAAATTCAAGAAGGTATTGTCACGAGTTCAGTTATTGTTATGCATCTATATTCATTGAAGCAAATTACATGGCTTATAGTTGGAAATGAAATTGCTATATTAACAATAGGAATTAGCGTGGCGTTATTAGTAAATATGTATATGCCGAGTAGTGAAAATAAGCTAAAAGAGTATCAGGATAAAATAGAGAGTAATTTTAAAACGATTTTGTTTGAAATGGTTGTGTATTTACGAAATCGAGAAAGTAGTTGGAGTGGAGCAGAACTCATTGAAACCGAGAATATGTTAAATGAAGCAAGAGATTTATCGTTTAAAAAACTTGAGAATGCATTTATGCGAGAAGATGATTATTACTATCGTTATTTTAATATGCGTATGCAACAATTCGAAATTTTAGAGCGAATGATACCATTAGCAGCTTCTTTATCGTGGACGTATGAACAAGCTGACATGATTGCAGATGTTGTTGAAAACATTGGTAATGCTATTAGCCCTGAGAGTACAGGCGTTATTTCCTTAAGGCAGCTTCAAGAAATGAGGGAATTATTTAGAGACATGCCATTGCCAGCTACACGCGAAGAATTTGAGATACGTGCGAAACTTGTCCAACTTGTGTATGAAATGGAACAATATTTACTCATTAAAAGTCGCTTTAAGGGAAAGGATAATATAAAAGAACTTATATAGAAGGTAGGAATTATCTATGCCGTATCTTCTCTCTATCATATTATGTCTTTCTTTATCACCGATTTGGCCTCTTGGGGATAATCCACGTGCCGGAGATCCTTTTATTATTGTAAATAAAGCAACGAATAAATTAGCTTACATTGACGATGGAAAGATTCAAAAGGTTTTTCCAGTAGCGACAGGGAAAACGAATGAATTAACTCCAGAAGGAACTTTTGATGTTGTAATGAAAGCGAAGGATCCGTATTACATTGCGAAGGATATTCCAGGTGGATCGCCAAAAAATCCACTTGGATCAAGGTGGATTGGATTTAATGCAAGAGGAACTGATGGAAGTAAATATGGAATACATGGAACAAACCAACCGAGTTCAATTGGAAAGTATATTTCACAAGGATGTATAAGAATGAAGAAAAACGATGTGGAATATTTGTTTGATCGTATTCCAATTGGAACGAAAGTATGGATTGTGAAATCGAAAAAATCATTTCAGCAATTGGCAAAAGAAAAAGGAGCCGTTGCATATGAAGAAGCCAACGAAAAGGTTGGCTTTTTCTATTGTAATAAGTTGTCTTGACATGTGTACATAACCATGCGTTAATGAAAGTATAGAAAGATAAAATTAGATAAAGGGGTTGCTCATATGTACTTGAATCCAAAACTTTCGTATATGCAGTTTTTTATGGGATTTCTATTTGTTATTACATTCATATTGGCAACTTTTAATATATGTTCTTATCTTGTAGCGATTGTATGTATGGCATTACTTAATCTCACTTTTGTTATTGGGGCATTTCAGCAGAAACAATATACAAGTTTTGTAATAGCACTTGTAATGTCATTTTCCTTTAGTATTGTAGCGATTGTGTTTTATATAAAATAAACCATCTCGATGTCGAGATGGTTTATTTTGTCATGTGTAAAAAGTAAAAAAAGGACGAACACATCGCCCTTTTTACCAAAACATACTCGCGCCAGCAAGTAATGTTGTTACAAGCATAGAAATTAGCATCACATAAACCATAATTTTTTGAGCTTTTTTATGCATCGTTATACCTCCTTGCAAATCAGTACAATTTCATTGTAACGAGAAATGAAATTATGGACAAGGGGAGAGTAAGGACAAAATTCGGGAAGGGGTTGCAAAATATAACAGGAAATTTGAGTGTGTGTAGAGAATATAGTAAAAGGGTATATTGTTAATTTTTAGTTGGGCAAGCTGAAGAATGGAGATACGATGATGAAAATATACGAAACAGATCGTTTATATTTAAAGGAAATTGATGAGTCGTATGCTGAAACAGTTCTTCAATATTACGACAGAAATCGTGAGTTTTTAAAAGCTTGGGAAGAGTATAGACCGGATGATTTTTTTACGCTAGATTATCAAAAGAAAAAGTTGCAAAAGGATAGAAAAGAGTTCGAAGAAGGGAAAATCATCAGACTATGGATTTTTAAAAAGGGTGATGATACGAAAATAATTGGGTGTATTTCATTTAATTTAATCGTTCGTGGCATTTATCAATCTTGTGTACTCGGTTATAAATTAGATAAAGCAGAGTTAAACAAAGGGTATACGACAGAAGCGCTTAGAAAAGCAATTCAAGTTGCTTTTGAGGGATTTCAGTTACATCGTATAGAAGCTCCGATTATGCCTCGTAATTTAGCATCTATACAAGTAGTGACGAAGATAGGCTTTCAATATGAAGGCGTGTCTAGGAAGATGTTAATGGTAAATGGCGTGTGGGAGGATCATATGCGCTGGGTATTGTTAAATGAGTAATAGAAAGCAGATGGTTATCTAGACATGTAAACCATCTGTTTTTTGTCTTGTATTTCGAAACTTTTGCGAAATTCTGTTATAATTAATAGTGTTACATACATAATGGTAGTGCAGGAGGCGCAGTCTTATGATTAATCAAGAACGTTTAGTAAATGAATTTATGGAATTAGTACAAGTAGATTCTGAAACGAAATTTGAAGCAGAAATCTGCAAAGTATTAACGAAGAAATTTACAGATTTAGGTGTAGAAGTATTTGAAGATGACACAATGGCTGTAACTGGTCATGGTGCAGGTAACTTAATTTGTACTTTACCAGCAACAAAAGATGGTGTTGATACAATTTACTTTACTTCTCATATGGATACAGTAGTTCCTGGTAATGGAATTAAGCCTTCTATTAAAGATGGATATATCGTATCAGATGGTACAACAATTTTGGGCGCGGATGATAAAGCTGGATTAGCATCAATGTTCGAAGCAATCCGTGTTTTAAAAGAGAAAAATATCTCTCACGGTAAAATTGAATTTATTATTACAGTCGGAGAAGAATCAGGTCTTGTTGGTGCAAAAGCTTTAGATCGTGAGCGTATTACAGCGAAGTATGGCTACGCATTAGATAGCGATGGAAAAGTTGGTGAAATCGTTGTTGCAGCTCCAACACAAGCGAAAGTGAACGCAATTATTCGCGGGAAAACAGCTCACGCTGGTGTAGCACCGGAGAAAGGTGTATCTGCAATTACTATCGCAGCGAAAGCAATTGCGAAGATGCCACTTGGTCGCATTGACTCTGAAACGACTGCAAACATTGGACGTTTTGAAGGTGGTACACAAACGAATATCGTTTGCGATCATGTACAAATCTTTGCAGAAGCTCGTTCTTTAATCAATGAGAAAATGGAAGCACAAGTTGCGAAAATGAAAGAAGCATTTGAAACAACTGCAAAAGAAATGGGTGGTCATGCAGACGTTGAAGTAAACGTTATGTACCCAGGATTTAAATTTGCTGATGGCGATCACGTTGTAGAAGTTGCAAAACGTGCAGCTGAAAAAATTGGTCGTACACCTTCTCTTCACCAAAGTGGTGGCGGAAGTGATGCAAACGTAATTGCAGGACACGGTATCCCAACAGTTAACTTGGCAGTTGGTTATGAAGAAATTCATACAACAAACGAGAAGATTCCTGTTGAAGAGTTAGCAAAAACAGCAGAATTAGTTGTTGCAATTATTGAAGAAGTAGCGAAGTAATAGAATAGAAAAAGCGTGTAAATCAATTGTGATTTACACGCTTTTTATTTTGATTCGATTGTTTTTACAAGGCGTATAAGCCAATACAAGAAAAATCATAGCAGTATATAATATTAGACGAGAGAAAAATCCAAACGTATTCATGTTGAAAATTGGAAGGAGTAAATAATTATGATGATTAATATAACTACAAGGAACATATAGTTAATTTCACCATAATCAGCCTCTTTCACATGTGTATCCTCTTTATATGGATTATAAAAAAGAACAAGTAATTATTATAACTATTGTGCAAAATTTGATATAATAAAAGAACGAACGTTCTGATTAGGGAGTGAGTACTATGCGAGAAATGTATCCGAAAAATGGTCGTGTAATTTTACATGTAGATATGAATTGCTTTTTCGCATCTGTTGAAATTGCTCATGATCCATCATTACAAGGAAAGCCATTAGCGGTTGCTGGAAATGAAAAAGAGAGAAAAGGAATTATTATAACATGTAGTTATGAGGCGAGAGAATACGGAATACGTACGACGATGCCCCTTTGGGAAGCGAAAAGGTTATGCCCGCAATTAGTTGTAAGGCGTCCTAATTTCACATTATATCGCGAAGCTTCATTTCAAATGTTTCAAGTCCTTTCCCGTTTTACAGAAAAGATACAACCAGTCTCAATAGATGAAGGGTATTTAGATATTACAGATTGCTACGCACTTGGTTCTCCTCTTGAAATAGCAAAGATGATTCAACAAGCACTATTAACAGAGTTGCAGCTTCCGTGTAGTATTGGAATCGCTCCAAATCTTTTCCTAGCAAAGACCGCTTCAGATATGAAAAAACCACTTGGTATTACCGTGCTTCGAAAACGCGATATTCCAGAACTGATTTGGCCACGTCCAGTTGGAGCAATGCATGGAATTGGTGAGAAAACAGCTGGAAAATTAAATGATATTCATATACAGACAATTGAACAGTTGGCAAAGGGAGACGAGCATATCATTCGCGCTAAAATTGGCAAGCACGGTGTTGATTTGCAAAGGCGTGCAAAAGGTATGGATGATAGGGAAGTGGATCCGAGTCAAATGGGACAGCATAAAAGTGTCGGTAACTCGATGACTTTTTCAAAGGATATGGATGAAGAGAAAGAATTACTTGATATGTTAGAACGTTTATCAAAGTCAGTGAGTAAAAGGTTACAAAAGCGAACCCTTGTCAGCTATAATATTCAAATTATGATTAAATACCATGATAGGCGAACAGTAACACGGAGTAAGCAATTGAAAAATGCGATTTCGGAAGAACGCGATATTTTTCAAGCAGCATCCCGTTTATGGAAGCAACATTGGGATGGTGATTCCGTTCGTTTACTAGGTGTTACAGCTACTGAAATAGAGTGGAAGACAGAATCGGTGAAACAATTAGATTTGTTTTCATTTGAAGAGGATGCAAAAAAAGAACCGCTACTTGCTGTCATTGATCAAATTAATGATAAGTATGGAACACTGCTTTTACAACGAGGTAGTCAACTACTACGTAAGCAAGAGAAGTCGTTTCAACAAAAGTTAGAAAATAAATTTATGTAGAAGGTGTCATGAAGTAGTAAAAATCATGACACCTTTCCTATTTAACTCGCTTCTAAATCTAAAGAAGTCTTCCATCCAGCTCCAGTAACGCCAGATTCTAATAGCATTCTACTTACTATTTTTTCAATTAAGATAGCTGCATTTGTCTTGCAATGTAATGTAGCCTGTATACAAACTTTTTGATTAGAATCTACATCTTCACTATACAACTCTTTTAAACTGAGCCCTTCTGTACTTACCATATGCATAAGTAAAAAACGAATATGTGCTTCAGTTTCTTCTGAACAAGTAAGGGAAAGTAAGTAGTTCGTTTGTTCAGGTGATTCTTCTTTTGATTTTTTATTCATAAAAAGAGCAATTGGGCGAAGAAGTATATTTGCTAGTAACACGCCGGCTGCACCTAATATAGCTGCAACGAGGAAACCGGCGCCTGTAAGAGTACCGACAGCAGCTGCACACCATAAAGTAGCTGCCGTATTTAGCCCTCTAATACTAAAACCATCGCGGATAATAACGCCACCCCCTAAAAAACCAATGCCACTAACGACTTGAGCAGCAATGCGTGAGGGGCTAGCATCATGATCAAGCATGACGGATAATAAAACAAATATACAGGCACCAAGTGATACGAGAGCATTTGTCCGTAACCCAGCCATTCGATGTCTCCATTGTCTTTCCATTCCGATGCAAGCTCCTACAATAATTGCTATAACTAATCTGAATATAATATCGTACCATACCATCATGGTCACCTCCATATATAAATATGTGTTATGTCTTTTAGAATGAGCGGGGAATACCCACTCATTCTTATTTTTACAACCAGCTATGAAACTTTTTAATATAAAGCTTTTTCAGGAATTGTGTTAAAAAAGCGTAGCCTAATAGTATTCCTACTAACCAAGGGAAGTAGCTAAGTGGCAATGCTTGTAAACCAACGGCTGCACCAAGTGGTGAGAATGGAATATAAATCCCGATTGCCATAATAAGAGCGGTTAATAAAACGACGGGTGTTGATGCAGCACTTTGAATAAATGGAATCTTCTGTGTTCGTATCATGTGAACAATTAAAGTTTGTGTTAACAATCCAACCACAAACCAACCGGACTGGAATAATGATTGCTCGCTCGGTGTATTTGCGCCAAATACATTCCACATGACTACGTATGTGATAATATCAAATATGGAACTAATTGGGCCGATACAAATAATGAAGTTTCGTAAGTTTGCAGTATCCCATTTTCGGGGTTTTTCTAGAAACTCTTTATCCATTTTGTCCCATGGAATAGAAAGTTGTGAAATATCATAAAGTAAGTTTTGAATTAAAAGATGAATGGCAAGCATCGGTAAAAAAGGAATGAAAGCACTTGCTACTAACACGCTAAACACATTACCGAAGTTAGAGCTAGCTGTCATCTTAATATATTTTAAAATATTTCCGAATGTAGTACGTCCTTCTACAATCCCGGCTTCTAATATAGTTAAACTTTTTTCGAGTAGAATAATATCAGAAGCTTCTTTCGCAATATCAGTAGCAGTATCAACAGATATTCCGACATCAGCTTCACGTAATGCTACAGCATCGTTAATGCCATCTCCCATGTAACCTACAGTGTGTCCGTTTCCTTGTAATGCGTGTATAATGCGAGATTTTTGCATTGGATTAAGCTTCGCAAATACAGTCGTTTCTTCAGCAAGTTTTGCTAATGCTTTATCTGGTAAAGAATCAATCTCGTAACCGAGGATTGGTTCGCCGATATCTAATCCAACTTCTTTACAAACTTTTCGTGTAACAATTTCGTTATCGCCAGTTAAAATTTTTACTTGTACACCATGCTTTTGTAATGCTTGAATTGCAGCTGCTGCAGATGGTTTCGGTGGATCTAAAAAGCCGATATATCCAGCGAGAATCATATCAGTTTCGTCTTTTACTGCGTACTCTTTATCATTTATGTTTCTATCTTTTTTATAAGCCACAGCAATAACCCGCATACCTTCACTATTCAATGTCTCGCTTAGTTTTTTGACATTTGAGCGTATTTCCTCAGTGAGTGTAACGATTTTTTTATCCACTTCAGTGTAGTTGCAAATTGATAAAATTTCTTCTACGGCACCTTTACAAACCATTGTATGTTCACCTGAAATATCTTTTACGATGACTGACATACGCCGGCGGGCGAAATCGAATAGAATTTCATCTAGCTTTTGAAAAGCTGATGGGTCAAATGTATTGTTTTCCTCTGTATGCTTAATAACAGCTTTATCTATTAAGTTTTTCAATCCAGTTTGATAGAAACTATTTAAATAGGCAAATTGCAAGACACGATTGCATTTATTTCCATTAGAATCTAAGTGACGAACAAGGACAACTTTATCTTCTGTTAAAGTTCCGGTTTTATCTGTACAAAGAATGTTCATAGCACCTAAGTTTTGAATAGAATTTAGCTGTTTTACAATTACTTTTTGTTTAGACATGTTAACGGCACCTTTAGCTAAATTAGCAGTTACAATCATTGGTAACATTTCAGGTGTAAGGCCAACAGCAACGGCAATAGCGAAGAAGAAAGCTTCTTGCCAATCTCCCTTTGTCAATCCGTTAATGAGAAGGACGATAGGCGCCATAATAAGCATGAATGTAATTAAGAGCCAGCTTACTTTGTTTACACCTTTATCAAAGCTTGTTTCTACACGCTTTCCGATCACCTTATTTGTTAAAGAGCCGAAATACGTATCGGTACTTGTTGAGATGACAACAGCTTTTGCGCTACCACTTACAATATTTGTTCCCATGAAGCAAAGGTTTTCCATATCGAGTGGATTGTAATTTTTTTTCATGTTTTTCGGTAAGATATGCTTATTTTCTGTATGGTAGCAGTGTTCGTATTTTTCTATAGGAAGTGCTTCCCCTGTCAAAGAAGATTGATTAACAAATAAATCTTTAGCGGATACAACACGCACATCAGCTGGAACGATATCACCTGCTGAAAGGGAAATAATATCGCCAGGTACAAGTTCTTCAATTGGAATTTCTGTTGTGTAATTTCGATTTAAATTCGTTACATTTTTTGTTTCATGTACAAATCCATTTATTCTAAATACGCTCGCAGTTGTTCGAACCATAGCCTTTAACTTATCGGCAGCTTTTTGAGAACGAAATTCTTGGGAAAACCGAATCGTTGCACTAAGTAGTACCATTGCAGATACGACAATTGTTCCTTGTATGTCATCTGTGAAAAAGGAGAGTGCTCCAAGAGCTAATAAAACGAAAATAAATGGATTTTTAAATGCCAGCAGAAATTGAATGTACCACGGCGCCATTTTATTATGAGCTATTTCGTTCGGACCGTATAAAGAAAGTCTACGAGCCACTTCTTGTTTAGATAATCCATCTTGTGTTGTTTCTAGAAGTTTTAACGCAGAGATTACATCTTGTGTTGCAACCTCCACTAATAATTCGTTATTTGTTTTCATGCTATCTTGCTCATAAGCATGCTTTGTTTCTTGTCTTTGTAAATTAAACATCGGTAGTTCCTCCTCTGTCATGAAGGAGGAAACAATCTGTTACCTAACTATTTGAAATGGTGAGGAACAGTTTCTTTCCTACCTACATGATGAAATATGAATGTAAAACGTATGGGTATCTGGGCCGAATCATCAATTGCCAACTGTTCCTCACCTCCGTACAATTTAGTAGTTTCTGAATATGCTATGTTTGTTTCATAGTAAGGTGCATATAGACGTAAAAAGACCTTTACTCAAAACGAGTAAAGGTCTGAATTCGCAGTTAAAAGAGTCCACAACAAAGACTGCTAGTAGACATAAATAAAAACAGTTTTTGTGTATGACAAAATACATGCACCTCTCCCTCGTTGAGTTTTAGCACTGTATAGCATAGGTACTGAAACCAGCTACGTTAAAAAAGGCCTTCATTCCGACCTTTCCTGTTGACCCATTGGCGTCTCTCGACATTTTTGGGCAGCAGCGTTTCTCTATACAGGAGCCTCACCTAACAGAGACCATATTCAATTACATGTTGAATGTTAGCACTGTAAAATCGTAGTGTCAATATCTTTTTTATCTGTGTTTTTAAAATATTAAATGGATTTATAATAGATATATGGGATGAAATGCATGATATTAATTATAAATAATGTGGAAAATAAGTATTTTTATAAAAGGGGAATTTGTAATGGTACCACAAAATTTTATTATAAATATTGAGAATCAAAAGTGGTTGTTTAATGAGCAGGAAGATTTATGTTCTCACGGGGAAATTTATTTAAATGTGGATGGAACGATTATTACACAAACAGGTATGGATGAGGAATGGGGAATAAGTGAATCAGCTTTAGCTCTGTTACGAACTTTAGATAAAGAATATATTTGTGATATTGAAAATGAAGAGGGGCTTATTTTGCACGGATGTGGCACTATGCTCATGTTAGGATGCCCAATTTCAATTCATTGGACTATAAACCATATAGGTGAAAATGTGGTTTTAAAGGATTTTATCAAAGTTATTTCTACTGATCAAAAGGCTATATACTATGAAGGGCTTCATATAGAAGTAAATGAAAATGAATATAGAAAACAAATTGTTTCTTTTGCGCTACAAGCAAAAGAATTATTCAATAAATCAAGTGAAAAGATAATTTTAGATGAGTTTGATCAAAGTATGTATACAGACTTTTGGACGGAATATAATCATTTGCTAAATAAGTATAAATAAAAAAGCACTGTAACCAGTGCTTTTTTATTATAGATTACGAGATTGTAGGGTTTTCAAAAATAACAATCTCTGAACTGTTTGTAGTTGAAACGCGTTGGGCGTAATATGTTAAAGCTGAAGAAATATATGCTGGTAACGTATCATTTGTATGTGATGTTGTATATTCATGGATTAATTCCTTTAAAGTTGTCCATTCTAATTGTGCTGGGTGATCAGACACGAAAGAACTTACCCAGCGATCAAATGAAGATGAAAAATCAGTTTGTAAACGAAATACTTCTTTCATAATAAAACGCTCCCTTAAAATGTAGTATAATCATTTTAACACAAAACACGAACGTTTGCTAAATTTTTTAAGTATAATGTTCGTGTTATATAGTTGTCTAGATGATTGGTTATGTAAATTCAATTTGCCATTTGAAATAACATTCCGTAAGATGAGAGATAGAGTATATTTAGAGCTGGAGGAAAGAAAGTGGAATTTGTATTTTTAGGAACTGGTGCAGGTGTTCCTTCAAAAGGAAGGAACGTTTCAGCAATTGCTTTACAATTGTTAGAAGAACGAGGACAAACTTGGTTATTTGATTGTGGCGAGGCCACGCAACATCAAATATTACATACATCTGTACGTCCGCGCCGCATTGAAAAAATATTTATTACGCATTTACATGGCGATCATATTTTTGGATTGCCTGGTTTATTAGGTAGCCGTTCATTTCAAGGAGGAACTACGCCTTTAACGGTGTATGGACCGAAAGGAATTAAACAATTTATTGAAGTGGCATTATCGGTAAGTACGACACATGTGAAATATCCACTTGAAGTTGTGGAGATAACAGAAGAAGGTACCGTATTTGAAGATAATGAATTTTATGTAGAAACGAAAAGATTGTCACACGGTATAGAATGTTTTGGATATCGTATTGTAGAGAAAGATATACAAGGTGCTCTTTTAGTTGATAAGTTGCTTGAGATGGGTGTGAAACCAGGTCCAATCTTTAAACGTTTAAAGGATGGAGAAGTAGTTGAATTAGAGGATGGCACGATATTAAATGGAAATGAGTTTATCGGCCCACCTCAAAAAGGAAGAATTATTACTATCTTAGGTGATACGCGATATTGCGAAGCGAGTAGGGAGCTTGCGCAAGATGCAGATGTACTTGTCCATGAAGCGACTTTCGCAGCAGAAGATGAGCAACAAGCGCATGATTATTTTCATTCCACATCTAAGCAAGCTGCGAGCATTGCACTTCAGGCAAATGCGAAGCGATTAATCTTAACTCACATTAGTTCTCGCTATCAAGGAGATACATATAAGGAATTATTGAAAGAGGCAAGAGAGTTGTTTTCTAATACAGAAATAGCGACAGATTTGAAATCATTCCCAGTAGAAAAATAATAATTTTGTAAAAAATGGTAACGGTGGGTTACCATTTTTTTATGTCTAAAAAAATTTAAAAATAAAACTGTTATTATTTTATACTTATACTTGGATGATACAGAAAATTAGAATGGTTTGAATATATACGATAAAAATACGAAATAATGATTATTTAGAAAAACTGTTATATAAGTCAGATGACATACAAGTGATACAAATAGCAGGAATGGACTTTTATTCAGAACTTTTAAAATTCAACAAAAGTAAGCGTTTTATAAAAAACAAGCTATAATGAGGGCAGATTATAATTTATGATAAGTCACATGCTTTTTAGTTATTATCGTAACAAGTGAAGTTGACTAAACCATGAGAGAGTAACATGAGAATTATAATAGGAAAGATATCGCTTGTTTATGCTATCCTTGCAATGGCTTCTGTGTTAAACTTTGGATTGCTACCAGACTTTATTGTGGATTATCTTATATCATTTTTTAATGAAAATAATGCTAAGATTCTTATGTATTATTATAACTGGTATTATTTCAGGTTATATTGGATTACTTTTATTTAAAAATTATCCAATTCATACAGCAGAACAAATTCGTGGTACAACTGGAAAAGCGACAGATGTAGCAGGTTAATAGAATAGTAGAATAAATTTTTGCATAGAGGTTTAGGGGGAGTTATGATGAAGTATCGCTCAGTATTTGATATTATCGGTCCAGTTATGATTGGACCATCAAGTTCACATACAGCAGGCGCGGCAAGAATGGGGCAAGTTGCTCGCCAGCTGTTTCGTCATGAACCAGAAAGAGTAAGCATTTCGTTATATGGATCATTTGCAAAGACGTATCGAGGGCATGGTACGGATGTAGCACTAATCGGTGGAATATTAGGATTTGAAACAGATGACTTACGTATTCCAGAGGCGCTAGAAATAGCAAAAGAGCGCGGAATTGAAGTGGAATTCATTGAAGAAGATGCCAATGCACCTCACCCAAATACAGCGAAAATTCGTTTGTATAAAGGTGAAGAAGAAATTGAAGTTGTTGCTTGCTCAATTGGTGGCGGTAAAATTGAAGTTGTAGAATTAAACGGATTCGATCTTCAATTATCAGGCACAAGTCCAGCACTACTTATTGTAAATAACGATCGCTTTGGTGCTATTGCAGCAGTAGCTTCAATCCTTGCTACAAACGAGATTAACATTAGTACAATGAGTGTTTCTCGTAAAGAAAAAGGAAGAAGAGCGCTTATGGTTATTGAAACAGATGAATTATTAGCAGATGAAGTGATTGAAGAAATAAAAGCGCAACAAAATATTTGTCAAGTAACTATTATGGATTAATTGCAGGGGGGACACACCATGTTTCGGAACGCAGCGGAACTAGTGGCGCAAGCTAAAGAACAAAATGTAAAAATCGCAGAAATTATGATTCAATGTGAAATGGAAACAAGAAGTATTTCACGTGAAGAAGTAATTGCTGGTATGGAAAAGAACTTAGTCGTGATGGAACAAGCAGTAGAACGTGGTATTCGCGGCGTGAAATCACCAACTGGTTTAACTGGTGGAGATGCTGTAAAAGTTCAAGCGTATATGAAGAGTGGAAAAGGCTTATCTGGAGATACGATTTTGGATGCAGTAAGCAAAGCTGTTGCAACAAATGAAGTAAACGCAGCGATGGGAATTATTTGTGCAACACCAACAGCAGGGTCTGCTGGAACAGTGCCAGGTGTACTATTTGCGCTAAGAGAAAAATTGCAGCCTACACGTGAAGAAATGATTGAATTCTTATTTACAGCAGGAGCTTTCGGTATGGTTGTTGCGAATAACGCTTGTATTTCTGGTGCTGCAGGAGGATGCCAAGCTGAAGTTGGTTCAGCAAGTGGAATGGCGGCTGCAGCTGCAGTTGAGATGGCTGGTGGAACACAAGATCAAGCAGCTACAGCGATGGCAATTTCATTAAAGAACATGCTTGGTTTAGTGTGTGATCCTGTTGCAGGACTTGTAGAAGTACCTTGTGTAAAACGTAATGCAGCAGGAGCTGCAAATGCGATGATTTCAGCAGATTTAGCATTAGCTGGTGTAACGAGTACAATTCCATGTGATGAAGTAATTGAGGCAATGTTTAGAATCGGACAAACGATGCCAGTAGCACTTCGTGAAACAGCGGAAGGTGGACTTGCAGCAACGCCGACTGGTCGTCGCCTGCAAGAAGAGATTTTTGGGAAGAACAATAACTAAGTGTAATTATAGAAAAAGGAGCTCAAATAAACTTGAGCTCCTTTTTTTATTTTTCTTTTGTTAGTTGTTCTAATGTTTTTCCAAGATTATGTGATCGTTCCGTTGCCTGTGTAATACAAGAAATAAGTGCTTGTTGAAATTTATGTTCTTGTAATACTTCAATACCTGCTTCGGTAGTTCCGCCAGGAGAAGTAATTTCCTTTCGCAAAATAGAAGGGTGTTTGTCACTTGCTTTTAGCATTTCAGCAGCACCAATCATCGTTTGAAGAATAAGTGATTTTGCAACATCTTCTTTTAAACCAATTTTTTTTGCAGCTTCTTCCATAGCTTCCACTACGTAATAAATATAAGCAGGTCCACTTCCGGATAATGCAGTGACAGCATGCATATCTTCTTCCTCTACAACAGAGACGAGACCAATCGTTTCAAATAAAGATGTTGCAGTGCGAATATGTTCCGCTGTTGCATGTTTCGAAGGGGAGATAGCGGTAGCTGATTTTAAAATGGCTGCGGATGTATTTGGCATTGCACGAATAATTGGAACGTCTTTTTGAAGTAGTTTTCTAATTGAGTGAGTAGAAACACCTGCTAGTAATGAAATAATAAGCACGTTATTATTTATGTATTCTTTAAAAGGGATAAGCGCCTCTGCAACATCCTTTGGTTTCATTGCTAGAAAAAGAATATTTGCATCAGTAAGTAATTCTTTTTTATTATGAGTACCTTTGACACCGTATTTTTTATGTAGCTCTTGTAATCTTGTCTCGTTAGAACGATTACTTACAGTAATTTGTTCACATTTAACAACATTTGCATGTAACAAGCCACCAATAATAGCTTCAGCAATAGAGCCTGCACCGAGAAAGGAAATGTTTTGAATAGACATGATGTTCCTCCTTTAATTTTGGTTAGAAATTCTTATAAATGTACATACATTCGTTTTTTTATAGGAAACACCTCTTTTTATCTGAAAATAATGACAAATATATATAGAAGTTGTAAACTGAAGAAGTATTCATTTTTGAACCGGAAAGAGACAGGGGGGCTAAGCATGACGGCGATTCACCGAATGGAGATTCCTGTACCATTTGCAGTGGAAACTGTGAATGTGTTTTTAGTTGAGGGGGAGACATTAACATTAATTGATACAGGGACGAATACAGAAGAGGCAAGAAATGCGTTAGAAAGTCAATTAGGTGCATTAGGACATACGATAGAAGATATTGAAACAGTAGTCATTACGCATCATCATGCAGATCATTGTGGACTTTTAAATATATTTTCTGAGAAGACGAATATTATTGGACATCCTTGGAATGAGCCTTGGATCACACAAAATCCAGAGTTTTTAAAGCGGTATCATGAATTTTTTAGAGAGACGGCCTTACAGTTTGGTGTGCCAGTAGCATTTTTGAAAGACGAGTCGTTATTGACGACGAGGACACTTAAATATTCTTGTAATAGATCGTTAACGCATACTGTGAGAGAAGGAGATCGTATTAATTCTTTGCCTGGATTTACAGTGCTTGAAACACCAGGTCATGCTTCTACTCATATTTCTTTATATAGAGAATCTGATGGAATATTAATTGGTGGAGATGCTCTCATTAGTCATATTTCTTCGAATCCAATACTAGAACCACCATATGAAGGGCAAACAGAACGGGCACGCCCATTACTACAATATAATCAAACATTACAGCGTTTAAGCGAAATGAATATTTCACGCATTTTATCAGGGCATGGGGAAGATGTTCTAAATGTGAAACAACTTATTGAAACGAGATTACAAAAGCAAGAAACACGTGCTTTTAAAGTACTTGAGTTATTAAAGGAAAAACCAATGACAGCATTTGAAGTATGTGTAAAACTATTTCCGGTATTATATAAAGAACAATTACCACTTACTATTTCAGAAACGGTTGGACAATTGGACTATTTAGCATATAATCAACAAGTGATGATTGATGAGTCATCGCAACAATTGATTTATTATGCAAAGTAGGTGACAGCAATGACAGTACGTTTACAAAATAAAGTAATCGTCATTACAGGTGCTTCTAGTGGGATTGGTGAGCAAGTTGCAATGCAAGTTGCAGCACAGGGAGCGACTCCAGTATTAATGGCTCGAACAGAAGAGAAACTACAAGCGTTAGTAGACAAAATTAAAGAAACTTATAATACGCCTTGCTATTATTATGTATTAGATGTAAGTGATGAGATGGAAGTACAGTCTGTTTTTTCAAAGGTATTACAAGAAGTGGGACGTATTGATATATTAGTAAACAATGCGGGATTTGGTATTTTTAAAACGTTTGAAGATGCGTCAATGGGTGAAGTAAAAGATATGTTCCAAGTAAATGTATTTGGATTAGTAGCATGTACGAAAGCGGTACTACCTTATATGGTAAACAAGAATGAAGGACATATTATTAATATTGCTTCACTTGCTGGAAAAATTGCAACTCCGAAATCGAGTGCTTATGCAGCAACGAAACATGCCGTATTAGGATTTACGAATAGTTTACGCATGGAATTAGCCAATACAGATATTTATGTTACAGCAATTAATCCAGGTCCGATAGATACAAACTTTTTTGAAATAGCGGATCAATCTGGTACATATGTAAAGAATATGGGACGTTACATGTTAAAACCAACATACGTAGCAGAACAAATCGTAAAGTCGATGCACACGAAAAAACGTGAAGTAAACTTACCGAAGTGGATGGGAATTGGCCCGAAACTTTATGCTTTATTCCCAGGTTTATTTGAACGTGTAGCAGGTAAATCATTAAGTAAAAAATAGGAGATTTCCATATGGAAATCTCCTATTTTTTATTGTTTTCCAGTTACATAATCATAAACAATATCCTCAATTTCCTCGTATAAATCAATTTCAATATTTGAATGAGTCACCGTTTGAATATGTTTCACTAGCATTTCCTGATCTTCTTTTGATATTGGACTGCATTGATATTGTTGAAAACTTTTTATAATCATTTTCTCAATTAATTTTTCGTTCATATTTTTCCCCGCCTGTATGTACGTATGTATTGTTTTATTGTACTTGAAGTGAAATAAAAAAACTACTATGCACTATTTTTGTATAAAAATTCGGTTGAGTATATTATTTTTCTAATAAAATTAAGTTTTTTTAGATTTAAAAATTTATAAATATTTAATTGACTCTATAAATATACAATATTATAATCATACTTAATTTAAAGAATCGATATGAGGAGGAACTTATGAAAGTCGCAATTATTGGAGCCACTGGATATGGGGGCATTGAGTTAATTCGTTTATTAGAACAACATCCATATTTTTCGATAGCATCTCTCCATTCTTTTTCACAAGTTGGTGAGTGTATAACAAATGTATATCCGCATCTTCGAAATGTCCTTTTTCATACGTTACAAGAAATTGATGTGGAGACGATAGGAAAAGAAGCAGAAATCGTATTTCTAGCAACCCCAGCAGGAGTATCGGCGGAGTTAACTCCCAAGTTATTAGCAGAAGGTTTAAAAGTAATTGACCTATCTGGAGACTTTCGTATGATAGATCCTTCGTCATATGAACTGTGGTATAAAAGGCCAGCAGCGAAAGAAGAAATTCTTAGAAAAGCAGTGTATGGGTTAAGTGAATGGAAAAGGACTGGGATTCAAAAGGCAAATTTAATTGCAAACCCAGGATGTTTTGCTACAGCCACATTGCTAGCGATAGCGCCGTTAGTACGTAGCGGCATGATTGAAGAAGATTCGATTATTATTGATGCGAAATCAGGGGTATCAGGAGCAGGTAAAACACCAACAACAATGACTCATTTTCCTGAGCTATATGATAACTTGCACATTTATAAAGTGAATGAGCATCAGCACGTTCCAGAGATTGAGCAAATGCTTACAGAATGGAATAGTGAATCACAGCCAATTACATTTAGCACACATTTAATACCGATATCACGAGGAATCATGATTACACTTTATGCAAAAGTAAAACAAAAGATGGAAATAAAGCAAATTCAAAAATTGTATGAAGAAACGTATGAACAATCGCCTTTCATCCGAATTTGTACGCAAGGGAAATTTCCAAGTCCAAAAGAAGTGAGAGGCTCAAATTATTGTGATATTGGCATAGCTTACGATGAAAGAGCTGAAAGAGTTACGGTCGTTTCTGTTATAGACAATATGATGAAAGGCGCGGCTGGGCAAGCGATTCAAAATGCAAACATAATAGCGGGACTAGAAGAGACAACAGGTTTACAACATATGCCGCTTTATCTATAAGGGGGACATGATGATTAAAGTAGCGTCTATTACAAAATTAGAAAATGGTTCAATTGTAACGCCGAAAGGCTTTTCTGCAATTGGTACTGCAAATGGTTTAAAAAAGGAGAAAAAGGATTTAGGTGCCATCGTTTGTGATGTACCTGCATCATGTGCCGCTGTGTATACAACGAATCAAATACAAGCAGCTCCTTTGCAAGTAACGAAGGATAGTATAACGGCAGAAGGGAAGTTACAAGCAATTATCGTTAATAGTGGAAATGCAAATGCTTGTACTGGAATGAAAGGATTACAAGACGCATACGAGATGCGCGCATTAGGGGCGGAACATTTTGGGATGAAAGAAAATTACGTTGCAGTAGCTTCAACAGGTGTAATTGGTGTTCCACTGCCGATGGATATAATCCGAAAGGGAGTTGCAACTCTTATACCAACGAAGGAAGAAAGTGAAGCATATTGTTTTTCTGAAGCAATTTTAACGACGGATCTTATAACGAAAGAAACTTGCTATGAAATGATTATTGATGGGAAGAAAGTGGCGATTGCGGGTGTTGCAAAAGGTTCAGGGATGATTCATCCGAATATGGCAACGATGCTTAGTTTTATTACGACAGATGCTCATATAGAGCATGACGTATTGCAAACAGTGTTATCCCAAATTACGAATCATACATTTAATCAAATTACGGTAGATGGAGATACTTCTACGAATGATATGGTCATCGTTATGGCAAGTGGATTATCAGAAACAAGACCGATAAATATGGAACATACAGATTGGGAAACTTTCGTATGTGCTTTACAGAAGGTATGTGAAGATTTAGCGAAAAAAATTGCGCAAGATGGTGAAGGAGCTAAGAAGTTAATAGAAGTAAATGTGCTAGGAGCTCAAACGAATGAAGAGGCAAAAAAAATTGCAAAGCAAATAGTCGGTTCGAGTCTTGTGAAAACAGCAATACATGGTGAAGACCCAAACTGGGGGCGAATTATTAGCAGTATTGGACAAAGTGAAGTAGCTATTAATCCGAACACAATTGACATTACTCTTCAATCTATATCGGTATTAAAAAATAGTGAGCCTCAAATATTTTCTGAAGAAGAAATGAAAGAGAGATTACAAGAAGATGAAATAGTCATTAATGTGTACTTACACTTAGGTGAAGAGACAGGATCAGCTTGGGGCTGTGACTTAAGCTATGAATATGTGAAAATAAATGCTTGTTATCGTACATAAGGAGAGAGAAGATGAGCGATTATATTGTAGTGAAATGCGGCGGTAGTATGTTGAATCAATTAAATGCTGTGTTTTTTGATTGTATAAAGAAATTGCAACAGAAGTATAAAGTAGTGATTGTTCATGGTGGTGGGCCAGAAATTGATGCCAAATTAAAAGATTGTAACATCAACGTAGAAAAAAGAGATGGATTACGCGTAACACCAAAAGAAGTTATGGATGTTGTTCAAATGGTGCTATGCGGAAGTACGAATAAAAAACTCGTAATGAATTTACAAAAGCATAATTTACTTGCTGTAGGTTGTTCGGGGTGTGACGGTAATTTACTTCAAGTTCAACCTGTCAGCGAGGAGATAGGATATGTGGGAGAAGTAAGTTATGTAGAAACAGCCTTATTAAAAGGATTAATAAATATGGGGTATATTCCTGTTATTGCTCCAATCGGGGTAAATGGTAATGAAATTTATAACATAAATGCGGACAATGCTGCAGCTGGGATTGCGGCCGCGTTAGGGGCAAAAGAGCTTATTTTTATTACGGATGTAGATGGAATATTACATGAAGGGAATTTGGTAAAGGAAACGGATGAATCTGAAATTGCAACTTTTATAGAAACAGGTGTTATTACAGGTGGGATGATTCCGAAAGTACAGGCGGCACTAGCATCATTAAAAATGGGAGTGCAAAAGATAAGTATTGTGAATGGTACAAAAGATTTTACTGAGGTTACGGGAGAGTGTATTGGAACGACGGTAACGAAAGGTGTGAGTATTGCATGACGAGTCATCTTTTTCAAACGTATGGCAGAAGAACTATTGAGTTTGTAAAGGGAACTGGAACGAAAGTTATTGATAATAAAGGTAAGCAATATTTAGATTTTACATCAGGAATTGGCGTATGTAATTTAGGACATTGTCACCCTACTGTTCTCAAAGGTGTACAAGAGCAACTTGATGATATATGGCATATATCTAACCTGTTTACAAACAGCTTACAAGAAGAAGTTGCGTCATTATTAACAGAAAATAGAGCATTAGATTATGTGTTTTTCTGTAATAGTGGGGCAGAGGCAAATGAAGCGGCTTTAAAGTTAGCACGTAAGCATACTGGAAAATCTCTCGTCGTAACATGCCAGCAGTCTTTTCACGGTAGAACATTTGGAACGATGAGTGCAACGGGCCAAGATAAGGTGAAAGAAGGATTTGGTCCATTACTTCCATCTTTTTTACATATCCCTTTTAACGATATTAAAGCATTAGAGGAAGTAATGAATGAAGAAGTTGCGGCGGTAATGGTAGAAGTTGTTCAAGGAGAGGGAGGAGTAATACCTGCTGATCTATCTTTTTTGAAAGAGATTGAAAAATTATGTAATAAGTTCGGTTCCTTATTTATTATAGACGAAGTACAAACGGGGATAGGAAGAACTGGAACACTATTCGCTTATGAACAAGTGGGAATAGAGCCTGATATCGTTACCGTTGCAAAGGCACTTGGGAATGGGATTCCTGTCGGAGCGATGATTGGCGGGAAAGAGCTCGGAACGTCGTTTACTGCAGGATCACACGGTTCAACTTTTGGCGGGAATTACATCGCGATGGCTGCAGCGAAAGAAGTATTGCAAGTGAGTAAAAAACCATCGTTTTTAAAAGAAGTACAAGAAAAAGGCGAGTACGTATTAGAGAAGTTGCAAGAGGAATTACAGCATGTCGAATGTATTCAAAATATACGTGGTAAGGGGCTTATGATTGGGATTGAGTGTAAGCATGAAGTTGCAAGTTTTATAGAACAACTAGAAAACGAAGGACTTCTCGTATTACAAGCAGGCCCTAATGTTATAAGACTATTACCGCCACTCATTGTCACGAATGAAGAGTTAGAACAGGCAGTATATATAATAAAAAAAGTAGTTTGTACAAAAAACGTATCAATCATATAAGGGGGAAGTTTCATGTCAACTGTACAAGTACCGAAATTAAATACGAAAGATCTTTTAACACTAGAAGAATTAACGAAAGAAGAAATTATTTCTTTAATTGAGTTCGCTATATATTTAAAAAAGAATAAGCAAGAGCCTTTATTACAAGGCAAAATATTAGGGCTTATTTTTGATAAGCATTCAACTCGTACTCGTGTATCTTTTGAAGCGGGAATGGTACAACTCGGGGGACATGGTATGTTTTTAAGTGGGAAAGAGATGCAAATGGGAAGAGGAGAAACCGTTTCAGATACTGCGAAAGTATTATCGCAGTATATTGACGGGATCATGATACGTACATTCTCACACGCGGATGTAGAAGAGCTTGCAAAAGAATCGAGTATTCCTGTTATTAACGGTTTAACGGATGATCATCATCCTTGTCAAGCATTGGCAGACCTCATGACGATATATGAAGAAACAAATACATTTAAAGGAATAAAATTAGCTTACGTAGGTGACGGAAATAATGTATGTCATTCATTGTTGCTAGCGAGTGCAAAAGTCGGAATGCATATGACTGTTGCAACGCCTGTAGGATATGAACCGAATGAAGAGATTGTAAAAAAAGCGTTAGCGATTGCCAAGGAAACAGGAGCTGAAATTGAAGTTTTGCATAATCCTGAATTAGCGGTGAATGAAGCAGATTTCATTTATACTGACGTTTGGATGAGCATGGGGCAAGAGGGCGAAGAAGAGAAATATTCTTTATTTCAACCTTACCAAATCAATAACGAACTTGTTAAGCATGCGAAGCAAACATATCGTTTCTTACACTGTTTACCTGCCCATCGTGAAGAAGAAGTAACAGGAGAAATTATAGATGGACCACAGTCTATCGTCTTTGAGCAAGCTGGTAATCGATTGCATGCTCAAAAAGCATTATTAGTGAGTTTATTTAAAAATATAGAAGAGCTTTCCTAAAGGATGTACACCCCAGTTGCTAGATACGAATAAAAACTGGGGTGTTTTTTATGGTTAAATTCTTTTTAGAAGAGAAAGTAAATACGGTAAAAAGATATTACTTTGAGTATATACTGAATGTACGTAATTATATGGATAGAGGGAGGATATCTATTAGAGAAACAGCTACTAAATTTTTTGTATAACCATTTGTGCCTAGTTTACCAGGAAGGCCCTTTACTTCACATACACATAGGCTTCGTTTGCCGTTAAGTAGGTTTTATGTAACATGAAGATTTTTAGATATTCTGAAATTTCTATATTTACATTTTTTTCTTTTTGTCTCATAATTTTAATGGGGAGAGGGAGGAAAAAAATGGTTCAAATTAAAGTAACACCTGAAATGCTAGAAGAAGTTGCGAATCGTGCAAGTAATACCCGAATCGCATTAGAATCTATACATAATAATTTATGTAATGAAATAGATCAGTTGTGTTTTCAATGGATTGGTGCCTCTAATCAACAGTTCATTCAACTGTTCAATGATGCGAGACCAAAAGCTTTTGCATCTATTCATTCACTTGTAAAAGTAGAGGAAGATTTGAAAAGAATTGCTGAAAAATTCCGCAATACAGATAATCAAGATGTTACAATGGAACAAGGAGCGATGTGTGGACCACTATCGTCAGAAAAAGAGGATTTTGATGGTGAAAAACTTGCTAGGGATATAGTAGGTGAAATAAGTGGTGAGTATGATATTCGTCGTGCTTGGGATGGGATTGATCCATCTACTGGCGAAAAACTATCTACTTTGGATAGAGTATTTGCTGGAGGAATGGCAGTAGCAGGGCTTACACCCTTTGGAAAGATAGCTAAAGTAGGTAAAGGAGTTAAAATGACTGCTAAGGCTGCTGAGGCTGTGAATAAAGCTAAAAAAGTACCTGTGGAGAAAGTCAATGGAGTTAAGGATACTGTAAAAGCTACAGAGGATAGTATCGTTACTAAAAAACCATATAGTAAAAGCAGGCCTAGTTATGGAAAAGGTCAGGTTGAAGAAGTGTGGGAAAATGCGAAAGATTCTATCGATGGGAAAGTTTATGATCCATCAGGTGTAGAAATAATTTGGGATAAATCTAAAACAAGAAGTGGTCAATGGGATATGGGGCATATACCAGGAGAGAAATATTCTGATATGCATGAATTGTATATGAACGAGATTATTACAAAAGAAGAGTTCTTAAAGTGGTATAGAAACCCTGAAAACTATCGACCGGAATTGCCAAGTACTAACCGAAGTCATAAGTATGAATGAGAGGGTGATAGTATAAATGGATATTAATAAAGCTGATTATGGGACTATTATAAAATTCGGGAATCTTAAATTATTTTTAGAGAAGCTAAAAATTGAGGGAAACTGTATTGAAGAGATTGTAGATTCAATTGATAAAAATGGTATTAGTTTACTTGAAAAATCATTAATTAGTAGAAAGTTTGATATAGCAAACTTTCTATTGGATAATGGTGCAAAGGTTAATATAATTTCTAATGATGACTGTAATGAGTTTCACTATTTAGCAGCAAATATTAATTGTCCAGGTGCGGTTGAAGTAGCTTGTAGGCTGGTTGATATGGGGGTAGATTTGAATTTAAAAGATAAAAAATTTGGTAATTCTGCAATATGGTCTTTATGTCAAGAAGTATTAAAAAAAAGAACAAAGGAGGGAAATGATTTAATAGTAAAATGTTTGGGAAAACGACCGAATATTAATGATGAAAATAAATATGGATATTCATTAAGGGATTTAATTGAAGAACGTGGAACAGATGATATGAAAAAAGTTTTGGAGATGATTGTTTGAAAAAGAGTAGTGGATTAGGTGGTAGCGTTGTATCTAAGAATATTTTACAAAATAAAGGGAATGTGAAATGGTGTATTAAAGAACAACCAGTTAATGCTATCGATAATGGATGGAGATTTTTGTCAGAAATAGATACAGATGAATATCTTGCTGATGCATCAAATATGTCAGTTTGTGATTGGGGAACTATTATTGAAATAGAACCAGCGGTAATAAATATTTTTAATATGCCAATTGGCACAGATATTACTTTACTAAATGAAAATAATAAAAAGTATTTTGTTTATACTGATTCGGGAGAAAAAGTAGATTTTTAAGAAGGTATTTTAGTGATTAGTACAGCTATATATCTACTAGCATAAAACTTTATGCATATAAGTATATATTTTAAGAAAATAAAAGAATCAATAATCTATACTATGGAATTGGGTAAAATTCTATTGAAACCTTGATTGGCTATATGTCTTTCAAGGTTTTTTAGTAATCTAAAAAGTTTCACATAAAAACTTATGATCTTAAATTAATATTCAAATATGACGACAATGCATTGGGAAATATGTATTTATTACCTCCCCCCATTAGTCGATAGTTGGTATATAACTGAACCGGATTTATGGTATTTAGATTATGATCAAGCTGGGTACGCTCCTAGTGAATATCGAGAAGAAAGAAAAGGCATTCGTATTTTAAATGAGACTACAATAGCTAATTTTTTAGAAAGAATAGAAAAATATGAAAGATTTACAGAAGATATTAGGTTAGAATTTTTAAGGGAACTAAGAACTAATAGAGAAGAAGCCTATTATGATTATAATCAATGTTTCTTCATAGATTTTGATCGTTTAATTTTTTATTCCACTTATCCGGAATCAATATCTTTTGAAGAATATATTGATTCCGGATAAGTGGAAAGGTTATTTACAGCGATTTGATGAACAAGTACTCTATAAGTATAGATACTGGGAAGATAAGAATAAAAACTATTTAGTTCGAGAGGATTAAGTTATGCAAGAAAATAAATGAATTACGATAAAAGAAACATTTTAAAATGAAGAAACTGGTGGAGATATCGTGAAATGTATATGGTCTATCAAGATAAAATCAAAGGAGTATTTAAACTTTAGCTCATACTAGTTTGGATGCTCGAAGAATGTATATAAAAGATGGTTTATATACTGCTGAGATAAGAGAAGGTTTACGAGGAGTTATAAAAAGAAACAAAGAGCTTTATCCACATTTATTTGATAAATAAAACATGGAAAGGACGATTATCTTTGGATATAAAGAGTCATTTAAAAAGATTATACGATAATCGTTTATTAGAAAGGGAGAATGAGATACGAGATTTTAATGAGTCATTAATGGAAGTAATAGCGTATAACGACGTCTCTGTTATTACAGATTTATGTTTAGTTCTGGATGATGAGACTGAGCAATTTGATGTTATGTTTGATTTGATTTATGGAATAGAGAGCTTATATAAAAATAACATAGAAGAAGGACTTGTATGTATTGCTAAAGCTTTTCCAAAGATGATTAGCTCAGCTCAAGAATGGGTAGAAATTTTACATTATAGAATTCTTAATCATCCTCAAGTAAGATTAGCATATGGAAAAGTACTTTCGGGATTTGATCCATCAATTACGATTAGTATTAAAGAATTATTGATTGATATAAAAAATGAAGACCCAGATATGTTTAGTGAATCTGTTAATGAGGTAATTAAGAGCATCTAATGTTTAAAGTTGAAAGGATATATAAGTACATAAGGCCAAGTAACAGAAAAGAATTTATTATTGGAGTGGAAAGAATAAGCTAATAAAAAGTACATACTCCATGATGGTTGTACCATCATGGAGTACTTTGTGCAATGATAGAATAGAAAAACGAAGTACGAGCTTAGGCGAGATGACATTTTACTGGATGATGAATATAAACACATGGAATGGATATAAAACTAATGAACTCATACAAAATCGTAAGTTTTAACGTAGTAGTTGTCATGACATATAAAGGCTGTCAAACTGTTACTACAAAACTTGAAAATCTATACTATTTAAAAACAGATGAACTTAAAGCACTGGGTGTCGATTAAAGACAACAAGTGCTTTTTATTTTAAGGTTAAAACATAGGGTACGGTTGAAGCTAGTGCTTTATCGCCAACAGGAAAGGTATCAACTAAAGGTAAATTAAGACAAGAAGACTTACGTGCGGCAAGACTAGAAGGTAAGCGAGCTGCTGATAATGGAGAAACATACAAAGGATATGTTGGTCATGTTCCTGATACAACTTGGATGGGGAAACCGGATCCTCATAGTTGGTTAGACCTTTACCCAAAAGTTAATATGAGCATAGGTAGACAGGCTAATAAATATTCAATTGGTTATAAACCTACAAAATTTAAGTTTGTAGAGGAGGAGTAGACGATGAATAATTGGAAAGATAAGATAGCTACAATGATTTTAGTGAAGCAGGAGCTAATGAAACAAGATGTAGAAAAAATATGGCCACACCATTTTCCGGAGGTGGGAGCAAATGAAAAATCTATTCGCATTATTGAACAAGAATTGGGATATAAACTTGATTTAATGTATAGAGAATTTCTTCAATATGCCAATGGATGGGCAGTTTTTTATCAAACGGTGGATTTATTTGGTACGGAGCAATTAAAGGAATCAGCTATAATGGATTATGCTCAGGTACTATTAGAAGCTATAGATGATGTTGTTTTAGAAGAAAGCGGTGTTTTAAGGCAGGAGCTATTACCAATAGCAGTTTCGGAATTTGATAGGGATTTATTTGTTTTATGTTTACCTAATTCTTCTAGACCAGGAGAAATAATTTGGTTTGCGGGTGAAGAAATAGATAGATTTGAGAATTTTGACGAGTACTTTTTAGTAATGATTGACTATAATAGAGAAGAGATATTAGCTTTAAAGGGGTAGTTTATGCAATCATGTTTTTTAAGTGTCTGTTACTGTACAGCTATAAAAACATAAATACTAATACAGCCAGAGCAAAATATATTTGAAGTGAACAGAAAAGAAAATGGATATTAATTGTCAAGATATACAAGTTTTAAGGTTAAGATAAAATCTAGTGCAAATTAAAAACAATATGAACTGAAAGTACTTGATTGTCGATTAAAGGCAACAAGTGCTTTTTTGGTTTCAGCGTAGAAATAAGTTGATACACGTATTTTTTTATAGTGAAATGTCATATGTATATTTAGTTAACCATTTCGATATCATTTATAATAAAAGAGAAAACTAAATTTGTTTTTCAGAGTGTGTAAGGACATACTACATATAAAAATATAGTTAAAGAGATGATGAGGGTGAAAACAACTAAGAAAACATATTCGTTTTTTCAGCGGATGTGGAGAATATTAAAGTTTCAATATTATAAGTTGCTTCGATCGCCAGAAGGCGCAAAGAAAGTATCGTTAGGGTTTGCTATAGGATTCGGCTTAGAAATGTTAGTCATTTATACGGCATCGCTCGTATATGTAATATTTTATCCAATCGTCAGGTTAGCAAAGGGATCTTTTCCTGCGGCAGTTATTGGCAATATTATTGGGAAAATATCGTTTCTCCCAGTATTTTTATTTCCGCTTGCGTATGCGCTAGGAAAAATGATTTATCCATTTCATGTACAGAAAATTCATCATGAACCATTTACGATATCGGACTTGTTTTCAAGTCACATTTTTACGATATTAAAGAGCTTATTACAAAGTGAAGTGTATGTATTAATTGGAATGACGATTTTAGGAGTGGTGTTTGGTCTCATTTCATATTTCGTTGTGTATTATTTATACGAAAAGAACCGTAAGTTACGCTTGAAGAAAAGGAAGAAACGAGTGAGAGAACCACTTGTACAATTATAAACAATGTCACATTCATTTTCTCCTTTGAATATGTTTAAGAAAAAGGAGGAGAGGATAATGTATTATTATTACGTACCTCAAGTATATCCATATGTAAATTATTATCCGGTTTATAATACGAGTAGACAATACGAATTATATCGGCAACAACAATTACAGCAAATACCACAATTACCACAACAACAGCCTACACAGGAAAAAAAACCATATTTAACAACATGGCCATATTCCAATGTGTACTATGGTAATTATTACGAATCATAAAGCTGCTTCTATTTAGAAGCAGCTTTATACGTTTGTTTTCAAAATTAAATTTTGAATGGTTTGAAGAGAATGAATGAGCTTTTCGCGCTCTTCCTCAGATAATGTTTGGAAATTTTCTTTTAGTTTGTCTAAAATGAATTGCTGATACTGATTTACTAATAATTTCCCTTCAGCTGTTAGAGAAATTAAAATGACCCGTCGATCTTTTTCGCTATAATGACGCTCTATTAGTTCTTCTTGAATAAGTTTGTTTAATAGAGGTGTCATGTTAGGCCGTGAAATCGCTAGCCGCTTGCCGATTTCGGAAACTGCTAATGTGCCGTTTTCATGCAAAAGCAGTAATACTTGTGTATGTGATGGCGGCATATGTCTTTGAGAAGAAAATTCTCCAGGAAGCATAAATTTGCGATAAAAAAGAGGCACTAGCGAAAGAAGATGATCAACAATACGTTCCCACTCGCGTGATTCCATATAAAGGCCCCCTTCCACTATCATTGTAACAAAAAAGACATGTTATAAAAATAGAATTGTTTCATGGGAATTTTAATATTTGTAGGCCAACACTTTTTTTGTAAATGAATCGGCAATAATCGTATAGCCTTTATCATTTGGGTGTACTTGGTCAAAGAGCAAATCTTTTTTATCATTCGATATTAATTTACGAATTGGCAAAACGATAGATGGTTGATTCACTTTTGCAATGGAATAAACGGATTCATTCCAGCCGTCTAAAAACATATCTGCATAACTTGCGATGGAGTCATCGAGTTGTAACGGGTTATAGAGTTCAGAAAGAATGAGTAAAGCATCCGGATTTTGATCTCGGACTGTATTTACAATATTTTTTACATCCGCTTCAAAATGAGCTTTTTCTTTATTTAACATTTTAATACCGTCTATAACACCGACATCACGATTTAAGCGAAATAAATTATTTCCTCCAATATTAATGGTAATGATATTTGCTGCTCTAATTTTTTGCTTTACATCTTCTGATTGAACTTTTTTAGCGAGACGATCTGTTGTAAGACCGTTTATCCCAAGGTTTTCTACAGTAATTGGTTTATGAATTTGTGCTTCTATTTGTTTAGAGGCTAATTCAGCAAATCCACCTTGTGTTGATCCATATCCTTTGGCGAGCGAATCACCTAGTACGAGATGATAAAATGAATCGTTTGTTTGCTTATCAATCCAACTTGGAGTAGATGTTTTTTCTGTTTTTTCTTCGGGTTCATTTTGTTTTGTCTCGTCGTTCTTTTCAAAATAAGAATAAGAAATAATCAGAAGGAGGAGACAAACAATTGTTAAGATGACTTTTTTCATAAATTCATCCTCCTTGTAATTGGTAATTGTATCATATTCAGCAGTATTAGCAATGTAAGGGCATATTATATGTTTATGAAAAGTTTATAATAACTTTACAGAAAATTTGTTGAAGTTTGTCAAAAAATATTGACGATAGGAAAGAACTTTATATATGATAATGTCAGATAAGGTGAAATTTTAATTAGTGGGAGCTTTATTTCCTATTAATTGTTAGTCTTCATCAATCGAGCGTTTAAGGGGACTACTCGTTAGCGCAGGGTGAAATGAAAATTGTGTCTCTAATAGAAGAAAAAAGGTATGTGGTTAGAGACAGATAGGGATTCATTTCATTATTTCTGGTAATTGTATAAGGGGGATTTTTTGTGAAAAAGTCAAAAAAAATGCTAGCTGGAGCAACTCTTGCGATTGGTGTTATAGCACCGCAAGTAATGCCAGCAACAGCTCATGCAGATGAGAACACTGGGGAGAGTACAGTTAACTTACGAATTCTGGAAACATCAGATATTCACGTTAACTTAATGAATTACGATTATTATCAAACGAAAACAGATAATAAAGTAGGTCTCGTACAAACGGCAACACTCGTTAATAAAGCACGTGAAGAAGTGAAGAACTCTGTCCTATTTGATGATGGGGATGCATTACAAGGGACACCACTTGGAGATTATGTAGCAAATAAAATAAAAGATCCGAAGAATCCTGTGGATCCTAGTTATACACATCCATTATATCGTGTAATGAATTTAATGAAGTATGACGTCATCTCTCTTGGGAATCATGAATTTAACTACGGTTTAGAGTATTTAAAAAAAGTGATTAAAAAAACGGATTTCCCGGTTATTAACTCGAATGTCTATATAGATGACCATGATGGTAATGATGAGAATGACAAGCATTACTTTGATAAACCATATCATATTTTAGAGAAAGAAGTAGTGGATGAAGCAGGCCAAAAACAAATAGTGAAAATTGGTGTAATGGGATTTGTTCCACCACAAATTATGAATTGGGATAAAGCGAATTTAGAAGGACAAGTTAAAGCGAAAGATATAGTTGAAACAGCGAAGAAAATGGTACCAAAAATGAAAGCAGAAGGTGCAGATGTTATCGTTGCACTAGCTCATTCCGGTGTTGATAAAAGTGGATACAACGTTGGTATGGAAAACGCGTCGTATTATTTAACAGAGGTTCCTGACGTAGATGCAGTATTAATGGGACATTCACATACTGAAGTGCAGGATATATTTAATGGTGTTCCAGTTGTAATGCCTGGCGTTTTTGGCAGTAACTTAGGTATTATTGATATGCAATTGAAAAAGGTAAACGGAAAATGGGAAGTACAAAAAAAGGATCAACCTAAGCCAGCACTTCGTAAGATTGCTGATAGTAAAGGTAATCCGTTAGTACAGTCGGATCAAAAATTAGTTAATGAAATTAAAGATGAACATGAAAAGACAATCGAATATGTAAATACACCTGTAGGTACAACGAAAGCACCAATTAATAGTTATTTTTCATTAGTACAAGATGATCCTTCTGTACAAATTGTGACAAATGCGCAAAAATGGTATGTAGAACAAGAACTTAAAAAACCAGAATACGAAAAGATTAAAGATATTCCGGTTTTATCTGCAGGTGCACCATTTAAAGCAGGTGGCCGAAACGGTGCAACATATTATACGGATATTCCAGCTGGAACGTTAGCGATTAAAAACGTTGCAGATTTATACGTATATCCAAATACGTTATATGCTGTAAAAGTAAATGGGGCACAAGTGAAAGAATGGCTTGAAATGTCTGCAGGTCAGTTTAATAAAATTGATCCAAAGAAAACAGAAGAACAGCCGTTAGTAAATATAGGCTATCCTACATATAACTTTGATATTATAGATGGTTTAAAATATGAAATTGATGTAACACAACCGGCGAAATACGATAAAGATGGAAAAGTTGTAAATGCAAATACGAATCGTATTGTAAATATGACATATGAAGGTAAGCCAGTAGCTGATGATCAAGAGTTTATCGTCGCTACAAATAACTATCGTGGAAGTAGTCAAACGTTCCCGGGTGTAAGTAAAGGGGAAGTTGTATACCAATCACAAGATGAAACACGTCAAATCATTGTGAAGTATATGCAAAAAATAAAAGATATTGATCCAGTAGCTGATCAAAATTGGACGTTTAAACCGATTGTTGCAGATAAATTAAATACAACATTTGATTCTTCACCAAATGCACAAAAGTATATAAAGAAAGATGGGAACATATCATATGTTGGACCATCTGAAAATGAATTTGCTAAATATGCAATTGATATAACGAAGAAGAACGATGGTGGAGGAAACCCAACAATACCACCAAAAGGTGATGGAGAAAACCCAACGACACCACCGAAAGGTGATGGAGAGAACCCGACGACACCGCCAACAGGTAATGGAGAAAACCCAACACCACCAACAGAAGAAGGTAATAATGGTAATGAACCAAAGCAAGATGGAAATAATACCGGATCTGGACAAACTACAACAGATGATCAAAATACAAAAGAAACAACAACAACTGTAAGTGAAAATAAAGAAGCTGAAAAAGATGAACGTGATTTACCGAAAACAGGTGCAAGTATTGCTTCTACAATTGGAGCTGGTCTTGCGTTTGTTGGAGCGGGATTACTTATGTTATTTAGAAGAAAGAAAGCGAATAGATAGTCGAGAAATATAAAAAGGATTACCGATTTGGTAATCCTTTTTGTTATATTATGAAACTGGTACTGCTTTTTCTTTTTTCCATGAAAGACCGAATCCAGTAAAGCCGACGATAATGGTTACGACTGGACATGCTAAACAGAAGATTGCGTATGGCAGGTAATCGAATGTTGGAACGCTAAGAACGTTTGTTAAGAATACGCCACTTACACCCCATGGTACGAGTGGGTTAATTACTGTACCAGCATCTTCTAATACTCGTGATAAATTACGACGTTCTAAACCGACTTCATCGTATTTATTAGCAAATGCTTGTCCTGTTAAAACGATGGATAAGTACTGCTCACCAAGTAAGAAGTTTACACCGATTGCAGTTGAAGCAGTAGAAATAATTAAGCGTGTACTAGTTTTTACGAAGCTAGAGATAATATTCATCAGCTGCGCTATAATACCCATTCCTTGTAATAATCCTCCCATACAAAGAGCTAGGAAAATAAGAGCGATTGACATCATCATACTTTGCAGGCCACCGCGAGATAATAAGCTATCAATGTCTTTGATACCAGTTTTAGAAACGTAACCGTCTTGCATAATTTTCATTAAATCAGCTAAAGAAGTGCTAGGTTTAAAAATAAAGAGAATAATAATCCCTACCACAATTCCTGCAAGTAATGTTGGAACTGCGGGTACCTTTTTAAATGCGAATAGGAACAGTAATAAAATAGGAATCAGTGTAACGATAGAAATCGTTGCATTTTTTTCTAATGTGTTAATAAATGCTGAGAAATCAACGTTTCCACCAGATCCGCTTCCTAAAATGAAAAATGCGATAAATGCAATAATGAAAGCTGGCACTGTTGTCCAAAGCATGTTACGAATATGTTCAAATAAATCTACACCCGTTACAGCAGGCGCTAAGTTTGTTGTATCAGATAAAGGAGACATTTTATCTCCGAAGAATGCACCAGAAATAATTGCACCAGCAATAAGAGCTGGATCGTATCCAAGGGCAGTACCCATTCCCATAAAAGCAAGTCCTACAGTTGCAGCAGTTGTAAAAGCACTACCGATACTCGTTCCAACAATTGCACAAACAACAAAAACAGTTGGAACGAAAATTTTTGGAGATACAAGCTGGAAGCCGTATACCATTAAAGTCGGAATAGTTCCAGCTGCGATCCAAACGCTAATTAATACGCCTACAAGTAAGAAAATAAATATAGATGGAATACCAGCTGAAATACTACTAATCATCCCTTTCTCCATAGTAGACCAAGAGATTCTCTTCAGGAATCCAAATGCTAATAAAAGAACGATACCAAATAAAATTGGGATGTGTGGTGAAACTTCTAATTGAATAACACTAAAACCAATACAGAAAAAGATAAAAATTGTTAAAAGAACAGACTCAATTTTTGAAACCATTGTTTTCCCCTCCTAAGTAATGTAAAATAGCTCTTTTTTATATAAAATTCGCCAATATTGTATATTTCCTTCTAAAATTTAGAATTTTGTGACAAATTATCGGTAATTGTTAGTCCTTCTATATGATACGGAAATGATTGGATAAAAAAACGTCCCTGCATATAATTATGCAGGGACGAAGAAATCGCGGTACCACCCTAGCTTGTGAAATGAATGCGTCACAAAATAAAGGGTCATATGATATGCGCTTATAAAATAAAAAACGCCCCTGCAATATATGCAGGGACGAAAAATTCGCGGTACCACCCTAAATTGTGAAACAGTGTCGTTTCACCACTCTTTAGACATAACGGTCTATAACCGTCTTTCACTACTCCTCACGTTTCGTAAAAGAAGCTCCAGGGGGTAATTCATAATTCGCTCTGTACTGGTTCGCACCGACCACCAGCTCTCTGAAATCAGAAATCGAAATACTACTAAATCCTATCAACGCCGATTCATATGATGTTAGTTAAATTTTTATCATATTTTCATCTTACATGTCAATAAAAATATTAAATTTTTTTTAAAGGAAATAAAGGATAATTGTTTTTAACGCTGTAAAAATGTACGTTATAATGAATTTGAAAGGGGGAGCAAAGAGTGAAGAAAAAAATAATTCTTTTTACCACTTTATTAGTTATTGGAGGAAGTGCTGGAATTTACACAGCTTTTGCGGCTGAATCAGAGCAGTTGAAACAAAAGCAAATACAACAGTCAGAAGTGAAGAAAGTAAAAGAAATAGAAGAGAAGAAATCAATGGAAAAAGCAGCAGAAAAACTAGGAGTTTCTACTGAGGGGAAAACAAAAGAAGAGGTTACGAAAGAAGTAAATACCGCTAGATTTGAGAAGCGTCATGATTTATTAATTGAGCACGCTAAGCAACTTGGAATTGATACAGAGGGGGAAAAAGATGAAGAAATTATTTTAGAAATTGGAAAGATACAGCATGGAAAGTAGAACAACTTATCGTATGATAAGTTGTTCTTTTTTAAGAACTATTTGATTTTAAAATAATTGACAGTCATTCGGATTTAATGTTAACTATATTTATAAACAAGTTAACATTAGGGGTGACAGTTGTGACAATAAATAGTAGAACGATTGAAAAATCATCTTATACATATGAAGAATTAGCAGAGAAAAATAAAGCTTACGTATGGCACCCATTTACACAAATGAAAGATTATTTAGAAGAAGATCCTGTCATTATTGAACGTGGAGAGGGAAGAAAACTATACGATGTAAATGGTAATGAATATTGGGATGGTGTTTCATCTATATGGTTAAATGTTCACGGACATCAAGTACCGGAATTAGATGAAGCAATTCGTGAGCAATTAAATAAAATTGCTCATTCTACTATGTTAGGACTTGCTAACGTTCCATCTATTTTATTAGCCGAAAAAATAATTGAAGTTGTGCCAGAAGGTTTGAAAAAAGTATTCTATTCGGACTCCGGTTCTAGCGCTGTTGAAATTGCAATTAAGATGGCATTTCAATATTGGCAGCATAAAGGAAAATCGAAGAAACAAAGATTTGTTACATTAAAAGAAGCGTATCACGGTGATACAATTGGAGCTGTTTCAGTAGGAGCAATAGACTTGTTTCACCAAGTGTATAATTCACTTTTATTTGAGGCAATTAAAATGCCTTATCCATATACATATCGTTCTCCTTATGGAAATGATAAGGCCGAAATTGTAAAAAAACATTTAGAAGAAATGGAAGAGCTGCTGAAAGATAAACATGAAGAAATTGCGGCGATTATTGTGGAACCTTTAATGCAAGGTGCTGGCGGTATGATTACAATGCCAAAAGGATACTTAAGAGGGCTACGTAATTTATGTACAAAATATAACGTTTTATTTATTACAGATGAGGTAGCGACTGGGTTTGGGCGTACTGGGAAAATGTTTGCATGTGAACATGAAAATGTAACGCCGGATATTTTGACAGCCGGAAAAGGTTTAACGGGCGGATATTTACCAGTTGCAATCACCGTAACGACAGATGAAATTTATAATGCCTTTTTAGGAGGATATGAAGAACAAAAAACGTTTTTCCACGGTCATAGTTATACAGGTAATCCGTTAGGGTGTGCGGTAGCAATTGCGAATCTAGAACTATACGAGAAAACAAATTTAATAGAAGAAGTGGCACGTAAAACAGAATATGTGGCGACGCAATTAGAAGAGCTCTTTGCATTTAAACATGTAGGTGATATTCGTCAGTGCGGATTAATGGTTGGTATTGAGCTTGTGAAGAATAAGGAAACGAAAGAAGCGTTTGACTGGACAGAAAGAGTCGGTGTTCAAGTATGTAAACGCTCAAGAGAGCTGGGTATGATTTTACGACCGCTAGGTAACACGATTGTATTTATGCCACCACTTGCTTCTACTTTTGAAGAGATTGATGATATGTTACGCATTTTATATAAGGCAATCTCAGATGTTACGGAGGGAGAATAATGAGTGGTTTTTTCATAACAGCAACTGATACTGAAGTTGGAAAAACAGTAGTTGCAGGTGCTATAGCAGGTGTATTTAGAGAATTAGGATATAACATAGGGGTATATAAACCGTTGCAAAGTGGGCATGTTGCATCAAACCCTGAGGGAGATGCGGCAAGATTAAAAGTACTATCAGGTGTACCGACACAAGAAAATGAAATTTGCCCTTATTCTATTGAAGAACCACTTGCTCCGAGACTTGCCATGAAAAGAGCTGGAAGAGTAGTAAAGTTAAAAGAAATTACTGATTGCTATAATGAACTATTAAAAGAGTTTAATAGCTTATTTGTAGAAGGAGCAGGTGGGCTTGCTGTTCCATATACAGAAGATGCTTTAGTAATTGATTTTGCAAAAGAATTACAGCTTCCCCTTATTGTAGTAGCACGCCCTACATTAGGAACAGTAAATCATACAGTTTTAACCATTGCTTATGCAAAGGCATATGGCTTAACAGTAGCAGGTGTCATTTTATCTGGCTGCAAAGAATGCGAAATGGAAAGGGTACAAGAAAATAAAGTAATGATTGAAGAGCTGAGCGGGGTACCGGTTTTAGGCTTATTACCATTCTTTGAAGGTGAGTTTACAAAAGAAGTAGTCTTGGAATCTGCAAAAGAACATATTATGATTTCAAAATTAGAGGAGTTTATCCAAAATGAATCAAACGTGGCGGGCGCATCTTCAATCTAAATTACAACAATTACATGAGCAAGGGCAGTATCGAAATTTATATGTAACAGAGAAGGCAGAAGAGACTTGGCTTATTCGAGATAAAAAAAGGATGTTAAATTTAGCGTCAAATAATTATTTAGGGTTAGCTGGAGATGAAAGGTTAAAAGAAGCTGCTATTGCCTGTACAAAAAGATATGGAACTGGAGCGACTGCCTCTCGTCTCGTTGTAGGAAATCATCCATTATATGAAGAGGTTGAGAGAAGCATATGTGACTGGAAAGGTACTGAAAGAGCTTTAATTGTAAATAGTGGGTATACGGCAAATATAGGTGCCATATCTTCTTTAGCCTCTCGGCACGATATTGTTTTTAGTGATAAGTTAAATCACGCAAGTATTGTTGATGGAATCATATTAAGCGGGGCAGAGCATAAAAGATATCGTCATAATGATTTGGATCATTTAGAGAAGCTGTTGAAAACAGCGTCACCTGAAAAGCGGAAATTAATCGTAACTGATACCATTTTTAGTATGGATGGTGATACTGCTTATTTGAGAGATTTAGTACAGCTGAAAGAGAAATACGGGGCAATCATTATAGTCGATGAAGCACATGCGAGTGGAATATATGGAATCGGCGGAGCTGGGTTATCTCATATAGAAAAAAATCTTGCTCAAAAAATTGATATACATATGGGGACGTTTAGCAAGGCTTTAGGGTGTTATGGTGCGTATTTGACAGGTGATGAAATTTATATAGAGTATTTACAAAATATGATGAGAAGCTTTATTTTTACTACAGCTTTACCACCAAGTACGTTAGGAGCAGTGCAAAAAGCAATTGAAATTGTAAAAGAAGATAACGAAAGAAGAGAGAACCTTATAGCAAACGGAGAATACTTCAGAACTAAATTAAGGGATGCTGGTTTTGATATTGGGAATAGTTCAACTCATATTGTACCGATTGTAGTCGGTTCAAATGAACATGCTTTACGATTTAGTAAAAGGTTGCAAGAGGCAGGGATTGCGGCTATTGCAATTCGTCCGCCAACTGTGCCGGTTCATAGTTCTCGAATTCGCTTTGCAGTTACATCGCAACATACAATAGCTGATTTAAAATGGGCTATTGACCGAATTATTCACATTGCGAAAGAAGAGGAGATTTTCGTATGAACGAGCTAAAGATTATTTTTATCCCCGGATGGGGAATGGAAGAGAATATTTGGGATTTAGTAATTCCGTATTTTAAAGGATATCCTGTTCAATGCATAGATTGGCGTAATGTGAACGAACGAAGTGAATTTGTGGAACGAATTATAGATGTAGCGCATAACGACAACGTAATTTTAGTTGGTTGGTCACTAGGAGCGTTAGCAGCAGTTGAAGCTTATAAAAAGATTAAGGCAAAAGGCATCGTATTAATTGGTGGTACTGCTAAATTTACAAATACGAGCGATTACAGTAACGGATGGAATGCTTTGCATGTAGAACGGCTGAAAAGGAATTTGGCGAGAAGGAAAGAAGATACGCTCAAGCGGTTTTATGAAAATATGTTTACGAAAGATGAGTTAAAAGAGAATAAAAACTTTGAAGACATTGTAGACCGTTTTAAAGGTGATTCTATTCAGTCTTTACAACTAGGTTTGGATTATTTAATAGAAACAGATATGAGAGAAGAACTAAAAGAAATTAAAGTACCTATACTACTTATTCACGGAGAACAGGATGTAATATGCCCATTGTCTGCGGCACGTAGTATGACGGAGAATAGCAGCAGCGAGCTGAAAGTAGTAAGTGATGCAGGGCATGCGTTATGTGTAACGAATTTTGAATATTGCGCAAATGAGATGATTCAATTTGTAGAGGGGATACGACATGATCAACAAAACGTTACTACAAAAACGGTTTAATGGGGCAGCCGTATCTTACGATCGATATGCAAATGTACAAAAAAAGATGGCACATTCATTACTTTCAATCTTAAAGGAACGATATAGTGAAACGGCATCAATACGTATTTTAGAACTGGGGTGCGGGACGGGGTATGTAACAGAGCAATTATCAAAGTTATTTCCGAAAGCACATATTACAGCAGTTGATTTTGCTGAAAGTATGATTGCAATTGCGCAAACTAGACAAAATGTAAAAAATGTAACGTTTCACTGTGAAGATATTGAGCGATTACGATTAGAAGAATCATATGATGTCATTATTTCAAATGCTACATTTCAATGGTTAAATAATTTACAACAAGTGTTAAGAAATTTATTTCAACATTTGTCTATAGATGGGATATTACTCTTTTCAACGTTTGGACATGAAACATTTCAAGAATTGCATGCTTCGTTCCAACGTGCGAAAGAAGAAAGAAATATAAAAAATGAAACATCGATTGGTCAACGTTTTTATTCGAAAGATCAGTTGCTTCATATATGCAAGATAGAAACAGGGGATGTGCATGTTTCTGAAACATGTTACATAGAGAGTTTTACAGAAGTTAAGGAATTTCTACATTCTATTCGAAAAGTAGGAGCGACTAATAGCAATGAAGGATCATATTGTCAAAGTCCCTCACTCTTTCGTGCGATGCTACGCATATACGAAAGAGACTTCACGGGAAATGAAGGGATAATGGCAACGTATCATGCTTTATTTATACATATAACAAAAGAGGGGAAGAGATGAAATGAAACAAGTACAAACAAAAAGGGATTGGAAAAAACTTGCATACGACGTAGTGGAAGAGAAGATGATTACGAAAGAAGATGCAATAGCGATATTAGAAGCTGATGATACAGAAGTTTTAGAAATTATGAATGCGGCTTACATTATTCGCCATCATCACTTTGGTAAGAAAGTAAAATTGAATATGATTATTAATACGAAATCTGGATTATGTCCTGAAGATTGTGGATATTGCTCACAGTCTATTATTTCAGAAGCACCGATTGATAAATATGCATGGTTAACGCAGGAGAAGATTGTAGAAGGGGCACATGAAGCAATACGCCGTAAAGCAGGTACATATTGTATTGTAGCGTCTGGTCGTCGTCCGACGGATAAAGAGGTAAATCACGTAATTGGAGCAGTTAAGGAAATTCGTGAAACGACAGACTTGAAGATTTGTTGTTGTTTAGGTTTCTTAAATGAAGATCAAGCAGGGCGTTTAGCGGAAGCGGGCGTGCATCGTTATAACCACAACTTAAATACACATGAAAATAATTACGATAGTATTTGTTCAACTCATACGTATGATGATCGTGTTGATACAGTTCAAAAAGCGAAACAAGCGGGCATTTCCCCATGCTCTGGAGCGATTTTTGGCATGGGAGAAACAATTGAAGAGCGTGCTGAAATTGCATTTGAATTACAACGTATAGATGCAGATTCTATCCCTTGTAATTTCCTTGTTGCTGTAAAGGGAACACCTCTTGAAGGGCAAAAAGAGTTAACACCAGTAGAATGTTTAAAAGTACTGGCAATGATGCGTTTTGTAAACCCGACAAAAGAAATTCGTATTTCAGGAGGACGTGAAATCAATTTACGCTCTGTACAGCCAATCGGTTTATTTGCAGCAAATTCTATTTTTGTCGGGGACTACTTAACGACAGCTGGACAAGAGCCGACTGCAGACTGGGGTATGATTGCAGATTTAGGATTTGAGATTGAAGAGTGTGCATTATAAGATAGATGAAAAAGCAAACTTGTAAAAGGGTTTGCTTTTTTTGTAAATAAAATGTAATAAATAGTTGTGAACGCTTGATATTATTGGTTTTTGAGCGAAAAAAAGAATTTTTGTGGACGAATTTTCCAAGCCCTAGTTGTACATAGTAAATATGTAATTTATATTGGGTTGGAGGATTTTACATGTACAAATACATATTAGCGATTATGACTTGTTTAATTTTAATAAAAGCAATAAGTTCTGATCCAGTTAAGGCTGCTGAAAATCCTGAACAAAAAGAGATGCAACAAAGAATCGAACAACACTTTCGAACGAAAGCTGAACATTTTGGATTGAAAACGGAAGGAAAAGATTTAAAGGAAGTTAGAAAAGAAATTACTATTATAGAAGAAGCGAAAAAAAGAGAGAATGTATGGAGAACAGCACAAGCTCTTCATATAAAAACAGAAGGAAAAACGATGAATGAATTAATAAAAGATGTACAAAAAAAGGTGAAAAAATAAAAAGAGGCCGAAGCCTCTTTTTTTATGCCCATTGTTTTGATAAGTGAGCCATTTCAATTGCAGCAACAGCTGATTCATATCCTTTATTACCAGCTTTCGTACCTGCGCGTTCAATCGCTTGTTCAATTGTTTCTGTCGTTAATACGCCGAAAATAACTGGGATGTCCATTTGTAGTGATAAAGACGCAACACCTTTTGCTACTTCATTACAAACGTAATCGTAGTGAGTTGTAGCACCTCGGATTACAGTACCTAATGTAATAACAGCATCATACTTTCCGCTACTAGCCATCTTTTTAGCGATTAAAGGAATTTCAAATGCACCAGGAACCCAAGCAACATCAATATCATTTTCTTCTACACCGTGACGCTTTAATCCGTCTAAAGCGCCGCCAAGTAACTTACTTGTAATAAATTCGTTAAAACGTCCAACAACAACTCCAACTTTTAATCCTGTACCAACTAAATGACCTTCGAATACCATAATAAATCTCTCCTTTAATTATAAGTTTAGTAAGTGTCCTAATTTGTTTACTTTCGTTTGTAAATACGATTTATTCTCTTCTTTTGCTGGCATTTGCAACGGTACACGCTCGACTACTTCTAAATCGTAGCCTTGTAAGCCAGCAATTTTTCTTGGGTTATTCGTTAATAATCGTAAACTTTGTAAACCTAAATCTTTTAATATTTGTGCTCCGATACCGTAATCACGAAGATCAGCAGGGAAGCCGAGTTTTTCATTTGCTTCTACAGTATCGAATCCTTCTTCTTGCAATTTATAAGCACGAAGCTTATTAAGAAGCCCAATGCCTCTTCCTTCTTGTCTCATATAAAGAAGAACACCTTTTCCTTCACGCTCAATTTGAGCAAGTGCTGCATGGAGTTGTGGTCCGCAATCGCAGCGATGTGAACCGAATACATCTCCTGTTAAGCATTCAGAATGAACACGCACAAGTACCGGTTCACCTATTGAAATATCACCTTTTACAAGTGCGATATGTTCTTTCGTATCTAATGAGTTAGAATAGCCAATTGCGTGGAAAGTACCGAAATCTGTAGGTAATGTAATTTCCACCTCTCTCGTCACAAGTGTTTCATGATGGCGGCGGTAAGCAATTAAATCTTCTATTGTAATCATTTTTATATCAAATTGTTTTGCGCATTCTATTAAATCAGGTACACGTGCCATCGTGCCGTCCTCATTTATAATCTCGCAAATAACTCCAGCTGGTTCGGCACCGCATAGCTTCGCTAAATCAACAGCAGCTTCTGTATGACCTGCACGACGCAGGACACCGCCTTCTTTCGCAATTAATGGAAAGATATGTCCAGGTCGATTGAAATCAGCGCCTTTTGATGCGGGGTTTAACAATTCTTGTATCGTAGTTGCACGTTCGTGAGCGCTAATCCCTGTTGTTGTAGAAACATGGTCAATGCTCACTGTAAACGCAGTATGATGTGAATCTGTATTATGAGATACCATTGGTTCTAATTGTAGACGTTCTGCGTACCCTGCTGTAATCGGTACACAAACGAGACCACGGCCATGTGTAATCATAAAATTAATTGTTTCTGGTGTAATGTACTCTGCTAAAGCAATAAAATCGCCTTCATTTTCTCGGTTTTCATCATCACATACGATAACGACTTTACCTTGTTTTAAATCTTCTAGAGCTTCTTCAATACGATGAAACATTATGCTTCCCCCTTATAGAAATCCGTTTTCTTGTAAAAAGCTTTCAGTCATTGAACCTACTCGTTTTGTAGGTTTAGTAATAAAGCGTTCGATATATTTACCAATCATGTCACACTCAATGTTTACGATATCTCCGGCATTTTTTTCTCCAATGACAGATTCGCTTACTGTGTGCGGGATGAGTGAAATCGTTATGGAAGATTCGTCTATATCAAATATCGTTAAACTCGTTCCATCAACAGCAATGGATCCTTTATGCAAACAATAGCGCAGCAGTTCATCAGAAATTGCTATTTTGTAATAGACGGCATTGTAATGTTGTTTTTTATTTAAAATCGTTCCGATGCCATCAATATGTCCTGAAACGAAATGTCCACCGAATCGTCCGTTTGCAGCCATTGCTCGCTCTAAATTTACTTTAGAGTGCGGTTTAAGCATGCGAAGTGATGTCGACTGCATCGTTTCAGGCATTGCATCAACTGTAAATGAATTAGTTGTAAAGCTTGTTACAGTTAAGCAAATACCGTTCACCGCGATACTATCACCTAAGTGAACATCTGATAAAATTTTCTTTGCATGAATCGTTAATTTCATCGCTTCTCCGCTTTGTTGCATGTTTGCTATCGTTCCTAATTCTTCTACAATTCCTGTAAACATTTTGTCACCTCGTTTCGGGCATTCGCAACGATTTTTATATCATCACCAATTTGTTTCATCTCTTGAATTTTCAAGGAAAGCGCATCTTGTAATTTTGAAAAACCATTTCCTCCAAATAAAGTAGGAGCATCTTTCCCACCAATTAATTTCGGGCTTATATAGGTTACAATTTCATTAAAATTGTTTGTTTTTAAGAAACTTGCATGAATCGATTGGCCACCTTCAACGAATAGAGAAAGAATTTGTTTTTCTCCAAGAAAGGAAAGAAGGTCCTCGATTTCTATATGCTTCGTTTCCATTTGGAATATAGCTATATTTTTAGATTCATAAGAAGATATCTTCTCTTTCTTTACATCCTTACCGACAATAATCCATGTCGGTGCTAAACCATCTGTTATAACATGAGAAGATGGTGGTGTTCGTAAATGGGTATCTAAAACAACGCGAATAGGATGTTTCCCACCATTTGGAATTCTTGTTGTTAAATGAGGATTATCAGCTATAACTGTATTCACTCCAACAAGAATTGCATCATGTATATGGCGATATTGGTGAACATCAGCACGTGCTTCTTCACCTGTAATCCACTTACTTTCACCAGTTACAGTTGCTGTTTTTCCATCTAAGCTCATCGCTGTTTTGATTGTTACAAAAGGGCGTTTCGTTTTCATGTAGTGAAAAAAGTAGCGATTTAATAAAACTGCTTCTGCTTCAAGAACACCGGTAGTTACTTCAATTCTAGCTTCCTCTAATCTTCTTTTTCCGTTACCAGAAACGAGCGGATTACAATCGAGAGTAGCAATTACAACACGCTTAACTCCTTTTTCGATGAGCAATTCACAACAAGGTGGTGTTTTTCCAAAGTGGCTACACGGTTCCAGTGTTACATAAACGGTAGCGTCTTTGGCGTTCTGACCAGCCATTTGAAGGGCATGAACTTCTGCGTGTTCTTCACCAGCTCGTAAATGAGCCCCCATACCAACGATGTTTCCATCTTTTACAACAACAGCACCAACCATAGGATTTGGACTTGTTTGTCCTGATGTCCCTTCTGCTAACTGCAGGGCAATCCTCATATATTCTTGATCTGTCATTTTCTTCACCTCTCCTAAAAAAATCAAAAAACCCCAAGGATTTAATATCCTTGGGGTTTGGGAGACGTGATTTCTAGAAATATAGTTTGAATACGAAAGCATAGGAAAGAAACCTAACGATAATTGATATTTCTGCATAAGGAAAAAACCTAGCAAAATATCGAATTTTTAAACGCTAGTTGTCTCTTTTTATTTCAGTATAAAAAATAAGTATAGAAAATTAAACATATATAAAGAATCAAAATGGATCTTTAAAAATATGCATACTGAAATAAAAGTGTATTCACTATATAAAAAACTAGAAACATATCCTTCTCCCATCCAGACTATACTGTCGGCCCTAGAGTTTCACTAGATCCACCGTTTTCGAGTTGAAAACGGGTCACGGACTTAGAAGTTTTCACTTCATCACCGCCGGTTGGGAATTTCACCCGACCCCGAAGGATGCTGTTTGCTCAAATTATAGCACAAAAAAAATAAAAGGCTAGTAAAAAATATTCGAATGTGAAGAATTGTGTGAAAATATATGTAGGCTGGAATGGAAATAAAAGTATTAGAAATGTTGTAAGGAGAAGGGATATAACGGAGTTGCTAAAAAGAAAAAACATGCACAAAAAAATGTGCATGTCACATGTAAAATTATTCTGCCTCTGGTGCTCTAACAACAGACTCGAATTTACCTTTATGCGAAGCGTCGCAATAAGGCATATTTTTTGATAAACCACAACGGCATAAAGAAAATGCCGGTTTTGCTGGGAATACATTCCCTTGTGAGTCGACTAATTCCACGTCCCCTGTAACGCGAAAAGAGCCATTATCATTTACTTTAATTTGTACTTTTGCCAACGTTATCCCTCCTTCCCAAACGCTTAATTTCATCATATAATCAAGGGAAGTGCTTGGCAATATAAAGTGAAACTTTAATTAGTGGGGGAGGCATCCCCCACTAATTATTATTTGAACTAATCGGGCTTTTAGGGGCAGTTAATCTCCCGCCTAACTTCTTTGTTTCAGCCGAATTTTGAGGTGGGAGTTTTACTGCCCGCAAATAGCGGGGAAAAAAGAGCACTTTGTTTGAGAAAGAAGAGAGTGTTATAATAGTTTTCATAACTGACTAGAGTAAGGTGACGAGAGATGGATAAACAATTACATACATTACGAAACATTGCAAATGAGCGCACGTGGGCATCATTTTTGAATGATAATCATCCATATAGTTTGTTACATTGGTCCATTGCAGGTGTAGGGCAAGAGGTAAAGGATGTTTGGTTACTTCAAGATGAAGTAACATTTCAAACGACAGAATTTCCAACGTTAGATGATGCAATGCAATGGATTTCTGAAAATATGGAACAAGTTACAGACGTTTTAGCGCAATAAAAAAACAGGCTTATGCAAGCCTGTTTTTTGTTTCTTTCACATATGTGTTTAAAAATTGATCGATGGCTGCTTCGTACTCTTCTTTATTTTCGTTATAAGAGCAAGCGTGTGCACCGTGTTCTGCAATATAAAGTTGCTTATTATTTTCTTTCGCTTCATATAACGCTTTTGTCATATCAGCTAAAATATAGTCGTCATCTTTACTATGAATAAAGAGAACGGGATTGTTAATGTTTTTTATACAGTCGATTGGTGAAACTTCACGAATTGTATAACCGTCACGAACTTTTAAAAATGCGTTTGCTAAAGGTAATAAAGGCCATTTTGGTAAATGGAATTCAACCTTTAAACGGTGCTGTAATTGTCCGTGAAAATCAGAGAAAGGACAATCTGCAATATAGAAATCAGCGCCATCTTCTACAAGTCCTGCGTATTGAAGAATTGTTGCGGCTCCCATAGATTCACCATGAATACCAAGTGTAATATTGGTTCCAAAACGGTTTTTTAGCCAGTCAACTACGGATTTCAAATCATGCTTTTCATAGTATCCATAGCTTGTTGTTTTTCCGCCAGTTTTACCATGACGACGATGATCGTAAATGAGGACATTATATCCCCTTTTTAAGAATAAGTTTGCATATTTTACAGAGTTTATTTTATTTACAGTTACACCGTGGCAAAAAACCATAAACTTATTGGAATGACCAGCAGGAATGTAATATCCGTGAAGGTCGTATCCGAATTGTGAAGGGATATGAATTTCTTCTTTATGAAGAGCATCAAAATCCTCTATACGAAAATGTTTTTTCGTTTCTCTTTCGAGTACTTCTTCCTCTGTTTTTTTCTTTAAGTACATCACTTTATTTGTAAAGAAAATCCCAAGGGCAGTTATTGCACCTAGTATAGTAAACAATGCTGCAAAAAAACGTTTCATACTTTACCTCATCCTCCAAATACCGTTACATGTGATACACTTATATTGTATCACAATGATATAAAAGGGGAGAAATAGGAAATGCTGCATATACAAAAAATTACGCCAGCGATGAAAGAAACAATCCGAATGTTTATGTGTAAGAACTGGGGAAGTTCATTGATGGTTTCACGTGGTAAGGGACATCAGTTAGAAGAGTTGCCAGGATTTGTTGCGCTCTCAGATGACAGAATAATCGGAATTATAACGTATGAAGTGACCGGAAATATGTGTGAAATTGTATCGCTAGATAGCTTTGAAGAAAGAAAAGGAATAGGGACGAAACTTGTGGATTGTGTATTACAAGTTGCAGAAGAAGAGCGGTGCAGACAGGTTTGGCTTATTACAACAAATGATAATATGAATGCGTTACGATTTTACCAAAAACGTAATTTTGTAATGACTAATTTATATGTGAATGCGGTAGAGGAGGCACGAAAAATAAAGAAAGAAATTCCACGTATTGGATATGATAATATCCCAATTTTACATGAAATTCAGTTGGAGTATCATTTAGTTAAATGATGTAACAATTTTCAGAAATATGAGTTATTAATCTTGACGGATAGTGTAATTTAGGTTACCGTAAAATTGTAATCTATTACCATATTAAGGGGTGACGATGTGGCAACTATACGTGATGTTGCAAAATTGGCAGGTGTTTCAGTCGCAACCGTTTCACGAGTTATTAATGAAAAAGGATACGTTCATGAGGACACAGTAAAACAAGTAAAGGAAGCAATTGAAGAATTACGTTATAGGCCAAACAGTGCAGCGAAGCCACTATTTAAAGAGAATTCAACGATAATTGCATTACTTGTAGATAATTTATGTAACCAATCAAACATCACTTTGCTACATTGTATTGAGGAAATAGCATATAAAGAAGGCTATCAAATCATTATTTGTAATATAGAGAATAAAGATAGATACATACATATGCTGAAGCAAAATAACATTGCAGGTGTTATTTTGACGAGAGCAGTTTTTAAAAGTGTAGGAGAAATTCCATTTCCGTTTGTTGTGATCGATGAGCAACAATCACATGGAAATTATTATGAAAGTGGACAGAGAGCTGTTTCTTTATTAAAAGAGAAAGGGTGTCACTTTCTTGCATATTTCGGTGAGGGAGAAGAAAGTGAAGAAATGGAAGATTATATAGCAGGGTTTTTAGACGCTGTTTGGGATGAAGGAATCTCTTATCGAGAAGAATGTGTACAAGGGTATACAAATAAACAATTTATTACATTATTGCAAAACAATCCGTATATAGATGGAATTGTAACCTCAAGTGATCAGATTGCTATTGAGTTAATTCGGTCAGCGAGATTTCTAAATATACATATACCAGATAAATTAAAAATTGTTGGACCTAATGGGAGCATAGAGTGTGAATGGATAGGTTCATCACTACCGGCAATTGAAAGCTATGTCAAAGATAATGGAAAATTAGCTTTTCAACAATTAAAAGGAAAAATAAAAAAGTAAAAGGTGCGTTTTATACGCACCTTTTTATAATGTAATTGCGGCAATAAAACCAAATATAAGTAACGGTATATTGTAATGTAGAAAAGTGGGTACACATGTATCCCATATATGATGGTGCTGACCATCAGCATTTAAACCGGATGTTGGTCCAAGGGTACTATCCGATGCTGGAGATCCTGCGTCACCTAGTGCTCCGGCTGTACCGATAATTGCAATTGTGGCCATTGGACTAAATCCAAGCTGAATGCAAAGAGGTACAAAAATGGTTGTTAAGATAGGGATGGTTGAAAAGGATGAACCAATTCCCATTGTAACGAGAAGTCCAATAACGAGCATAAGAAATGCAGCGAGTGGTTTGTTATTTCCGATTATATGTGCACTCGTTTGCACCAGAGATTCAACATGTCCTGTTTTTCGAAGAACAGCGCCGAATCCAGCGGCAGCAATCATAACAAAGCCAATAAAGGACATCATACGCATTCCGCTTGTTAATATCGCATCTGCTTCTTTAAGTGGTAGACTGCCACTAACCGATAAGACGATAATACCTGCTAAAGCACCGAAAATCATTGATTCTGTTGTTAATTGAACAGTTAATGTAGCAATGATAGATAATAACCCGAAAGTAATGCTACGTTTTGTATAGGGAACGATTTCATTTTCGGTAGTATGAATTTGTTCTGTTTCATACGTACGAGGTTTTCGGTACGTAATGAATACTGCTACACATAATCCAATAATCATACCAATTGCTGGAATAGTCATTGCTTTTGGAATAAGTGTGACATCAAATGTAAGGCCGCTTTGCGCAGCGTTGGTTTGTAATACGTCATGATAAATTTTTCCGAATCCTGCAGGAATCCACATATAAGGAGTAATCAATCCAAATGTAATAATACATGTGACAAGTCTGCGATTCACTTTCAGCTCATTTAAGACTTTTAAAAGTGCTGGAATTAAGATGGGGATGAAAGCAATGTGAACAGGAATCACATTTTGTGAGAAACAAGCCATCGTTAAAATAATGAATAAAATAAGTATTTTAGAATAAACTTGTTTTTTCGTGTCTTGTTCATTGCCAATCCATTTTAATGCAGTTTGAATCATAGCATCTGGAAGTCCTGTTTTGGAAAGGGAAATAGCGAAACCACCAAGCATTGCATAACTTAAAGCGATTGGAGCACTGTTTCCAAGACCAGTTGTAAAAGTGTTAATCGTTTCTGAAATACCGAGTCCGCCGATAATTCCGCCTGTTAAAGCTCCAACAATGATGGCGACAATGACCTGGACACGTAACAAACTAAGCAATAGCATAATTGCTACTGCGACGAGTACAGCGTTCATAATAAATGTAATCTCCCTAAATTTTTATTCTGTTAAGACAAGTAAATATGAAACATTTTGCTATGTTTATACATACTTGCGACATATTATTATAAAATGTTTTCTATGAAATGTAAAAGAGCCTTTTGTTACTAATGCTGAAAAGCTAGCTCTTGTTTAATTGATTGCAAAGAATTAGCGAATAATTCTGGTTCTTCTAAATCAGGAGAATGTGCTGAATTTGGGAACCAAATCATCTTTTTTATAGGCGCTTCAATAATATCGCAATATTCCTGAACGAGTGCATAAGGAGTTTGATAATCATAGCGACCAGAACAAAAATAAACTGGAATAGATAAACTTGAGATAGAAGAAAAGAAATCGATTGTCAGCATTTCTTCCCATAAAACGCCAGATTTTAAATTTCCTGCGAGAAACTTGAACCAATCTAATAGCGTATACTCAGGAGAAAAGAAACCTTTTCGTATGAAAGAAAAGGAAGATCCGTTTTGGATTGCGCCTCCAAATGTGCCAAGCCACTTTCTTTGAATAATGAGACGTCTCGTATCTAAAAATGGTGGTTTGCCTAATTTTAAAAGGGAAGCTAATGCTTTTTTATGATCATGTTTTTTTGCAGAATGAATTAAATGTTGATATAGCAATTCTTCATTTTGTTTCATATGTACAATTTGCCCAATACCGATGTAAGCCTCGATATACTTTGGATATTGATGTGCTATGTTAAGCCCAATAATACTTCCCCAAGAATGACCAGCGAGAAATAGTTTTTGTTTGTTGAACCTTTTAAGTACATATTGAATCACTTCTTTTGCATCGGAAACGAATTGTTCAATTGTGAAATTTGCTCCGAAATCTTTCATTGAAAAGGATTTACCAGCCCCGCGCTGATCCCAATTAATAACAATAAATTGCTTCTCTAATTCTTTTTGAAAATGGCGAATAAATCCGATTTGTGCCATCCCAGGTCCGCCGTGACAGCATAATAAAATAGGTTGCTCTACGTTTTGTCCACGCATAAGGAGAGTTTGTTTTCGATTATTTATCATAACGCTTTCTATCGTAGCGATACTATTAGGAATGAGTTGTTTGTTTTCGTTATAGAACTGAGGGGTGTAGCTACGAAAAAGCATATTGAAAACCTCCTTTTGTGAAATCGTATGAATCGCACAGGCTATTCATTTTGCATATACTGTTAGAAAATCATTGTAACATACCATACTAGTGTCATTTCAACACGGGAGGAGGGAAATTGTGACGATTGGAGAAATTATAGATGGTTTAAACAGACGTGAATCCATCGCTATTATAGCAAAACGTCTTGAAATAAGCCCGTATACATTATCGAAGAAATTAAGATTGATTGGATACGAATATGATGGAGAGCAGAAGAAACGTATTTTTGTAGGAGATGGAGAAGAACCACGTCACTTACAACTCCAAGAAGCGACCGCCCTTCAATATGAGAAAACAGATTATCAATTATTAATTTACGAGCAATTACAAAGCATTTATGAGTTACTAAGAAAAAGAGGCGAAGTAATTGCACCAATTATGAGTAAGAGTACAGAGAAAAAGAGACGAACCTTTTCTATTAATACAGAAATATTAGCAAGATTGGACCTTATATCAGAATCGAAAGGAATTCAAAAGTCTAAAATTGTAGAAGAGGCGTTGCACCAATTTTTACAGCAATATGAAGTTGACAAAACATCACATTTTGATAACTAAAAAAAAGGATACTATGTTCATTGGAAGAACGAGTATCCTTTTTATGATGTATATTACGTATAAAATAGAGGATTAGTACAAATCCTTTATGGCGTGAAAAATGAAATTTATTATTAGAGAAACACTTAATTTACTTTTTGAATTCTTCCATCAATAACTGGCTGAATTGGTTCTTTTAATTGTTTTACGTAATCGACTAACGCTTCAAAGTCGTTTGGACCAGTTTCTGCATTTTTACCATTTTTAAATGATACGAATCCGTCACCGCCAGAAGCTAAGAAGGCATTTGCAACTACGCTATACGTTTTAGATGGAGATAATTCTTCTCCGTTTGTTAAACGTATATTTGTAACTTTTTCACCGTTTGTTTTATTTGCATCCCACGTATATTGAATACCTGAAATTTGAAGCATTCTTGTTGTTCCTTTTTGCCATTGCTGATTTAAAATATCGCGAATGTCTTGACCTGTTAAATCTACTTTAATCAATTGATTTCCAAAAGGTTGAATGCCGTATAACTCACCCCACGTAATATCACCAGCATCTAAGTCATTACGAATGCCACCAGGATTCATGAGGGCGATTTGAGTTTGCATCGTTTGACGCTGAGCATCGGCAACTAAATTTCCAAGAGTGGACTCACCAGCATCATTTTGTTTACGGTCGATAGGTGCTGTAGATTTTCCGACCACTTCATTTACAAGTGGTGCGATTTTTTCTTTATATTGATCTAGTTTTTTCTTTACTTGTTTATCAGGTTCTACACCTTCATGATACGTTGTAACAACTTCAGCTTTTTTCTTTACAATATCCTTTGTTTTACGATCAATTGTTACATCCACGTCTGAGAAAGCCGTTCCGTATGAATTTGCTTGGACAATTAGTTTATTATTTACTGTACCATTTACATACGTATGACTATGTCCACCGAAAATAACATCAACTTCTGGGTCTGTTTCATTTGCAATTCGAGTAAGATCGCCATTTGTTACCCCAGACTCATCGGTTGTTCCACCGACATGAGCAAGAACGACGATCGATTTAACGCCGAGGCGTTTTAATTGTTGTGTTGATTTATTAATTGCTTCTACTTCATCAGTAATTTGTACATTTTTAAGCATCGTAGGCATAACAACATTTGGTGTATCAGTTGTAACAACACCAATGAATCCAACAGGAACACCATCTACCATTTTTACAGTAAATGGTGGTAAAAATAAGCGGCCAGTTGATTTGTTATAGAAGTTAGCAGCTACATAGGGGAAGTTAGCCCCTTTGAAATTCCCTGTTTTTTCATGATATCCACCGTAAATGAGGCGTTTCATTTCATCAATGCCTTCATCAAATTCATGGTTTCCGATTGTACCAACATCAAATTTTAAATCATTTAAAAATTCAATCGTCGGTTCATCTTGTAATAATGCTGAAACTGGTGGACTAGCTCCGACGATATCACCAGCATGTACGAGAAGTGTATTAGGGTTTTGTTTTTTACGTTCTTTTAAATAAGTAGCTAAGTAATCAGCGCCACCAGCTTCTTTATTATTGATTTTTTTAACAGTATCTAGTTGTCCATGGAGATCATTAATACCAAGCATTTGTACGTCTATGTAGCGGTTTTGTTCAGCTGGATTCTGAGATGGGGGAGCGGCAAATACGCTTGAAAAAGTAATAGTGCTTAAAACAGCAACGGCAGGAATAATTTTTTTCCACATAATATAATTCTCCTCTTTTTATAATCTGACATCATACGACATAATTTTAATAGATTCATAGGATTATAGCTACATAAAAATTTAGTCTTTTCGAAAAATTAACATATTTACAAAAAGTGAATAATAGAGTAAAGACCCTTTTTTATTGTCGATTTCATCGTGTATCTACTATAATGGAGAAAAAAGTAAAAGGTGAGTAGCATGAAGAAAAAGAAACAAAGACAAATGCAAAGACAATCGCAAGTGAATCAACCAAAGAAAGAAACACTTACATTAGGCGATCAATTAAATGATTCACTCATGCAACAATTAAAGAGTAAGAAGAAAGAGTTGCAAGTGAGGGAAGAGGAAAAAGAGGCAGCTGAACTGGAAAGAAAGCGCCAAGAACAAAAAGAACGTGAAAAGAATAAATCATTTGAAGAACTGCTAAGTGAAAGTAACCTTACTTGGAAAGACTTTAAATAATAAAAAAATGATCAGTGAAATACCACTGGTCATTTTTTGACGAGCTTGTAAGAAAAGGGGAGTTAGAATGAGAAAAATTGTCGTTGTTCCACATGAAAACCATTGGAGTGAAAAATTTCAAATGGAGGCTAAAAGATTAAAATCAGCGATGCCAGAAACGGTAAAAATTCATCATATTGGAAGTACGTCAGTTCCCGGACTGGCAGCTAAACCTATTATTGATATGATCATGGAAGTAGAAAATATCGAAAGAGTAGATGGGTGGAATGAACGATTTATAGAGCTTGGTTACATCGTAAAAGGGGAAAATGGTATTTCAAGACGCCGATATTTTATTCATGGAACTGAAGAAAAACGCTCGTATCATTTACACGTGTTTGAAAAAGGAAATCCAGAGATAGTAAGGCATTTAGCATTTCGTGATTATATGATGGCTCATTGTGAAGAAGCAGAGGCATATGCAACCTTAAAGAAAGAATTAGCCGAAAAGTATACATATGATGGCGCGTTATATACGGAAGGAAAAAATGAGTTTGTGCGCAATGTGGATGAAAAAGCGAAAGAATGGAGAAAAAATAACGTGAATGAATGAGTTCACGCTATTTTTTAGCTATATAAAAGTGTTATGTAAACTGTACGTATGTTTTGACTTTTGGGATGAATCTTGTTGAAATAAAATTGTGGCTTATAAAAAATGTAACAATGAAAGGGAGACGACTGTGCATATTCCAACAACTACACTTCATAATGGCGTGAAAATGCCGATGATTGGTCTAGGCGTATATAAAGCGAAAGAAGGAGACGAAGTAAAGCAAGCAGTAAAAACAGCGTTAGAAGTTGGATACCGTTCGATTGATACAGCAACTGTATATGAAAATGAAAGCGGTGTCGGAGAGGCGATACGTGAATCAGGAATTCCAAGAGAAGATATATTTATTACAACAAAAGTATGGAACGACGATCAAGGATATGAGGAGACACTCGAGGCGTTTGAAAAGAGTTTGAAAAAATTACAAATGGACTATGTAGATTTATATTTAATACATTGGCCGGTAAGAGGGAAGTATGTTGATACGTACCGAGCTTTAGAGAAATTGTATGAAGAAGGTAAAGTGCGTGCGATTGGTGTTTCTAATTTTCATAAACATCATTTAGAACTATTATTACCAAATTGCAAAGTGAAGCCGATGGTAAACCAAGTGGAACTTCATCCGATGTTGACGCAATTTGAGTTGTGCAATTATTGTCAAGATGAGCAAATTCAAATGGAAGCATGGAGTCCGTTAATGAGGGGCGGAGAAGTATTCCAGCATCCAATCATTCAGGCTATTGCTAACAAATATGAAAAAACACCTGCACAAGTTATATTAAGGTGGGATATTCAAAGCGGGATTGTTACAATTCCTAAATCTGTTACACCATCTCGTATTAAAGAAAACTTTACTATTTTTGATTTTGCACTAACTGAAGAAGAAATACGTCAAATTAACACGTTGAATCGTGATTTACATGTAGGAACGAATCCTGATAAATATGATACGTTATAAAAAAGACTGTCTCCTAATAAAGGAGGCAGTCTTCTGTTTATCGGTAATTCGATATTTTTAACGATGCAAAGCATATGTGTCATATTTAACAATTTTTTGAAGTTGTACATATTCTTCTTTCGTTAAAGGTAACTGTTGGCTAGCTCGTATATTTTCCTGCAATTGTTGAAGCGAGCTTGCACCAGGTATAACAGCTGCAACAGTCTTATTATGTAAGCAATATTGAATAGCTGTTCCTGTTAAAGAGCTTTCTCCAATCGTTTCTTTTACACTCGCTAGAGTTGTATGTAATTCATCGTAAGAATAAGAGAGATAATCCTTTTCCTTTACTCTTTCTATTTTTCTTGCATTGTTGTCAGTTAAAATTCCTTTTGCAAGTGGCCCGCGGGCAATGACGCTAATTTGGTGTTCATTTAGAAGGGGGAACCATTCTTCTGGACGCCGATTTAAAAGGCTATATTCCATTAGTACACTAACGATGTTTGAGCGTTTTGCATATTCACGAACGACATTTGGGCGTATAGAAGAAATACCGTAATGGCGAATAATACCTTCTTTTTTCAATTCTTCAAAAGCTTCAATTGTTCCATCGATTGGGTCTTCAATCGTTCCGCCATGAAGTTGGTAAAGATCAATATAATCAGTTTGAAGTCTACGTAAACTTTCCTTTACTTCAGTTTTTATGTAAGCTTTAGAAGGATCCCAAGACCAGCCATTTTTTTCTTCTGTCCAACGATTTCCAACCTTCGTTGAAAGAACAATTTGGTCTCTTTTCCCCTTCAAGGCTTTTCCAACAAATTCTTCATTTAATCCGTAATCATATAAATCTGCTGTATCAAAAAAATTAATTCCTAAATCGATCGCTTCATCGATAATACGCATAGCTTCTGTTTCAGATGTACCGAGAGACATACAGCCAAGGCCCATTTCTGTAACAAACAAATCTGAGTTTCCTAATTGACGTTTTTTCATAGGTCAACCTCCTTACCTTTATTGTACGAGAGGGAAAAGAGGTTGACAAACGTTTCCTTTTCGCTTCGCATTAACTGCCCGTAAAAGCATGATTAATGTTTCACTTTATTTGCTGTAATCCACTCTTGTACAGTTGTATACTCTTTGCTATATTGCTTTAGCTTATGGCGAATTTGCCATGCTTTTCCGACTAACGTGATGCGATTTGGTAAAATATAAACTTTCATTTCTATCACGCTCCTTTCAATGTGGTAAAATGTATGAAGAAAGAATAGGAAATAGAACAGGGAGATGAAGTAGTATGAGTAATCTTACAGAGAGAACAGTAAAAACTGAGCCGATTTTTGATGGTAGAGTTATAAAAGTTCGTGTTGATGATGTAGTATTACCAAATGGAGAAATGAGTAAACGTGAAATTGTAAATCACCCTGGTGCAGTTGCGATTATTGCTATTACGGATGAGGGGAAAATTGTGCTTGTTGAGCAGTATCGTAAAGCGCTTGAAAAGGCAATTATAGAAATTCCAGCCGGCAAGTTAGAACCCGGTGAAAAACCAGAGGTGACAGCAGTTCGTGAATTAGAAGAGGAAACAGGATATGTATGTGAAAATATGGAGCTCATTACTTCTTTCTATACATCTCCAGGATTCGCAGATGAAATTTTATATGTATATAAAGCGACAGGTTTGACAAAAAAAGAAAATAAAGCTGAGTTAGATGAAGATGAGTTTGTGGAATTAATGGAAGTATCATTAGAAGAAGCGAGTACTCTTATGAAAGATCTTCGTATTCATGATGCGAAGACGATGTTTGCAGTACAATATTTACAACTACAAAAATAAACACTCGCCAAAGGCGAGTGTTTTTTAATTGATTTTTGCATATACACGTGCATCACGTAAGCTACCATCTGGTGCTAGGAAATCATTTTCCATTGTACCTTCTAGAATGAATTCTAAACGTTCTGCTAAGCTACATGCATTTATATTTGTTGCATCAGTACGAATTTCAATTCTTCTAGCGCCTAGTTTATCAAAGGCGAACTGAATCGCACCTTTAACAGCTTCGGTCATATAGCCTTGTTTTGTATAGACACTATGTAGCCAGAAGTGAAGTGAAAACTTTGGAATATCCCAGTTTTCAGGCTTTAGTGTAATTGCTCCGATGAATGTACCAGATACTTTATCGTATAAGTGAAAATCAAGTGTTTCACGAAGTAAAAACTGTCCGTGAGCTTCGCGAACAATTTCTTCAGCACTCTCTTCTGTTTCAGCGTTAATTGGTATCCACGGTACTAAGTCTTCTAGAGAAGCTTGGATTGCTTCATATACTTCTGCACCATCACCTGGAAATGGTTTACGAACTTGCAAGCGTTCAGTTTGAAATAATGTTGGAAAATCTAATAATAATGGTTTCAAGAGAAATCCCTCCTATTCTCTACTTTTTAGTTTAGCAAAGTAGAGCGGAATTTCAATGTTAATTCGTCATACTTTTTTCTTTCTTTCATACATTTTTAATAAGAGTGTGAACGGAGGGAAGAAAAATGTGGCGAAAAAATTGGCAAGACCGTGTAATGTCTCACATACAGGAAAACTCTTCATTATATATATTTAACGCCGTTTTATTATTGATGGGAGTAATATTCGGAGCCATTCTGGTGAATAGTTTACAAATCAATCAAAAACAAGATTTATCATTTTATTTACAACGTTTTTTTGGACAAGTCTCTAAAGGAGAATTTGCCATTGCAGGCGAAATGTTTCGAGAAAGTTACTTTTCGCAATTAAAATACATCGGATTTATTTGGATTTTAGGGATTTCAATTATTGGATTACCACTTATTTTTATTTTATTATTTGTAAAAGGAGTTGTCGTTGGATTTACAGTTGGTTTTTTAGTAAGTCAGCATGGATGGAATGGACTATTATTAGCTTTTGTATCTGTTTTGCCACAAAATTTAATTATCATTCCAGTCTTTCTCGTTATGACAACTATTGCTGCAAGTTTTTCTTTACGGATGATTAGGCATCAATTTATTAGAAAAATAACCGAGCCACTATTACCATTATTAATCCGTTATACATGCTTCTTTCTCGTAATTGGAGTGGTGTTAGCACTTGCTTCTAGTGTGGAGGCTTACGCATCACCAGTTTTAATGAAAGAAGTCGTTGAGGCTATTAATAAAAAATAAATACTTTTTGAGAATAATTATCAATTTGTTTTTATTGTTTTTTCTTTTGACAGAAGCCCTTCTTCTGATATAATGGTGTAAGAGTGGCGAGGAGGGAGTAGTACCGAATGGAAGAAAGAATTGAACGAATTAAGAAGCAATTACATGCAGCGAGCTACAAATTAACACCGCAACGTGAAGCAACAGTTCGTGTGCTGCTAGAAAATGAAGAAGATCATTTAAGCGCAGAAGATGTTTACCTCCTTGTAAAAGAAAAGTCGCCAGAGATCGGATTAGCAACCGTCTATCGAACTTTAGAACTATTATCTGAGTTAAAAGTTGTCGATAAGATTAACTTCGGAGACGGTGTTTCACGCTATGACTTACGCCAAGAAGGTGCGCAGCGTTTCCACCATCATTTGATTTGTACACAATGTGGTGCTGTACAAGAAATACAAGAAGATTTACTTGGTGAAGTGGAAAGGAAAGTAGAACGAGACTGGAGCTTTAAGGTGAAAGATCATCGTTTAACATTCCATGGGATTTGTAAAAATTGTCAAGAAAATGAAACGGATGAAAAATAACCTTTTCCTATTTATCTAGGAAGAGGTTTTTTATTTGAATAAGGTATAAATTGGTGAAAGCTTGGCATATGTTGTAATAACTTATATTTTGGAGGAATTTACAATGCGCCGAGCTTTAAAATTAACTTTTGATGGAATAAAAGTATTTTTATTATTTACAAGTTGTACGATTTTGTTTTATTTCGCTATACTATGGATAAATGAAGAATATGAAAGCTATCATCGTTATGAAAAACCTAAAGAAGAGACTGTAGAAAAAGTATCAGGGAATGAAGAACCGGCAAAGGATGCTTTCGTAAATAGAATGATGTTTTTCTATGAAAATGGGGAGTAGTGTAGAGTGGAAGATCAATTAAAAGATTTTATTCATTATATGGTTGTCGAAAAAGGATTAGCAAAGAATACAGTAGTATCTTATGAACGGGATTTAAAAAGCTACGTAAAGTATTTGCAAAATGTGGAACAGACGAAAACTTTTCATGAAGTGACCCGTTTACACATTGTTAACTTTTTGCAGTATTTAAAAGAAAACGGAAAATCTTCGAAAACATTGGCGCGTCATATCGCATCAATTCGTTCGTTCCACCAATTTTTACTTCGTGAACGAGCGGTAGAACACGACCCATCCGTACATATTGAAACGCCACAAGGGGAACGTAAATTACCAAAAGTATTATCAGTTGATGAAGTAGAGGCGTTACTTCAAACACCAAAAATGACAAGTGCTTTTGGGATTCGTGATAAGGCGATGCTAGAGTTACTGTATGCGACAGGACTTCGTGTTTCAGAATTGATTGCACTAAATTTAGAAGATGTACATTTAACGATGGGATTTGTTCGTTGCATAGGGAAAGGGAATAAAGAAAGAATTATTCCACTAGGAAGTTTAGCAACGGAAGCGATTCAAAAGTATATTGAAAAAGGAAGAAGAGAATTAATGGGGAAAAAAGTAGTAGATGCACTCTTTTTAAACCATCATGGTAATCGATTATCAAGACAAGGATTTTGGAAAATATTAAAACGATTAGCGAAAGAAGCAAATATTGAAAAAGAGCTTACACCTCATACGTTGCGTCACTCGTTTGCTACGCACTTATTAGAAAATGGAGCAGATTTACGTGCTGTACAAGAAATGCTTGGCCATGCAGATATTTCAACGACGCAAATCTATACGCACGTTTCAAAAACTAGATTAAAAGATGTATATAAACAGTTTCATCCGAGAGCATAGTTACTATGCTCTTTTTTTCATAGATTAAGAGGGGAAGACCGTTTCACAGAAACTTCACAAACATTTCGTATATTGTTTTCAGCAGAAGACTGGAATATTACAATGTATTTCCTCTATACTAAATAAAGTATAAAGGAGGAAATGATGATGAAAAAACTGATTATGATTTTATTTATCGCGATGCTAGCGTTGGCTGGCTGTAATACAAACAAAGAAGAACCGAAAAAAGAAAAGAAACTTGAAGCTGTAAAAGTAGCAGTCCAAACAAATCCGAAAGAAATTAAACCAGGTGAAAAAACAGAAGTACAAGCACTTGTTACACAAGGGAAAGAAAAAGTAACGGATGCCGATGATGTAAAGTTTGAAATTTGGAAAGATGGCGACGAAAAGCACGAGATGTTAGATGGTAAGCATAAAGGAAAAGGTGTTTATGCAGTAGAGAAAACATTCGAAACGGATGGAGTATACCATATTATTGCTCACACAAATGCACGTGAAATGCACGTTATGCCAGAAGTAAAAGTTGCTGTAGGAAATGCGAAAGTAGAAGATGCGAAAAAAGAAAATAGTGATCACAGTGCAGGACATGGAGATCATAAAAGTGACACAATGATCCATCTTATGGCTGTAGACATAAAGGCAAATGCTGAATCTACAATGAAAGTTCATTTAAAACAAAAAGAAGAAGCCCTAACTGGCGCTGAAGTACAACTAGAGATTTGGAAAGATGGTGTTGAAAAACACGAATTTATTCCAGCGAAAGAAGGGAATAAAGGAGAGTATGAAACGAAACATACTTTCAAAGAGAACGGTGCTTACAAAGTGAAAGTACATGTAAGAAAAGGCGAATTGCATGAACATAAAGAAGAAACAATAGAAGTAAAATAAAAAGTAGCTCTTTAGAGCTACTTTTTATTTTTAATATGAAGAAATAAATCATAAAAAAATTAGCACTTCGTTGCAGAATGGATTACAATAGAAGTGTGAAGAAAATGAGAAATTCTACGAAAATGTATTAAAAAGAAAGCGTAAACATGTTATGATATCAGTATCAGATGTCTGACATCTGACTTAGAAAAAACTAGAAATGTTTTTGAATCGTTTCAAGTAAACGAAATAGGTTAGAAAATGATTTAAAGAAGTACTGTTTGACAATGAGAATTCTTATGGATAACAGTTTCACTTTATAGCGTTTTGAACATACTACAAGAAGTAGAACTGAACTTATAGGAGGTCGCAGTTATGAATAAATATAAACGTATATTCCTAGTCGTAATGGACTCTGTGGGAATCGGTGAAGCACCAGATGCTGAGCAATTTGGTGATTTAGGCTCTGACACAATTGGTCACATTGCTGAACATATGAATGGGTTACAAATGCCTAACATGGTGAAATTAGGTCTTGGTAACATTCGAGAAATGAAAGGTATCTCTAAAGTAGAGAAACCACTTGGATATTACACAAAAATGCAAGAGAAATCTACTGGTAAAGATACAATGACAGGTCACTGGGAAATCATGGGCCTTTACATTGATACACCATTCCAAGTGTTCCCGGAAGGATTCCCGAAAGAATTACTTGATGAATTAGAAGAAAAAACAGGCCGTAAAATTATCGGTAATAAGCCAGCTTCTGGAACTGAGATTCTTGATGAACTTGGTCAAGAGCAAATGGAAACAGGCTCTTTAATCGTTTATACTTCTGCTGATAGCGTATTGCAAATTGCAGCACACGAAGAAGTAGTGCCACTTGATGAGTTATATAAAATCTGTAAAATTGCACGTGAATTAACATTAGATGAGAAATACATGGTAGGTCGTGTTATTGCTCGTCCATTCGTTGGTGAACCTGGAAACTTTACACGTACACCAAACCGTCATGACTATGCATTAAAACCATTCGGCCGTACAGTAATGAATGAATTAAAAGATAGTGACTACGATGTAATTGCTATCGGTAAAATCTCTGATATCTATGATGGCGAAGGGGTAACGGAATCACTTCGTACGAAGTCTAACATGGATGGAATGGATAAGCTTGTAGATACATTAAATATGGACTTTACAGGTCTTAGCTTCTTAAACTTAGTTGACTTTGATGCATTATTCGGCCACCGCCGTGATCCACAAGGATACGGAGAAGCTCTGCAAGAATATGATGCACGTCTTCCAGAAGTATTCGCAAAACTAAAAGAAGATGATCTATTATTAATTACAGCAGACCACGGTAATGATCCAATTCACCCTGGTACTGACCATACACGTGAATATGTACCATTATTAGCATATAGCCCAAGCATGAAAGAAGGCGGACAAGAGTTACCACTTCGTCAAACATTTGCTGATATTGGTGCAACAGTAGCAGAAAACTTCGGTGTGAAAATGCCAGAATACGGAACAAGCTTCTTAAATGAGCTAAATAAATAGGGGGATAAACAAATGAATCGTGAACTTATTACAAAATCAGCTTCATACTTAAAAGAGAAATTTCAAGAGACACCACAAGTAGGACTAATCCTTGGATCAGGACTAGGTGTATTAGCAGACGAAATTGAGAACGCAGTAACAGTACCTTACAGTGAAATCCCTGAATTCCCAGTATCAACTGTAGAAGGCCATGCAGGTCAACTAGTATTTGGTACACTTCAAGGTGTAACAGTAGTAGCAATGCAAGGACGTTTCCACTTCTATGAAGGATACGACATGCAAAAAGTAACATTCCCAGTTCGTGTGATGAAAGAACTAGGTGTAGAAACAGTAGTTGTAACAAACGCAGCTGGTGGTGTAAATACATCATTTGAGCCAGGCGATCTTATGTTAATTTCAGACCACATTAACTTCATGGGTACGAATCCATTAATCGGACCGAATGATTCTGAAATGGGCGTACGTTTCCCTGATATGTCTACATCATATACAGTAGAACTTCGCGAAATGGCGAAACAAGTTGCAGCAGAATTAAACATTAAAGTACAAGAAGGTGTATACGTAGGAATGACAGGTCCTGTATATGAAACACCTGCTGAAATTCGTATGCTTCGTACACTTGGCGGAGATGCAGTTGGTATGTCAACAGTACCTGAAGTAATTGTAGCGCGTCATGCTGGTATGAAAGTATTAGGTATTTCTTGTATTTCAAATATGGCAGCTGGTATTTTAGATCAACCACTTCACCACGATGAAGTAATTGAAACGACAGAACGTGTTAAAGCTAACTTCTTAGCATTAGTAAAAGCAATCGTAAAACAAATGAAGGGGTGACTTCACAATGAGAATGGTGGACCTAATTGCAAAAAAACGTGACGGACATGCATTAACGACAGAAGAAATTAACTTTATCGTTGAAGGATATACGAATGGTGATATTCCTGATTATCAAGTAAGTTCACTTGCAATGGCAATTTTCTTCCAAGATATGAACGATCAAGAGCGTGCTGATTTAACAATGGCAATGGTAAATAGCGGTGATACAATCGACTTATCAGCTATTGAAGGTGTAAAAGTAGATAAGCATTCAACAGGTGGTGTTGGTGATACAACGACACTTGTATTAGGTCCATTAGTAGCTGCTTTAGATGTACCAGTAGCGAAAATGTCTGGACGCGGTTTAGGACATACTGGTGGTACAATTGATAAATTAGAAGCAGTTCCAGGATTCCATGTGGAAATTGAAAACGATGAATTCATGCGTCTTGTAAATGAAAATAAAATCGCTGTTATCGGCCAAAGTGGTAACTTAACACCTGCTGATAAAAAGCTATATGCACTTCGTGATGTAACAGCAACAGTAAACTCAATTCCGCTTATTGCAAGTTCGATTATGAGTAAAAAAATTGCTGCTGGTGCAGATGCAATTGTTCTTGATGTAAAAACTGGAGCAGGTGCATTTATGAAAACGGATGAAGATGCAAAACGTTTAGCAGAAGCAATGGTACGCATCGGTAATAACGTTGGTCGTAATACGATGGCAGTTATTTCTGACATGAGTCAACCACTCGGTGAAGCTATCGGTAACGCATTAGAAGTACAAGAAGCAATTGATACATTACAAGGTAAAGGGCCGAAAGATTTAGAGGAGCTATGTTTAACACTTGGAAGTCAAATGGTGTACCTTGCTGGACAAGCTTCATCTTTAGAAGATGCACGTGAAAAGCTAATTGAAGTAATGAACAACGGAAAAGCGCTAGAATCATTTAAAACGTTCTTATCAGCGCAAGGCGGCGACGCATCTGTTGTTGATGATCCTTCTAAATTGCCACAAGCACAATTTAAAATTGAAGTGGAAGCGAAAGAAGACGGATATGTATCAGAAATCGTTGCAGACGAAATCGGAACAGCAGCAATGCTTTTAGGAGCAGGACGTGCAACGAAAGAGTCTGAAATTGATTTAGCAGTTGGTCTAATGCTGCGCAAAAAAGTAGGCGATAGCGTGAAGCAAGGTGAATCCCTTGTTACAATTTACGCAAACCGCGAAAATGTTGAAGATGTAAAAGCGAAAATTTATGAGAACATGAAGATCTCTAAAGAACACGTAGATGCACCAACTTTAGTACACGGTATCGTAACGAAGTAATAAAAAAAAGCTGAGGAGATTTCTCCTTGGCTTTTTTTACTATTTTTTGTTTATAATAATAATGGGTGAAATTATGATTAGAATTTGTGCAGTAACAAAAACAGATGAAGTATTATATGATGTTTCTCTAGAAGAAACAACGAAAGACCATATTGTATGGTATTGGCTAGATTTATATAAGCCAACGAAAGAAGAGTATACATATATTCTGCAAGACCATTTTAAGTTCCATCCCCTTGCAATTGAAGACTGTCTAGAATATGTACAGAGGCCAAAAGTTGATTTTTATGATGGATATAACTTTTTAGTTCTTCACGCGTTTGGAGAAGATGGGCTAGAACCACATGAAATTGATTTGTTTGTTAGTGATCGCTATATTGTTTCTTTCCATTTTTCTCATAATAATGCAATTGAAAGAGTATGGAAAACACTTGGTGAGAAGAGGCGGATTAAGAAAGGGCCTTTACATGTAGCACATACGATCACTGATCAAATTGTAGATGATTATTTCGCACCTGTATATTACATTGAAGATCATTTAAATGCGATTGATGATAATTTAACAGGTGAGACAGCAGGAGCCGTGCTAGAAGAAGTATTTGATATTAGGGCAGATTTATCTAAGTTAAGACGTACAATTATTCCAATGCGTGATTTATTGTATCGTATTTTGAATTCCACTCGTTTTTACGGTATAAGTGATCATGAGATTTATTTTAAAGATATACATGATCATTTACTTAAACTTACGGAAATGATTGAGGCAAGTCGAGAGTTAACGGCGGATATTCGGGATAGTTATTTTTCATTAAACTCACATCATATGAATAACATTATGAAAACATTAACTGTATTCTCGACTATTTTCATGCCATTAACATTTATTGCGGGAGTATATGGAATGAACTTTACGCATATGCCAGAGCTTGGTGGACAATATAGTTATTTTATTTGTCTTCTTCTAATGGCATTAATTGGCGGCGGAATGATGGCCTGGTTTTATAAAAAAGGATGGTTTAAGTAAAAAACACCGAGGATTTCCCCGGTGTTTTTTCTTAACCAATAGCATGTAATACAAACATAGCTAAGAATAAGCATGTAATGATATACATAGATGGTGCGACTTCTTTACGCTTTCCAAGAGCAACTTTTAAGATAGGATAAGCAATAAATCCGAACGCAATGCCATCAGCGATACTATATGTGAGCGGAATCATGACGATAATTAAGAACGCTGGAAATCCTTCTGAAAAATCGTTCAGAGGAATTTGCTGAATGCTTGTAATCATCAGGCCGCCAATAATAATTAAGATTGGTGCAATGGCACTATCAGGAATTAGTTTGACAAACGGAAGTGCAAACAATGATGCAAAGAATAACAACCCCGTAACGATAGACGTCAGACCTGTCTTTCCGCCTGCAGTAATACCTGCGGCACTCTCTACTGTTGATACGGTAGGGCTTGTGCCAAATAGACCACATGTCATTGCTGAAATTGCATTGGCTTGGTAAGCACGTGGGAATTTACGGTCATCTTCTAATAAACCGTGCAGAAGTCCCATGTTCTCAAAAATAAGCACCATGCTTAAGGAGAATGTTGCAATCCAAAACGGTAAGGAAGAAAGTTTGCCAAATGACATAGCTCCAAACACATCGCCGTAATTAGCGAATGAGAATGAACTATTTCCGATTTGACTTGTATCAACAAGGCCAAATAGCCATGCAATACCAGTTCCTATTGCAATCGTCCATAAAAAGTTTCCACGTACGTTACGAATAAATAGTACAAGTGCAACGATAAGAGTAAGCACGGTCGCAAGAACGACAGGGTTACTTAATTTACCCATTGCAACAGCAGTATTTGGGTTCGAAACGACTAAACCACCTTTTTGCAATCCGATAAACGCTAAAAATAATCCGATGCCGACAGTAATTGCTTCCTTTAATGACTTTGGAATTGATACTGATAGCACGCGAGCGATTGGTGTAAAAGCGGCAATTGCAAAAATAATACCAGAGATAAAGACAGCAGCCAATGCTTCTTGCCAAGTTAGTCCAAGCGTATGCACAGCTGTGTACGTGAAGAATGCATTTACACCCATACCAGGGACAAGAATAGCAGGTGCATTTGCCCAAAATGCCATGAGTAGACATCCGACAAATGAACTGAAAACAGTTGCTAAAATTCCAGCTTCAAGAGGAATGCCAGCATCGGATAAAATTGACGCATTTACAATCATAATATATACGATCGTGAAAAATGACGTAACTCCAGCTAAAACTTCTTGTTTTGGTGATGTTTCGTGTAAACCTAATTTAAATGTTCTTTCAAGTATTCCTTTCATGTTAAACCTTCTTTTTCATATCCCTCTCCCACCCGTGATATCTCTTTCGTAAGAGCTCACCGTCCTTTATTATATCAGAACATCATGTTTTTACAACAAGGAAAATGATAACGTTTACTTATAAATGAAATTATTTATAAATACGTAAAAATTGCCCGTATTGTTGAAATAATTTCTAACTCTCCCGATTGAATGGGTGGAGCTGCTTGCGCATGTAAAGTAGCATAAGACGTAACCTCCCTTGGTAATTGGGCAGATTCTTCAACGAATGAGAGGGGAACGGGATTAATATTTAAATTATATGTACTCGCAATAGCACGAGCTTTTTCTACTGCCTGGTGCAGAGCTTGAATGAGAGCTTGCTCATAATATTTATTTGGATGAGATACTCGGAAACGTAACCCTTTTGCTACATTTGCGCCATTTGAAACGGCTATATCATATACTTCCCCAGCTTTTTGTACATTTAAAACGGTAATTTCATACAAATGCTCTACACGGTATCCTTGTAGCAATGCTTTATCATTTACATATTCGTATTGAGGAGTAATTGTATAAGAAATCGTCTCTATATCTTTATCGGCAATACCAAGCTGTTTAAGTGCATCCAGCAATTGTTTGGATTGCACTGCATTTTCTTCTTGAGCCTGTTTTACATTTTTATCATCTGTTCGAATGCCGAGTGTTAATATAACAACATTCGGTTTTGCTTTTACAACACCTTCTCCTTGTACAGTAATAGTAGCTTCTTTACCAGTATTAGCAGTGCGTACGTTGTGTAAATAAGGATTCATTCCACCCTGCATTTTCCATCACCATCCTTTTTATATGTATATGTGTGAACAAAAAAGAAATTTATATGAAAAAAGTTACATAAATGAGAATGTTGAGGAAAGAAAGCATATACAACATAGGTATTTATAGATTATAATATGTGTAAATATGATAAAAAAGGGACGAGGCTATTGAACGAAAAAAGAGAAACGCTGATTTTAGATTTATCTGCATCATTTCGAAAAATGATACGTTTATTACAAAATGATATTAATACACGTTTTGCAGAACATATGCCATATAATGAATTTTCTGTATTACGTGCGTTATTTTTAAACAGTCCACAGATGGCTTCGCAAATTGCGAGTGAAGTAAACGTAACCTCCAGTCATATTACAGCTGTTACAGATCGTCTCGTACGAAAAGGATTAGTAGAAAGAAAACGTTCTAATTCAGATCGTCGAATCGTGTACTTAGAAATTACAGAGCACGGAAGAGAAGTAACTGAAAAACTTGAAGCTGTGCGTAAAGAATATTATAAAGAGAGATTTAAAGGTTGGAGCGACCAAGAAATAGAAATGGTCTTAGAACTATTTGGCCGCGTATTATAATAAATGAGGATAGGAAGCGAAAGCACTCCTATCCTTTTTCTTTTGAATAAAAATATTTTGAAACTCCGATACTTTAATTAAAAGATCGGAGGAAAGATTATGAAATATATTGCTGCACTTACCATTTTATTTGGTAGTTTTTTCTGTTTTCAAACATTCACGTACGCAGATACGCCTATCCAAGTGGTGCGAAAAGAAGTGAAGTACATCGAAAACGATAATACAGTCTTATATTCGAAATTATGGGTTCGTTCTATGCAAAACGCAGTATTATTCCACCATAGCGATAATATTCGTAATCGGGACACATTACGTAATGTAACAAGTTCATCGCTTGTTAAAGCGAAGCAACTATCTTTTCAGAAAGCAGCACTTTATATACCGAGACTATCGCAATACGTATCAAAAATAGGGAAAGAAAACATTCAAGTGTACTACATTGCGATTCACTATAATGTGAAAAAAGAAAATGCATATCAATTAGATGGCATGAACTATTTTCTACAAGTATTCGTAAAAGAGCGTGGGGAATGGAAAATTGCCGAAAGTGTAGTTGCACCGACAGAGCAAATTGTGCAAAATGGTGATGGATTTGGGATGAAAGAAGAGATGGTGTATGGGGATAGGAGAGAGAATGTAAAATAACCTCCTCTTTAAGAGGAGGTTATTTCACACGCCAAGAAAATTTAAATTTTAATAAGCGAGATAATAGTAGGTAGACTATCGTACTGGTCCCTATAAAACCAATATAATAATTTAAGATAGAACGACTTCCGCCCGCTGCCATTCCTCCAAACATTCCAATAAAGATTACACAACATATCATACATAGTGTTTTAAGCTTCGGATATAATAGAAAGTTTCCGTTTTGTTCATTAGGTGATCTTGTATATAAGTACATTCCTAAAGGGAATAGAATAAGTATATTTGCAATTGGACCGGTAAGTTTTGTTGCTGAAGGAATATACGTAAAATTAGGTTCATCATGACGTACGCCTTGTTGATCAGTATAAGCACGTTGAGGATCGTAATTAAAATTAATATTGAATCCACGAACGGGCGCTAAAATACTCATTTTTTCTATTACTGAACCGTAACGATCTACATTTTCCTCCGTATAGACGGTATGATTGGAAGTAAGTCCAACCGTATGAATAGAAATAGCTCCGGCAATTAGAGTCGGCAAAATAAAAGGGAATCCAAGTATAGCAACACTGAAGAATCCTTGTGAAATCATATTACCAGCAATTGTTCCTATGCATAATGCAAGTGTATAGATAGCAATTAAGATGATAACCATGTACAAGAAGTAAGTATGAAATGGTGAAAATATTTGATACTTATTATGAAAGGTTGTCTTTTTCATAATAGCAAAAAGTCCCCAATTTAGTATAACGATAGCTACAATATTACACACACCAAAAAGCCATTTCGTTATGAAGAGATGTTTTCGTTTAAATGGCATAGACCATAAAATGTCACTTGATTGATTTTGACGTTCCCATCCAATAAGAATGCAGGCTAATATAATAAGGAGTCCTCCTTGAACCATGATAGCATCGGGAAGTGAAAGTTGATAATAGTATCGGTATATATATTTCCATTCATTATGTTCATGAAAATATTTTAATTGCTCGGCAGCTGCTAAATAGTATTTATATGATAGTACATAAAAACTTACTAACCAAAGTAGCCAAACAATATATTTACTTTGTTTGTAGGTATGCACCCATAATGCTTTTTGAAACATAGGATCTCTCCTTTAAAAAACTTTATAGTTTGTAAGACGTGATAATATAAAATAAGTGACGATTCCAAATAAAAAGAATCCAACATAGTAACTAAATAATAAATCAAAACGTTTTAACATTTGCCCACCTATTAATGCAAAATAAAAGGTAGTACACCACATCCAGAGTGAGTTGTATTTTGGAAAAAGGAAAATTTTCTTATTATGTTCATTAGGTGACCTTGCATAGAGAAACATCCCAATAAGCAAACTGAAAATTGTATAGAAGATAGGAACAAGTATTATTTTTGCAGAGTAATAACTATGAAAAGTAGGTCCCCTTTGTATTACTTTTCCATGATCTTCATCTGATTGGGCAGTAGGGTGGTAATTATAACTAATTGAAAAGTCTAATATAGCGCTTGAAATGTTGGTTTTTTTATTGAATTTATAAACGTTTTCGAAACTTGTATAACTTTTATTTTCGTGTATTGCTTCAGCATGAGCTGTAAAGAAAAGGAGTAAGAGTGAAAAGATTCCCATTCCCATTATGCAAAAAGTAATGCTGAAGATGCTTTGTGAAATAATACTGCCAGTAAATGTACCTATACATAAAGAGACAGTATAGATAGCGATATATGTGAAAATTGCATACAAGAAATATCGATGAAACGGTTCGAAAGATTGATATTCAAAGTGAATCGTAGATTTATAAATAAAATACATAAGACCCCAATTGATTAGAAATGATAGTACAATGAAAAATCCACCAAAAACCCACTTCGATAAGAACATATCACGTCTTTTAAATGGAAATGTCATAAGTGAATCTCCATTTTGATTACTTCGCTCCCAGCCAATTAATATACAGGATAGGATAATTGTAATAATACCTAACCAAAAGCTATTAGAAGAATGAAAAGAATAATGATAGTAGAACTTTTCTTCATCTATTTTTTCTGGATGGAGAAAGAGAGACTGTTGAGTTTCTGCTGCTTGATAGTATTCGAAAGATAAAAAATAAAGTGAACTGAAGAGAAAAAGTAACGCAGCATATTTCCCGCGCTTCCAATTCCACATCCACAACGCCTTATGAAACATACCCATCCTCCTCCAGTGTCGTAACGAAGACATCTTCAAGTGACATTGTTAATTCTTCAATGAGTATAGGTTGCTCTTTATAAAACTTCTCAAGCGTTACAGCTACATTTCCTTCAATTAAAATCGTATATACTTTTCCCGTTTGATTTAATATTTTAATATTGCTCAAGTTTTCTAGTTTTTGAGGTAATGATCGTTCATAAGCAACTTGAATTTTAGCAAATTGTGATTTTGCATCGTCTAGTGATGTAATAGAAGATACGGTATGTCCTTTTAATATGATGATTGTATCTGCAATTTGTTCAACTTCATCTAAATGATGGGTAGATATGAAAATGGTAATCTCTTTTTCTGCAACTTCTCCAACGAGAAACTGTAAAATCTGTCTTTTAACGATAGGATCAAGTCCGTTTGTTGGTTCATCTAAAATAATATATTCTGCCTGTGCAGCAACAGCTAAAATGATGGCAAGCAGTGCCTTCATTCCTTTTGAATAACTACGAATTCGTTTGTTTGGTAAGTTGAAACGTTCTAGTAGTTCGTAGAAATATGGTTCATCAAATGCGGTATAAACTGCTTTATAAAACTTCACTATTTCTTTTACTGTATAACCGTTCAGTATGTTAGTAGAATCCGGGACATATACGATTTTTTGTTTCGTTTCAGGATTCTTATGAATGTCGATATCCTCATATGTAACAGTTCCCTCATCTGGGTCTAAAATGCCGACTATCGTTCGTAATAAAGTTGTTTTCCCCGCACCATTTCTTCCAAGTAATCCGACGATACTACCTTTTTGTAATGTGAAAGAAACATCGTCTAAAATTGTTTGATTATCAATTGTTTTCTTCAAGCTTGTCACTTTCAACATCCGTATTCCCTCCAATCTCTTTATAGTATGAATCTATCCAATCATGAATTTTATCTTTCGTAATACCAAGATAAGAGGCTTCTAATAGTAATTGATGAAATTGCTTTTCAACCATAGCGATTTTCCTTTCGTCTAATGTTGGGGTAATCGATTGGGATACAAATGTTCCTTTTCCTCGTAACGTTTCAATAATTCCTTGTCGCTCTAACTCTTGATACGCTTTACTCACTGTATTTGGATTTATAACGAGTAAAGAAGCGAGTTCGCGTACAGAAGGAAGTTTATCACTTGGAGCCAACATGTTTTTCAATACGAGTTCTTTTATATTTTGAACAATTTGTTCCCATATCGGAGTGTTGCTTCTTGGGTCAAGTTGAATATGCAAGAGCAATGTCTCCTTCCTCATATGTATTAAGTGTACTACTATATGTAATACGCTTAATACAATATAGGGGACGAATGTATTTGTCAACTGAAAATAATAGAAAAAATTGGTATTAAAAAAAGGAGAATTGGAAAAAATAGGTCTGATATAGAATGGAGGGTTAGTCATGAAGCGAGTTTTTGGAATACTTGTTTGTTTCATGTTATTGCTTTCTGGAACTTCAGTGAGTTTTGCGCAATCTGAAAAAACGAAGCAGGAGAAAACAGAAGAAACAACGCCGAAGTTAGCGGAACAAGCGTCGTCAGCAATCGTAATTGAGCAAGATACAGGTAAAGTTTTATTTGATAAAAACCCAAATGAAAAATTACCACCTGCTAGTATGACAAAGATTATGACAATGCTTTTAATTATGGAACAAGTTGAAAAAGGAAAACTAAAACTGACCGATAAAGTTAGAGCAAGCGAACATGCAGCTTCAATGGGTGGATCGCAAATCTTTTTAGAACCTGGGGAAGAGATGACTGTAAATGAGATGTTAAAGGGTATTGCAATTGCATCTGGAAATGACGCATCTGTTGCAGTAGCCGAGCACATCGCAGGTTCAGAAGAAGGATTTGTAAATATGATGAACAAAAAGGCGAAAGATTTAGGGCTGAAAAATACACATTTTCAAAATCCAACAGGTCTTCCGGCCAAAGACCATTATTCGACAGCAAATGATATGGCTATAATGGCGAGAGAATTGATGAAGTATCCACTTATTCGTAAATACACAGGTAAGTACGAAGATTATTTACGTGAAGATACGGATAAAAAGTTTTGGCTCGTTAATACGAATAAACTAGTACGTTTTTATCCTGGCGTAGATGGAGTAAAAACAGGTTTTACGACAGAAGCGAAATATTGTTTAACAGCATCGGCTGAAAAAAATGGTATGCGTGTCATTTCAGTTGTCATGGGAGCACCAACATCAAAAGAACGGAACAACCAAGTGACAAAGCTTCTTGACTATGCATTTGGACAATATATGACAAAGAAATTGTATACGCGCGGTGAAAAAATTAAGACAGTTCAAGTAGGAAAAGGGAAAAAAGAAAAAGTAGATTTAGTTGCGTCAGATAATGTTTCTCTTCTTATGAAGAAGGGCGAGAATATGGACAAGGTAAAACAAGAAGTAATTGCTGAAAAGAAAGTAAAAGCACCGATTAAAAAAGGTGACGCGCTTGGCACCCTTGTTATAAAAAAAGATAAAGATGTTTTATTAAAACAAACAATTATAGCAAAAGAAGATGTTGCTGCAGCGAGCTGGTGGGAGTTATTTAAAAGAAGTTTTGGGATGTTTTCAACATCAAAATAGCGGCAAATATTTTGCCGCTTTTCTATTCGTATGTAAGTGAATAATGCTGAAAGGTTTCACTTTATGACGAAATAGTTCTTCTTTTGTCAGCAGGAAGGATTCTTATTTTATATCACGAAAATCTTTATGTATGTGAATAAGTAAAGTTTGAGCATAAGGAGGAAATCGTGTGAGTCTTTCCATGCAATTAGAAGTAAAACGTGACGTCCTATGTGTGAGACTAGAGGGTGAATTAGATCATCATACGGCTGAAGAGTTGCGAACGAAAGTAACAGATATGATTGAGACACATGGTGTTCATCATATTGTTTTGAGCCTAGAGAACTTATCGTTTATGGATAGTTCTGGTCTAGGTGTTATATTAGGCCGATATAAACACGTAAAGGGATTAGGTGGAGAAATGGTTGTTTGTGCAATTTCACCGCCTGTTAAGCGTTTATTTGAAATGTCGGGCTTATTCAAAATCGTTCGCTTAGAAGAAAGTGAAGCGCACGCGCTCGCGACGTTGGGGGTGGCATAGATGAGAAATGAAATGAACCTTCAATTTTCAGCATTAAGTCAAAATGAATCATTCGCTCGCGTTACAGTGGCGGCTTTCATTGCACAACTAGATCCAACGATGGAAGAATTAACGGAGATTAAAACAGTTGTGTCAGAAGCGGTTACAAATGCAATTATTCATGGATACGAAGGAAATGCAGAAGGTATTGTTTATATTTCTGTAATTTTGGAAGAAGCAATGGTGAAACTCACGATTCGAGATGAAGGGATTGGAATCTTTAACTTAGATGAAGCGAGACAACCCCTTTTTACAACTAAACCTGAATTAGAGCGTTCCGGAATGGGATTTACTATCATGGAAAATTTTATGGATGAAGTAGAAGTTATTTCAAACGAATCTTTCGGGACAACAATCCATTTGACAAAATACTTATCAAATAGTAACGCTCTATGCAATTAAGGAGAATAGCCTATGGACATAGAGGTCAAAAATGAGAAGAAGAAACCTCAGTTAAAGGACCACGAGCTAAAAGCGTTAATTCAAAAAAGTCAAGATGGAGATCAACAAGCGAGAGATACAATCGTTCAAAGTAATATGCGCCTCGTTTGGTCGGTTGTACAGCGGTTTCTTAATCGAGGATACGAACCAGACGACCTATTTCAAATTGGATGTATTGGGCTCTTGAAATCGGTAGATAAATTTGATTTATCTTTCGACGTGAAATTTTCAACATATGCAGTTCCAATGATTATTGGTGAAATACAACGTTTCTTACGCGATGATGGGTCAGTGAAAGTTAGTAGGTCTTTAAAAGAAACAGGAAACAAAATTCGAAAGATGAGAGATGAGCTTTCGAAAGAATTCGGAAGGGCTCCAACGATTAATGAAGTGGCAGAGGCACTAGAACTAACGCCAGAGGAAGTTGTTCTAGCACAAGAAGCGAGCCGGGCGCCTTCATCTATACATGAAACTGTATATGAAAACGATGGAGATCCAATCACTATTTTAGATCAAATTGCAGATCAATCTGAAACGAAATGGTTCGATAAAATTGCTTTAAAAGAAGCGATTAGAGAACTAGATGAACGAGAGCGCTTAATTGTATACTTGCGTTACTATAAAGATCAAACACAGTCAGAAGTAGCCGAGCGCATAGGCATTTCGCAAGTACAAGTTTCAAGACTTGAAAAGAAAATATTAAAACAGATGAAAGATCGAATAGACGAATAATTGTCTATTCGATTTTTTTATGCCGTTAATAGGAGAGAGATGTTAATTTTTGCAAAAATTAACAGAATTTATTGATAATTTAGTCAATTTAAAATATAATCCAAGTATGAACTTGTCATAAAGGGGGAAGGAAACATGGAAACGAGGCAACAATGGGGAACGAGAGCTGGATTTATTTTCGCAGCGGTCGGATCTGCCGTTGGATTAGGAAACATATGGCGTTTTCCTTATACAGCGTATGAAAATGGAGGAGGAGCATTCTTTTTACCGTATTTATTTGCATTATTAACGACTGGTATTTCATTGTTAGCGTTTGAGTTTGCCCTTGGTCATCGTCATCGTGGCTCAGCACCACTTACATTTTTCCGTATTAGCCCGCGTGCAGAATTTATTGGATGGTGGCAAATGTGCGTAACATTTATTGTTTCAACATATTATGCAGTGATTATTGCTTGGTCTATATCGTATACATACTTTGCAATTACTGGAGCATGGGGAAAAGACACGCAATCATTTTTATTTAAAGAGTACTTACATGTTGCAGATAAGCCAGGACAATTTGGAGGACTTGTACCAGAAGTATTAATTCCGTTAGCTCTCGTTTGGATTATTGTGCTTGGCGTTGCATTTAAAGGAGTTAAAAAAGGAATCGAAGTTGTTAACCGTATATTTATTCCTTTATTAGTTGTTATGTTCCTTATTATCGTTGTTCGTGCAGTGACGATGGAAGGTGCTATGCAAGGACTAGATGCATTCTTTAAACCAGATTGGAGTCGTATTTTTGATGGGAAAGTATGGCTTGCTGCTTACGGTCAAATATTCTTTAGTTTATCTTTAGCATTTGGAATTATGATTACGTATTCTAGTTATTTACCGAAAAACTCGGATACAACAAATAATGCCTTTATTACTGGATTTGCAAACTCAGGATTTGAATTATTAGCAGGTATTGGGGTCTTTGCAGCTCTTGGATTTATGGCAAATAATATGGGAGTACCGGTTGATAAAGTAGCAAGTGCTGGCGTTGGGCTTGCGTTCGTAGTATTTCCCCAAATTATTAATGAATTGCCGATGTCACCGTTGTTTGGTGTTTTATTTTTCTTATCGTTAACGGTTGCTGGAATTACATCACTTATTTCACTCGCGGAAGTATGCTTTGCCGCTGTATCTGAAAAATTCAGTTTAAGTCGGGAAAAAACTATTGGAATTATGGGAACCCTTCTCGTGTTAGTTTCTCTTGTTTTTGCAACACGTGGTGGACTTATGTTCTTAGATGTTGTCGACTATTTCGCTAATAATTTCGGATTAATTACAATTGCACTTGCGGAAGTAGTTACGATAGGGCTCATTTTACGCCGTTTACCAGTTTATCAAAATCATGCAAACTTTGTATCTGATATTAAATTAGGAACGTTTTGGAGAGTGAGTTTACTCGTTATTACTCCGCTTATGTTAGGGTATATGCTAATTGATGGTACAATCCAAAATATTAAAAAGAACTACGGAGATTATCCGACTGAGTTTGTTGTAACGTATGGTTGGTCGATAGCAGCAGCATTCCTCATAGTTGCAATAATCATTGGCCTGAAAAAATGGGATGCACAAATTCATTCGGATTCTGCCAAGCTTGAAAAAGAATGGAAAGATCGAGGTGTTTCATAATGAGTGGATCAGCGATTATGATGATGGTTATTGGAATAGTAGTCATTTGGGGAGGGCTTGCATTAAGTATTGCAAACTTATTTAAGAAAAAGGCATAAGTAAAAAACATCTGTACCAAAATGGTGCAGATGTTTTTTTATGAAAAAATTGTATTAGAAAAAAATTCAATAACCATACTACAACTACGAGGAAGAGTGAAGGGGTGAATGAAAGTTGGAACAAACGATTTATATTAAAATGCGCAATCGTTTAAAAGTTTCTCCTACTTATGAAGTAAAGCTGGGTGATGTTGCTCAACTTGCCGGAGATTCTTCCGTAGTTGAGTTGTTACAAAATGAGATAGTTTACAAAATAACAGCGCATGATAAGACGCATGTTGTAATTGATGTTATGAAAGTAATTAAGATTATTCAACAGAAAGCATCTCACGTACAAATTAATTTACTCGGTTCCGGACAAACTCTTGTTGAAATTATATACGAAAAAAAGAAGGCACACCCAATTTTTTTCGGGCTTGTATGGCTTTTACTTTTCATTGGAGCAGCTCTTGCAATCATTTATTTCCATGAGGATGTAAGTATGCAACAAGTACATCAACGGTTATATTACATGATTACTGGAGAATTCAATGCACAACCACTTTTATTTCAAATTCCTTATTCTTTAGGTCTTGGTTTAGGGATGGTTCTATTCTTTAATCATGTATTTCAAAAACGAATTAATGAAGAGCCGAGTCCGTTAGAAGTTGAGATGTTTCAATACCAACAGTCACTTGATCAGTATGTAATCGTTAATGAAAACAAGGATAATATGAAACAACTTGCCGATGATTGAGTCTGGGTTTGTTATTTTAATTGGTTTAGCTGGAGGGATAGCGGTAGGTAGCGGATATGTCGCATTTTTAGCTGTACTTGGTATAATCCCCCGTTTAGCTCAATTAACGAGAAGTGGAAAGCATATTCAATATTTTGAGTGGGCAGTCATTGCAGGTACTTTAACAGGGGCTTGGTGCAGTTTGAAAAACATTACACTTCAAACGTCGCAATATTGGCTCGTTATATTAGGGCTATTTTGTGGTACGTTCATTGGAATGCTCGCTGCGGCATTAACAGAGGTGTTAAATGTTCTGCCTATTTTAGCGAAACGAGTAGGGGTAGAGGGGAAGATTATTGTTTTACTCGTTGCTCTTGTACTTGGGAAAGTAATAGGATCGTTGTTTCACTGGATTTATTTCGTAAAGTAGGAGGCAGTATATAAATGACAAGTCAGAAGTTGAAGGATGATTACATAAATAAAGTGAAGGAGTATCATCCAAAGCCAAACTATTTACTAAATTGTATCAAAGCATTTCTTGTAGGTGGACTCATTTGTACAGTTGGAGAAGTATTGATGAAATTTTATATACATTATTTTCACTTCAGTGAACAAGAGGCAGGAAACCCAACTGTTGCAACGCTTGTTTTATTATCCGCGATTTTAACAGGATGTGGTGTATATGATAAAATCGGTCAATTTGCTGGAGCAGGATCAGCGGTACCGGTAACAGGATTTGCAAATTCTATGGCAAGCGCTGCTTTAGAACATAAGAGTGAAGGGATTGTTCTAGGGATTGCGACAAATATGTTTAAACTGGCAGGAAGTGTGATTGTATTTGGGGTTGTTGGTGCATATATCATTGGGTTAATAAGGTATACCTTTAAAATTTTTATGTCTTAAAGGAGGGGCTAGTATGAGGTTGACCGGAAAACAAACGTGGGTATTTCAAAACGACATATATGTGAATGCAACGGGTACTGCTGTCGGTCCGAAAGAAGCTGAAGGCCCTCTTGGAAAAGATTTTGATATTTCATATGATGACTTGCATTGTGGAGAGGAAAATTGGGAGCTCGCCGAACGAAGATTAATGTCAGACTCAATTCAACAAGCAGTGCAAAAAGGGAATATAAAAACATCGCAAATTGATTTCTTTTTAGCGGGAGATTTATTAAATCAAACAGTGACAGCAAATTATGTTGCGCGTCAGTGGGGCATTCCTTTTTTAGGAATGTTTAGCGCCTGTGCGACGTCTATGGAGACTTTAGCAGTTGGCTCAGCTTTTATAGACGGTGGATTTGCAAATCGTGTCTTAGCTACAGTAAGTAGTCATAATGCAACGGCTGAAAGACAATTTCGCTATCCAACAGAGTACGGTGGGCAAAAACCAGGGACAGCAAATTCAACTGTGACTGGTGCAGGATCTATATTAATTAGCAATGAAAAAAGTGCAATTAAAATTACGGCGGCTACAATCGGAAAAGTGCAAGATTTAGGAATCACAAATCCTTTGGATATGGGGGCAGCGATGGCTCCAGCAGCAGCTCATACAATTCAACAGCATTTTGAAGATTTAAGAAGAAGTGCCGATGACTATGATTTGATTGTTACGGGTGATTTATCAGCTGTTGGGACACCGATTGCAAAACAACTTTTACTTGAGGAAGGTTACGATCTTGGACATATATACAATGATTGCGGATTAATGATTTATGAATCAAGTCAAGAAGAAGTGTTTGCAGGTGGTAGTGGTTGCGCTTGTTCAGCAGTTGTCACATATGGCCATTTATTACACGAGATGCAAAAAGGGAATTTACAACGAATTTTTGTCGTTGCCACTGGCGCATTATTAAGCCCGATAATGATGCAACAGAAAGAAACGATTCCAACAATTGCACATGGTGTCGTATTTGAGAGAGTTAAAGGAGAGTGAATTGTGGATTTTATATATGCATTTCTTGTAGGTGGAGCTATTTGTGTAATTGGGCAACTATTGTTAGATTTCGCAAAGTTAACACCAGCTCATTTAATGGCAACTTTTGTAGTCATCGGAGCAATTTTAGATGGATTTGGATTGTACGATAAACTAATAAAGTTTGCAGGTGCTGGAGCAACAGTCCCTATTACAAGTTTTGGACATTCACTATTGCACGGAGCAATGCATGCAGCAGAAAAACATGGATATTTAGGAATTGGTATTGGCATGTTTAGTTTAACGTCTGCGGGCATTTCCGCAGCGATATTGTTTTCGTTTTTTATAGCACTTATATGTAAACCGAAAGGATAAATCAAATGAGACGAAGGGTTGTTTTGGTCACAGATGGAGATGAATATGCAAAGCGGACAATTGAGCTTTTAACAAAGGAATTTGGGGGAAGGTGTATTTCAGCATCACAAAGTAATCCAACCAAATTGACAGGGAAAAAAGTTGTTGAGCTTATTATGCAAACGCCATATGACCCTGTATTTGTCATGTTTGATGACAGTGGATTTATTGGAGAAGGATCTGGTGAAAAGGCTTTAAAATATGTAGCTACCCATAAACAAATTGATGTGCTCGGTATTTTAGCGGTAGCGTCTAATACGCATCATTGGGAATGGGCACGTGTAGATGTAAGTGTAGATCGGAACGGAAATTTAACCGAATACGGTGTTGATAAATTTGGACTTCCAGATGGTGAAATTGGCAGAATTAGCGGAGATACAATTTATTGTTTAGATGACTTGAATGTTCCTGTCATCGTTGGAGTCGGTGACATTGGTAAGATGTGCGGGAATGATGAATGGGAGAGGGGATCACCTATTACTAGAAAAGCGATTCAATTAATTTTGGAAAGGAGTGGTTTTTATGACGAAGCCTAAAAAAGTGGATATCCCTATATCAACTTTCATAAGTGATAATGAAAATTATTTAAAGCAGACAGTTGGACTAGGCGTTACATACGATGTTGGCATTCGTAAATTTCAAATTTTGAATAAAGAAATCGGTGTGTTATTTGTAAACGGACTTTGTGATACAAATTATATTATCCCTATTTTAGAAGAAGCGGTGGATACAAATGAGATAAGGGATGTAGAAGAAGATACAGTGAAGCTTTTAGAGAATCGCTTAATCCATCAACAAGTAAGCAAAGTGAAAACGATGGATGAGGTAATGCTCCAAGTATTATCAGGGCTCATTGTGATATTTGTGGAAGGTGAAACGGAAGCGTTCGCGATTGATGTTCGTAGTTATCCAGGGCGAACACCGACAGAACCAGATACCGAAAAGGTAGTACGCGGTGCGAGGGATGGATTTGTTGAAAATATCGTTGTAAATACAGCGTTAATTCGTAGGAGAATTCGAGATCCACGACTTCGAAATGAAATGGTTCGAGTAGGAGATAGATCACAAACGGATATTTGTATTACATACGTTCAAGATGTTGCAAATCCAGATTTAGTAAAGATTATAAAACAAGAATTAAATAACATTGATGTAGATGGAATTACGATGGCGGATAAAACAGTAGAAGAGTTTGTTGTAAAGCAAAGCTATAACCCATTCCCGCTTATTCGATATACAGAAAGGCCAGATGTAGCAGCAAATCATCTACTAGAAGGACATGTGTTAGTACTTGTTGACACATCGCCAAGTGCTATGATTACACCGACAACATATTTTCATCATTTACAGCACGCAGAAGAGTTTAGACAAAATCCAGCTGTCGGTACATTTTTACGCTGGGTGCGCTTTTTAGGTGTTATATTCTCGTTATTTTTATTACCATTTTGGTTAGTGTTTGTATTTGATCCAACTCTTTTACCAGCAAATCTCGCTTTTATTGGACCGACTAAGATGACGCATTTACCAATCCTATTACAGGTGTTAATGGCAGAGGTCGGACTTGAGTTTTTAAGGATGGCTGCTATTCATACTCCAACCCCATTATCGTCTGCAGCAGGGTTGATTTCCGCCATATTAATTGGTCAAATTGCAATTGATGTAGGTTTGTTTGTGCCAGAAGTAATTTTGTATGTAGCGGTTTCGATGATTGGTGCATATGCAACACCGAGTTATGAATTAGGATTAGGGAATAAGGTTGGGAAATTGTTTGTTATTATTTTAACAGGTCTCTTCCATGAGATGGGATTTGTAATTGGTATGACGATATTAATTTTATTTTTAACGTCTATAAAAAGTTTACAAACACCTTATTTATGGCCGTTTTTACCATTTGATTGGGGCGCGTTAACAAAAATTTTACTCCGTCCAACGATGTCTAGTTTAAAAGTACGACCAAGTATTGTAAGACCTCAAAATGTAAAAAGACAAAAATAAACGGGATTATACACCCGTTTATTTTTTTAGTAAAAATTTATTGTTTTTTAACAAAAATCAAACATTTTTTGTGTACACTTAGAGTAGATATTGTGTATGGAAGGGGAAGAGGACATGATTAAATTATTTGTAAGTGATTTAGATGACACGCTCGTTTACGATGTGAATCATATGCAAAAAGAAGATGAACGTGCGCTGTGTTGGTTAGCTGAGAAAGGGACAAATATTTGTTTTGCCTCTGGCCGCTTTACACACAGAATTGATGAAGTTGTAAAAAGGTTTTCATTCCCATATTACACAACTGGCTTAAATGGAGCGACAATGTTACTTCCAGATGGGAATTTATTTCATGAATCGAGTTTTGAAAATACGGTTGCCCAGGAAATATATCGATATATACATAAAAAAGGACTAGCGGATATTGTTTGTGCAAATGAGCAACGATATACAAAAAGGAAAAATGAACATCACCATAATTTTGAAGCGTATATGGGCGTGCATATCGCTGAAATTGAAGCGTTAGAAGAAGAGTTTGGTAAGACTGTACACCCTGCAAAATTGTTTGTTTTTGGAGAAGAAGAGAAAATTGTGACGTTAGATCAAGAGCTACGAGATATGTTTCAAGGCGAAGCGGAAGTTTTTATATCAGGTAAACGCTATGTTGATATTATGCCAAGAGGCGTGAGTAAGGGGAGTGCTCTAAAGCGACTAATGGACCATTTGCAAATTGAAGCAAATGAAGTTGCTTGTATTGGAGATTCCTTCAATGATATTTCTATGTTTGAAGTAACCCCGCATTCATTTACTCTTCATCATGCCCATCCATATGTAAAGGAGAAAGCAAATCATATAGTGCGTTCGGTTGAAGAGGCTGTTATGAAATTACCGTTACTTGTATAAAAAAGAAGCCCGTCACTGGCGGGCTTCTTTTTTACTTGAATAAAGATTTAACAAAATCAATGATACTTGAGAAGAAATCTTTCACTTTATCTAGAAAACTTTGTCCTTCTTCAGATCCTAAAAAGGCAGAAACGTGTTCTTTTGCTTTGTTTAATTGACTACCAACTTGATTCCAATCGATATTAAGATTCTTCATTTTATCAAATAACGCTACTAGGTTATCTAACTGTTCATCTGTTAGTGTAATGCCGAGTTGATCAGCAATTTTTTTAATTAATGAACGTAAATCTTCTGTTGTTTTTGGCTGTTCTTTTGCAATTTCTTCTTTAATTTTTGCAACAAGTTGAACTGCTTTTTCTTCACCAATTTTATCACCAAGCTGGGCTGTTTGTACCATTTCTTCATTCGCTACTTTTTTAACTTCTTCCGGAATTGGTTTATTAGACGCAGTTTCATATGCTTTCATTAATCCAGTTAAAGCTGCAGTTCCTGAAACTTTAAAAGGTGCAGTAATTTGAATTTCTGCATCTTTTACACCTGCTGTAATCAAAGCGTTAGTGTACATTGCATCTGTTACCCAGTTAATGTTCTTTGATCGTACAATAAGACCAGATCCTGGTTTTGTGTATGTAATCATAGAAGAAGAAATTGCTCTCGTACCAATTTGTGCTTTTGGAACAATGCCTTCTAGAAATTTATGTTCTTCCGCATTAGATACAGTGATAATTGTAGCATCTTTCGGTGCTTTCATTTCTTTTAACAGATCTTGTTTTTGTTGTTCGGATAAGTTCTCTCCTAGTGTAACAATTGATTCTCCCTCGATGATGTCTGCAAATGAAGCTGTTGGCATCATAAATACCGTTACAGCTAATAGCAGAGCTAATAATTTCGTTTTCACGAAAAACCGCTCCCTTTCTCTTTCTAAAATTTTCGGGCAACAAAGTTATTATAGTATATATTTCTTATTTGTCACCTAGCTTTTTCCGCATTTCAAAAAAGAAGTATCTAGATTGTCGGATTCTTTTTGTTTCTAGTCATGAATGTGGTAATATAGTGCTGAGATAGTTGAAAGGAGACATATACATATGAAAACTTTAGGATACATATTAATGGAAAACGGTGAAAAAATCGAATTGGAATTTTTCCCAGAAGAAGCGCCAAAAACAGTAGAAAACTTTAAAAAATTAGCAGAGCAAGGATTTTATGACGGTGTTACATTCCACCGTGTTATTCCTGGCTTCGTAAGCCAAGGTGGAGACCCAACAGGTACAGGTGCTGGTGGTCCAGGTTACTCTATTCCATGTGAAACTGATGGAAACCCTCATAGACACCTTGTAGGATCACTTTCTATGGCTCACGCTGGCCGTAACACAGGCGGTAGCCAATTCTTTGTTGTTCATGAGCCACAGCCACATTTAGATGGCGTTCATACTGTATTTGGTAAAGTAACAAGCGGTATTGAAACAGTATTAAAAATGCGTCAAGGCGATGTAATGAAAGAAGTTAAAGTTTGGGAAGAATAAGGTAAGGGAAAAGAGAGCTTTTGCTCTCTTTTTTATTTTTAATGATATTGAGTACTTCTTCTACAGCATCATACAAGTAGTATTGTTGCTAAAATATATTGCTTGTGAGAACAAACCTTTAACAAATTACATAGAATACATTACATTATATGTTTCAACAAATATTTTTTGTTATATTAATTTTGCTAGAATTGTGCTGCTTTAGGGTAACTATGAATGAAGTGATGTTGAATGATATGTTTCTTTTCATTCTATATAAAATTTTCTTTTTTTTACTCTATTTATTAAAGGAATAGTGCTGAAACATAGATTTGACTTTCTTCTTTTCGCTTTGTATGATTATCAAGTTGTTTTAGACTCTTCTCACTCTGTTGAAAATATTGTAAAATGAATGTGATATGAAAAGAGTGATTGAGGGGATTACTAGTTTGTAACTTTTGTGAGAAGGGATAAGGGTTATGTTAATTCGTTTTAAAAAAAGTTATGAAAAAATCGCAATGGGGCTTCTTTCGTTTATGCCAACTGAAAAAGATTTGAAAACATTACAATTGACAATGAAAGAATATGAAGCAAAAGATGATTGGCAATTGTACTTGTGGAAAGAAAATGAAGATTTTGTTGGAATAATGGGGATTATAAAAAAAGAGAATCAAGTATTAGAAATTCAGCATTTAAGTGTAAATCCGTCTCACCGTCATGTGGGGATTGGAACGAAGATGGTTCAAGAGTTAAAGAGTAAATTTCTTGAGTTTACAATTTGCGGAAATGAGCAAACAGCAAGTTTTTGCGAAAAATGTAAAGGGCTAGAACAAAATATACATTCGTGAAAGCAGGGATAAGTAGTTTATTATCTCTGCTTTCTTTTTTGTAATTGTTCGTTTCGTTCAGTAATGACCTCTGTGCGATCACGCAAAGTGTGCTTGTGTATAATATATTCACTTGGAATAGCATTCAAGTCTTTCCAAGAGAGGTTTTGTTTTTTGCATAACTCTATGCACTGCTTCTCTAACAATGGATCTGATAAGGGTAAAAATAAAGGTACAAAACGTTCTTTTTTATGGATAGATTGCAATCTTTCATTGAGCAAGGAAAGAAGTTGTACTTGATTAATTCCTAAACGTTGTAAAGACACACCGCTTTTTTCTAAAATTGTGATTGCGCTTTTCATCATTTTTGTGGAACCATTCCAGTTAGCACGTCTTTGGTGGTATAAAGAAACTGCAATTTGAATGAGACCAACTAAGTAATGATCACGATTTCCTCTTGGTTTTGTCTTCCAGTACTCTTCTAGTATTTCGTGGCATTCAAAATAGTCGTAATCTCCTTGGAAATGAATTAAAAATTGTATGTATTCGGTAGGATACATGTTTTCTCGCCCCTATCTAACGGTTATACATATAAGTGTATCATAGAAATATGAACAATAAACGACTAGGAGATTTCCCCCTAGCCGTTATTGTTCATATTAGCAGAAGCAAGCTGCTCCTACAATAATTAGCAAAATAAACAGTACAACAAGTAATGCGAACCCACCGCTAAAACCACAATCAACGTGACCCATAGTTTTTTGACCTCCTACATTGTTCTTACTACACTGTTATCATATGAAGTGGTGGGCATGATGACATAGGCATCGGTCTATTTTTAATTAAATTTCTTAAAAAGGTTGGATAGAACATGAGTATGCTCTATACTTATGTTGTTATAGAAAAAATGTGGTGGGATGCTTTGTGCAATATAATTTTAAAGTAGAGGCTTTTGAAGGGCCTTTAGATCTATTGTTACATTTAATACATCGTTATGAAATTGATATATATAATATTCCTGTAGCAGATATTACAGAGCAATATTTATCTTATGTGCATACGATGAAAGAACTGCAATTAGATGTTGCAAGTGAGTATTTAGTAATGGCCGCAACGTTATTACAAATTAAGAGTAAAATGTTGTTGCCGAAACATGAAGAAGATGTACTTGATAACGGTGATGATTTTATAGATGATCCTCGTCAAGAATTGATGGAGAGGTTAATTGAATATAAGAAATATAAGCAAGTTGCTACTGAGTTAAAAGAAAGAGAACAAGAAAGAGCACAGCTATATACACGTCCACCAATTGACTTTACATCGTTGCAACAAGAAGAAGAGACAAGCTTGCCTCTTGATGTTACGTTATATGATATGCTAGCGGCATTTCAAAAATTAATGCGCCGTAAAAAGGCAAAAAAACCTGTAACAACACGTATTACTCGTCAAGAAATACCAATTGAACAGCGAATGACTGATATTTTAAAGCAGTTAAAAATAAAGGGTGGTCGCCAAAGTTTTCATGATTTGTTTGTTGATGATGAACGTGAAATAATGGTTGTAACATTTTTAGCAGTTCTGGAACTTATGAAAAATCAACAAATCATAATTGAGCAAGAACATAATTTTGATGAAATTTTCGTATCAAGCTCTAATAAATCTGCATAGAGCAAGTATATGAAATTGGGATAGAAACACTTTATCTCATGCTATGTTTTAATGTATCGTTTGGAACAAGAGAAGAAATATTGAACCGAACGCATTGATTGTGATTCGGTTTTTTGATGTGTATTTTTATGGGAAAATAGAAGGAAGGAGCTCGTGAAATGGATAGGAAAGAACAAAAGTCAATTATTGAAGGCCTTTTATTTGTTTCTGGTGATGAAGGGATTTATCCAGAACAAATAGCGAAAGTTCTTGAAATTGAAATGAATGAAGTAATTAATATTTTAGAAGAAATGCAACAAGAATGTGAAGGTGCAAACCGTGGTTTGCAAATTGTACAGTATGCAAAAGTATATCGTTTTGCTACAAAGAAAGAACATGCTTCATATTATCAAAAATTAATAGATACACCAACAGCTGCTTCACTCTCACAAGCTGCCCTTGAAACGTTAGCGATTGTTGCATATCGTCAACCAATCACAAGGACTGAAATGGAAGAGATTAGAGGAGTTAAAACCGATAAGGCGTTACAAACGTTGGTTTCCCATTTACTTATAAAAGAAATGGGAAGAGCAGAAGGTCCAGGGCGTCCTATTTTATACGGAACAACAAAAGAATTTTTGGACACATTTGGATTGAAAACATTAGATGATTTACCGCCGCTTTCTGAAGAGAATGAACAAATGAATGAAGCGGATTTATTCTTCGGTTCCTTACAAGAGATATCGAAATAAAAGCTTAGCATTTTGCTAAGCTTTTTTTGTATATCAATTATTTACAGTGCCATACTAAATGAAAAAAGGAGACGAGTTATGAGAGGTATGCGGATTATTCTATTATTAGTTTCTGTTTTATTATGTTTTTTTTTAAATAGCGCATCAGCTAAAAGGTATATGATGTCTATTCATACTACGTCTCCTTTACATATGCATCGGCAACATCTTAGTAAAATGAAAGTGAGCTTTTTAAAAGTGGGGCAAGGTGATGCAACACTTATCATAATGCCAAACGGACAAACAATGTTAATTGATGGAGGACCTTATGAAGCAGGAGAGGTTATTATTCAGAAATTAATTGAGAAAGGGATTAATCATTTAGATGTAATTGTCAGTACCCATCCTGATATGGATCATATAGGGGGGCTAATTCCAATTGTAGAGCAAATGCCGGTATCGCTTATATTAGATAGCGGAAAAACATATAGTTCTCTTACTTATCATACATATCGGAATAATATTAAAAAAAGAGGGATACCTTTCGTTTCAGTAAAGGAAGGGCAATATATACCGCTGGATCCACATGTTTCTATACAAGTATTAAACAATGGGAAATCAAAAGATGAAAATAATGAATCCTCAATTGTTTTAAAGGTGCGATATGGAAAAGCGGATTTTTTATTAATGGGTGACGCGGATGTACGGACAGAACATGAAATATTAAAACAATTTGATGTACATGCAGATGTTTTAAAAGTGGGGCATCACGGCTCGTATACTTCAACAAGTGAAACGTTTATAAAAAAAGTGGAACCGCAGTTTGCTATTCTGTCTTACGGGAGTAGTAATCCGTATGGACATCCTCATCAAAGTGTAGTAAAACGCTTAAAAAGGCACGGTATAATGGTATATAGAACGAATAAACGTACAGTAGAAATAGAAACAGATGGTGAACATGTTATGTTAGAGTCTAGCGGGTTAATGCCATTGTTGAAGTGATTTCTATATTAGGGGTGGATACTGTCCCTTTTTGGAAAAATGAATAATATATATTATAATTATAAGGGACGTAAGAAATTTCCTTTTTTGTTGAATAAAAAGGAAATTTCATTAGAATGTATAGACAACTACTCGTGCATATATTAAGATGGAACTAGGCGAATAAGGTAATAATAACAAGTAGGTATTTCATGGGAAAGGATCGATGAAAATGAAAACGCAAATTGTCATCAATGCCAAAATTTACACAGGTCAAGAAATAGTGGAAAACGGATTTATCCGTTACGCAGAAACCATTAAAGAAATTGGTTTGATGGCTCAATATGTACCACAAGAAAATGAAACTGTTTTTGATGCTACAGGGAAGATTGTAATTCCAGGTATGATCGATGTTCATATTCATGGTGGATACGATATTGATGCGATGGATGCAAATAGCGATGGGTTAGTAACTCTAGGTAAAGAAATGTTAAAAGAAGGGGTTACAACTTACTTCCCGACAACAATGACACAAGCTCCAGAGGCAATTGAAGCAGCGCTAACTGCTGCGAAAGAAGCAAAAGAAAAAGGAGCGCATTTCGAATATATTCACTTAGAAGGACCTTATGTTTCAAAGAAACGTGCAGGTGCACAACCACTTGAACATATCGTTCCTGCAAATATTGAGCAATTTAAACAATGGCAAGAAGCAAGTGGGAATTTAATTAAATTAGTAACATATGCACCAGAAGAAGAGGGAGCATTAGAGTTTGAACAATATCTTGCTGAAACTGGTGTAGTGGGCACAATGGGGCATACAGATGCAATTGATGCGCAACTAAAAAATAGAAAGATTACACATGCGACACATTTATACAATCAAATGCGTGGATTACATCACCGTGAACCAGGAGTTGTTGGTCATGTGTTATTAAATCCAGATGTAATGGTTGAAGTAATTACAGATGGTATTCATATTCACCCTGATATGGTGAAATTAGCATATAAGTTAAAAGGACCGAAAAAAGTAAGTGTTATTACTGACGCAATGCGCGCAAAAGGTCTTGAAGATGGATTATATGAGCTTGGCGGACAGCCAGTACATGTAAAAGATGGTAGTGCTCGATTAGAAGATGGAACGTTAGCTGGTAGTATTCTAAAAATGGATCAAGCTTTCCGAAATGTAATTGAATTTACGGGTTGTTCAATCGAAGATGCAGTACTGATGACATCAGTTAACCAAGCAGAAGAGTTTGGATTAAATAATAAAGGTGCATTAGCAGTAGGAAAAGATGCAGACTTTGTTGTGATGAATGAAGATTTACATGTATATGATACGGTTCGTTTAGGAATTCATATGAAGGAAGGGAAGTAATTAAATGAATATTCTTGTTGTAAAAACTCCAGAAGAACTAGCCGAAGCAGGTTATAAATTAATTGAAGAAGTTGTAAAAACAAAAGAAAATCCAACATTAGGAATGGCTACAGGAAGCTCTCCATTAGGTATTTATGCAGAAATGCGAAAAAATAAACTTGATACAAGCCGTGTAACCACTGTAAACTTAGATGAGTACGTAAATTTACCACATGAAGATAAAAACAGCTATCACTATTTCATGCAAGAACAGTTGTTTGATCATCTTCCATTTAAACAAACTTATGTACCAAACGGGATGGCAAGTGATTTAGAGGAAGAGTGCAAACGTTACGAGGGCATTCTAACTGCTAACCCAGTTGACCTACAGATTCTTGGAATCGGTGAAAACGGTCACATCGGATTTAATGAGCCAGGAACACCGTTTAATTCTCCAACGAACATTGTTGAATTAACAGAATCTACACGCCAAGCAAACCTTCGCTTCTTCGAAAAAGAAGAAGATGTGCCAACTCATGCGATTACAATGGGAATTGGAAGCATTATGAAAGCGAAACAAGTTCTACTTGTTGCTATGGGTTCTAAAAAGGCAGAAGCTGTTAAAGAATTATTGCAAGGTGAATATAGTGAAGAGTGTCCGGCTACAGTTTTACAACGTCATCCGAATGTAACCGTAATCGCAGATCAAGAAGCTCTATCTTTATGCAGTGAGGCGATTGCTGATGAACATCGACAAGTATTCACCATTTCCGATCTATTATCAGATTCAAGAGTGGGTGAAACAGCTAATTGAGGACGGCGAATGGAAGCCGGGAGATAAAATCCCATCTGAGAATGAACTTTGTGATAAGTTCGAAGTGAGTCGTATGACAATCAGACAGGCGATTAATAATTTAGTGGAACAAGGCTATTTATATCGGAAGCGTGGAATTGGAACATTTGTCCAACTTCCGAAAGTGGAACAAAAATTGCAAGGAATGACGGGATTCACAGAAGATATGATTTCTCGTGGAATGAACCCAAGTAGTCAATTACTTAGTTTCCGCCTAGTTCCAGCTACTGCTAAAATAGCAGACCGGTTGAGAATACAGGAGGGGGAATCGGTTTATGAAGTGAGGCGTATTCGCTTAGCTGATGATGAACCGATTGCTTTTGAGACGACATATTTGTCGCCAGCTCTTGTAAAAGATATTAACGAAGAGATATTGCAACAATCTTTATATGAACATTTAGAGAAAAAACTGGGCTTTAAACTTGTTAGCGCTACTCAGTCAATTGAAGCTTCTGTTGCGACGGAAAATGAAGCTGAACATCTGCATATTCCTAAAAAGGCGCCTGTACTTGTAATGCGTCAATGGTCATATTCAGAAGGTGAGATACCGCTAGAGTACGTGAAATGTATTTATCGTGGAGATCGTTATAAATTTATTACGAATATCGCACGTAACAAATAGTATATTTCAGTTTGTGAAGTACAGTCGAAATGAAAATGGATAACATGTAAAGAAATAAAAATACGACTCATCCTTATAAGGAATGAGTCGTATTTTTATTATGAGCAATTACGTGGTTAACAGCATCTTTGACGTGATTTACTACATAGTGAGCGTGTTTTTTTACTGCATCATCTGCTTGCGACATAGCAAAACTGTGAGGAGTTAAAGAAAACATAGGAATATCATTGTAAGAATCCCCTATACAAGCAATTTCCTCAGGTTTTATTTCAAACTCATTTAATAAAACAGAAATGGCAGAGCCTTTACTAACATTCGGTGGCATTACATCTAAACATTGTTCTGCTGAGATGAAAGTACTAACTTTCCCGTGGAATTTTTCATCAATTTTTTTTTGAAGGAGTTGTAAGCTCTCCTTTGTTCCACCGACAGAAATTTTATTTGGGAAAATTGTATCATCAATCTTCTGTAGTAAGTTTGGTTCTTCAACAGAAGTCATTGTTACTTGTTGTTCAAGTTCTTGAATAAAAGGTGTTTTCTCTTCAATGTAATAATTATGCTCATCACTTACATAACGGAAATAAGGATTTTCATTCGTCATAGCTAACAAATCGGGAAGTATGCTGGAATCGAAAGTTGCAGATAATAGTTGTTTATTTTCATGTGTATATACAAAAACACCATTTACACTAATACGATGAAAATTTGTATTTACAGCTTTCATTAAGTCTGCAATTTCATTATCAAGTCTTCCGGAAGCGAAGCAAAGAATAACATTTTGCTCGGCGAGGCTGCGTAGTGCCGCAACATCTTGTTCATCAATAAGACCTCCGTGTTGCATCATTGTACCATCGATATCACTTACAAACATTTTAATCATGCTGTTATCTCCTTTCTATGTACAGTTGCTCTTACATTATACGCATCATATATAAACATGTCTAAAAAATGAATTTTTATTAAATGGTAGATGTTTTACATTGACGACAAAGAAGAATATTCTGTAACATAAAAGTAGGCTATTTAAGTACGAGGGTGGTGTTATATGAATAATTATCTAGAAATTAAAAAAGTTTTAAATAATAATGTCATCATTGCTAGCCATCCTGAACACGAGGAAGTAGTAGTGATTGGTAAAGGAATTGGATTTGGGAAAAAAGCGAAAGATGTATTGGAGCAAGAACAAATCGAAAAAATGTTTGTCTTAAAAAATGAACGTGATCGTGAACAATATAAATTATTAGTGCCGCATGTTAGTGAAAAATTAATTGAATTGATGAACGATATTATGCTGTACATTCAAGAAAAAGCGAAATCTCCACTAAATGAACATATTCATATTGCGTTAACAGATCATATTTCATTTGCAATTAAAAGGTTAAAACAAGGACTTACAATTGATAATCCTTTTTTAGTTGAAACAAAAATGCTCTATCCAGAGGAATATGAAATTGCGGAAGGTGTTGTAGAACTTTTAAATTCTCGTTTGCAAATTACATTGCCAGAAGGAGAAATTGGTTTTATTGCACTTCACATTTACAGTTCGCTTACAAATTCTGATTTATCTTCAGTTAATCAAAACTCCCGTCTGATTGCACAACTTGTATCTTTAATTGAGACAAACTTAGAAATTACATTAGATCAAGAGAGCATTCATTATTTACGCCTTATTCGTCATCTTCAATATGCTATTGAGAGGGTGAAAAAAGGAGAAAAAGTAGAAGAATCGCAAAGTTTTGCTGATTTATTAAAGGCGGAGTATCCAGTTTGCTATAACGTAGCTTGGAAGTTAGTTAAAGTCATGCAAAAAGAGTTGCAACTACCTGTATATGAAGCTGAAAGTATTTATTTAACGATGCACTTGCAACGCTTAGTCAAGGCAGAGCATGTGTAATAAGTCATATATTTTTGTCTAAAATGAAAACGTTAAAAAAAATGATTGAATCGCTTACAATAGTTATGTATAATAACTATTGCAAAGTTATACAAATTTCGACAAACACATTAAGGTGAGTAACGAAAACGTTTGCCTTAATTATAGTGAACTTATACGTAAACCTATTTTTGACACGTGTTACTGATTCGATCAGGCATGAGTGGAGAAAAGTAAGGAATGTAAGCTAGAGAAAGGGATATACTACCCTTTGTATAGCTATCGTTCTATCTTTTTTTCCTCATGTCTTTTTGGCGTTTGTCGGAAGGTATCAATATAGATAAGAGAGGAAGGGTTTCCATGTTTAAGAAGATCTTTGGTGTTCTTCAAAAAGTCGGAAAAGCGTTAATGCTTCCAGTAGCGATTTTACCGGCGGCAGGTATTTTACTTGGATTTGGTAATGCATTTCAAAATCCACAGTTAACAAATGTTATTCCTGCTTTAAAAGCAGATTGGTTCGTAATGGTTGCAAAAATTATGGAACAATCTGGTGATATTATTTTCGCTAACCTTGCATTATTATTCGCAGTTGGGGTAGCAATTGGTTTAGCTGGTGGAGACGGAGTAGCTGGTTTAGCAGCATTCGTCGGCTACTTAATTATGAACAAAACGATGAGTGTGTTCTTAGAAGTAGATAAGCTAGTGAAAGTGACAAGTTCTGGAGCAGACCCAGTAAAAATTGGATTTACAGATCCAGCGTATGCAAACGTATTAGGTATTCCAACGCTACAAACAGGGGTATTTGGTGGTATTATCGTAGGTATAGTAGCGGCATATTGCTATAATAAATACTTCAACATTGAATTACCATCATACTTAGGTTTCTTTGCAGGTAAGCGTTTCGTACCGATCGCAACTGCAACATTCTCTTTAATAGTAGGTATTATCATGTGCTTCGTTTGGCCATACATTCAAGGTGGCTTAAACACGTTCTCACATCAAATGATTGATGCAAATAGAACAATCGCAGCATTTATATTCGGTTTAATTGAACGTTCATTAATTCCATTTGGATTACATCACATTTTCTATTCACCGTTCTGGTTCGAATTCGGTCAGTATACAAATGCAGCTGGCGAATTAATCCGTGGTGACCAAAAAATCTTTATGGCACAGTTAAAAGACGGTGTAGAATTAACAGCAGGTACATTTACAACTGGTAAGTATCCGTTCATGATGTTCGGTCTTCCAGCAGCAGCTTTAGCAATGTACCATGAAGCACGTCCAGAAAATAAAAAATTAGCAGCAGGTATTTTAGGTTCTGCAGCATTAACATCTTTCTTAACAGGTATTACAGAGCCACTTGAATTTTCATTCTTATTCGTAGCGCCAGTATTATTCGGAATTCACGCTGTATTTGCTGGTCTATCATTTATGACAATGCAAATTTTAGGTGTTAAAATTGGTATGACATTCTCTGGTGGTTTAATTGACTTCCTATTATTCGGTGTATTACCAGGCCGTACAGCATGGTGGTGGGTAATTATTGTTGGTCTTGTACTAGCAGTTATTTACTACTTCGGATTCCGCTTTGCAATCCGTAAATGGAATCTAAAAACACCTGGTCGTGAAGAGGCAAATGCGAATGACGGTGCAGGAAAAACAGAAGCAGGCGAACTTCCTCGTGAAGTATTAGTAGCACTTGGTGGTAAAGAAAACATTGCTTCTTTAGATGCTTGTATTACTCGTTTACGTGTTCAAGTTAACGAACAAAAGAATGTAAACAAAGACCGCTTAAAAGAACTTGGAGCAGCTGGTGTACTTGAAGTTGGAAATAACATTCAAGCTATTTTCGGACCGAAATCTGACACGTTAAAATCACAAATTCATGATATAATGTCAGGTCGTACACCTCATGTTGAAAAAGAAGAACCTGTAAAAGTGGAAGAAACTCCTCAAAAAGTTGATGAAAATGAAACAATTGTATCACCAATCGAAGGGAAAATCTTACCAATTACAGAAGTGCCTGACCAAGTATTCTCAGGAAAAATGATGGGAGACGGATTTGCAATTGAGCCAACTGAAGGAACAGTAGTTTCTCCAGTTAACGGTGAAATTGTCAATGTATTCCCTACAAAACATGCGATTGGTATTCAATCTGAAGGCGGAAAAGAAATTTTAATCCACTTTGGTATTGATACTGTAAAATTAAATGGTGAAGGATTCGAGGCACTTGTAGCACAAGGTGATAAAGTGAAGCAAGGCCAACCATTATTAAAAGTAGATCTTGCATTTGTAAAAGAAAATGCACCATCTATCATTACACCAATTGTATTTACAAACTTACAACAAGGGCAACAAGTCGAATTGAAAAAAGATGGAAATGTTAAGAAGGGTGAAACCGCTATTATTGACATTCAGTAGGAATTTGACGCAAAATGTTTATAATTATAATAGGCGATGTGGTTGACCGAACATCGCCTATTATATACAATAGATGATGTAGTACTCACGTCTATACAACTAAAAAAAACTGTAATTTAAAGGAGATAAATAATCATGGAAAAAATCTTTAAAGTAACTAGCGACTCAGGAATTCATGCTCGTCCAGCAACTCTACTTGTAAACACTGCAAGCAAATTCGGTTCTGATATTAACTTAGAGTATAACGGAAAGAACGTTAACTTAAAATCAATCATGGGCGTTATGTCTTTAGGCATTCAACAAAACGCAGAAATTAAAATCACTGCAAATGGTGATGATGCAGCTCAAGCACTAGCAGCTATCGAAGAAACTATGAAAAACGAAGGATTAGGAGAATAATGACTCTTAACATTCAAGGGATCGCTGCATCAAGTGGGATTGCTATTGCAAAGGCTTTCAGACTTGAAAATCCTGAATTTAACATCGAAAAGAAATCAATTACAAACGAAGCTGCAGAAATTGCACGCTTAGACGCTGCGCTTGAGAAAGCAAAAACTGAATTAGAAGCTATTAAGGACCACGCATTTGCTGAGCTAGGTGCTGACAAAGCTGCGATCTTTGAAGCACATTTATTAGTGTTAAATGATCCAGAACTAGTAAACCCAGTAAAAGATAAAGTAAATAGCGAAAAAGTAAATGCTGAATTTGCAATGGATGAAGTTGCATCAATGTTTATTTCTATGTTTGAAAACATGGATAATGAATATATGAAAGAACGTGCTGCGGACATTCGTGACGTAACAAAACGCGTTCTTGCACATTTACTAGGAATTAACTTCTCAAATCCTGGTACAATTTCTGAAGAGGTAATCATTATTGCTGAAGATTTAACACCATCTGATACAGCTCAGTTAAACCGTAAGTATGCAAAAGGTTTCACTACTGATATCGGTGGACGTACATCTCACTCTGCAATTATGGCTCGTTCTATGGAAATTCCAGCTGTTGTTGGTACGAAAGTTGTTATGGAGAAAATCCAAAACGGCGATATCGTTATCATTGACGGTTTAGATGGAGAAGTAATTGTAAACCCATCAGAAGAAACTCTTCGTTCGTTTGAAGAAAAGAAAGCGAAATTTGAAGAGCAAAAAACTGAATGGGCAAAATTAAAAGACCAAGCTACTGTAACAAGTGATGGACATCACGTTGAGCTTGTTGCAAATATCGGAACACCAAATGATGTACAAGGTATTATCGATAATGGCGGAGAAGGCGTTGGCTTATACCGTACAGAATTCTTATACATGGGTCGTGACAATCTTCCAACAGAAGAAGAGCAGTTCGAAGCGTATAAAGCAGTTCTTGAAGGTGTAAAAGAAGGTCAACCAGTCGTTGTTCGTACACTTGACATCGGTGGAGATAAAGAGCTTCCATACTTACATTTACCAAAAGAAATGAACCCATTCTTAGGATACCGTGCAATTCGCTTATGTCTTGATGAGCAAGATGTGTTCCGTACACAACTTCGTGCATTACTTCGTGCTAGCGTATACGGTAACTTAAAAATTATGTTCCCAATGATTGCAACTCTTGATGAGTTCCGTCAAGCAAAAGCAATTTTATTAGAAGAGAAAGCGAAACTTGTAGAAGCGGGTACAACTGTTTCTGATTCTATTGAAGTTGGTATGATGGTTGAAATCCCAGCTTCAGCTGTATTAGCAGATCAATTCGCGAAAGAAGTTGACTTCTTCTCTATCGGAACAAATGATTTAATCCAATACACAATGGCTGCAGACCGTATGAACGAACAAGTATCATACTTATACCAACCATATAACCCATCTATTTTACGTCTTGTAAAAATGGTTATCGATGCTGCTCATAAAGAAGGCAAATGGGCTGGTATGTGTGGTGAGATGGCAGGCGATTCACTTGCTATCCCATTATTATTAGGATTAGGTTTAGATGAGTTCAGTATGAGTGCAACATCTATTCTTCCTGCAAGAACACAACTAAGCAAGTTGTCAAAAGCAGAAATGGAAACATTAGCAGAAAAAGCATTAATGATGTCAACTGCTGAAGAAGTTGTTGAACTAGTTAAAAGCATATAACCAATAAAAAAACCTGAGTCGATTTGAAATCGGTCTCAGGTTTTTTCTATGAGAAAAATAAATCTTATTTTCTTACTATAGAGGATAAGGAACGGAATTAGATAGCGATAGCAACGATATCAGTTGGGCATACACGTAAAATACCAGTAAAAGTATTTCGATTTTGATTGTTCTTATCGTCTTTATTGTTATCTTTGTCGTCTTTGTTATTACGAGCTAAAGCAGAGAAAAGAGCAACACCGTTAGCGAAACCTTCAAAAATTACATTGTTGAAAGTGCCATTACCTCTAATGCTTAAAAGAGAAAGTTCTGTTCCAACTGAAATGCTAGCAAGTACGTTACATACAGCTGGTTGTTGTGGTCTAACTACTTCTCTCTCTTTCTCTTTCTCATGATGTCTGCACTCTCTTTCATGATGATGACAGTCTCTAAAGTTATCACAGCATCCAAATGATCCAAACATAATCCTCATCACCCCCTTCACACTTATAATCTATGTAAGTTCGGTAGTGAGTGACTGGACAGAGAGTGGAATTTTTTCTAGGGGATTTTCTCATTTTAAATGACTAGCTGGGTGTTTAGTATGGAATGATGTTTAAAATAGGGGAAATATAACAAAAAAATGTAAAAACCACCGAAATAAATGAAATAGGTAGCCTTTACACTTTTTTACTTTTATATAAAACGATGATATATACAGGAAGAGCTAGGAGTAGTGGTACAATGGATCGTGCAGTATGTTTTTCTGATTCTAATTGGAATGCTTCTTCTTTTGGGAATTGTAAAATGGAGATGTTTGCGGCATCACCAATAAAATATAGAAGCAGTACAGTTACTATGTAACATAAAAGTGCGATAAAGCTTCCGTATGAACTCAATGAAAATCCCTCTCTTGTTATCTATTTGTTATCATTGTATCATAATTGTAACAAAAATACACGGGTATATTTCAACACCTAAACAAAATTCGACACAAAACGTCAAGTTTATTTATGATAAGGGAATAGAATATACTTTTCCATAAGTATAAATGTCGAATGATTTGTAGTAATATTACAAAAGTATGACAGGAAATAAAAAAACGAAGGCAATGTAGTTACCTTCGTTTTTTATTATTTTGCCCACTCACTCACTTGCTCTACGCTCATACGAGGTGCAGGGTGGCCTTTTAAAGTTGATTCACCAATTGTAATAAGCATAATTGGAACGTAACGAGATGAAACGTTAAATTCGTCTGTCAGTGCTTGTGGATTGAAGCCACCAATAGCACAAGTATCCCAACCAGTTGCTTTAGCTGCAAGCATAAGTTGCATTGCTGCTAAAGATGCATTTGAAAAGGCAGCATCTCTTGGGAATTGTTCACGAGCATATGCAGATTCAATATTTTTAGCTAAGCGTTCTTTTGCTTCTTCTTTCATAAATCCTTGTTCTACAATTGGACCATATACTGGCTCAACATTTTTATAAGCTTCTAAATCACCTAAAATAGCGACTACTGCAGAAGCATCAAGAATTTGTTGTTGGTTATAAGCTATTGGGTGTAATCGTTTTTGTACATCTTCACCTTGAAAAACGAGGAATTTCCAGTGTTGCAAGTTCCAAGCGGAAGGTGCTTGTGCTGCGGCTTTTAAAATCTCATGTAATTCTGTAGATGAGATTTCTTTATTTGGGTTGAATGCACGTGTAGATGTGCGTTCATATAGAACATTAAAAAAGTTGTCGTTTGTCATTGTATATCCTCCAAATTGTATATCGAATTATTTTCAAAAAAATAATATACACTACTTACATTTTGTAAGTTATCGAATTTAAGAATATAATATCTTTATTTTAATTGTCAAGTTTTAAAAATAAGCTAGGGCATTCATACAAACGATACAATTCCTACAATCATACACTAAAAAAGGAATTTATAGAGTGAAAAGCGAAGATAACATTCTCAATTAGCTTGTTAATATGTATCTCTCACAAATTAAAGTTTATTGGAGAACAGTCTTTTAAAAAAGTTTGTGAGGAATTCAGTAGAACAAGATATATGAAGTGAGTGAAGACTAGTGATGAACATACTACATTTTTTATTAGAGAATACGGTTTTCCAAAATGTGTTACAAGATCTGCAGTTAAATGTCCTTTATATAGAAAATGGATGTAAGCATCAACAAACGGTAGAAAATATCCATCCAAAATGTATGTTTATAGCAAATAGTTTTGAAGAGGGCGAACTATTATTTCAAAGAACGAAACCACACATTATCATTACGTATGTAACAGATTATTCTCAAATAAAATATATAAAGAATATGTATACTCCGCACAGTACATTCATTGTCATTTGGGATCAACAAATAACAAAAGAATTCACAGATGTACTTGCATTAGGAATACGTAATATTGTAATAGCTCCTGTAACTCCGCAAGCAGTGTTAGAGGAAGTGAATAAGAGTTTGTATCAACTTTCTTTAGTAAGGCAAGTCGGTTTGCAGCAGGAATTGCTTCAAACGATGTTTGATTTTCAAAATGATCTATTATTTATAGTAGAAGATGATGAGATTGTTGATTGTAATACAAATTTTTTAGCTTTTTTTGGATATGAAAATCTGTTTGCCTATCGTGAGCAACATTTAGTATTTGCTGAACATTTTATTAGAGAAAGTGGATACTATTCGACGACGCATGATATAACATGGTTAGACGATACTTTATCAAGTGGTAGAAGAATTAAGATGCTAAATTATGAAGGGGTAGTATCCACTTTTTTATTACGTGCGACACCATTGCCAGAAGATTTATCAAGATTTATTGTAAAGTGCACGGAAATTACAGAATTAGATGAAATCTATCAAGAGCAAGAAAGACTTGCTATGGTAGATTCATTGACAGAGATTTATAATCGTTTAAAGTTTCAACAAATACTAGAGGTAGAGTGGGAAAAGGTAATACGTAGTGATGAGAAAATAGCTATCATTTTATTTGATATAGATAATTTTAAAACGGTTAATGACACATATGGTCATGATTTTGGTGATTTGGCATTAATACAACTTGCAGAGCTTATGAAATCTAAAGTGGAGCAACAACATGTATTTGCAAGATGGGGAGGAGAAGAATTCATTATATTAGTGACAAATACAGTAGAAAAGGAAGCATTTCAAGTTGCGGAGTCATTACGATTCTTCATTGAAACAAAGCAATTCACTGGAATTTCGAAGCTAACAGCTAGCTTTGGAGTTGCGTTATATGAACAAGGAACTACAAGAGAAGAATTAATGCAACGAGCGGACATTGCATTATATGAAGCGAAAAAAAATGGGAAGAATCAAGTATGTGTGTATAGAAAAGAAAAAATGTAATTTTTCGCAACAAATTGTTGCGATTTTTTTTTATTGTTTGATAATAGAATAGGGGGACAATTTTTAGCGAAGGAATTATGGAGGATCAATATGATAAAAAAAGTAATGGTGATGGCTTCACTGTCTGCTATAGTTGGCGGCGGAGTATACTATTTTCTTGTTAGCCCCAATATAAAGGAAAACACTGTATTAACAACTAAAGTGAATCCTACTATTGAATCAGAAGTACAAGGGAATATAGAAGAAAAAGAAGAGCAACAAATTGATTATGCTAGCATATCTCAAAAATTAGATCAATATTTAGTCGGAAAGCAATTTAATGGAACAGTTTTGGTAACAGATAAAGAGCGTGTTATATTGAATAAAGGATATGGGTATGCTGATGTTCAAAATAAAATAGAAAATACGCCTCAAACAAAATATCGTATTGGTTCTATTACGAAAACAGTTGTTGCCACATCTATTTTACAGTTGCAAGAACAAGGTAAATTGAATATTCAAGATAATGTAAATAAATATATTCCTTCATTTCCGGAGAATAAAAATATTACGCTATATCATTTATTAACCCATACCTCTGGTTTACCTGAACATGCGAAAGGAAATGTGAATGCTGCTTCCCGTTTACAGTTAATTAATTGGATTGGACGTCAAAATTTAGAATTTCCTGCAGGAACAGGTTGGAGATATACAGATTATAATTATATGGTTCTTGCTTATATAATAGAACATATCTCGAAAAAACCTTTAGGAGATTACATAAAAGAAAACATATTTGTAAAAGCAGATATGCATGAATCCGGTATGGGAAATATGGTACCTGGAGATAAAAATTTTACAAAGGGTTATGTGAAAAAAAATCAAGAGCTTGTACCAGCGCAGAAGTTAGGCATGGATTGGCTATATGGTTGTGGTGAGATGTATACGACAGTTGGAGATATGAAGAAGTTAGACGAAGCAATTATAAATGGAAAACTTCTTTCTGAACAAAGTATACAAGCAATGTTTTCGCCTTCAGCAGAACGGAAATATGCATTTAGTTTTTATATATATCCAGATTATTTTCATAATCATGGTGTATTATCTGGTTGGAACACTTTCAATAATTTTAATAAAGAAAAAGGAATTTTTGTTATGTTATTTTCAAATGTAAAAAATAGTATGGATGATGACTTTAATAAAGAGTTCCGAAAGATGGTAAATGATTTATTAGAACAAAGGGGATGAGAAAATGGAACATAAAACTTTATCAATAGGTTTCATTGGTATTGGCGTAATGGGAAAAAGTATGGTTTATCACTTAATGCAAGATGGTCATAAAGTATATGTATATAATAGAACGAAAGCAAAAACAGATTCTTTAGTGCAAGATGGTGCACAATGGTGTGATACGCCAAAAGAGTTAGTGAAGCAAGTTGATATTGTAATGACAATGGTTGGATATCCACATGATGTAGAAGAAGTGTATTTTGGTATAGAAGGAATTATAGAACATGCAAAAGAAGGTACGATAGCAATTGACTTTACGACATCTACACCTACTTTAGCAAAACGTATTAATGAAGTTGCAAAAAGCAAAAATATATATACGTTAGATGCACCTGTCTCAGGAGGAGATGTTGGTGCGAAAGAAGCAAAACTCGCAATTATGGTAGGTGGAGAGAAAGAAATATATGATAGATGCTTACCTTTACTTGAAAAGTTAGGAACAAACATTCAATTACAAGGACCAGCTGGGAGTGGACAACATACAAAAATGTGCAATCAAATTGCGATTGCTTCCAATATGATTGGAGTATGTGAGGCTGTTGCTTACGCGAAGAAGGCTGGATTGAATCCAGATAAAGTGTTAGAGAGTATTTCAACAGGGGCAGCAGGTAGTTGGTCATTAAGTAATTTAGCTCCTCGAATGTTAAAAGGAGACTTTGAGCCAGGATTTTATGTAAAGCATTTTATGAAAGATATGAAAATTGCTTTAGAGGAAGCAGAAAAATTACAATTACCAGTCCCAGGCTTAAGTTTGGCGAAAGAATTGTATGAAGAGTTAATTAAGGATGGCGAAGAAAATAGTGGAACACAAGTATTATATAAAAAATATATAAGGGGGTAAACGAGGTGGACCTTCAAAAGTTTGATGAGATGATTGATACTGTACAGCGAGCTACTTGTATGCAAATTAATGAAAAACAAAAAGAAGCTTTTAAACAAAAATATGATTTTGAACCAGACTTTGAATATGGAAGAGATGAGAAGGGGCATTATGTAATTCGAACCTCTAAAAAGATGTTAGAAGAAATGGAGTTTTATTTGGCATTGAAATATGATCGTGATGGAGTGGATCTTTATATGCAAGCTGAGATTGACGGTATATTTCATGTATCTGTTAGCTATGGTGAAGATGCCCTACATCTACAAGAATTGTTTCAATTTCTAGAAGAAAATAAATAAAAGTCCTCATTTGAGGACTTTTATTTATTTAGTCATTATAAGTTAGAAGCGCGGCGACATCGTTCAACCGGGAATGGGATAATTTGTGCGATGTGATTAGGACCAAATTGTTTTGTACGAGCATGGCGTATTATATAAAAAGCACACAGAATTGAAACAGGAATAGCGCCGAATAAACCAAATAATAAAGCGCTTACACAAGATGCGACAAATCCTAAAACACCAATTTCTAACTCTTCCATAATAGCTCCTAAAATAACAGGAAATGCTCCACATGTAACTCCAAGTATAAGTGCGATAAGTAAGCTCATGATTATCCCCCTCTGTTTGCGATATTATTTTCCTTCTTAGTTAATTGTAGTATATCACATTTAAAACAGAATTTTCAGAAAAATTTCAATAAATGTTCAATAAATGTTCAAAAAATACACTTGAAAAATCAAGGCGTTAAATTTGTGATGAAATGGTACTTTTGAGTAAATAAAAAATCAGGCTTATTTCAAAAGTGAAATAAGCCTGTTCCATAGGAGGATGTATATATGTAGAGTGAATAAAAGTTTGGAAAAGGGGATCCAAGTCCTTTTATTCAACTAACTACCTTAATAGATTGGAACCCAGCCTTCAGTTGTTACAAAAATACGAATAGCTACAACTTGACGATCATCTTGCAAGGTAAAATAATGTCTTGCATTTTCTGGAACAGATATTAGATCGCCTGGCTCAAGTTCAACATCAAAGAATTTCCCATCTTTGCCTTCAATAGCGAAAATGCCATGACCACTGACGATAAAGCGGACTTCGTCGTCTGTATGATGATGTTCTTTTTGGAAATTAATTAATAATTCGTCAAGGTTAGGTGTGCTATTTGAAAGTGAAATTACATCATGTGCTTTATAACCTCGACGTGCTGAAACATCAGCGATTTCTTTTGAAAAAACAGCTAATATTTCAGCTTTGTTTTCATCTGTTAAAGAATAATTTTCATTTAAATGAGTAGGAAGTTTAGAAATATTCCATTTCTCATATAAAACGCCTTCCTCTTGTAGAAATTTAGATACTTCCACTTCATTTTCAATACGAGTATTTACTTCATGAATATGAATTTGCGCCATTAGAAACGCCTCCTTGAATTGATAATAGTTTTATATGAAATTGGAATAAAAACTCATAAGCTTCTAATCTCTTCTTTGCATCAAAGCTATCTCGGCCCCATACGGTAATACCGTGGTTACGGATTAATACCGCTCCCGAATCACCTTGTATATGCTTTCGGAAGTTTTCTCCAAGCGTTGGGATATGGGCATGGTTTTCGATAATAGGAATGTGAATTGTTGCCCCTTCTTCCCAAATATCGAGAGCTTTAATAATTTCTTGATTTTGAAGGGTAACTGCATCACTATATAAATTTGTGATGACATTATTATCAGTTGTATGAACATGAAGTACGCACCCGGCATTCGTATTGTTATAAATATGTGTATGCAATATTGTTTCTGCTGAAGGGCGTAATTCAGTCTCTAAAACGGGAACTCCTATATGATCTACTAATAGAAAATCATCTGGAGTGGTTTTTGTTTTATCTTTACCGCTTGCTGTAATGAGAAAAGTAAGTGGCTCATGACTAACTTTTATAGAAATATTACCACTTGTTGCTGGGAACCAATTTCGAGTTGTTAATTCTTTTTTTATCTCGCTTAAGTCATACCATTGACGAAAAAGTTGTTTCATGATTTCACCTCCAACAAATGTTTTAATTCATTTTGAATATCATGGAATGTTTCAAACGGTGTATAAGCAATATAATTCTCTTCACACTTTGTAATAAGGAAGTCACGAGCAAATACTTTATCTGCTTGTTTCGCAGCTTGTAAATCAGTAATTGAATCTCCAATCACAATATGGAAGTCATTCGTATCACTTAATTTTCGGATGAGTGATGATTTACATAATCCGCAATGATTTTGACAATGATGATCACAAGGATGAGGCCAATTCACCGTAATGTATTCATTTGAAAAATCTGTTTCATTACAGTAAATTTGCTCTTTTGGAATGAGTTCTTGTAAGAGTGGATAGACGAAGAAATCCATTCCACCTGATATAACGTAAAAAGAAATGTTATTTTCATTTACAAATTGTATAAATTCATGAAAACCATTACGAATTTCAGCAGTTTCTATTAAAAATTGAATAATTTCATCGTGCAGATGAGTAGGTATTAATCGAAATAATTGAGAAACACCTTCTTGAATAGATAGCTCTTGTGATAAAATTCTATTCTTTACTTCTTCAGCTTCTGGTGGTGCGAATTTTTCCATAATGGACATAATGTTATCATTATTTGTAATCGTGCCATCGAAATCACAAAATACTTGAATACTCATAATTTCACCTCATGAGAGGGATTTCCCCATATTTGTAGTGCACTATGCAAATTTATGTCATCTACTTCATGGAGTGGTTTATTTTGCAAAATAGCATCAATTGCAGTACGGAAAGCTTTACCACCGCCTTGCGCTCCATTTGGATGTCCATGTATCCCGCCGCCAGCATTAATAACAACATCTTTACCGAAATCTCGTACAATAAAGGGAACGAAACCAGGGTGAATACCAGCAGATGGAACAGAAAAGCTCTTCTTGAAAAATGCATCGTCTTCAGTTAAATATTTTGAGATAGCAAGAGCTTCCTCTTTTTCTAGCGCAACACTTCCGTATGGAGATGGGAATAATGAAAAGTCAGCCCCAGCATAGCGTAGTAGCTTTCCGAGTAATAATGGAGATGAAATTCCATATAACTTAGATGCTGAATAAGCACCACTTACAGCAGGGTGTGCCATAATAGGAACTGGGATTTCATCATCTTCTGCAAGTGATTGCAGTACATCTAGTCCGTAAGCAAATACGTTAAATAATAGAATATCAGCTCCAGCTTGCACTGCACGTTTCGCATTTTCTTTTAAATCAAAAGTTCGTCCTGTTAAATTTACGGCATATAACGTTTTATGTCCGTATGTTTCATATACGGATTGTAAAACTTCTTTTCCAGATACAATGCGTTTCGTAAGTGGTGTTAATGCATTTTCAAATAATATTTCATCATCTTTTACTATATCTACACCACCACTTGCTTGATCACGTAATTGCGTTTTTAAATACCCAATATTTCGTCCAATCATTCCTTTAAAAATACTCATTAAAAGGGGACGATCATGCACTTGTAAAAGGTTTCGAATCCCATCTATCCCGAATTTTGGACCAGGAAAATGTTCTTTCAATTCTTCTGAAAAAGTTAAGTCAATTAATTTTACTTCGCCATCAAGGGATAGCTTTCCAAATGTAGTCGTTAAAATTGCTGGTAAATCTGGACTGAAGTTTAATAACGGATATTCGATTTTAATAATTCCGCGTTTTACTTTTTTACGTAAATACGAATTCGTATGTTCATGTTCAGCTAATTCCTCAATATGAATGACGTTGCCTTTATGTTGCTTTAATTGTTCTTGCAATAATTGTGGCAAATGAGTCCAAGAGCCAATTGTTAAACCAAGTGCAATTTGCTCAGCCTTTTTTTCTAAGTTATGTGAATCATCATGGATTAAATACGTCGCTATAATTCCGCTCATTGTTATAACCTCCTAGTTAAATAAAAAAACCTCTCAGCTAAGGAGAGGTTTTTTTACAACCAGCTCCTTATCTGTCAGCATAATGCTGCGAGAATTAGCACCGTGTCTACGATTGTAGATCGGTTGCCGGGTTTCGTCGGGCTCGTCCCTCCACCTGCTCTTGATAAGAAGTATTTAGAAATGTTTAAATTTTTAAGATAACTGAATTTTGTCAGATATTTTTCATGTTGTCAATTACTTTTTGAAAAAATTTAATTTATCAATTCGATTAATGGCTTCTCGTAATCTATCTTCTGTATGCAAGAGACCAACACGGACATACCCTTCGCCATGTTCACCAAATCCAACACCAGGAGCAACTGCAACGTGTGCTTTTTCTAGTAAAATATCAGAAAATTGCTCGGATGTATAACCTTCTGGTACAGGAAGCCATGCAAAGAATGATCCGGTTGGAATGTCTACATTCCAACCAATTGAGTGACAAGCTGAAATAAGAGCGTTTCTCCGAGATTCGTAACTATTTACAAGATCTACTACACAAGACTGTGAACTTAATAGTGCTTCGCGAGCAGCATCTTGAATTGCACCAAAAATACTAACATACATATGATCTTGCAATAGGTTAATGGTTTCGATGACACTTTCATTTCCAACTGCAAAAGCAATACGCCAGCCAGCCATATTGAAAGTTTTTGATAACGTGTAAATTTCAATTCCTATATCTTTCGCACCATCTGCTTGCAAGAAACTAACAGGTTTTTGACCATCAAATCCGATAGCACCGTAAGCGAAATCGTGAACAACTAATATATTATGTTTATTAGCAAAATGAATGGTTGTATCAAAAAAATCTTTTGATGCAGTAGCACCTGTAGGGTTATTTGGATAGTTTAAAAACATTAACTTTGCCCGTTCAGCGATAGAGTCGTCAATTTTTTTATAATCCGGTAAAAAATGATTTTCTGCAATAAGCGGCATGGTTTCAAAGTGTGCCTTTGCTAAGGCAACCCCAGATAAATAATCTGGATAGCCTGGATCCGGAACGAGAATTGTATCACCAGGATTTGTAAAACAAATTGGTAATTCTACTAGTCCAGCCTTCCCACCAAACAAAATAGCAACTTCAGTTTTTGGGTTTAATTCGACGCCGTATTCACGTTTATAGAATGTAGTCACGGCTTCCTTTAAGCTTTCATGTCCGCGAAATGGCGGATATTTATGATGAATGGTCTTTTCGGCAGCATCTTGTAAAGCTTTTACGATATGCTGCGGTGTTGGTTGATCTGGATTACCTTGACCTAGATTAATAACATCGTGACCAGCTGCAACGACTTTGTTAACTTTTGCAACAAGTGAAGCGAAAAATTGTGTTGGCAATGATGTTACTATCTCAGAAGGTTGAAATAATTTCATACTTTCCACCTCTTTTGAAAGTTGTTACAATTCTAGTGACAAATGATATAATCTTTCCAGTATTTTGTAAAGAAAAAAATAAGAATGGGGCTGAAAAAATGAAAGTCGCATGTATTCAAATGGATATTGTTTTTGGAGATGTAGAAAAAAATATTGAGAATGCTAAAAATAAAATAAGCGAAGCTATGAAGGAAAGGCCAGATGTTATCGTCTTACCAGAACTATGGACAACAGGATATGATTTAACGAGACTTTCTGAAATTGCAGATAGGGATGGAGTGGAAACGAAAGAAAAGTTAATAGAATGGGCGAAGCAATATGATGTACATATTGTTGGTGGTTCTATAGCAAAGCAAACAGAGCAAGGCGTTACAAATACGATGTATGTTGTAAATAATGAAGGACAGCTAGTCAACGAATATAGTAAAGTACATTTATTTCAGCTTATGGATGAACATAAATATTTAATAGCCGGTAATGGTACGGGCGAATTTAAGCTGGATGATGTTGAATGCGCTGGAACAATTTGTTATGATATTCGTTTTCCAGAGTGGATGCGTGTCCATACTGCTAAAGGGGCAAAAGTATTATTTGTTGTAGCAGAATGGCCATTAGTTCGTTTAGCACATTGGCGTTTGCTATTGCAAGCAAGAGCAGTTGAAAATCAGTGTTATGTTGTTGCATGTAATAGAGCGGGAAAGGATCCAAATAATGTATTTGCGGGTCATTCTTTAATTGTGGACCCTTGGGGTGAAGTTGTAGTAGAGGCGAATGAAGAGGAATCAATTTTATTTGGAGAGCTTGAATTCGAGAAAATTAAAGAAGTACGTAAAGGAATTCCAGTTTTTGCGGATCGCCGTCCAGAATTATACAAATAAAATGTTGACAAGTGATTTTTATTCTTGGTATAGTCTTCAACATAAAGTTAAAAATTCAAAAAATTATACAACTCTTATCAAGAGCAGGTGGAGGGATTTGGCCCGATGAAGCCCAGCAACCGACCGTAATACCATTGTAAAATGGGGCGTTTATTACGCCAAAAGGCACGGTGCTAATTCCAGCAGAAAGTAAAACTTTCTGGCAGATAAGAGGGGAGAAGATAAACTTCAAACCTCTTTCTTAGTGGAAAGAGGTTTTTCTATGTTAGAAAAACCTCTGAATTTAAAAAGGGGGAGAAGACGATGGGATATTATTCATTAACAGAAATAACAGCTGTACAATATGCGAAAGATCATGGCTATTTTGAAGCAAAGGCAAATGTCGTTTGTCATGAAATTGGAGACGGAAACTTAAATTACGTGTTCAAATTAGATGATGGAGAGAAATCAATTATAATAAAACAAGCACTGCCTTATGCGAAAGTAGTTGGTGAAAGCTGGCCATTGTCTATAAAAAGAGCAACGATTGAAAGCAAGGCATTACAAATTTTTGCGCAGTATGTACCGGATTATGTTCCAGTAGTGTACAGTCATGATGAAGAGTTAGCGATAACGGTAATAGAAGACTTATCAAGACTAACAATTACAAGAAAAGGATTAATAGACGGAGAAGAATATCCGCTTTTATCCCAGCATATCGGCCGTTTTCTAGCACATGTTTTATTTTACACTTCAGATTTTGGTTTACAGTCAGAAGAGAAGAGGGTACTAGAAGGTACCTTTGTAAATCCGGACCTTTGTAAAATTACAGAGGAATTAGTGTTTACAGATCCGTTTGGACATTATGATACAAATGATTATGAGCCAGATTTACAGCTCGTGGTTGATGAACTTTGGAGTGATAAAACTTTAAAACTAAAAGTAGCACAATATAAATATAAGTTCTTAACAAGAAAAGAAACTCTTATTCATGGTGATTTACATACTGGTAGTATTTTTTCGTCACCTTCTGAAACGAAAGTGATTGATCCAGAATTTGCGACATATGGCCCATTTGGATTTGACATAGGTCAATTTATTGCAAATCTATTACTAAATGCTTTATCTAGAGAAGAAGAGAAAAGAAGTGTACTATTTTTCCATATAGAAAAGACGTGGAGTTATTTTGTAGAAACTTTTACAAAATTATGGATTGGAGAAGGTGTAGAAGCATATACGAAAGAAAAACAATGGTTACCAATTATTTTGCAAAATATCTTTACTGATGCAGTTGGATTTGCCGGATGTGAACTGATTCGTAGAACAATTGGTTTAGCTCATGTAGCAGATTTAGATGAAATAGAAAATAAAGAAACAAGAATTCAAGCTAAGAAACAAGCGCTATCCTTAGGTAAAGAACTAATAAAATATGAATCTAAAAGTGCTGATATTCAACTGTTTCGAACATTATTTCAACAGACAGTTTCAGGGGGCGTAAAAGCGTGAGTACAATTGTTACTGTTCCGAGATCTGTAAGCTGGAAAGGTGATGCAATTGCGGTATTAAATCAAACGAAATTGCCGCATAGCACAGAATACAAAACATTGACGACTATTGAAGAGGTTTGGAAAAGCATCGTAATGTTAGAAGTACGAGGAGCGCCTGCAATTGGAATTGTAGCTGCATTTGGCTTGGCGCTTGCATCAAAAAAATATAACACTGTACATATTGAAGAATTTCAAAAGAAGTTTAATAGAGATTGTAATTATTTAGGAACGTCACGCCCGACAGCAGTAAATTTATTTTGGGCAATTGATCGTATGAGAGAATCTATTCGAGAGATTACTACAATAAAAGAAGCACAAAAAACATTAGAAGAAGAAGCGCTTCGCATTCAGCAGGAAGATGAAGCGGTGTGCCGAAATATTGGGGAATATGCGTTAACATGTTTTAAAGATGGCGATAATATTTTAACAATCTGTAACGCTGGAAGTATCGCAACTGCCAGATATGGAACTGCATTAGCTCCCTTTTATATTGGAAAAGAGAAAGGTGTGCGTTTACATGTATATGCGTGTGAAACGAGACCAGTTTTACAAGGTGGTCGCTTAACGACCTGGGAATTGAAGCAAGCAAATATTGATGTGACCCTTATTACAGATAATACTGCAGCTCATGCTATTCAAACGAAAGAAATAAATGCAATTATTGTAGGGGCGGATCGAATTGTCGCAAATGGAGATACGGCAAATAAAATAGGGACAATGAATTTAGCTATTTTAGCAAAGCACTTTGATATCCCATTTTATGTTGCTGCGCCACTGTCAACATTTGATGTTACGAAAGAAACTGGAGCCGAAATAATTATTGAAGAAAGAGATGAAACAGAAGTTACGAAAATCTTTGGAAAACAAGTAGCACCAATTGGAACGAATGTTTATAACCCTGCATTTGACGTAACACCGAACGAATTAATTACAGGAATTATTACTGAGAAAGGTATTATAAGCGGGGATTATAAACGAGAAATTGCATCATTATTTGAAAAACAGGCTAATACATAATAGCTTGTTTTTTTATGCCTAAATGTATTGTTTTCTCTTACTTATATAATGAAAGGAGGAGAAGAGGATGGAAGAGTGGATCAAGATGATAGGTAATGTAGGGTTTCCAATTGTTGTAACATTATATTTACTCCACCGTATTGAAAGTAAATTAGAGGGGGTAATTGTTGCAATTGAGAAGCTCCCGCGGCAATTACTAAAGTACGAAGATCCTCGCAATAAAAAATAAAGTTTGCTCTTCTTGAGCAAACTTTATTTTTTATTGAGCAGTATAGCCACCATCGATAACGACAGCTTGACCAGTAATACCTTTAGCTTTTTCACTCGCTAAAAACATAGCATAATCAGCGATTTCTTGTACTTGTAATAAGCGCTTTTGTGGGACGAGTGGATAAATAACATCTTCTAAAACATTTTCAAGTGGTACATTTCGTGTAGTAGCTAAGTCTTGTAGTTGATTACGTACAAGAGGGGTATCGACATAACCAGGGCAAAGGGCATTAACAGTAATACCATGCGTAGCACCTTCTAAAGCGGCAACTTTTGTTAATCCAATTACGCCATGTTTTGCGCTATTGTAGGCAGCTTTTCCAGCAAACCCGACAAGGCCGTTAATAGAAGCGACATTAATAATACGACCATATTTTTGTTGTTTCATAATCGGAAAGGCATGCTTAATTGCGATAAACGGAGCAATTTGCATAATTTGAATTAGTAGCTCAAACTTTTCCGTTGGAAAGTCTTCAATGGGTGAAACGTGTTGCATTCCTGCGTTGTTAATTAATATATCTAATGAACCGAAATGACTAACTGTTTGAGAAATTGATGCTGTAATTTCCTCTTCAGATGTAACGTCACATTTTAAACCGATAGCTTGAAAACCTTCACTTTGCAATTGCTCAGCAGCTTCTTTCGCACGTTCTTCAAGACGATCAGTAATTACAACTTTTGCACCTTCTTTTGCAAAAGTATTTCCCATTTCATATCCAATACCACTCGCAGCACCTGTTAAAAAGACAACTCGATTTGTAACCATGATGAAAAACATCCCTTCATAATAAAGTTTTCATAGTGCTCTATTTAGAGAGGTTATAATGAAAATCCTGCAAACATTTGGAAAAAATATCGTTAGCTATCTTGTTTTGCAAAATAGTCTTTGCTATACTATTTTGTAAAGCAAGATACTTACACTTATCTATCTTGTAAAACAAGATAGTAGGAGGATTTGAATTATGTCGACAAGTCAAATGCTGAAAGGGATCTTAGAAGGATGCTTACTTGCTATTATTTCTGAAGGCGAAATATACGGTTATGAAATGAGTGAGAAGCTAGCAAAGTATGGTTTTACAATGGCGAGTGAGGGAAGTATTTATCCGTTATTAATACGAATGCAAAAAGAAGGACTAATAACAAGCGTAATGAAGGAATCTCCATCTGGTCCAAAGAGAAAATATTACACATTAACAGAAAAAGGCGAGGAAGCACTTGATGAATTTATGGATCGCTGGGAAGCGATGCAAAGTAGTGTAGAACGTCTACTTGAAGGGAAGGGAAGGAGAAAATAATGTTATCAAGTGAAGCACGAAAGTTTTTGTTAGATATGAGATTATTTTTGACGGCAAAGAGTGTGAAAGAAAGTGATATTGAAAACTTTTTAGAAGACGCAGAACTTCATTTAATAGAAGGTGAGAGTGAGGGGAAGAGTGTAGAAGATATTTTCGGAAGCTCACCGAAAGAATATGCAAATGAACTTGTAAAAGTGATGGAAAGAGATAGACAGGAAACGTGGAAGCAAATTGGTTTTACAGTAATGAATATCGTATCTTTTTGGATTATTGCTTCTATCTTAATAGTGAATAATGGAATGTTACAGATTTCACTTATTCAGTGTATCGGTTACAGTTTTTCATTGATTTTAGTTGTTATGGGTCCTAATTTTCTACTTCGCAAAATGACCTTCGTCACAAGCTTTACAAAAACATGGTTTTCCATGTGGTCTTTAGTTATGATTGCTCCATTGTTTTTATTAGGAGCTGTTACGATATTAGATGTGATATATCCTACAAAAATGCTCACATTCACCGAAGTTCAAAGTTATATAGTAGCTGGTGGGATTTTTATCATAACAGTAGCTATAAATATATATTTTGAAGGATGGTTTAAAAACTTATATTTAATCATTCCGCTTTCTATTATGTTAATGTTTAAAACATTTACATCTGAAGATCTTATGCCAATGTTATTTCAAATTATATGTTTATACGGAAGTTTGTTTATTTTAATTTTCCTTGAAATTATGATGAAGACGAATAGAAGAGAAATGGTTAAATAAGGGAGGGGTTATAATGAATGTTTCTAAAGAAGGAGAAAAGTTTTTAATCGATACGAAAGTATATTTAATAACAAAAGGGATTAAAGAAGAAGAGGTGGACGCCTTTCTAGAAGATGCAGAACTTCATTTAATAGAAGGTGAAAAAAAGGGGAAGACGGTAAGGGACATATTTGGTGACTCACCAAAAGAGTATGCGGAAGAATTAGCGAAAGAGATGGAGAAGGATAAAAGCGGGAGTATAAAGACTATTTTAGGAATGATAATTGGAATAGGAGGATATTGGTTACTTACAAATATTTTATTTGGAAATCCGAATCAACAATTTACGTTAACGAATGTACAGTTAATCGGTTATCCTATCGTTTTAATCATTACGATTATTGGAACGATTGTTGCGTTTAGAATGTCTTCTTTTAAAAGTAAATTAGTAGAGTTTGGAATTATTTATGTAGTAGTGATGATACCTATTTTATTATTAGTGTTATTAATATTTATGAATAAATGGTATGGGACGCCAATTTTACAATTGTCGACAATACAGACATATATATTAGCAGTAACTATATTTTTATTACTTCTTATTGGTGAAGTATATGTTCTTGGTTGGATGGGTGTTGTGGTACTAATTGTTCCTCTTGCGATTATGTTCTTATTTAAAGACTTAGAAGAAAGAAATGTATTTTGGGGAATTGCAAAGATCTTACTTATGTATGGAAGTATATATGGATTAATGAGATGGTCTTTAAAAATTGAAGAAAGAAAAATTGGGAACTAGAAATTCAATAAAAAGCGGCTGCTCTGGATATACAAAAAATTATTTCCAAAGAAATATTATATAGGGATTTTTAGAGGGATTACATTTACATTTAGTTGTCTATTTTTATTTCTAGCAGCCGGGATTTGGTTTGTTGATTGGAACAAGTTGTTTTAAACAGTAACATGAGGGTTACTGTTTTTTTCTTTGTAATAAAGAGCTTTGTAAAGAGAGCGCTTTTTGTTCTGCTGTTAATAAGGAATGAATATGAACGTTTTCTGGACGAGGGACTATTGGATACATAAGATTTGTTGGAGAAGGGTGGTGCTCCGAACCGGTTGGAGAATGAGGATCTGCATGAGTAAGTTTTCCATGAATACGTCTTGTAAATAAAATATGACCGATTTCGTGAGCGAGCGTATATATATTTTTCATAGGGGCAGCCGAATTTGTTAAAACGATATAGCCAGTAAGTTGCTGTTGTTTTGCTAAAGAATAAGCGCAGGCAATTACTGCTGTTTCTTTGAAATAATCACTGCCAATATAACAAATATAAAGGTCGCATTCAGGAGCTTCATTTACACATGTTTGGAAAAAGGATGCCAACTTTTCTTGACTTTGAATGGAATTTTTATAACTGATTTCACGGTCAAAAAAACGGAAAAGTTCATTTAATACAATTACTTCTTGAATTTGAAATGTAATGGGGTGCCAAATTGATTCTGCAACAGCTAAATCTTTTGCGATGCGGTCATCAGAAATATCGGCGCCGGGAGTAATGCAAATACATATATTGACGTATGGATCCATAAGGAACACCTCAAATGAAAAAAGTTCTTCCTATAATATATGTGGGAAAAAGATGTCATGTATGGATAAACGCCTTCTTTATTGAATATATAGATGACAAGTCGAAAAAATTTCATAGTTCTATAACATGGTATGGTCGTCTTTTTGATATAGTAAAGGAAAGGGGGAGAATATATGTATACATTAAAAATCGTTTCAGACAGAGAAGCACTTTATCAATTTGCGAGTTATGTAAGAGTTGTACAAGGGGTTGAAGATGTATATGTAGAGGTGGGAGAACCTTTATATGAACATCCTTTAATGAAGTTTTATGTACATATTAAGCTGAAAGAAACATATGAGCAGCATAAAGCGTTACAGGAAATAGCAAGATTAGTAGAATTGGGTCGTTTTACATATGTCCATTATCGTAATGATGAAATTGAGGAAGCTTTTGAAGCTGTAAAATATGAAAGTTTTAAGAAATAAAGATGAAAAAACGGAGGCGAAAGCTTCCTTTTTTTCTTTAAAATTACATGAACAAAAAGAGAGAAATTTTGTTATGATAAGGGAGGTTAGGGAAAGGGGAATTTACATATGGGGTATATTGAAGAGTTACGAAAAGTCGTTGGTACAAGACCGCTTATTCTCGTAGGATCAGCAATCATTATATTAAATGATAATCAAGAAGTATTGCTTCAATATCGTTCAGATACATATGATTGGGGTGTACCTGGCGGGGCGATGGAACTGGGTGAAACGACAGAAGAAACGGCACGTAGAGAGTTATTTGAGGAAACGGGGTTAACTGCAAAAATAATGCAATTTCTTGGTGTTCTATCAGGAAAAGAAGTATATTTCCGTTATCCGAATGGCGATGAAATTTTCAATGTCATTCATCTGTATCAGGCACATCATGTGAGCGGGGAATTAAAGCTCGATCATGAAGGGTTGAAACTTCAATATTTTCCAGTAGATAAGTTGCCAAAATTGAATGAAACGACAGAGAAAATTTTGCAAAAGTTTTTATATGCACTGACAGAATAGAAGGTTAATTCCTTCTATTTTTATTATATTAAATATTTTGATTTTTTAGTATGTTTATAGTATGATAGTTGTAGATATACATCTTATGGAATTTCACCTAAAAACTGACTAGGGTACATAAGAGAGGGGCAAGTACAAAATGCATAATGTTGTTATTACAGCTGCAGTTCGTTCGCCAATTGGAACTTTTGGAGGAGCGCTAAAAAATGTAACGCCAGTAGAATTAGCTGTTCCTGTACTTCAGGAAGCTGTAAAACGAGGCGGGGTAGAACCACATGAAGTTGATGAAGTAATTTTAGGTCATTGTATTCAAAGAACTGATGAAGCAAATACGGCGAGAACAGCTGCATTAGCGGCAGGATTTCCTGACACAGTTACGGGATATACAATCCAACGTCAATGTTCTTCAGGTATGCAAGCAATTATGTCAGCTGCAATGCAAATCCAATTAGGTGTAAGTGATGTTGTTGTTGCAGGTGGAGTAGAAGCGATGAGTTCGAGCCCTTATGCATTGAAACAGCACCGCTGGGGACAACGTCTACAGCACGGAGAAATTCGTGACACGGTGTGGGAAGTGTTAGAAGATCCGATTCACCATATTATGATGGGTGAAACAGCGGAAAATTTAGTTGAACAATATGAAATTACAAGAGAGGAACAAGATGAAGTTGCTCTTCGCAGTCATACATTGGCACTGAAGGCAATCGAGTCTGGATACTTTGACGATCAAATTGTTCCTATTACAATAAAAGAGCGTAGAAAAGAAGTTGTATTTTCGAAGGATGAACATCCACGTGCAGATATTACAGCTGAAAAATTAGCTGGATTGAAGCCGGCATTCCGTAAAGATGGATCAGTGACTGCGGGAAATGCATCTGGCCTTAATGACGGGAGTGCAGTTCTAGTATTAATGAGCGAAGAAAAAGCGAAAGAAAAAGGTTTACAACCGTTAGCTAGAATTGTTGGATATTCAGTAGCTGGAGTAGATCCAAAAATTATGGGTATTGGGCCAGCACCAGCAATTCGTAAAGGTTTAGAAAAAGTAGATTGGTCATTGGAAGATGCAGATTTACTTGAAATTAATGAAGCTTTCGCGGCTCAATATTTAGCTGTAGAGAAAGAGTTAGGCTTAGACCGTGAAAAAGTGAACGTAAACGGTAGTGGCGTAGGACTTGGGCATCCAATTGGTTGTACAGGGGCTCGTATTACGGTAAGTTTAATTCACGAATTAAAAAGACGTGGGTTAGAAAAAGGAATTGCCTCTTTATGCGTCGGTGGCGGTATCGGGGTTGCCTTATTTATAGAAGCACTATAAAAAAGAAGCAGCTATTGCTGCTTCTTTTTTTATGACTCAAATAGATGATGAAATAATCGATCACGATTTTCAAAGAAAAGTTTCGTCGTTTGATAATGCTCGGTTTCTTCTAATGTGGATTCGTGAATCCCCTCTTGTGTTAAAGAGTATATAGTAGATTCAGGGTAAGCCATTAAAATAGGAGAATGCGTCGCAATAACAAATTGTGAACCTTGTTCCGCTAGTTCATGCATTCGAATGAGCATGGAAAGTTGTCTCATAGGTGATAGAGCGGCCTCAGGCTCATCTAAAATGTATAAACCTTGTCCTGAAAAACGGTTCATAAATAAGGAAAAGAATGATTCACCATGTGATTGCTCGTGAAGTGAAACGCCGCCATAAGATTTTATAGCATCTATTTCATCAATATAAGAAGCAACGTTATAAAAAGATTCAGCGCGAAGAAAGAAACCGTCGTTTGGTGTATTGAAACTTTTTGAAATTCGAAGGTATTCATGTAAAGATGAATGTGAATCGTTTGTGCTAAAGCGGAAATTTTTCGTTCCACCTTCTGCATTAAAACCTAACGCAATTGCAATTCCTTCAAGTAATGTTGATTTACCCGTTCCGTTTTCTCCAATAATGAATGTTACATTTGGATGGAAAGCTAGTGATTGTAATGTTCGGATAGCGGGTAAGCAGTAAGGATATGCGGAAAAACTAGGGATATTTTCTTTTTTTAATGTGACATTTTGTAAAAAGGGTACGTCAATCAATATATAAACCTCAATTCATAACGGATTTTGAATCTAAAAAGGCAGCAAATACAAGTGTTAATGACACCTGAATCCCTTCCTTATTTTCTGAATATTTTATGTGGATTATATCATTTAAACTATCATATTCCAATGTGAAAATAAATATTGCATGAAGATCTATTCTCTCGTTATGATAGATGGTATTCTATTGAAAATGTGAGAAGGAGTTAAAGTATGCCGTTTACATTTGCACATCCAGCAGCAGTTCTTCCTTTTGCGAAAAAGCATTCTAAATATATGTCAGTAACGGCTCTTATATTAGGTAGTATGGCGCCTGACTTTGAATATTTTTTACACTTTAGACCGTATGGTGTTATTGGGCATACGTGGCTTGGGTTCTTATATTTAAATTTACCACTTGTCTTCTTATTAGCATGTATATATCATTACGTCTTAAAAAAGCCTTTTATAACACATTTACCTAAACCATTTGCTGGCTACTATACATATGCAATAGACAAGAGATGGGGGCTTCATACATGGGAGGATCTTTTTGTATTTTGTTATTCAGCATTATTCGGTATGTTAACGCATGTTGTTTGGGATGCATTCACTCATAAGACAGGCTATTTTGTTATGAAAATACCATTATTGCAAAGAGAATGGTACGGTATCCCTGTTTATAAATATATGCAACATGGAAGTACATGTATTGGTTTTCTATTATTAGTATACGTTTTATGGAAGTATAGAAATGGGATGGGTAAAGATCTTATTTTAGCTTCGGAAAAAAGAAAGTATTGGATTTCAGTAATTGTTGTGGCAACTATTATATTTATCGTGCATGCGTTCCTAGATCCCTATTTTCATATTTTCCAAATTGGAGGTATAATAGTATCTGGACTGACAAGTTCATTTTGTGGACTTTTCATTGTTTCTATAGTTTACAAGGCAAGGGACTAATTTTATATTCATGAATGATAGTGTTAGGAGAAATGAAATGATGAAAGCATGGAAAAGTATTTTTGTTTTATGTAGTTTTCTTCTTATGTTAAGTGGTTGCTTCCATCAAGAAGAAAAGAAAGCTGAACCGAAGAAGAAAGAATCTATTCCTGAAACGAAAGAATATGGTGGGCGTGAGCTGAAAAAAGTAGGACAAAAAGTGAAAGAAACAGGATGGGGTACTTTCAAGTTAGAGCAGATGCACTCTGTGAATCAAACATTTGAAGTAGCGCCAATGAAAATTCACGTACAAGATGTGAAAGTAATCTCTTTATCACAGATGAGTGAAAAGGCAAAAAATACATTGAAAGTATACACGGCACTAACTCCTGAAGAAGTAAAACGTAGATTAGGGGATAAAGTAAGCCAAGAAGATGCAGAGTTATATGCATCGCTAAGTGGAACAGAGATTAGTAATACAATTCGTTACGTTGAGATTACATATAAAGTGGAGAATAGCGGAAATAAAAATATGCAATTTTTCTCTATGAATGATGTTATGATTAATGGTAAGCAACATTTTAAAGTAGCGACTCAAAACTTTTTATATGATGAAGATACGTTAGTTGGTACAAAAAATGTGTCAAGAGAAGACTATAAGCCTGGTGAAACAAGAGATGGTATTATTGGTTTAATACTTGACGATGGAAAAGACAAAGTAAAGGATATTCAGTTTACAACTGATGATTTACTTGCAGGAGATTCTGAAACACAAGATGTTGTAAAAGAGTCACAAACGTTTAATATCTCACTTTCGGAGTAAGGTGTTTTTAAAATAATGTAAGAAAAACAGTCAGCACTCAAATATTATGCTGACTGTTTTTTTATTTCTTTTATGTATGAATCTACATTTTGAAAAGGCACCTTAATTTTAAACGCATCTTTTTGTTCATTAAATTGCTTTTCATTGTAGGGACCGAAACGTTTATTGTGCTTTACGTCAATAATCCAATAATGTTCACTTTTTTTATTTGCAATTGCTGCGTCAGGGTTATTTGGATCTGATTTTTCCTCAGTTTGTTTTGCAATAATGTATTTATCATCCCAAGCAATGTCTGTAATTTTTGCAGGGATGTATTGTGTGGCATATACAGCATCTTGCGAGGGGAAAAGTTCAAATGCATTTCCAGAAGTACGTATGAGTTCGTATTCATCGTTAACCGTATAAGTTAAGTGACTTGTGTTTCCTGCACAACCAGTTAATAGGAAGGCGACGAATAGGATTATCCATTTTTTCAATATGGGAACCTCCTTTATAATGCTATTGTAACAAATTGTACAAGAAAAGTAAGAGAAACGCTAGTTTACAATGTTTTTTAGAAGTGGTACGATGAGACGGGTAAAGAAGGATATGAAGGAGTCGACATAAAATGAAGTTAAAGATGCATCGTCCAGCGCTTGTAATGAATCGCATAGGTGCTTCCCTAATTGACATGTTTTTAATCTCGGTTATGTATGGTGCAGTAGTAGCTATTATGACCGGAAACTATAGTGCTATGTTTAAGCGCTTTAATATAAGCTTAGGTGATTTTAGATATGATTTCGCAGTAGTTTTCATATTAATGGCGATATATTTTATTGTGTTACCCTTTATTTGGAACGGTGTTACACTTGGCAAAAAGGTAACAAGAATAAAATTAATTTCATTGAAGAGTGAAAAGCTAACGTTGCAAACATTAATTATAAGATTTTTTGTAGTGTTATTACCCAACGTATTGCTATTAGGAATTCCATTAATATGTAACGTATATATGATGTTGTTCCGCAAAGACAATTGCGGTTTTCAGGACTTAATTACAAAGACGAAAATAATAAGTCTTGTATAATAAAATAAAAAAAGACCCTTTTTATATATAAAAAGGGTCTTTTTTTATTTTATAAGTATATTGTGAATATTTACAGTGAGGAAAAGCTAAAATGTGTCATTTCTATTTATAATAGATTGAAAATTAAGATAATGGTATAATAATTAAAAATAATATCTTTATCTCACCATTTGGGGCTGATTAAAGTTTTACTTTATATAATAAGGGGGAAGTTGAGATGACAGGAGGTAGCATAATTTTTTGGGGCATTCTCATTTTTATTGGTCTAGTTCTTGATCAGCGTAAGAGTAAGAAAAAAGAAGGATAAAAGTAAACGCTTACAAATTGAATAGCAATTTTTCTTGCTTGCAGAATAATCTCATAAAGGAGTATACTGAATGACGGTAAGACTTATAGAAGGGGTAATGAAAATGAAGCTTGCAGGAAAAGTTGCTATCGTAACTGGCGGTGGCATCGGTATTGGACGTAATACAGCTCTTTTGTTGGCTAAACAAGGCGCAAAAGTAATTGTGACGGACATTGATCAAGAAAGTGGACAAGCAACAGTGGAGGAAATTACGAATCTAGGCGGAGAAGCCCTTTTTGTATTCTATGATATGGAAAAGCAAGGAGATTGGCAACGCGTTATTAGCATTACTTTGAATGCATTCAGTCGCATTGACATGCTTTTTCAAAATGCTGGTTTATATAAAATAGATTCTATTTTTTCTCGCCAACAAGAGAACGATTCCAATGTACTTTGTATTAATGACGTTTGGATAGAGATAAAACAATTAACGTCATCTTTTATGAAACAGCAAGAAGAAGTGGTGCTTAGTGATTTACCGATTTTCGGTATTATTGGCACGAAAGGACAATCATTTCATACAGTAGAAGCCCTAGTATAATAATGAAAACCGCCCTCAATATATGTGGACGGTTTTTTTGTATGTTATATAGAAGGAAATTTTTTTAGCGAATACGTTGTTCTGTTTGGCTGTCAAAGAAATGCGCTTTATTTAAATCAAATGCCAATTTAATTTGGTCTCCAGGTGAGAATATATGTCTTGCATCAACACGTGCTGCAAAATCTTGATTTCCAAGTTTCATATATAAAATAGATTCAGCACCTAACAATTCAGCAACTTCAATTTTTGTTGTGAAAGTAGTAGATTGTGAAGCTTCTAAAAATAGTAGTTCATCATGAATGTCCTCCGGGCGAATACCTAAAACAATTTCCTTATTTACATAGCCTTGTTCACGTAGCATCTTCATTTTTCCTTCAGATACTTTGATTTTTATAGTATTGTCTATAACGAAATCGGTTTCAGTCAATTTACCACGGAAGAAGTTCATCGCTGGTGACCCGATAAATCCACCCACGAAAATGTTTTCTGGTGTTTCATATACTTCTTTTGGTGTTCCAATTTGTTGAATCTTTCCATCCTTCATAACGACAAGACGCGAAGCCATAGTCATTGCTTCTGTTTGGTCATGTGTTACATAAATTGTTGTTGTTCCAAGGCGATGATGTAGCTTAGAAATTTCTGAGCGCATTGCAACACGGAGTTTAGCATCTAAGTTTGATAATGGCTCGTCCATTAAGAAAACTTTTGCATCTCGAACGATTGCTCTACCTAACGCAACACGTTGGCGCTGTCCACCTGATAATGCTTTCGGTTTTCTATCTAAATATTGTTCAAGTCCTAAAATTTTTGCTGCATCTTTTACACGACGATCGATTTCATCTTTTGGTATTTTTCGAAGTTTTAATCCAAATGCCATATTATCATATACACTCATATGTGGATAAAGAGCGTAGTTTTGGAATACCATTGCGATATCTCGATCTTTTGGAGGAACATCATTCATTAGTTTACCATCAATTGAAAACTCGCCTTTTGAAATATCTTCGAGTCCAGCTACCATTCGTAACGTTGTAGATTTTCCGCATCCAGAAGGACCGACAAATACGATAAATTCTTTATCTTGAATGTGTAAATTAAAATCAGTTACAGCTGTTACGTTATTATCATATATCTTATAAATGTTTTCTAATTTAAGTTCTGCCATGGTATTTCCCCCTAGAAATAATTATGCAAACGTTTTCTTTGAGTTCATTATAAACGAATAGATTCAAAAAATAAATAAAAAAATAAAACGTTTTCATATATTGGAGAATTATTAGTGATTTTCGCGTTTTTTCTTAGAAAAAGAACAATAAAAATTGTAAGCGCTATTTTAAATTGAGATAGAATCTGTTATCATTCATTAATGAAAACGTTTGCGCCTTAAAAAAGAGAAAAATGAATTATGAATGAAATGGGGTAGCATAATGGAAAAACAATGGTGGAAAGAAAGCGTAGTATATCAAATTTATCCTCGTAGCTTTATGGATAGTAATGGTGATGGTATAGGAGATCTTCAAGGGATTATTTCAAAGCTAGATTACTTAAAAGAGTTAGGGATTGATGTGATTTGGTTATCACCAGTCTATGAATCTCCAAATGATGATAATGGTTACGATATAAGTGATTATTGTAAAATTATGAACGAGTTCGGAACAATGGAAGATTGGGATGAACTATTACATGAAATGCATGAACGTAATATGAAATTGATGATGGATTTAGTTGTTAATCATACATCTGATGAACATAATTGGTTTATTGAATCACGTAAATCAAAAGATAATAAATATAGAGATTACTATATATGGCGTCCTGGAAAAGAAGGGAAAGAACCGAACAACTGGGGAGCTGCTTTTAGTGGATCTGCATGGAAGTATGATGAAATGACGGATGAATATTATTTACATCTGTTTTCTAAAAAACAACCGGATTTAAACTGGGATAATGAAAAGGTAAGACAAGATGTTTATGAGATGATGAAGTTTTGGTTAGAAAAAGGAATTGATGGATTCCGCATGGATGTTATCAATTTTATTTCTAAAGAAGAAGGGTTACCAACAGTTGAAACAGATGAAGATGGTTATGTTTCAGGTCATAAACATTTTATGAACGGTCCAAACATTCATAAATATTTGCATGAAATGAATGAGGAAGTATTATCGAATTATGATATTATGACGGTTGGTGAAATGCCTGGTGTAACGACAGAAGAAGCCAAATTGTATACTGGAGAAGAACGAAAAGAGTTGCAAATGGTATTCCAATTTGAACATATGGATTTAGATTCAGGAGAAGGTGGAAAGTGGGATGTAAAACCATGTTCACTTCTTACTTTAAAAGAGAATTTAACAAAGTGGCAAAAAGCATTAGAGCATACTGGATGGAATAGCCTTTATTGGAATAACCATGATCAGCCTCGCGTTGTATCTCGTTTTGGTAATGATGGAATATATCGCATTGAATCTGCGAAAATGTTGGCGACTGTTCTTCATATGATGAAAGGAACGCCATATATTTATCAAGGTGAAGAAATCGGAATGACGAACGTTCGATTCCAATCAATTGATGAATATCGAGATATTGAAACGTTAAATATGTATAAAGAAAAAGTGATAGACCATGGTGAAGATATAGAAAAAGTAATGGAATCTATTTATATAAAGGGTCGTGATAATGCTAGAACTCCGATGCAGTGGGATGATCAGAATCACGCTGGATTTACAACGGGTGAGCCTTGGATTACTGTAAATCCTAACTATAAAGAGATTAATGTGAAACAAGCAATCCAAGATGAAGGTTCAATTTTTTATTACTATAAGAAATTAATTGAGCTACGCAAAAATAATGAAATAGTTGTATATGGATCATATGATTTAATATTAGAGAATAATCCTTCTATTTTTGCTTATGTAAGAACATATGGAGACGAAAAACTACTTGTTATTGCAAACTTTACTGCGGATGAAAGTGTATTTGAAATGCCTGAGGATATTAGTTATAGTGAATCAGAATTATTCATACACAATTACGATGTAGAAATCGGATTGATAGATAACATTACATTACGTCCGTATGAAGCGATGGTATTCAAATTGAAATAAGAAAAATCCTTATGCCACCTTGGCATAAGGATTTTTTGGGTTACCATTTTAATATGGAGAATCCATATGGAGGAAGTGTAACTTGTAATACACTTGCTTCTGCTGAAAATTCTTCATTTGTATAAATGTTAATTATTTTCTTACCAGTAACATGAAGAGGGAGTGAAACTGTAACTTCACTATTAGTAGGGTTTAAAACGAAAAAGATAGTTTCATCCTCATATGTTTTCGTATAAGAAATATAATTATGTTCATCATTTGCTTCGATGAATTGAAAAGTACCATGTCCTCCAAAAGCTGCATGTTGTTTTCGTAATGAAATCAATGTTTGTATATGTGTAAATAATGCATGATCTTGTTCTTTAGTATCCCAAATCATACATTTACGGCAATCGGGGTCCATACCACCATCCATGCCGATTTCATCTCCGTAATAAATACATGGAGAGCCGATGAAAGAAAGATGGAATACATAGAGCAATTTCAACTTATTTTTATCTCCATTGCATGTTGTTAAAATTCTTGGAGTATCATGGCTATCTAATAAATGAAAGGCTGCTTCATTTACATTCATAGAGTAGGAATGTAGAGATTCTGTAATTTGCTTCATAAATTCACTTGCTTTAATGGAATCGTTAGCAAAGTAAGAAAGTAGAGCGTTTGTAACAGGGTAGCTCATGACAGCATCAAATTGATCGCCTTGTAGCCACGGAAGGGCATCGTGCCAAATTTCTCCCAAAATATATACTTCAGGATTTAATGTCTTTATTTCAGTTCGGAATTCTCTCCAAAAGTTGTGATCGACTTCATTTGCGACATCAAGGCGCCAGCCATCTATATTGAATTCTCGTACCCAATAACGTCCTACTTCAAGTAAGTATTCTTTTACATCTGGATGAGCTGTATTTAATTTAGGCATATACGGTGTAAAGGCGAAAGTATCATAATTGGGAAGTGGATCGGTTATAATTGGAAATTCATGAATGTGGAACCACTCTTTATATGCAGACTTCTCACCGTTCTCTAGAACGTCTTGAAATTTCTCGAAAAAGTATCCACTATGATTAAACACAGCATCGAGCATTACTTTTATACCGTGTTTATGACATTCTTCAATGAGCTCTTTAAAAGTTTCTTTCGTCCCAAATTGTGGATCAATTTCCATATAGTCAATTGTGTCATATTTATGGTTTGAATGAGCTTTGAAAATAGGTGTGAAATATATTCCGGAAATGCCAAGCTTAACAAGGTAATCAAGGTTTTGAATAACACCAGCAAAATCCCCGCCGAAAAAATTAGTTGGAGTTGGATTCGTACTTCCCCAAGGAAGGGTGTTTTCTGGATTCAGCGTACTATCGCCATTAGCGAATCGTTCAGGGAAAATCTGATACCAAATGGTGTCTTTAATCCACGATGGTGCTTTGAATACATCATCTGCATGAATAAATGGAAAACAAAAAAAGTTACCAACATCATCATTTGGAATGTTAGAAAAGAATCCTCGCTCTGTATAAATAAGAGTGTCTGTTTCAGATTTTAATTCAAACCCATAACGTAAGCGCTTAAATTTTGGTTCGATTGCAATGGACCAATAATCAAATAATGCAGTAGAACCCGTTTTTTTCATTGGTGTACTTGCTGATATCCATTTCCCGTCTTTCCATTCGTAAGGATCACCGTAAATAAGATCGGCGCTTTGAACATCATCTCTCTTAGTACGTATTCGGATGTGAATTGTTTGTTCATCGTAAGCGTATGCATAATTATCTTTCGGCCTATGATAAATGGCTTCTTTAAACATATAGAAAATCCCCCTTCAATATCTCTATACATAGTATTCCCTTAAGTGTAATAATAAAGCCTGTATTGCAAACGATTGCCTTTCTTATAGCTTTAATATTGCTTATAAGAGTAGTATTCATTTCATATAAAGTCAATGTATAAAGAGTATAATGACATAATTTTTAAATTAATATTTGCAAAATGAATAAAAGAATGTATAATGATAGACAAATAGCGCAAACGTTTTCATAGACTTGAGATATTGTTTGCGCTTCAATTAAACTATTAAATGCAAACGTTTTCAGTTACTGAGGTACATAGACAATTTAGGGAGGTTTTTGGGATGAAGAAAGCATTATCATTATTAACGGTTTCAGCATTATCTATTGGTATGTTATCTGCATGTGGACCGAAAGATTCAGGGAAAAAAGAGGAAAGTAAAGCGAAAAAAGACTATGATCTTCTTGTTTGGGAAGATGAGAAAAAAGGTGTGGGTCTAGAGCCAGCGGTGAAAAGTTTTGAAAAGAAATATAATGTGAAAGTAAAAGTTGAAGAGGTTCAGATGACGAAACAAATAGAAAAACTTCGTCTCGACGGTCCAGCTGGCACAGGGCCAGATGTTGTAACATTGCCACATGATCATATTGGTAATGCGGTAACAGAAGGGCTACTTTCAGAAGTGAAAGTAGATGATACAGTAAAAAGTAAATTTACAGATTTATCAATAGAAGCACAAACATATAACGGAAAAATATATGGTTTACCAAAAGCGATTGAAACACCAATCTTTATTTATAATAAAAAAATGATGCAAAAAGCGCCGGAAACGATGGATGAACTGTTTAACTTCTCAAAAGACTTTACGAAAGATGGAAAATACGGATTTTTAGCACTAGGAGATAACTTCTACTTTGCTAATGCATTTATGGCAGGTATGGGTGGTTATGTATTTGGTGAAAAAGATGGAAAGCCAAATGCAAATGATATTGGATTAAATAATAGCGGTGCGGTACAAGGTGCTGAATATATTCAAAAATGGTATAAAGAAAAGTTATTCCCGAAAGGTATTATCGGTGAATCTGGTGGTTCAGCTGCAGATGGATTATTTAATGAAGGAAAAGCAGCATCTATTATGAATGGTCCATGGGCATTCCAAGCGATGGAAAAGGCTGGAATAGACTATGGTGTTGCTCCAATGCCGAAATTACCAAATGGTCAACCGATGAAAACGTTCGTTGGCGTAAAAGGATGGCATGTAACAAGCTTCTCTAAACAAAATGATTTAGCTACAAAATTTACTGAGTGGGTTACAAATGAAGAAAATGCTAAAATTCGCTTTGAGAAAACGAAAGAAATTCCACCAGTAAAATCAGTAATGGAAGATCCAATCATTAAAGAAAATGAGGCTGCAAAAGCGGTTGCGACACAATCTGAAAATGGAATTCCAATGCCAAATATTCCAGAAATGCAAGAAGTTTGGAAACCAGCTGGAGATGCGCTTCAATTAGTTGTATCAGATAAAGAAGCACCAAAATCCGCACTTGATAGTGCAGTGAAACAAATTAAAGGTAATATTGAGGCAAATCATAGTAAGAAAAAATAAGGTGAAATTCGTGCCTCTAATATGAGGGGCACGAATTCTCTCCCTTCCATGTAGGAAGAAAAAAGGGGGAAGGAACATGCAAACATCTATGGAACCTGCAAAGGGGTTAAATGATTCAAAGCATAGGAAAGTGGCAACCATGTTATCAATCATTCCAGGCGTGGGCCAAATGTATAATAAACAATTTGTAAAAGGTCTTATTTTTCTAGTATTAACAGGTTCATTTATTGTAGCCTTTGCTGATTTATTAAATATGGGATTATGGGGCATTGTAACGCTCGGTACAGAAGTTCCACGTGACCATTCCGTCTTTCTATTAGTAGAAGGGATCTTGGCACTTATCGTTATCGCTTTTGGGCTTGGCATATATGCATTTAACTTATATGATGCATATCAAAATGGGAAGAAACGTGATATTGGAACACCGTTAAATTCTGTAAAAGAGCAATACCGTAATTTGTTAGATCAAGGCTTTCCTTATTTAATGGTTTCACCAGGTTTTCTACTACTTATCTTTGTTGTCGTATTTCCAATCATCTTCGTAATTTTAATTGGATTTACAAACTATGATTTATATCATTCTCCTCCAGCTAAATTAGTAGATTGGGTGGGCTTTAAAAACTTTATTGATATTTTCACATTACCGATGTGGAGAGATACATTTTTAAGTGTATTTTCTTGGACTGTCATTTGGACATTCGTTGCAACAACATTACAAGTTGCACTTGGTATTTTTTTAGCGATTATCGTAAATCAGCCTGGTATTAAAGGTAAGGCAATTATTCGAACAATCTTTATTTTACCGTGGGCTGTTCCAGCATTCGTATCTATTCTTGTATTTGCTGGTATGTTTAATGAAACATTTGGAGCAATTAATAACCAAGTATTAGCTTTATTCGGGATTGAAAAGATTGCTTGGATGACAGACCCGTTTTGGTCAAAGATTGCTTTAATTATGATTCAAACGTGGCTTGGTTTCCCGTTCGTCTTTGCGATGACAACAGGTATACTGCAATCGATTCCAGGAGAATTATATGAAGCGGCTACAGTAGACGGAGCAACTGCTTGGCAACAGTTCCGCAAAATTACATTGCCACTTGTGTTATATGCAACAGCGCCAATATTAATTACGCAATATACGTTTAACTTTAATAATTTTAGTATTATTTATCTATTTAATAACGGGGGACCTGCTGTGTCTGGACAAAATGCAGGTGGAACGGATATTTTAATTTCATGGATCTATAAGTTAACGATGACTTCGGCTCAATACGGCAAAGCAGCAGCTCTTACAATGATTTTATCGTTAATCGTTATTACAGTTGCGTTATGGCAATTTAAGAGAACAAAATCATTCCAAGAAGAGGATATGATGTAAATGAATATTAAACGACAAAAGATGCTACGTCTTTCATTAAGTTATTTAGTTATCTTCATAATGTGTGCGATTGTTTTCTATCCATTACTATGGATAATTGGCTCATCGTTTAATCCAGGTGATAGTTTATCTGGGTCAAGTATTATTCCGAAAAATGCCACATTAGATCATTATCGCAAGCTACTTGATCTCGATTCAAGTAATTACTTACTTTGGTATAAAAATACTTTGAAAGTTAGCGTAATGACGATGATTTTCTCTGTACTAGCCATTAGTTTTACTGCTTATGCATTTTCGAGATATCGTTTTGTTGGAAGAAAGAATGGTTTATTAACATTTTTAATTCTGCAAATGATCCCGAATTTTGCAGCGTTAATCGCACTATATATATTAGCTCAGTTAACAGGATTACTTGATACACACCTTGCATTAATTTTAATTTATGTGGGCGGAGCAATTCCGATGAATACATGGCTTATGAAAGGGTATTTTGATACGATTCCGAAAGAGTTGGATGAATCAGCTCGAATGGATGGAGCAGGGCATTTCCGTATTTTCTGGCAAATCATTATGCCACTTGCAAAGCCAATCGTAGCGGTTGTAGCATTATTTACTTTCATTGGTCCATTTACAGATTTCATTTTAGCGAGTATTATTTTGCGAACACCAGAAAATTATACTTTAGCAGTTGGATTATATGAAATGGTTGCAAAAAAATTCGGTAATGAATTTACAACGTTTGCAGCGGGTTCAGTGTTAATTGCGATCCCGATTTCAATTTTATTCCTATCACTACAAAAATATTTTGTTTCCGGTTTAACAGCTGGAGGTACAAAAGGATGAAAAATGGGACATTACGTCCCATTTTTCTTTTCATCTCCCTATAAATAACTTTATAGGGAGATGAAAAGAGATTTGACATCACATGTGAAAAGAAGTGAAATAAATAGTATATTATAGTATAGGAAAAAATAGCTATATCCCTTACAATACATGAAGAGGGAGAATAGGATTAGTTTTGCAAGATATAAGAAATGAAAGTTTATGACTTGCAATGAATGCGAGATAAAATATATGAAAAATGACAGAGAAATGAGAGGAGGGGGATTTTTATGACAGTTACAATTAAAGATGTGGCGAAGCAAGCGAATGTTGCACCATCAACAGTTTCTCGTGTAATTGCTGATAATCCAAGTATAAGTGAAAAGACAAAGCGCCGTGTTAGGAAAGTGATGAGTGAATTAGGGTATCATCCCAATTTAAATGCGAGAAATCTTGCGAACCAAACGACGAAAACACTTGGTCTTGTTATGCCAAGTTCTGCAAGTAAAGCTTTTCAAAATCCATTTTTCCCAGAAGTTATAAGAGGGATTAGTTCATTTGCACACGTAGAAGGTTATGCGCTTTACATGTCGACAGGTGAAACGGAAGAAGAAATTTTTAATGGTGTCGTAAAGATGGTACAGGGACGTCAAATTGGTGGCATTATTCTTTTATATTCAAGGGAGAATGATCGGATTATTCAATATTTACATGAACAAAATTTCCCGTTTGTTTTAATAGGAAAACCATATGATCGAAAAGATGAAATTACATATGTAGATAATGACAATTATACAGCTGCAAGAGAAGTGGCAGAATATTTAATTTCATTAGGGCATAAGCAAATCGCATTCATTGGTGGTGGATCAGATTTACTTGTAACGAGAGATCGTTTAGCTGGTATGAGTGATGCCTTGAAATTAGCAGACATTGTATTACCCAAAGAATATATTTTACATTTTGATTTTTCGAGGGAAAGTGGTCAACAAGCCGTTGAGGAATTAATGGGACTGCAGCAACCGCCGACGGCAATTATGGCAACGGATGACTTAATTGGACTTGGTGTGTTAAGTGCGCTTTCTAAAAAAGGATTCGTTGTACCGAAGGATGTTTCTATTGTAAGCTTTAATAATGCTTTATTATCAGAAATTGCGAGCCCTCCACTTTCGACAGTTGATGTGAATATTTATCAGCTAGGATATGAGGCAGCAAAAGCTTTAGTTGATAAAGTAGAGAATGCAGAATCCACTGCAAAGTGTATCATTATTCCTCATAAATTACTAAAACGTCAAACTTGTGATCATTATGCAGAAAAAAGCTAAGAGTTTAACTCTTAGCTTTTTTCTTTAGAAAGGCTTCTAATCGGTCGCAGCCTTCTTTTAAAGTTTCGATACTATATGCATAGGACAAGCGAAGGTAGCCTTCACCGTATTCAGAGAATGCTGTTCCAGGAACTACAGCTAGTCCAGCTTCTTTGACAAGATCAAGTGCAAAATCAAATGATGAAGATGTCAAATGACCAACATATGGGAATAAGTAAAATGCACCTGTTGGCTTTTCAACTGCTAATCCCATTTGAGTGAGTCTATTATATACGTAATCACGGCGTTTTTTATATTGGTGGCGCATCATTTTGGGTGCGTCTTTAGCAGCTGTTAATGCTTCAATCGCAGCGTATTGAGCGATTGAAGTAGCACACGTTACATTGTATTGATGAACTTTTAATATATGTCCTGCTAAATAGCTTGGTGCGAATAAAAGTCCAACACGCCAGCCAGTCATAGAATGTGATTTAGATAAACCGTTAATGACAATTGTCTTTTCACGCATTTCTGGGAAATGAGCGATAGATGTATGCTTTTGTTCATACACAAGCTCGCTATAAATTTCATCTGAAAGGACGAAAATATTTTTATCTTTTAAAACATCTACAATATCTTTTAATTCTTCTGTGGATAAAGTTACACCAGTTGGGTTAGAAGGATATGGTAGTACGATACATCTTGTTTTTTCTGTAATAGCATTTTTTAGCGCGTCAGCTGTTAAACGGAATCCAGTTTCACGAACATCTACAAAAATGGGCGTTGCACCGCATAATCGAATAATAGGTTCGTAACCTGGATAAATAGGAGCAGGTAAAATTACTTCTGTTCCTGGCTCTAAAATCGTTCGGAATGCAACATCAATCGCTTCGCTAGCACCAATTGTAACGATGGTTTCGTTTTCAGGTGAGTAATGTAAATCGTAGTTATCTTTTACGAAGTTACAAGCTGCCTTACGTAATTCTAGTAAACCAGCGTTATGTGTATAGCTTGTATAGTTTTCTGTAATAGCCCGTTTTGCCGCTTCTTTTACGAGAGAAGGTGTAGGGAAATCGGGTTGTCCGATTGTTAAAGAAATCAAATTATCATAGTTTTGAATCATGTTAGAGAATTGACGGATTCCAGAAATTTGGATATCCTTCACTCTAGGGTTAATGAATTGTTCCATTGTATCTCCCTTTCTTCCGTTTGAAAATTAAGTTCATTTTATCATATTTTCTATGATTGCGCTTTGTATATGTAATTTAGAAAGAGAGAGAAAAGAGAAAAAAAGCCGCTATAAGCGACTTTTTAATATCCGTATTCCCAATCTATTTCATCTTCATTCCAGAGTACAGAGGATACCTTGCCAAGGTGAACAACTGATTCGTTCACAGCACATGTGCAATCTTCATCTCCTGCTTTATGCTGTAACTCTTCATATACTGATTTTTCAACATTTTCTAGAACAACCAAATTTTCTTCTTTTAAAACAAGCGTAGTACCCGCCATATTTATCTTCCTCCTACTAAAGTAATGATCACTTATTTGTAAACATAGATAGTATGGATTATATGCTGTATTTTGCTATAGTTGTCCGTCTAAAAAAGTATTTTTAAATTTTCTTTGTAATCCGTATTCATTGTATACTGTACGAAGGAAATTTGGTACAGGGTTTACAATCATTTCGAAAATCTGTAACAATTATTATGAGTTGTTAACAAAGAATTAACAAATATGTTAAGAAAAATCAAAATTTTAAAACAAATAAACCTATAAAATGATATAATCATATCAAAATACATATAGGGGATGAGAGGTTATGGAGCTTATCCGTGATTTGTTGATTCAAATTGCCATCATAATTTTACCACTATTTTTATATGAAGCGATTCGTTTAAATCGCTATCAAGAAATGCCTCCGAAGCCAAATCGTTACTTTATTATGTTTTTATCTAGCGTTACGCTCGTTCTCTCCATGACATACTCTATTTGTTTTGGCAATGTGTGTGGGTATAACTTTCACCCAATTCCAATTGTCAGTGGTTTTTTATATGGTGGGATTGTTGGTTTAATCCCAGCGGTTATTTTTGTTGCATATGAATGGTTACTAAAGGGAATGAGCTTTCTTCCAGTTTTAGAAGTAACATTTCTATTGATAGTTCCGCTATTTTTATCAAAGAAATGGTCTCTTTTTTCAAGAGATAAGAAATTAATTTTAGCATTTATGATTTCATCATTTTATGTGCTTGTTTCTTTAGTATTAGGCATGATTAATGTTCTTTTGGAAACAGGATTTACACCGTATATTTCGCAAATATATAGCGGATTTATATTTGCCTCGCTTATCATGGTCATGACAATGGTATTTCAGGTGTATTTAACTGAATATTTAAATGAAAATGCATTGCTACGTACAGAGATGCAAAAATCAGAAAAGCTTAATATTGTAAGTGAGTTAGCAGCAAGTGTGGCACATGAAGTTCGAAATCCACTTACTGTTGTTCGTGGATTTATCCAATTGCTAGAAAGTACGGAAGATGTGAAGAATAAGGATTATATGCGTCTCGTATTAGCTGAATTGGATCGGGCGGAACAAATTATTTCAGATTACTTGAATTTAGCAAGGCCGCAAATTGAGAAAAAAGAACACATTTGTTTATCAGCCCAATTAATAGAAATGACCACTCTTATGTCGTCATTTGCAGCGATGCAAGGTGTATATTTACAAGTTGAAATTTCAGAAAGTCTTTATACGATTGGTGATAAGACAAAATTGAAGCAAGCTATTATGAATGTTGTTAAAAATGGTATTGAAGCAATTCAAGGAAATAAAGGATATTTAAAAGTAACAGCTATTCAAAAAGACGAAACAATCATAATAAGAGTTAAAGATAGTGGTGTTGGTATGACGAAAGAACAGTTAGCAAGGCTGGGGCAACCATATTATTCTTTAAAAGAAAAAGGGACAGGATTAGGGCTTATGGTAACATTTAGTATTTTACAAGCGCATAATGGTACATTGGAATATAAGAGTGAAAGTGGAAAAGGCACTGAAGCAATTATTATATTACCAGCTGTACAAAATAAGGAATAAAAGTTACCGATGGAAGGTAACTTTTTATTTTATATTGTTTATTCATTTGTTTTTTCTTGTTTTGCTCGGCTAAATAAACTTTTAAATGATTGAAAGAAGCTTTGCTCTTTTGAGGCAGCGACCATTCTTTTTGTTTCTTGAATTTCTCGAATAACTTGCATAAGCTGTGCATCACGATTACTGTCCTTGTTATAAATTTGACTAACCAGTTTATTCATTTTTTCTTCTTGTTTGGATTCTCGTTTATACATATGATTCATTAATAAGTCCATTTTTTCTTTTTGCAATGCATCTGTTTGAGCGGCGTGCTCGACTAACTCTTGAAGCATTTTTTCTTGAGAGCCTTCTTTTACATACACTTGTTGCATCAATTCATCTAGTTTCTCATCCTTTAAACGATTTTGTGTAATTAGAGTAGAATTTTGATGAATAATTGCTTCATTTAATTGAGCTAGCATTTCAAGTTTCAACATGAACTCCTCAAAGTTACGCCCATCTTCTTTTTCTTTCGGTTGTATCTCTTGCTTATCTTGTATAACTGGTACAGGTGGGGCCTCTTTTTCTTTTAAAATAATCGGTATCGTTTCTGAAATATCTTCTTGTAATGTGGCAGCTCTTTCATGTATAGATTTCAATAGTTTTAAATCATCAAGTTTATAAATACGAGCATCAGCTGTTTTAGAAATCATATAACCATGTTCCTCTAACAGTTGACTATATTTGCGGACTATATGTTTTGGGATGCCTGTTTTATTCGTGACATCTTTCGTTTTATAGGTAGCTTCCATGATATTTCCTCCCCAAAAAGTATCGTATATATCATTTCAATCTTTTATGAGGACTTCCTTTGAAAAAGAATGTCGGAAGGCTATTAGTTTTCTACAGCATTAGTGAAAAAATGAAATTTTTTGGCGGAATGGCAAGGAATAACTAAAATAATGTCTGAAAACATATACAGGAGAAGTTTGTTATAATAACTGAGGAAAAGAAACTGGTAGAAACATGGAGGTATACATGAAGCAATTAAAAGGTATTATCATTTCAATTATTGCAATTCTGTCTATTTTAGTAGCAGTTTATGAAGTACTTGTGCCAGAGGAAACAAGTGTAAAGAAAACGAATACGTATGATCAAGTGTTAGAATTTCCGAAAGAACGTTATCCAGAGACAGGAAAACATATTACGGATGCTATAAAAGAAGGGCATTCAGAAGTTTGTACAATCGATCGTGGTGGTGCTGCAGATAGAAGGAAATTGTCGTTAGCACCGTATCCATCAAAAAAAGGGTATGATCGTGATGAATGGCCAATGGCGATGTGCAAGGAAGGCGGAAAAGGAGCACATATTGAATATATAAGTCCGGCGGATAACCGGGGAGCAGGCTCTTGGGTAGGGAATAAGTTAGATAAATATCCAGATGGTACGCGTGTGAAATTTGAAGTGAAGTAGTATTTGTACATTTCATAATGAAGGAGAAGGGGAACTATGGAGTTAACAATTTCTTATTCGCAATTAATGTTGATGAACTATGACGGTGAGCAGCCTTATGTAGACTGGACGGATGAAGATTTTGAAAGAGGTTATGCTGAGGCAGAGGGAACTGTTATTTTTGAAGCACTTTCTGATTATACTTGTGAAGTGAAAGTGACCCCAGGGAAACATATTGAAAAAGAAGAAGTGGTTAGAACGATTACGGTTCCTTTTACGGTTGAAAATGAAAGTATCGTTATAACGAGTATTCTTTCAAACAAATTTCAAATATCTATTCCAAATGGTGAGTATACAGTTGTCTTACAAGCAATTCCTCTTGAAGAGCCAACGGATGATGAATTATATAAAATACAATACGAATTCTTCTTTGAAAGTAAAGAATAAAAAATGGGTTATCCTGAGAAAAGGATAACCCATTTTTGTTATGCGTTTGTTTTTAAAAGGGAACGAGCATCTTTCGCTGCTTGAACCATATGTTCTAAAGCTGGAATAACTTCTTCTGTTCTTCTCGTTTTTAAACCACAATCAGGATTAATCCAGAAATATTTAGGATCGCATACTTCTAAAGATTGTTCTACGATTTTATACATTTCATCTTTACTCGGTACACGTGGGCTATGAATATCATATACACCTAGACCGATGCCTTTTTCATATGTTGTATGTTTTAACGTATCAATAAATTCTCCGTGACTTCTTGATGTTTCGATAGAAATTACATCTGCATCTAATGCGCGAATCGCGTCAACAATATCTTCGAAGTTACTGTAACACATATGAGTATGAATTTGTGTTTCATTTGCTACAGAAGAAGTTGCTAAAAGGAAGGATTGTACTGCCCATGTAATATAAGCATCCCAATCTTTTTCTTTTAGTGGCATTCCTTCACGAAGTGCTGGCTCATCGACTTGGATTACTCTAATTCCGGAAGATTCAAGTAGTTCAATTTCGTGACGAAGAGCTAGTGCAATTTGATACGAAACTTCTTTTCTTGGAATGTCATTTCGAACGAAGGACCAATTTAAAATCGTAACAGGTCCAGTTAACATTCCTTTTACAACTTTCTCCGTTAAGCTTTGTGCATAAACTGTTTCCTTAATAGTCATGCCGTTAATAAAGGCTACATCACCATAAATAACAGGTGGTTTTACGCAGCGGGAACCGTATGATTGTACCCAACCGTTTTTAGTGAATGAGAAACCAGCAAGGCGCTCACCAAAATATTCGACCATGTCAGTTCTTTCAAATTCACCATGTACAAGGACATCAAGCCCAATTTCTTCTTGGTAACGAATCCATTTTTCTGTCTCTTTTTCAATAAATTGTTCATATTGTTCATTTGAAATAACACCGTTACGCCATTCTTTTCGCGTTTGACGAACTTCAGTTGTTTGCGGGAAGCTACCAATAGTCGTTGTTGGTAATAGCGGTAACTCCAGGGCAACTTGTTGTAATTCGTATCGTTTTTCAAATGGAAGAGGGCGTGAAAAATCTTCTTCTTTTAGTGCTGTTCGTGCTGCTTTGACATCTTCTCGGTTACGTGCAGCAGATGAGCGAATTGTATGATGTACGTTTCGATATGTTTCCAGCTCAGTACTAATGCTTTCTGTACCTTGAGTGAGAGCGGAATGAATAAGAACTAACTCTTCTAATTTTTGATTTGCAAATGCTAATGCATCAAATAGCTCAGTCGATAAGTGAGTTTCTTCTGTTTTATCGATCGGTGTATGCAATAAGCTACAAGAAGGCTGAACGATGAAATCTTTCGTTTGGACTTGTTTTTGTAACGTTGTAAATAACTCAAGAACTTCATCAAGGTCAGCTCTCCAAATGTTACGGCCATCTATACAACCGACAGCTAAAGTTTTATCAGCTGGGAATCCATATTTTGAAATAGCATTTAAATTACCTTCTTTACCATGAATGAAATCTAATCCAATACCGGATACCGGGAATGTAATAATTTCTTCATAGTTTTCTTCCACGCTATCAAAATACGTTTGTAAAAGAAGAGTCGCATTTGGAACTTCTTTACGAATAGCTTCATAAATTTCTTTTGCTTGTTGAACTTCTTCTTTCGTTAAAGAAGCGAAAATTGGTTCATCAACTTGAATGGCTTGTGCACCAGCTGCATGTAGTTCTGAAAGCAGTTGTACGTAAGGTGCAACTAACTGTTTTAAAATGGAAGGGAATTGTTCTTGTGTATAGCCTTTAGCTAATTTTAAGAAAGTATATGGACCTAAAATAACAGGCTTTCCATCTACTCCTAATTCTTGTTTTGCCTCTTCGTATAAGCGAAGTGGACGATTATCTTTTAAAGAGATTTGTAATCCCTCTTCATATTCAGGAACGATATAGTGATAGTTTGTGTTAAACCATTTTGTCATTTCGGAAGCTACGTGATTTTTAGAGCCACGCGCCATTGCGAAATATACATCAAGGTAAGATGTAAACTCAGAAAAACGTGATGGGATAAATCCTAGCATATAGGCAGTATCCAAAACGTGATCATAATATGTAAAGTCGCCAATTGGAATGAGTTCAATCCCTTTTTCTTGCTGTACTTTTACGTGTTGAAGGCGAATTTCTTTCATTGTTGTTAAAAATTGTTCTTCATCAATTTTATTGGACCAAAAAGCTTCCAATGTTTTTTTCCACTCTCGTTGTAGTCCGATACGTGGATAACCTAAGTTACTTGTTTGAATTGCCATTTTAAATTCCTCCCTAATTGAAAGTAAGCATTTCCGTTTACTAGGAAATACCTATAACAAAAAGTGCAAAGACATAGAAAATAAGCCTTCCTTTTTGTTTTAACACCTCATCATCATCCGTGAATCTATCAGTGTTGTTAAAACAGGCAGGTCTCCTGACTTATGCTTCATATAATTTCTTTCACCTTCCCGTTTTCACAGTGGCACCAAAAAGAAATCTCAGCATTTACAGTGGCGGGACCGTGTTGGAGTTTCACCAAGCTTCCCTTTTAAACACGAAACGAAATGTTCGTGTACCTATTTTCCTTTTGAAAGGAATTTAACAAGCGATATGATATTGAAACAAATTCTAACACAATTTTTGGAATTTTGTCTACTGTTTTAAAATAAGAAAATTCCAAAGTTTTTATTTCTTATTATTCTGACTTTTCATTCTGAAGTAACTAATAATATTACAGTATAAAAAGAGAAATTGAGCTATGAAAGAAGTAGGGATGTCTTCTTTCATAGCTCAATTTTCATCTATAGCAACTTCTGAAAGTCGGCCTGCTATAGCATCTTGAAGGAGGGTGTTTAGCCATTGTAATTCAACTGTAATATGCTCAATTACACTTTGCAAAATATATAGTTGTGCACGTGGAACCTTTCCTTTATTACAATCATATATCGTTTGCATAGTATGTAAATATTGAAGAGTATCGTTTTTCTTTTTTTCTAAAATAGGAACTAATTCGTGATCATTGCTAAAGTGAGCGAAAGATAGGGCTGAATAAATAGGTTTATATATTTGGTTTTTTGCTTCGAATTGTTTTAATAGTAAAGTGTGGAATAGTTTTTTGCCTTCTTCTGTTATATGAAAAATCGTTTTGTCAGGTCGGTTTGTGTCTCTAATTACATTTGTAATGTGAATTGCGCCTTGCTTTTCTAATTGCTCGAAAGCGTAATAAAGTGATCCTTTAGCATATTTAATATAACAATCCATTTGTCGTTCTTTCATAATATGCTGCACTTCATATGGATGTTTATCTCCTTCGAGTAGCAAGCCGAGAATGACTAATTTCATGCTCATGCTGTCTCAACTCCTGTATATAAAAACTTTATACATATTATAAACGGCATATCCTTTTTCATAAAGGGATATGCCGCTTCTTTTTTATATTAACTGACTTGCTTTTGTTTTTCTTTCTTTTTAGGGCCTGTAAAGAGGCGTTCATTTCCCATTAGTAAAATACAAATAACACTTAGTACAGCCGGGATGAGTGCCCAGAAGAATGTGTTCGCAATAGATGTAGCGAGAGCTTCTTTAATACCCGCTAATATTTCAACAGGAATTTTTGCGGTAGCGCCTGGTGATAATAAGAAACTTGTGTCTCCGCCTTTTGGAGCTAATTTTGCTAGTTCAGGGGGGAACACAGAGTTTAGTTTATCTGTAAAAATATGATTTTGAATTGTACCGAAAATCGTTACACCAAGAGTCATACCGAGTGATCGGAAGAATGAGTTTGTTGATGTCGCCGAACCGCGGTCTCGCATTTCTAACTTGTGAATAGAAGACATACTTAATACTGAGAATGAGAAGCCAACACCAAGCCCAGCGAGAATCATAAATAGTGTTACGAGTAAACGAGGTGTGTCCATTGTTAAAGTACTTAATGAATAAATACCAAGAACGAAGAAGACACCAGATACCATCATAATGTTACGATAGCTTGTTCGAGAAGCTAATTGTCCTCCTGTTTGACTTCCAATTACAGAACCAACCATCATTGGTGTTAAAATTAATCCAGCATTAGAGGCCGAACCTCCAAGAACACCTTGAATGAAGATTGGAATATAAACTGTACAGATAATAAAAGCAGCACCATAGAAAAAGGCAACTCCTTGACTAGCTGCGAATAAAGGTTTTTTAAATAGATGGAACGAAATAATAGGCTCGGTTGCTTTTCTTTCTACAAAGAAGAAAATAATAAGCGCAATAACTACTGTTGTAAATAAGCCAATAATTACAGTGGAATTCCAGGCATATTCCTTACCACCAAGTTCTAATGCGAACATTAAGCAAACGATACTTATGACAAGTGTAATAGCACCAGCCCAATCAATTTTTTGTTTTCTAAATTCTAGAGACTCACTGTAGTATTTAGTAATGAAGAAAAAGGAGATAAGTCCTAATGGAATATTGATATAGAAGACCCAATGCCAACTTATATAGTCTGTAATATAAGCACCTAATAAAGGACCGAATACACTAGATGTCCCGAAAACAGCACCGAATAGCCCTGTCATCTTCCCGCGTTTTTCTGGTGGGAAGATATCATACATAATTGTAAAGGCGATAGGCATAAGGGCACCACCACCGATACCTTGAATAGCTCTATAAATACTTAATTGCTCAATACTTGAAGCTGTTCCGCAAAGCGCAGAACCGAATAAGAAAAGAATGAGGCCCCCAATATAAAAACGTTTCCGCCCGTACATATCAGAAAGTTTCCCAAAGATAGGCATCCCTGCCATTGTTGCTACCATATAAGCTGATGTGACCCAAACAAACTTATCAAAGCCTCCTAGGTCTCCAACGATTGTTGCCATTGCGGTTGCAACGATTGTATTATCCATTGCGGCCATTAATATACCAAGCAGCAAACCAGCAACAACAAATTTTGTCTTGTTGGTGTCTTTTTTTAATGGTTGAGTTTCCAAATATAACCCTCCTTTAGAAATAAGTAAACTATATTAAGTTTTGAGTGCAGTGGATAAAAAATTTTAATGTATAGTTGATTTTAATTTCTTTTCCATAAGTGCACTAATATGCCATAAAGAATATTATAGTCAAATTTGACTATAAGGCAAATTTTTTCTTCCGTCAAAATATTCTTTCATATGAGTAGAGAACGAGTGAGCGATACGAATATTGCTATAAAGGAAATGAAGTAAATTGTAAAAAAATTTCATAAAGAACACCTTCTGTTAATAGATGAAAAATGGTTTTTTCTTCATATTGTCGAATAGGATAAAAGGAAGAGAAATATTAAACATTACTTGTAGCAAGCTTTAGTAAGTTGGGGAATTCATTGTGTGTATGGTACATCTGAAATGAGGTGAATATATATTATGAAAATATGGGGACGAATTTCGGATACAGGAAAGTATTCAATACCGCTACAACCAGTATTGTGGATTGACGGATCGAAAAAGGAAAATGAATTTCCTCAAGTAGCCGTTACATTGCAAATTGGTAGTATGTATACAGAACAATTTTCGTATGAATTGACCTACGATGTAAACGACATACTTATTATGCGAATTGAAGTGGAAAATAAAGGGGTAGAAATGATTTCGAGAGTTGTTGTAAGTCATATGATTCGAGATTACTTTGCTTATATTCCTAATTCTTTAAAAGTTGATAAGGGGATAAGTGAGTTTTTATTCCAGCTTGTAAGGTGGCGAATTGATGATTTGTTACCAAATGAAAAGGTGGAACTACGTTGCAAAATAAAAGCTAATAAAGATAAAGCTCTTAAACAAGCATTCTTTCAGGCTACATATACATTTCAAGATAAAGAGATATCATATGGTCCACTGCAAACAAATGAAGTTGTTGTGCGGCAATGATAAAAAGGAACCTGTACAAAAGGTTCCTTTTTTAGTGAAGGTTGTGTTTTTTGAGTATTTTCTTTTGCTCTATTCCTTTTTTTCCTACATAGTTATTTTTGTAGCCAAAGTATAGAATAAATAAAAATGAAACAACATTAACAATAGCGTCGATTTGATCGTTTGTAATAAAGTGTATGCCGAAAGAGGTAAATAATAATTTTAATGATAATAGAAAACCCGCTAGTAAACGCATAGCATCTGATAGATTCTCTTTTTGTAGCATATAGATTACTCCTTTCTATAAAAGTTATATATTATATATATGAAATAGAGTAGGAAAGGTATACAAGCTTAAGCAGAAATGTACATTGCATATGTACATTTTTTATTTTGTAGAAAAACATTATTGATATAGAAACATATATTGGTATAAAAGGGGGAGAAGTATGAAACATAAAGGGAAAATTAGTGGATTATTACTTGGAAATACAGTGGCAGTTACAGAATGGATTGCACTTCAGGATATAATTGCAAAACTGGATTCACGATCATTTTATACCGTCTTTATTATTTATATATTGCAAATGATACTAAGTTATTATTTTGGACATTGGTACGATAAAAGAGCGAACAAGCGTATGAATGTGGAAGGAGGAGGAATGGCAAGCAACGATTTTGTTGTTGATTTTTTTGGGAAAGTAGCCGCTTTATCTGAAAGAGATTCCCGTAATATTACGGTTTACATTCTTTCTGTAAAAGAATGGGAAGGATTAAAAGACACGTTGCAAGAAAAAAAATTGGGAGTGTTAGTACAAAAATTAGAGAGTACCATTGTAAAGACAATTCGGAAGGGAGATGTTGTTACGAAGTGGGATGAAAATAAGTATGTTATTGTAGCAATTGATAATGGTCATGAAACATCAACAATAACAAACAGATTAATGAAAAATATTGAAAGTGAAATAGAAGGTGATTTACTCAGTGTCACTCTTTTATTTGGAGCAGCTAGCTATCCAGTAGAAGGAAAAACGTTTGAAGAACTGTTGAGAAAGTCGCAAAATCAATTGTATCAGTATAGAAATTTGCAAGAAAATGAGTGAAGCTTTGATTTGAAGATATATGATAGGAAGAAGTTTTATTTGTAACATTTTTTTGACTTTTATTACAAAAAACGTTGCGTTTGTAATAAAAGTCTTTAAAAATATATTAAATAAGCATATAATTATGATGGTAGTGCCAATACAATTTGCACAATGTGTTTTATTTTAAAAGTGTAGAGGAAAGCAAGCTCTACACTTTTCCTTTTTAGGAAATGAAAAGAATATTTGTAAGTTGTTGCGAGATATCGATTGTACTGTGTAAAATGAACAAAGAGATTATTTGATAGAAAGCTGGAAAGGGAATGATAGACGTGAGAGCGGAACGATCACCTTTTATCAGGTGAACTATTATAGTCTTATTAAGACTGAGGTGAAATTCTGTGGCCATTAAGGTAATACATAGTGTGAACAGGTTTAAAAAAAAACGAAGAACTATACTTAAAGATGGATATGGAACTGCTAAATACTTCAAAAAGAATAATGTAATATTAAGTAATAATTCGTACAAACAATATTAATGATCTTCGTAAAAAAGATGCGAGTGTATAGAACAATTACATATTTTATAACTTTTTTATATTACACGATGGTCGTTTATAAATAGGAGGAAGAGATGTTGAAATATAGTAAATTAGCAATTATAACTGCATTATCAATGACTTTATTAGCCGGTTGTTTTGGACCGAAACCAGAAGAAGAATTATATGTAGCGTTTGAAAACGCTGCTAAACAAGAAAAAACAATGTTTGAAGATGCAAAAAAACTTGAGGCTTTAGAGAAAGAAGGACAAGAATTATATAACCAGATTGTGCAAGAAGGAAAAGATAATAATCAAACTGTTAAAGAAAAATTGAATCAAGCAGCAAAGAATACAACTGAACGAGAAAAAGTACTTACAAAAGAAAAAGAGGCTTTAAATAAAGCGCAAGAAGAAGTGAAGTCAGCTGATAAGTATGTGAAGAAAATTGAAGATAATAAGTTGAAAGATCAAGCTGATAAAGTGAAAAGCACCTATGAGAAACGACACGATTCATTTAATAAAATGTATGACAGCTATAATAAATCTTTAAAACAAGAAAAAGAGTTATACACAATGTTACAAGATAAAGGTACTAAATTAAAAGATATTAGTGAAAAAGTAAAAGTAGTAAATCAATCTTATAAGGATATTGAGTCAGAAAAAGATAAATTTAATGAATTCACAAAGTCTTATAATACAGAAAAAGTAGCTTTTTATAAACAAGCAAATATTAAAATTAAAGAAGAGAAAAAATAAAACAGTTTGGCCTACACTTGGCCAAACTGTTTTATTTTTTTGTATAAGTACGACTATACCATGGAACAGGTTCACTTAATTTTTTTTCTTGTTTCAATGCTTCAGGACCAATATAATCTTGAAGTGTTTTTTTTGCTACTGTTAAAGATAAGGTTGTTTTCGGATTTCGATAGGAGGATTCAAGATGACCAAGATGCGGTAGAATTCGAAAATCTTCTTTCGTAGGAGGGATGTGGAAAAAATAATCGCCTAAACGTATAAGGACATCAGATTGTTGTTGGCTAAAACGTGGGTTTCTAGAAAAATGTAATCCTTCTTTAATTGCTTTTTTTTCAGCAATCAAACGTTCTAAAGCTGTCTTTTTTAACCAGTATAAATATTTAGGATTAGTAGCTGCTTTAGCATGACGATTCACAACGAAAATAGATTGAGCTAGTCGATTAATAGAATGTTGGTTTTGTAATTGAGATTGTGGTTGTGAAGGTTTCATATTGAATCTCCTTTCAATTTTTCATTATTATACCATAAATAAAAGAGGTTTTTATTATATGCAAAAAGTGATTGTATATATTTTCAATATTAAAGCAATATTGTTACAAAAAACAACTATTTTGTATAATAGTAATAGAATATGTTTTTGAAATTTGATAATGAAAGAGTGAGAAGTTTGAAAGAAATATTAAAACAACAGTATGCCATTATAGATATTGGATCTAATACAATGCGTTTAGTTATTTATGAAAAGCAAAATGGAGGTTTTTATAAAGAGATTGAAAATACGAAAGTGGTTGCTAGGTTAAGGAATTACTTAATTGATGGTGTGTTGAATGAAGAGGGACTAGAAGTATTATTACAGACATTATTTCAATTTCAAGAAAGTACAAGGTTCCATCAGTTGCATCATGTACTTTGTGTTGCAACAGCAACAATTAGACAGTCTGAGAATCAAGAGGAAATTAAAAAGCTTATTGAAGGACAAACGGACTTTACTCTTAGAGTATTATCAGAGTATGAGGAAGCGCGTTACGGATACTTGGCGGTTATGAATTCTACATCGTTTTCAGAAGGAATAACGGTAGATATTGGTGGGGGAAGTACGGAAGTTACATACTTTAGAAATAGAGAGATTTTAGAGTACCATAGTTTTCCTTTTGGGGCACTTTCTTTAAAGCAACAATTTATTAAAGGTGATATTCCTACTAAAGATGAGTTAGAGGGAATGCGAAAGTATTTAGAGTTTCAATTTCGAACGTTACCATGGTTAATCAATAAGAAATTGCCTCTTATTGCAATTGGTGGTAGTGCTAGGAACTTAGTAAAAATCCATCAAAATTTAATATGTTATCCTATAGCAGGATTACATTTATACAAGATGAAAGAAGAAGATATTGAAACTGTAAAAGATGAATTGGAAAAATTGTCGTTCATAGAACTTCAGAAATTGGAAGGATTAGCAAAAGATCGAGCAGATACGATTATTCCAGCGGTTGAAGTATTTCATACACTTGTTCATGTTATAGAGGCACCGGCATTTGTATTAAGTAGAAAAGGGTTAAGAGAAGGTGTTTTCTATGAAGAGTTGACAAAAGATTTGGGGATTTCATATTATCCGAACGTAGTTGAAGAAAGTTTGCATTTACTATCACATGAATACGAAATGGACATGGAATTTGTTATTCAACTTATTAAACATGGAAGACTAATTTGCAAACAACTTGAGGAAATAGGGCTTATTTCTATGTCAGTAAAAGACTGGGAAGTGTTCCATCAAGCAGCGAAAGTATTTAATATAGGCAAATATATAGACGAAGAAGCGAGCCGTTTACATACGTTTTATTTATTAGCGAATAAGACAATTGATGGCATGATGCATAAAGATCGAGTAAGGCTAGCGCTTATTGCATCGTATAAATCAAAAATGTTATTTAAACAACATTTATCTCCATTTGAAGGTTGGTTTGATAAAAGCGAACAAAAAAAAATCCGCCTGTTAGGAGCTGTTTTACAATTTTCAGCTACTTTAAATGTAAGGCAACGATCGCTTATTGATACCATATCTATAACAGAAAACGAAGAAGGATTAACGTTTAAAGCTTTATGTGAACAATCGGCATTAGCGGAAAAAGTGCAAGCTGAAAAGCAAAAAAAACAGTTAGAAAGAGTATTAAAAACGAATATTAACTTGTTATTTGAACTAAAACATTAGGTTGTACGGATGTCTTTACAAAAAATTTACACTTTATAATATTGTAATTTGCTAAAATAAAAGTAACTAAATTATAGTAAAAAAGTTTCAAGGGGAAGTGTGAAGAGAATGGAATTATTGAAGGGGAATGCAGTAAATTTAAATGATACAGCTTATTACAATAATCGAGAGTTAAGTTGGTTAGCATTTAATGAACGTGTCTTACAAGAAGCGCAAGATGCAAATAATCCACTTTTGGAAAGATTGAAATTTATTAGTATTTTTAGTTCGAATTTAGATGAATTTTTTATGGTACGTGTAGCGGGATTAAAGGATCAAGTGAGTGCTGGATTTAACCAACCAGAAAATAAAGCTGGCTTAACACCAAAAAAGCAATTAAATAAAATTGCGATAAAAGCCCATGCACTAATGACAGTACAATATGATACATTTAAAAATTATGTATTACCAGCGCTTGAGTTAGAGGGAATTGAACGTTTAACATTCAATGATTTGACGAAAGAGCAGCGAGAATTTATAGAAGAGTATTTTGATGAGCAAATTTTTCCGGTGTTAACTCCTGTAGCTATTGATGCATATCGCCCATTTCCAATGTTATTAAACAAAAGTTTGAATTTGGCTACTCTTTTATATGATGAGAAGCAAGCGGAAGAAGAAAACAGGACGAAATTAGGAATTGTGCAAGTTCCTTCATTACTTGAGCGCTTCATAATTTTACCGAGCGAAGGGCAAAAGCATAAATTTATTTTATTAGAAGACGTAATTAGTAGCTTTACTCATAAATTATTTACGGGATATACAGTATCATCTGTTACTCGTTTCCGTATTACACGCAATGCAGATTTAACGATTCATGAAGAAGGTGCGAGAGATTTATTAAAGGTAATTGAAAAAGAATTAAAAAAGCGTAAGTGGGGGGCTGCTGTTCGTTTAGAGGTTGGGAAAGAACACATTGATGAAAGAGTATTAGCGTTATTATATGAGGTTCTGGAAGTAAAAGATGAAGATGTATATATAATGGATGGTCCATTAGATTTAACATGTTTGTTTTCTTTATATAAAAAACTAGCTCCTTTATATGAACATCTTGTATATCCAGCTCTTATTCCGCAACCGCCTCAAGATTTAGGTGATGAAGAAGATGTATTTGAAAAAGCAATTGAGCATGATATTTTATTACATCATCCTTTTGAATCCTTTCAGCCGGTAGTTGATTTTGTTCGTGATGCGGCAGACGATCCGAATGTACTTGCGATTAAACAAACGTTATATCGTGTAAGTGGTGATTCACCGATTATTCAGGCGTTAAAGATAGCGGCTGAAAAGGGAAAACAAGTGACGGTATTGGTTGAATTAAAGGCAAGGTTTGATGAAGAAAACAATGTTCATTGGGCTAAAGAATTAGAACAGGCAGGCTGTCATGTTATTTACGGTGTAAGTCACTTGAAAACACATAGTAAAATTACGTTAGTTGTAAGAAGAAAAAACGGAAAAATTGAAAGGTTCGTACATCTTGGAACTGGAAACTATAATGATGCAACAGCGAAGTTATATACTGATTTTGGATATATTACATCAAGAAAAGACTTTGGTGTTGATGCAACCAATTTCTTTAATTATTTAAGTGGTTATACAACAAAGCCACATTTTCATCATTTATCGGTTGCTCCATTTGATATAAGAGAGCAATTTATGGATTTAATAGATGAAGAAATCCGTTATCATAGGCAATATGGAAATGGATATATTATCGCTAAGATGAATTCATTAACAGATAAACCATTAATTAAAAAAATGTACGAAGCATCACAAGCTGGAGTAAAGGTAGAGCTCATTGTTCGAGGAACATGCTGCCTACGACCTGGTATTCCAAATGTAAGTGAAAATATTCGTGTAGTTAGTGTTGTTGGAAGATATTTAGAACATAGCCGTATTTATTATTTCCATCATAATGGGGAGGAGAAAATATATTTATCTTCAGCTGATTGGATGACGCGAAATATGGAGAAGCGAGTGGAAATATCTTTCCCGATATTAGATATTGAAATGAAGGCACGAATTAAGGCGATTTTACAGCTTACATTAGCTGATAATGTGAAAACACGTGAACAAAATAAAGATGGTGATTACTATTATGTTATTAATGGTAGTACAGAAGAAATTGATAGCCAAGTGAAGTTGTTTAAGATGGCATATCAAAATACAGACGCTGAATAATGAAAAAAGTAAAAACCTCTTATGTCCATAAGAGGTTTTTACTTTTTTCTACTCATATGCTCCCAAAATGGAAGGCTGAGTAGAAACAATAGTTTTATTATAAGCGTGTAATGAGGTGGTTCGTTGAGAGAATAACATTTGAAAGAATTGTTATTTTAACTTAGTAATAGTATGGTTGTTGACAGGGTCCACCGTAACAAGGATAAGGTGCTGGCGGCGGGAAAGGTGGTGGATAAGGTGGATAAAACGGTCGAGGGCCGAAAGCTAATGCTCCGCCGAGCAATCCACCAGCAATTCCAGCTAGAAAGGGAACGCCAAAAAACGGAAAGAAGCGTGAGTCGCCTACTGGACCAATAGGTGCTGAACGGACTGGGATTGGTTGATAATATGGATACATGAACATACCTCCTTTATTGGACTCACTTTCATCATATGGTAAATGAAACATGGATGAGCGCGTACAAGAAAGGATATGCAAGAAAATAGGCGAATTATTACGAATGTTGAAGTATAAAAAGTGTAATTTCAGGTTTTGACATAAAACGGAATGGGACACGTGTTCTTCCGAGGCCTCGATTGACATAGAGAGTTAAATCCTGAATTGTATAGAAGCCTTCAATATAGTCTTTGGCGAGTGATGGTGTAATAATAGGTCCTAAAAAAGGAATTTGTACTTGTCCGCCGTGACTATGACCAGAAAGTTGCAAGTTGATTGGATATTTAGAAACTTTGGGCGCGATATCTGGTTCGTGAACAAGAACAATGTTATAAGTACTTTGCCGTGCATGCTCTAATGTTTTCTCTATTTTTGGTCTGCCTAGTAGTATATCATCGAGACCGAAAATAGAAATTTCACTATTATCCATTAAACGAATTCTTTTTTCACTATTTAGCAATAGTTCAAATCCAGATTCACGCATGATGTGCTCATAGTATTCAGTTCCATATCCACCGTGATCATGGTTACCATAAATAGCGAATTTACCGAAGGGCGCTTGTATATTTTTTAAAATGGATGCAACGAAAGGAGTGTCAGTATACGTTTGATAATTATCAATGAGATCTCCGGTAAAAAGGACAATATCTGGATTTACAGCATTAATTTTAGAAACAACTTTAGATAAATGTTGAAGCGAGAAATAGTATCCGAGATGTAAATCGCTGAATTGAAGAATTTTTATACCATGAAAACTTTTTGGGATGAGTTGTGATTTTAATGTGTGCTGTGTAAAAGAAATGAAATGGGGCTCTATATATTTAGCATAGTAGTATCCGATGCTACTGGTTATAAATGAATAGAGACAAGTACGCATACCAATTTTTAAAAAATTTCTTCTTGTAATGTGCTTCATAAAAATATGAGTATACCTCAATGTTTTTATTCCATTTATAGGCTACTCAAATCTCCTTTCAGTTTATTTAAAATATACTTTACATAATAAAAAAGTAGTATAGATTACGAAAAAAAATGAATAAAAAGAAAGTTCTTTACGTTAAAATATCAGAAAAGTTTAAAAATATAAAGATTTCTATTAAATAAAGTGATAAAATGAATGTGTATTCATTTTTTGGAGGGGATGTATGTGAAAGAAAAGGTAGTTATTATAACAGGTGGATCGAGTGGAATGGGAAAAGGAATGGCGACTCGTTTTGCAAAAGAAGGGGCACGAGTTGTTATTACCGGACGTACAAAGGAAAAACTAGAGGAAACAAAGTTGGAAATTGAACAATTTCCAGGGCAAGTATTACCTGTACAAATGGATGTAAGAAATACGGATGACATTCAGAAAATGATTGAACAGATTGATGAGAAGTTTGGTAGAATTGATGTTTTAATAAATAATGCAGCTGGAAACTTTATTTGTCCAGCAGAAGATTTATCCGTGAATGGTTGGAATTCAGTCATTAATATTGTATTAAACGGTACATTTTACTGTAGCCATGCTGTCGGAAAATATTGGATTGAAAAAGGTATAAAAGGGAATATCATTAACATGGTAGCAACGTATGCATGGGATGCAGGTCCAGGAGTGATTCATTCGGCTGCAGCGAAGGCAGGGGTATTAGCGATGACGAAGACGCTCGCTGTTGAGTGGGGGCGTAAATATGGAATACGAGTTAACGCTATCGCGCCAGGACCAATTGAACGTACGGGCGGTGCTGATAAATTATGGATTTCAGAAGAAATGGCTAAGCGTACGATACAAAGTGTTCCGCTTGGAAGGCTGGGTACGCCAGAAGAAATCGCTGGTCTAGCTTATTATTTATGTTCAGATGAAGCTGCGTACATAAATGGAACTTGCATGACAATGGATGGAGGACAACATTTACATCAATATCCATTTTAAAAGGGATAAAAAAATGAATGTTTGATTCATTTTTTATGGTTAAATGTGACGGAATTGTGACATATGAAAGAAAAGTGTTTACAAGAGGTCATATATACGTTATATTTAAGACCTCTTTTTTCTTCATAGTAGAATTGCTAATTCCCCTTAGCATTTTACCCCTCTAATCCCTTCAGGAAAACTGAAGGGATTTTTTATTATTTTTCCGTAAATATCATGTTATAATTTTTGAAAAGTAAAGGGAGGGAAGCACGTTGATAGATGCATTAGATGTAATGAGTAACTTGGATAAAGTCCTTCCTTATTATCAAGCTATTTTTAGTGCTGATGAGCATACTGTAATTGGATACGAAGTAGTAGGACGTATTCAAACAGAAGAGGGCATACAAAGTTTAGCTTCTTTCTTTCACGATGATTCGATTCCAAGTGAATTTCAACTGGAAGCGGATAATATTATAGTAGAAAAAGCTTTAAATCGTTATTTAGAAAGCGATCAAAAATTATTATTATTTATACATCGGAATGCTAATGTATTAATGAATGATGATGATGAAAGCTTGCTTCAACTTTTATTGAGGTATGAAGAACAAGGTTTAAATTTAAAACAAATTGTTTTAGAGATTACAGAGCATGAATGTAAAGAAGATATAGAGCAATTTAATCATTTGCTTATGTATTATCGTACATATGGTATTCAAATTTCGATTAATAAAGTCGGAACGGGCACAAGTAATTTAGAGCGTATTAGCGTGTTAGCACCTGATATTTTAAAAGTAGATTTAACGAACTTAAGGCAAACAGCACTTTTACAATCTTATCAAGATATTTTATATTCTTTATCATTACTTGCTAGAAGAATTGGTGCAACTTTATTATATGAAGAAATAGATGCTTTTTATCAACTACAATATGCTTGGAAGAACGGCGGAAGATATTATCAAGGTAATTATTTAAAAGAATGTTTACCTGATTTTATTGAAACGAATGTTTTGAAAGAGCGACTAGGTAATGAATGTCATCAGTTTATTCAGCATGAAAAGAAGAAGTTACAAAAAATTTATAATTTAACAGAGATGTTACGCGATCGCATTGGCGATGTTTTATCAAAACAAAAAAAGAATGAAGATATAAATGATTGGTTATTACAATTTAGTCAAAGTGTATCACAGTGTAGTTTTCGTATATTTATTTGTAATGAAGATGGTTTCCAACAATCAGGAAATGTTATGAAAAAAGATGGAGAATGGATTGTGATGCCGGATTATTATATGAAGAACTGGAGCTGGCGCCCGTATTTTCTCGAGAATATAATGAAAATGCGTTTTGAGAATAAGGCGAGGCTTTCAGATTTATATGCAGATATTGAAACGGGAGAAATGGTACGAACATTTTCTTTCCCGATTGATGATGACAACTTTTTATTTATAGATTTATCTTATGAATATTTATATGAAGAAGATGTTTTATTTTAATGCACGAAGAGATTCGTGCATTTTTTGTTTGTTTTTATCATAAATTGGTAATAGTGAAAATGGTGATGAAAATGCTGTCTATCGTTGTAAAGATTTTACGAACGAAATCTGTCCTTTCTTTGCATAATCATTGTTACAATGAATACTACAAAGACAAGTTCTTTTAAAAGGAAGGTGAAAAAATGAGGAAATATGGAATATGGCTTGTTCTATTTGTATGTGTTGCCTTTCTAGTTGGTTATAGTGTTACGACTGTTTTAGGGAAAGAGGAAGTGGAAGTGGATCGGAAAGAAGTATTTACAACGATACAAAAAGGCTATGAAACCCAGTTTTCAATTCGTGGGAAGCATTTGCCGATGAATAAGATGATAGAGACGTTATCACCGTATTTTACAGATAATTTCCTTCAAGTATTTACAGATGAAAATAGCAGAAGTGATAAACAAAGTGGTGAATATTTACTTCCGGCAAAAGAAGCGCCGTTTTCTTTTAATTCAGAAACGAAAATGTCGTATGATCAAGAGCATAAAAATTTATATGTATATGAGCGGACAAAAAGTGGACAATATCAAATTGTAACATTGAAAAGGGATCAAGATAAATGGAAGTTAGCAGGATATCATGAAAGTCAGGAACTTTTAACTGAAATAAAAAGGTTGCAACAATTATAAAGTGAAACTTTTAATTAGTGGGTGGGAGTTTTACTACCTACAAATAGCGGGATAAGAATAGGAATAGGTATTTACCTATTCCTATTCTATATTGAGTAGTTGTTGTAACTTTTCAATTTGAAAACCTGCAACTACTTCGCCATCAATTACGACTGTTGGAGTTGAATAGGAATCATAGTCGTTTAAAAGACGGTTGCGAGCAGCAGCGTCTTTTTTTACGTCAAATTCTTCATATGCAACGTTATTATGCTTCAAAAATTCTTTCACAATAACACATGGCGGACAATCGGGTTGTGTATAAACCTCAATTTTTTTCATTGTAATTCCTCCCTTTTTCTGTTTTTTATTATATTCTTCCAGTATAAAAACCGCAATAAAGAAGGGGAAATATGTTCTTTCTGTTTTTTCCTTCGCATTTCGACAAATTTTAGTTGAGTTTCTGGCTAATAACCTTTATCCTAGAGTGTGGAACATTTTTTCTGTTATGACGGATAGAATGAGTATAGCTGTAAAACCTATTGGTAGGAAGATCAGAGAAAGGAGAGATTTCATGTCTCTACTCCAAGGAATTTTAACTCGACTTGTTAGTCTACAAGAACAAGCTGAAAGCGGTGAAGTAGCACAACGCTATTTTGAAGTGAACGGTGAGCGCAAATGTAGCGTGAAATTTTTCGATAAAAGTGAAATGTATGAGTTAGAAGTGTATCAACAAGGTGAAAAACCTCAAGTATATCAATTCGATAATATCGACATGGTTGCAATTGAGATTTACGATATCATTTCTTGATACATATAAAAAAGGTACTGCCACATGGCAGTACCTTTTTTAGTTCTATTACTTTCTAGCATAATGTATAGAAGTTTTTTATTTTTCCTACAATGGTATTAAAATGAAAATTTAATCCGTGCAAGTTTGCTTATCCATGTGGATAATTAGTCCCGTCAACCGGGTGAATATGTGAAGCTAAACTTCTCACTATCGCTGGGTTTTGCAAATAGCGGGAGAAATATAACTAGGAGGTTATCGTATGGAACGTTTACCAGTTGTGATTTGTCCTAATTGTCAAAGTTCTGCTGAGATTATTCATGTATTAACGGCTCAATCTAATCAAAATGTAATTTATACGTGCCAAGTTTGTCACTTTGTAATTCGAAATATTGAAACGAATAAAGGATAGGAAGTTATAATTTTAGTTTTTGTCCCATACAATGAGAATACGAAAAGTCTGTCTAATTGAAAGGACGTGACTCTGTGGACGGTGCACATAAATTTTACAATGTTTCAGAGAGACATTTAAATTTTGATATGGTCTTTAACCGTATTTGTAGTTTCATTGAAAAGGATCCGCGAAATTTGTATCGATTATCCATTGGGACAGACTCGCAAGCGCATCAAAAGGATACGAGGTTTATTACAGCAATCCATATTCATCGTGTTGGAAAAGGTGCCTGGGGTTGTTTACACCATAGATCAGTAAAAGATAAGCCAGCGACCTTACGTGAGAAAATATATTTAGAAACGCAGTTTAGTCAAGAAATCGCATGTCTATTTACGCCTACTCATATACAAACAATATGGGAGTTATTGCATCCTTATGCTCAAGATGGGGCTGGATTCATAATGGAAATTCATTTAGACATTGGGAATGATGGTTTAACAAGAGAATTTATTTTAGATATGACAGAAAAAATTCGAGCGATGGGATTAACTGCAAAAATTAAGCCGGATGCTTATGCGGCGTTTAGTTATGCAAATCGATATACGAAATGATTTTTTATATGTTTATAATTGCTACATATCTTTTGGTAAAAACTGAATATTACATCTATTAAATAGGTTAAATTTTTTATATAATAAGAGTGAGTAACGATGCGAGTGTAAGGAGAGGGGTATATGCAAAGGGAAGTTGTTTTAACGAAGGAAGAAGAAAGTTTACTACTAGATATTTTATTTCAGCAAAATTATGCAAGTGAAATTTTAGCTGTGGAACTTACGGACATTGAGAATGGTTTGAAGCAGACAGATGTGATGCAATATAAAAAAATCACAAGGTTATTTTACAGATTAAAAAATAAAGGGTATTAAGCGCTACCGGAATGGTAGTCTTTTTTTTGTGCTGTATGCTAAAATAGCTGTGTGATTGTATTTTTATTGAAATAAATTTAGGACAAAATAATAATATGAAAACGCTGTCATAAAATGTGAATAGAGTTATGAACATAAGCAGGAAAAAGGGAAAATGGGGGATGTAATATGATTAGTATTCCGAAAGACGAATTTCAACAAATTCTTGTGAAGGATTTAATGATTTCATCGGAAAAAGTAGCTCATGTCCAAATTGGAAATGGTTTAGAACATGCTTTACTCGTTCTTGTGAAATCTGGATATTCGGCGATACCTGTCTTAGATCCAATGTATAAATTACATGGTTTGATTAGTACGGCCATGATATTAGATGGTATGTTAGGATTAGAACGTATTGAGTTTGAAAGACTTGATGATATGAAAGTAGAGCAGGTGATGAAGGAAGATATACCTTTTCTTAAATTAGAAGATTCATTTGCAAAAGCTTTAGAAATGACAATTGATCATCCTTTTATTTGCGCTGTTAATGAAGAAGGCTATTTTGAGGGGATTTTAACACGTCGGGCTATTTTAAAATTGTTGAATAAGAAAGTAAGGCAACATAATCGATAACGTGAGAAAAGTGACTTCATAGAAACGAAGAAGTCACTTTTTTTTCGTGCATATCACTTGTGTATGTATTATATTAAAAAAGACATAAAACATAAGGGAAGTTTGCGCTGAAAAATTGTATTTTCTGAATGAAAGCTTAATGGAATAAGGTGTATGGAAGCTAAGGAAAGAGGGAGAAAGTTGCAAATTGATGATTTTCAAATGATGGTTGTGTTAGCTCAGGAATCAAATATGAGAAAAGCGGCGGAACGTTTATTTGTTTCCCAACCTGCGCTGAGTCAACGATTACAATCTATGGAGAAACAATGGGGAATGAAGTTTTTTATTCGCTCACAAAAAGGATTGACAATTACACCTGAAGGGGAAAAAGTTGCAAATTATGCCAAAGAAATGTTGCAAAAGGAAGAGGATATAAAAAGTGAGCTAGCTGTTTTTAGAACGGAAACTCATGGAACTTTAAAAATAGCTGTTGCATCAGTTATTGGTCAATATTGGCTCCCTCCTGTTTTGAAAAAGTTTGTGCATAAATATCCTTCTGTAAAGATATCGCTGTTTACTGGATGGAGTAGTGAAGTGCAAAAGCAGTTTTATGAAGGAGACGTTCATGTTGCTATACTGAGGGGAACACAAGAATATAAAGGTCAAAAGCAACAATTATTTGAAGATGAACTGTATTTAGTTGATAAAGAAATAAAAGATATTTCGATGCTAAAAGAAACAAATAGACCGTTCATTCAATTTAAAAGTGACTCAACTTATTATGGACAAATTCAAAATTGGTGGTATGGTTTATTTTCTAATCCGCCTAAGCGAACGATTGTAGTTGACCAAATTGAAACATGCAAACAACTTGTTTTAAATGGTATAGGTTACGCCCTTTTACCTTCTACTGTTTTAAAGGAAGTACAGGAAAATATGTATAAAACACCTGTTCAACTGACGAGAGAAACATGGTTGTTAACAAGTGACTCGGCAAGACAGTTGAAGCAAGTACAAGCATTTTTAGAAATTATAGAAGAAATTCAAAGGGAAAAATAAGATTATTATCTTGCTACTCGCTCTTTCGTTTGGTAGAGTAACATTATAAATGGATTTAGGAGGCAACAAGAATGAAAATGATGGACGCTAACGAAATTATTTCGTTTATTCAAAAAAGTGAAAAGAAAACTCCTGTAAAGGTATACATAAAAGGGGATTTAAAAGAAGTAACATTCCCTGAAACAGTACAAGCATTTGTGAATAAAAAATCAGGTGTATTATTCGGAGAATGGTCTGAAATTAAGACAATTCTTGATGAGAATAATAAGCACATCGTTGACTACGTTGTAGAAAACGATCGTCGTAATTCTGCAATTCCAATGCTTGATTTAAAAGGTATTAAAGCTCGCATCGAGCCAGGTGCTATTATTCGTGACCATGTTGAAATTGGTGACAACGCTGTAATTATGATGAATGCAACAATTAACATTGGTGCTGTAATTGGTGAAGGTTCTATGATCGACATGAACGCAGTACTTGGTGGACGTGCAACAGTCGGTAAAAACTGTCACGTAGGTGCAGGTGCTGTACTTGCAGGTGTTATTGAGCCACCTTCTGCAAAACCAGTTATCGTTGAAGATGATGTAGTAATCGGTGCAAACGTAGTTGTTTTAGAGGGTGTTACAGTAGGTAAAGGTGCAGTTGTAGCAGCGGGAGCTGTTGTAACAGAAGATGTGCCTCCATACACAGTTGTTGCAGGTACTCCAGCACGAGTAATTAAAGAAATTGATGAGAAGACAAAAGCAAAAACAGAAATTAAACAAGAGCTTCGTCAATTAAACCCAGAGAAATAAAAAGCAAAAAAAGCGTAAGAGCGTAAATGGGCTCTTACGCTTTTTATAGATAGAGGTGCAAAAATGACAGTAAGCAAATTTGTCCAAATTCGTAGAGATCTACATAGAATTCCAGAAATTGGATTTAAGGAATGGAAAACACAACAGTATATTTTAGATTATATAGGAACACTTTCTCATGAATTTGTGGAAATGAAGACATGGAAAACGGGTGTAATCGTTAAAGTAAATGGAAAAAATCCAGAAAAAATAATAGGTTATCGTGCAGATATAGATGGTCTGCCAATTACAGAGGAAACTGGATATGAGTTTGCTTCTATTCATGAAGGAATGATGCATGCATGTGGCCACGATGTACATACAACAATCGGTTTAGGCCTTCTAACGAAAGCTGTGAGCGAAAGAATAGATGATGACCTTGTATTTCTATTCCAGCCAGCAGAAGAAGGACCAGGCGGTGCTCTTCCTATGTTAGAAAGTGAAGAGTTAAAAGAATGGAAACCAAATATAATTCTTGGTCTTCATATTGCACCAGAATACGCTGTAGGGACAATTGCAACGAAAGAAGGACTGTTATTTGCTAATACTTCAGAATTATATATTGATTTAAGAGGGAAAGGTGGCCATGCTGCCTATCCGCATACTGCAAATGATATGATTGTTGCAGCGAGTCATCTTGTTACACAGCTTCAATCCGTTATTAGTCGCAATGTAAATCCTCTTGATAGTGCAGTAATTACAATCGGGAAAATTACAGGTGGTACGGTTCAAAATATTATTGCAGAAAAATCTCGTTTAGAAGGAACGATTCGAACATTATCAGTGGAATCAATGAAGCGTGTGAAAAGCAGAATTGAGGCAATTGTTGCAGGTATCGAAGCTTCTTTCCAGTGTGAGGCGATTATAGATTACGGAGCAATGTATCATCAAGTATATAACCATGAAGAGTTAACAAGAGAGTTTATGCAATTTGTACATAAACAAACAGATATGAATGTTATTACATGTACTGAGGCAATGACAGGTGAAGATTTTGGTTATATGCTTCGAGAAATCCCTGGATTTATGTTTTGGCTTGGAGTAAATTCAGAATATGGTTTACATCATGCGAAATTAAAACCAGACGAAGAAGTGATTGAAAAGGCAATTACATTTTTAAGCCAATATGTAAAGTGGAAAGGGAATAGAAAATAAAACTTCCGCTTTATTGAAGGTTCCAAAAAACTTTTTGTTATGAGGTGTAAGTAACGCTCGTATAGATTGATTTTAGACATTTACATACAAATGAAAGAATAAAGTTAATTGGACTGTTTTAATAATGAGCAGGGGGTTTTTAGCCACTGCTCATTATTAATTATTTGACTAACTTATATATGTTTACTTTTAGTATGAAAAGTGTGTAAAATCAATGTGAAACATAGAAAAAAGGGTGGGGAATTACGTGCAAATTAGCAGTGCGATTTTATGTTTCGTCTTATATGCGTATGTTATTATTGCGGCGGTTTATTTTGGGATAAGTTTTTATGCCTATCGTTTAGTAGATAATAATGAATATGACGAAACATACAAATGGGTGAAGAGATATTTATCACCTGTACTAGAAATTATGAATGGGTTTGTGCTCTTTTTATTTATTGGATTAATTGCTTTCTCAACGAGTTTAGTAGGGAATAAAACTACGTTATTTGTATTGGGTATCATTATTTTTATGTTGTTAGGAATAAGGATTGGTAATACGGTCTTTTGGAATGAAAGAAAAGTAGATGGTTGGACGGGAATGTTAATTCCATGCATGTTAGCTGCAATCGTGACAAATATAGAACATGAATATTATCAATTACATTTTTGGCTTATTATCGTTTTAACAATTCTTTCTGTTTTGTATATAAGCACAGTAGTACTAACTTATATTGCACATGAAAAAGGAGATGTTAAAGGCACTTGTTTCTTTAGAGGACGGGCATTATTTTGGAGTGTGCCGACGATGGCAGTTATCGCGCTTATTGCGATATTAGTAAATGGATATCAATTTTCTAGTTGGCAACTATTTTTAGAAAATTGGTGGATCTTTATCTTTTCGTTTATTGCTTTTTTAGGTGCAACGCATTATTTATTCCATCAACATCATTACATATGGGCGTTGTTATTTGCATTCATACAGCTTCTATTTGCCTTTTTTGGTCAAGAAACATTATTATTCGTTTTTGAAACATTTAGTTCGTTTGGAAATATATTTGTATTTGCTATGTTACTTGTTGGTATCGCTTTTTACTTGCAACAATATTTTTATATACAAAAACAAAAATAAGAGCTAATTACAGTTTTTGTGACGCATATAAAATGTGTTACACTGAAAATAAATAGTACTTGAAGTTATTGGAGGAATTCCTGTGGGTGAGAAAGAAAAAGAATTTGCTGTCATTGGACTTGGTCGCTTTGGTGGAAGTATTTGCCGAGAACTAGCTCAATTAGGTATGGAAGTAATGGCAATCGACTCAGATGAGGATAAAATTAATGAATTTGCAAATATAGCTTCGCATGCTGTAATTGCAGATTCAACAGATGAGATGGTATTAAAAAGCCTTGGTATTCGAAATTTTGATCACGTAGTCGTTGCTATTGGAGATAATTTAAATTCAAGTATTCTAACTACTTTGATTTTGAAAGAATTGGGTGTAAAAAATATTACTGTAAAAGCTCAAAATGATTATCATGAAAAAGTGTTAAGTAAAATAGGTGCAGATCATATTGTGCATCCAGAACGTGATATGGGAAAAAGGATTGCTAATAATATTGCATCAAGCAATGTGTTAGACTACCTTGAGCTTTCAGATGAGCATAGTATTGTAGAGATTATTGCGAATAAAAAAATTGATGGGCACTCTTTAATTGAATTAGATATTCGTGCGAAGTTTGGATTGAATATTGTAGCAATTAAACGAGGTAAAGAAGTTATCGTATCCCCTCGGGCTACGGAGAATATTCAAGCAGGAGATATATTAATTGTCATTGGTCATGACGATGAAGTGGATCGATTTAAACACTTTTTAAGATAAGAGAAAAGAAAAGGACAATGCCTTCATAGCATTGTCCTTTTTCTTATATTTCCATAATGATGGGTAAAATCATTGGACGGCGTTTCGTTTTCTCATATAGGAATGGAGCTAATGTGTCTGTAATTTCATTTTTAATTTCAGACCATTGTGTTGTTTTACGCTCCATTACTTTTTCTAAATGAGTTGTAATTAATGTTTGTGCATCATTGATTAAATCGCTGCTTTCACGCATGTAAACGAAACCGCGTGAGATGATATCAGGTCCTGCTGCAACTTTAAATTCTTTCATATCAATGCTTACAACTACAATTACAAGTCCTTCTTCAGAAAGGATACGACGATCTCGTAATACGATATTGCCGATATCCCCAATACCGTTTCCATCAATGTAGACCGAACCAGATGGGATTTTTCCAGCTACGCTAGCTTCATCAGAACGTAAAGCAAGAACATCGCCATTATCCATAATGAAGCAATTTTCTTCAGGGATACCACAATCATTTGCTATGTTCATGTGCATACGCTGCATACGATATTCACCATGAATTGGCATGAAGTACTTCGGTTTAATTAGACGTAACATTAACTTTTGTTCTTCTTGTCCACCGTGTCCACTTGTATGGATATTTGAAAGTTTCCCGTGAATTACATCAGCGCCAGCGCGGTACAACATGTTAATTGTACGACTTACGCTAATTGTATTTCCTGGAATTGGTGAAGAAGAGAAAACAACTGTATCTCCAGGAATAATTTGAATTTGGCGGTGTGTACCGTTTGCAATACGTGAAAGTGCTGCCATCGGTTCACCTTGACTACCTGTACATAAAATAACAACTTTATTAGCTGGTAAGCGGTTTAGTTGAGATGCATCTATGAATGTATCTTTCGGGCAACGAATATAACCAAGGTTTTGTCCGATTTCAATCGCTGCTTCCATACTTCGACCAAACACAGCTACTTTACGGTTGTTTTCAACAGCAGCTTCAATAACTTGTTGTAAGCGGTGAATATTTGATGCAAAGGTTGCGAATATAATCCGTCCGTCTACTTTACGGAAAATGTCTTGAATGCTATCACCAACGCGACGTTCAGACATAGTAAAGTTTGGAACTTCACTGTTCGTACTATCAGATAATAGACATAGCACGCCATCTTTACCGATTTCAGCCATTTTTGTTAAATCAGCTGGTTCACCAACTGGTGTGAAATCAAATTTGAAATCACCTGTATGAACAACTTGACCTTGAGGTGTTTTCACAACAACGCCGTACGAATCTGGAATACTGTGAGTTGTACGGAAGAAGGATACAGACGTTTTTTTGAATTTAATAACGTCATCTTCTTGAATTTCGTAAAGTTTTGCTTTACGAAGTAAGCCGTGTTCTTCTAATTTGTTTTTGATGAGTGCAATTGCTAATTTTCCGCCGTAAATCGGGATGTTCACTTGACGTAATAGGTAAGGGATTCCGCCGATATGATCTTCGTGACCATGTGTAATGAATAACCCTTTAATTTTATCTTCGTTTCGCACAAAATAAGTGTAGTCTGGTATTACATAATCGATTCCGAGAAGTTCGTCCTCTGGAAATTTAATTCCAGCATCAATTATAATAATTTCATCTTGAAATTGAACAGCGTATGTATTTTTACCGATTTCACCAAGCCCACCGAGAGCAAATACAGCAACTTGGTCGTTTTTTAGAAATTTCATATCGCTATACGATTTCCGCTAATGTTAAATCAGCGTTTTCTTTTTCATATTCAAGATGAGCGCCAGTAACAGACTGAACAAACTCGATATTATATGCGAACTTATTTAATTTTGTACGAACATCCTTTTCAGACGTAGCCTCTAAATATAAAACTTTTGTATTTTCACGTACTGGAACCTCAGTTAATTTTTCTTGATAAAATACTTTAAAAATCATTTGGAAAACCTCTCCTTGTCTATGTTTTGCATTATCTGTTACTTATTATAAAGCAAACAGTCACGATTTTCATGTTTTTTCGAATGAGAATGAAGAAAAAGCCCGAAATGGGCACAATTTAAGCGATTGTCTTTTTACGGACTAGACCGTTTAAATAACGCTTGAGCTTTTTCTTCAGCTTCTTCAGCATGATTACTCCTTCCTTTCCTTATTTTAAACATGCATATTACTAGTGAAAATTCTATCTCTGATATAAGAGATAGGACAAAAGTGAATGGTGAGTCTTGTCCTTTCCTATACAGTGAAAGTTATTCTATAGTAACGATTAGTAGCCGTTAGTTATAGGTATAGTATGAGGAAGAATGGAAAAGAAAATTCATCCGAACAAGTATCCACATGTTTTACTAATATATATATGCAAAGTTTACAAATAAGGTCAGAAAGGGAACGCTTTCTTCACAGATGTTTAATATGTTATACTTTTTTTTAGAATTTGAAAAGTGATATTCAAAATAGGAATATAGAGTGCCAGAAAGGATTTTGACAAATGAATGATAAAATTGTCTTTTTTGATATTGATGGAACATTATTAGATCATGATAAAAAAATTCCACAATCTACACGAGATGCAGTAAAACAGTTACAAGAAAAAGGTGTACATGTAGCAATTGCGACAGGGCGCGCGCCATTTATGTTCGAAGATATTCGTAAGGAACTTGATATACATAATTATGTTAGTTTTAATGGACAATACGTTGTCTTTGAAGATGAGATAATATTTAATAATCCGTTACATCCAGATGCTTTACATAAGTTTACTCAGTTTGCAAAACAAGAAGGATATCCACTTGTATATCTTGACCATCAAGATATGAGAGCATCAGTGGAATATCATGATTATGTGAAAGAAGGCTTTGGAAGCTTAAACTTTGAGCATCCACCATATGAGCCTAATTTTTATGAGGAACGTAATATTTATCAAACACTACTTTTTTGTGAAGTAAATGAAGAGGAAAAGTTTATTAATCATTATCCAGATTTTCATTTTATTCGTTGGCATGCATATTCAATGGATATCATTCCGAATGGTGGTTCTAAGGCAAAAGGAATTGAGAAATACATTGAAAAGTTAGGTTTTAATCGTGATCAAGTGTATGCATTTGGAGATGGTTTAAATGATTTAGAAATGATCGAAGCCGTTGGCACAGGTATTGTGATGGGAAATGGCCATGAAGACTTGAAAAAACTTGCAAATCATGTGACAAAGGATGTTAGTGAAGACGGTATATATCATGGACTAAAGTGGGCTGGATTGCTATAAGTGAATATGGAACCCATTTCATAATAAAGAGGCGGAAGATTAACTTCCGCCTCTTTATTATTATCGCTCTAGAGGTTTGGAATCATCAGGAGCGGCAAAAGGATTTTCTTTATTGATATGGTCATAGAACATAACGCCATTTAAATGGTCAATCTCGTGTTGGAATACGATTGCTGGTAAACCTTTTAAACGCAATTTTACTTCTTCGCCGTTAATAGAAGTTGCTTTTACTGTAATTCTTGTATAACGAGGAACATAACCAGGTACTTCGCGGTCTACAGATAGACAGCCTTCACCACCCTGTAAATATGTACGTTCAACAGAATGGCTAATGATTTTTGGATTGAATAATGCATGGCTATATAATGTACCATCCGCATCGGTTACATGAACTGCAATCATTTTTTTTGAAACACCGATTTGCGGAGCCGCTAATCCGATTCCAGGGCGTAAACTATATTTTTCAGCCATTTCAGGATCTTGGCTATTTATTACGAATTCAATCATTTCTTTTAAGGTAGTTGTATCTTCTTCGCTTGCCGGTAATGACACCTCTTCTGCAACGTTGCGCAAAATAGGATCTCCTTCGCGAATAACATCTTTCATTGTAAGCATATGTAATCTCTCCTTTCCTCTTTAGTCTACCAAAGGAGATGGAAAAAGTCATCGGCAAGAAAGGGTAGGCATTTTGGAAATCGTTCTATTATAGAGTAGTTATGTATGTGATAAAAAGAAAAAGACGGCAAAGCCGTCTTTTTCTTTCCATAGTTGTTTCGTTTTACATTAGCGAATGCAAGCAGCACCAACGATAATTAAAAGAATAAACAACACAACGATTAAGGCGAAGCCGCGTCCAGACCCGCCACAAGAACCGCCATAACCGTAGGAAGGATATGAACAAGTTGGATAACAATATGAGTATCCGTACATGAGATGACCTCCTTTATCATTTCCCGCTAATACTGCGGTTACTATAATGTATGGAAGAGAGGGTGGAAATGTATAGGTATTTACCTAAAAAAGGAAGAGTAGTTTGTATATTTTTGTTACGAAGAGAGAAAAACTAAAGAGAATTAAATCGTTTACATATTATTCTAAGAGAAAAAATAAGTGAAAAAGGGAATAATATAACAGTAGGTCAATGCTTACTAATACAGATGTAAAAAATAAAAACACGTTTGTGTAGTAGAAACCTGCATATTATTTATAAAAAAACGTATTCAAAGTAATTGACATCGTAATTAGAATAGTTGTAAACTAAAAAACGTGATCAAGATTGTATTAATATGTTTCTGAAAAAACATTAGTACAGATTGTTAGGTACACAAAATTATTCTCAACCGACAGACAAACATGTTGGTTTACATCGTTGCGCTTTTTAAACTGGAAAATAGCCAGTGAAAGCGTTTCAGAATATGGTTCAAGAGAGGAAGAGGTGAACGGAATGGGTACTAAAACAAAAAAGACCCTATTTAATGTTGATGAGCAAATGAAAGCTATCGCAGCTCAATTTGAAACATTACAAATTTTAAATGAAAACGGTGAAGTTGTGAATGAAGCAGCTATGCCTGAATTATCTGATGATCAATTAAAAGAATTAATGCGTCGTATGGTGTATACACGCGTATTAGATCAACGTTCTATTTCTTTAAACCGTCAAGGACGTTTAGGTTTCTACGCACCTACAGCTGGACAAGAAGCTTCTCAATTAGCGAGTCATTTCGCACTTGAAGCAGAAGACTTCATCTTACCAGGATACCGTGATGTACCACAATTAGTATGGCACGGATTACCATTATACCAAGCATTCTTATTCTCTCGTGGACACTTCATGGGTAACCAAATGCCTGAGAATGTAAATGCATTAGCTCCACAAATCATTATCGGTGCGCAAATCATCCAAACTGCTGGTGTTGCGTTAGGTATGAAACTACGTGGTAAAAAATCTGTTGCAATTACTTACACTGGTGACGGTGGTGCTTCACAAGGTGACTTCTACGAAGGTATGAACTTTGCAGGTGCATTCAAAGCTCCAGCAATCTTCGTTGTTCAAAACAACCGTTATGCAATTTCTACTCCAGTAGAAAAGCAATCTGCAGCTAAAACTGTAGCACAAAAAGCAGTAGCAGCAGGTATTTACGGAATTCAAGTAGACGGTATGGATCCATTAGCTGTATACGCAGCAACTGCTTTCGCTCGTGAGCGCGCAGTAAATGGCGAAGGCCCTACTTTAATCGAGACTTTAACATTCCGTTACGGTCCACATACAATGGCTGGTGATGACCCAACTCGTTACCGTACAAAAGATATCGAAAACGAATGGGAACAAAAAGACCCAATCGTACGCTTCCGTAAGTTCTTAGAAGCTAAAGGCCTATGGTCTCAAGAAGTTGAAGAGACAGTAATCGAAGAAGCAAAAGAAGATATCAAACAAGCAATTGCTAAGGCTGACCAAGCTCCAAAACAAAAAGTAACTGATTTAATGGAAATCATGTACGAAAAAATGCCTTACAACTTAGCTGAACAATATGAAATTTACAAAGAAAAGGAGTCGAAGTAAGCCATGGCTCAAATGACAATGATTCAAGCAATCACTGATGCTTTACGCGTTGAAATGAAAAATGATCCTAACGTACTTGTATTTGGTGAAGACGTTGGTGTAAACGGTGGTGTATTCCGTGCTACTGAAGGTTTACAAGCTGAATTTGGTGAAGATCGTGTAATGGATACTCCACTTGCAGAGTCTGGTATTGGTGGACTTGCAGTTGGTCTTGCACTTGAAGGATTCCGTCCAGTTCCAGAAATCCAATTCTTCGGTTTCGTTTTTGAAGTAATGGATTCAATTTCTGGTCAATTGGCTCGTATGCGTTACCGTTCTGGTGGACGTTGGACTGCTCCAGTAACAGTTCGTTCTCCATTCGGTGGTGGTGTTCATACTCCTGAACTACATGCTGATAGCTTAGAAGGATTAGTGGCTCAACAACCTGGTCTAAAAGTTGTTATTCCATCTACTCCATACGATGCTAAAGGTCTTTTAATCTCTGCGATTCGTGACAACGATCCAGTTATCTACTTAGAGCATATGAAATTGTACCGTTCATTCCGTCAAGATGTACCAGAAGGCGAATACACAATTGATTTAGGTAAAGCTGATATCAAACGTGAAGGTACAGATGTATCTGTTATCGCTTACGGTGCTATGGTTCACGCTGCATTAAAAGCTGCTGAAGAACTTGAAAAAGAAGGTATCTCTTTAGAGGTTGTTGACTTACGTACAGTTCAACCATTAGATATCGAAACAATCATCGCTTCTGTTGAAAAAACAGGTCGCGTAGTTGTAGTTCAAGAAGCTCAAAAACAAGCTGGTATTGCAGCTAACGTTGTAGCGGAAATTAACGACCGTGCAATCTTAAACTTAGAAGCTCCAGTTGTACGTGTTGCAGCTGCTGATACAGTATTCCCATTCTCTCAAGCAGAGAGCGTATGGTTACCAAACCACAAGGATATTGTTGAAGCTGTAAACAAAGTAATGAACTTCTAATTTTTAGTTTTTCATGTGCAAAAGAAATCAGCACATGCTGGTTTCTTTTGTACATATTCCATAATAATGAAATGAATCAGGGGGCTGAATTCCGTGGCATTTGAATTTAAACTACCAGATATCGGTGAAGGTATCCACGAAGGTGAAATCGTAAAATGGTTTATTAAACCAGGCGATGAAGTAAATGAAGACGATGTACTTCTTGAAGTGCAAAATGATAAAGCAGTAGTAGAAATCCCTTCTCCTGTTAAAGGTAAAGTACTTGAAGTACTTGTAGAAGAAGGAACAGTTGCAATCGTAGGAGATACATTAATTAAATTTGATGCTCCTGGATACGAAAACCTTAAATTTAAAGGTGACGATCATGATGAAGCTCCAAAAGCTGAAGAAGCAGCAGTAGAAGCTCCAGCAGCGGAAGCTACTCCAGCAGCAACTGCAGAAGTAGTAAATGAGCGCGTAATCGCTATGCCATCTGTTCGTAAATACGCTCGTGAAAAAGGTGTAGACATTCATAAAGTGGCTGGTACTGGTAAGAACGGCCGTATCGTAAAAGCTGACATCGATGCATTTGCAAATGGTGGACAAACTGTAGCAGCAACTGAGGCTCCAGCAGCAGTAGAAGCTACTCCAGCAGCAGCGAAAGAAGAAGCACCAAAAGCACAACCAATTCCAGCTGGTGAATATCCAGAAACTCGTGAGAAAATGAGTGGTATCCGTAAAGCGATTGCGAAAGCAATGGTTAACTCTAAGCATACAGCTCCTCACGTAACATTAATGGATGAAGTTGATGTAACTGAGCTTGTTGCTCACCGTAAGAAGTTCAAAGCAGTAGCAGCTGATAAAGGTATTAAATTAACTTACCTTCCATACGTTGTTAAAGCTTTAACATCTGCATTACGTGAATACCCAATGTTAAACACTTCTTTAGACGATGCATCTCAAGAAGTAGTTCATAAACATTACTTCAACATCGGTATCGCAGCTGATACAGACAAAGGTCTATTAGTACCAGTGGTTAAAGATACAGATCGCAAGTCTATCTTCACTATTTCTAACGAGATCAATGATCTTGCTGGTAAAGCACGTGAAGGTCGTCTAGCTCCAACTGAAATGAAAGGTGCTTCTTGCACAATTACAAACATTGGTTCTGCAGGTGGACAATGGTTCACTCCAGTTATCAATCACCCAGAAGTAGCAATCCTTGGTATCGGCCGTATCGCTGAAAAACCAGTTGTGAAAAATGGTGAGATCGTTGCAGCTCCAGTATTAGCATTATCTCTAAGCTTTGACCATCGTTTAATTGACGGCGCAACTGCTCAAAAAGCGTTAAACCAAATTAAACGTCTATTGAATGACCCACAATTATTAGTAATGGAGGCGTAATAACAATGGTAGTAGGAGATTTCCCAATTGAATTAGATACAGTCGTTGTTGGTGCAGGTCCTGGTGGATACGTTGCGGCAATTCGTGCAGCACAATTAGGTCAAAAGGTAGCAATCATTGAAAAAGCTAACCTTGGTGGCGTATGCTTAAACGTTGGATGTATTCCTTCAAAAGCGTTAATCAATGCAGGTCATCGTTATGAGAATGCAATGCATTCTGATGACATGGGTATCACTGCAGAGAACGTAAAAGTTGACTTTACAAAAGTTCAAGAATGGAAAAACGGCGTAGTTAAGAAATTAACTGGCGGTGTTGAAGGCCTTCTTAAAGGTAACAAAGTTGAAATCATTCGCGGTGAAGCTTACTTCGTAGATGCTAATACATTACGCGTTATGACTGAAGATGCAGCTCAAACTTATACGTTTAAAAATGCTGTTCTTGCAACTGGTTCTACACCAATCGAAATTCCAGGATTCAAATACTCTAAACGTGTTATCAACTCTACAGGTGCTTTAAGCTTACCTGAAATTCCTAAAAAACTTGTTGTAATCGGCGGCGGTTACATCGGTATGGAATTAGGTACTGCATATGCTAACTTCGGTACAGAAGTTACTGTAGTAGAAGCTGGCGACGAAATCTTAGCTGGTTTCGAAAAAGCTATGAGCTCTGTTGTTAAACGTGCTCTACAGAAAAAAGGTAACGTAAATATCCATACAAAAGCTATGGCTAAAGGCGTTGAAGAAACAGAAACTGGCGTAAAAGTTAGCTTTGAAGTTAAAGGTGAAATCCAAACTGTAGAAGCAGATTACGTATTAGTAACTGTAGGTCGTCGTCCAAACACTCAAGAAATCGGTCTTGAGCAAGTTGGAGTTAAAATGACTGACCGCGGCATCATCGAAATCGATGAGCAATGTCGTACAAATGTACCAAACATCTATGCAATCGGTGATATCGTTCCTGGACCACCATTAGCTCACAAAGCTTCTTACGAAGGTAAAGTAGCTGTAGAAGCAATTAGTGGCCATGCATCAGCTATCGATTACATCGGAATTCCTGCAGTATGCTTCACTGATCCAGAATTAGCATCTGTTGGTTACACTAAAAAACAAGCTGAAGAAGCTGGAATGACTGTAACTGTATCTAAGTTCCCATTCGCTGCTAACGGTCGTGCATTATCATTAAACAGCACTGACGGTTTCCTACAACTTGTAACACGTAAAGAAGATGGTCTTCTTGTAGGTGCTCAAGTTGCAGGTGCAGGTGCTTCTGATATTATCTCTGAGATTGGTTTAGCTATCGAAGCTGGAATGACAGCTGAAGATATCGCTCAAACAATCCATGCTCACCCAACATTAGGTGAAATCACAATGGAAGCAGCTGAAGTTGCTCTTGGAATGCCAATTCACATTGTAAAATAATTTAAGTAATGTAAATAGCCCCTCTCTTATTGTAAGAGAGGGGCTATTTTTATTTTCATCAAATGACTTGCAAGGTCTTTAAACGTACTTGTCGAATGAATATATAATACTTTAACAAATGATTTAGGCGTAACTTACTTCAAAGGTAATATATATCATTCTATAATATGTAATTGATTCAAACTTAACCCCATATATTAATAAAATAGAGCATGTCAAAGGAGAAGGTTCCATGAAAATATTACATGTTATATTTTATCATTTACTACTATGGAGTGGCTTTTCCACTGTATTAACATTATCGAATGGTGATAAGTTTCATTATAAAGTTATTCTTTTTTTCGTATTCCTGTATTTAGCCTATGTAATAGCGTATTTTGTATTACACGTAAGAAAGCAAGCGTTATTTCTTACATGTTCGAATTGTATACTATTTTTAATCGTATTATTTATTTTTTAAATTAACGTTTATAAAAATACATTGTTCTTCCATTAAATAATTGTAACTCTCCTTCTAATTTCTTCGCTAAAAAACGGCAAAATTCATTTGCTTTCCCTTTGTCACCATATGTTGCATTAGGTGGTAAAGAAACTTGGATGAAAAATTGTTCATTTTCTATACCAACACCAATATAAATTGAGTCATACCGGTCGTGATTGGATTGAAGTTTTAATGTTGTTGTAGATGTATCTAAAATTTCATAAGGAAAAGCGGTATTTGTATACGTGTAATTAATTTGGGCACCAGTTTTAGAAGTAACTGTTTTATAATAATGAAAAAGTTGTTTTATATCATCTATTGAAACAGATTGTTGGTTGGATTTAGGTACAAGCGTAATAAAGGCGTGTTGCATATAAGTTCCCCCTAACTTAGTAGAATACTATCATTCTACATCCTACTGAATTTTTTGACAATTAAAAGGAGTATTACATGTTTTGTTTAATATACTATTAATGAAACGTGATGTAGAAAGGTGGAAACCAATGTTTGAAAAATTGTATGATGAGCATGAAAGTGTGAAGGTACGATTTTTAGGGTTTATGACACATGATACACGTTATGATTTTGGTGTTATTTATACAAATATGTTTTTTGGAAAACCGCTCATTGTTTGTATGCAAACAGGAAGGTCTACTTTACTCGGAAGAGATGATGTAGAGAATGTTCAATATATACAGGAGATTTTTAAATTAGGATCAGAAGAGGAAGCGAAGGAGTTAGCTCAGTTTTTCAAATTTCTAGTTCCGTCAACTTCTTTACATGCGGAATATGAAGAATAATTAATGTGAAACAGTCGTACTTATAAATATGGCTGTTTTTTATTTGAATATCGCATACTAATTAAAATTTAAAATATTTAATGTGTTATACTAAAAACCTATTGACGTAAAAAGTATAACATATTAAAATAAAGACAGAAAGTTAAGCGGTTACAAAAAAGTTTTTGGGATTATAAACTTAGGGGGAAATGAAAAATGGGAACAATCGTATGTCAAGATTGTGAAGGTACAATTGCACACTTCGAAGATGAGAAAGTAACGGTACTTTACGGGAAATGTGGATCTTGCGGATGTGATCACACAGAGCATACAAAAGCCCAATAATTTATAGGAAATGGACAGCTAAAAGTTTTTAGGACCATAAACTTAGGGGGAAATGAAAAATGGGAACAATCGTATGCCAAGTATGTGAAGGAACAATCGGACATTTTGAAGATGAGAAAACGACAGTACTTTACGGAAAATGTGGAACAAATTGTGACTGTGCTAGAAAAGATAATGCGAAAGCTTAATGATAGATAAATAGATTACTATTAAAACTCAGGGGGAAATGAAAATGGGAACAATCGTATGCCAAGTATGTGAAGGAACAATTGGACATTTTGAAGATGAAAAATCAACAGTACTATACGGGAAATGTGGATCTCATTGCGAATGTGACCATAAAGAACATACAAAAGCTTAATAATAAGAAAAAGCGCCTACATGTGTAGGCGCTTTTTTAATAAATTGTAGTTGTATGGCCAACTGTTGCAACGATTGCATCATCTCTAATTGGAATAAAGCTTATGGATGTCTGTGGTGTACTAGAAGAAGCGTATTGGCTCATTATACGGCTATCTATACGGGTAATAGTATCGGTCAAGAAAGCTGAAATAAAAGCGTAAGGGACTCGTCGTTCATTTAATGAATAAATAATTTCTTCTTTTGTTTTTACACCTACGCCATGTCCGTAAAAAAAGAAATTTCCTAAATAGATTGTGTTTTCTCCTTGCCACTCAATCGTAGCTGGATTCACTTGTGGGTTTTTAAAGTAAACGAGGTCACCTGGAACAAGATCGCCACCGGTTTTTGTTATGAGCCTTAGATCTTGATCGTAGTCCCATGTATAAAGTAAAAGGTTTGCAAATAGACGATTGAAAGTTTCTTCCTCATACAATGATAATAAAGCTTTATAAAAAATAATGATCATAGCGGTTGCGCATTCAGTTCCATATAGTTTTCCGTTTTTGAAAATATCTTGTATGGCAATAGAAGGTGGTATGTTTGGAAGAAGCTCGAATCCTCCAAGGGATGTTCTTTTCCAATACTGGGGGTTGCAAAAGGATTGTTGAAATGTGCGAAACTGAAATCCACTTTGAAAAAGTTCTAGTGCAGAGATAATAATATTAACTCGTAAATTGAGATCAAAGCTGAGTTCATCAGCTGTTCGGAAGGAATAAACTTCTTGATTTCCTGCCATTATTGATAAAATTTGTTGTTTCTCTGCTGCAAATGGCTCATATTCATTTGTAATATAAGGATGTACAATAGAACGGCCTATTACAATCATAATAGTATCCCCACCTATACGTTACATTCTTTAGTATCGTATGAAGAAAAGGAAAAAAGGTGAAAAAAAAGCCTATCAACTGATAGGCTTGTACTCTTTAATAACACGTAATGTTTGTAATGTCATATCTTCAGGACCTTGTACAGGTAAACCTGCTTCTAAGTTTTTACGAATATACTCTAAGTTTTCTTGTGTAATAATTTCCCCCGGAGTAAAGATTGGAATCCCTGGCGGATAAACCATAACAAAATCAGCTATAATACGACCCGCTGCATTTTCAAATGGAATGACTTCTGTTTCCGAATAAAAAGCATCTCGAGGAGAAAGTGCTAGCACTGGAATTTCTGGAATCTCTACTTGTACTTGAACACCTTTATCTGCCCTATTTCTAAATGTTGCTGCTAAATCTTGTAATGCTGCAATAAGTGTATTTGTATCACTTTCTGTGTCTCCTAAAGTGATAAGACATAGTATGTTGTATAGATCTGAGAGTTCTACTTCAATGTTATATTGCTCTCTAAGCCATACTTCAGCTTGGTGGCCGGTAATACCTAAATCTTTTACAGATACAATTATCTTTGTAGGATCATAGTTAAAGGTAGCATCTGTACCTAACATTTCTTTTCCAGGACAGTAAAGATGCTCAATAGAATTTATAGCATCACGAACATGTTCAGCTAATTGTATTGTTTGTTCTATGAGTGCTGTTCCTTCTGTAGCAAGACGTTTTCTCGCAACATCAAGTGATGCTAACAAGATGTAAGAAGTTGATGTAGTTGTAAGCATGCTAATAATAGATTGGACATGTTTTACATTCACCAAGCCTTCTTTCACATTAAGAATAGAACTTTGAGTTAAAGAGCCTCCTAATTTGTGAACACTTGTTGCTGCCATGTCTGCACCAGCTTGCATCGCTGACATCGGCAATTCATCGTGAAAATGAATATGAACACCATGAGCCTCGTCGACTAGTACAGGGATGTCATAAGAATGTGCTAATTGTACAATCTGTTCTAAGTCTGCAGCAAATCCAAAGTACGTTGGATTAATAACAAGTAAGCCCTTTGCATCTGAGTGCTCTTCAAGTGCTTTTTTGACAGATTGAATTGTGATTCCATGAGAAATACCGAGTTTCGGATCGATTTCAGGATGCATGAAAATCGGTTTTGCACCTGAGAAAATAATAGCTGACATTACTGATTTATGCACGTTTCGTGGTACTAGGATTTTGTCACCAGGACCGCAAACGCTCATCACCATTGTCATAATAGCGCCACTTGTACCTTGAATAGAAAAGAAAGTATGATCTGCACCGAATGCAGCGGCTGCTAAATCCTGTGCTTCTTTAATCATACCTTTTGGATGATGTAAATCATCGAGTGGCGCAATATTAATTAAATCAATTGCTAATGCATTATGCCCAATAAATTCGCGAAATGTAGGATCCATGCCTTGTCCTTTTTTATGACCAGGAATATGGAATTGAATTGGATTTCGCTTACTGTGCTCAACTAAAGCGGTAAACAATGGTGTTTCGTATTGGGACAATCTATACACCCCTTCTTCTTCATAATATTTAATTTGTTTTATATAATCCTGCTCTAAAAAAGGTAAGTCCTTTTTTTTAGAATGAGGCTTGTTTTTCTGCCATTCAAAAAATCGGTTTTGAGATGGTAGCTTCACTTTATTTTCTATAAAACAAAAGCATTATATCACCAATAATTATAGATGTATAGAAAAAAATATTTTTAAGGTGAGTATGTTTAATAGTTAGCCTCAACTAATGAATGGAGGAAGACAATTCCATTAAAATGAATAAATAGTGTATAATGCAGAGTGGCTATAATGAAGAATAAAACATTCTCTTTAAGATAGCATAATGAAACAAGAAGAAATGATAAATGAGGTGCGAAATGGAATATCAATATCCGTTAGATTATGATTGGTCAAATGAGGAAATGGTTATAATTGTGAAGTTTTATGAAGCAATTGAGAAAGCTTATGAAAAAGGAATTATAAGAGAAGAATTAATGGGTTTATATCGTCGTTTTAAAGAGATTGTTCCATCGAAAGCAGAAGAAAAGAAAATTGATAAAGAGTTTCAAGAAGTAAGTGGATACTCTATATATCGTGCTATTCAAAGAGCAAAGGAAGTCGAAGAACAAAAGCTTGTAAAAATGTAAAAAATATTTTGAAAAATAAAAACTGAAGTGATATAATGTGATAACAACTAAAAACGGACAATATATATTGTCCGTTTTCTACTATCGATTACAAAGTGCATATAAAGGAAGGAGTGATTGCATCGTAGATTCAATCTTAGCAAGGAATTGTTCGTTGGTCATTGCTGAAAACTCCTCTGGTGATATATGAATACCAACTAATAATTCTGCTTTTTTTACAGTAGCTAGTCGTTCAATCATCTTTTGTAAGTCTTCGGTTTCAAGTGTTTTATGTAATTTCACACTTGGTTTAGTATGGTCAATGGACCAAACGAAGTTATTTGGAATATTTGTTTTTAAATCATTTAAATGTTCTAAGAAGGCATGAGCCGTCTCAACTTTTTGTGGACACTCATAGATTAAACCAAAGTATATGAAGGCATGAGTACCCCATAAGCCGATTTGGAAATGCGGTAGCATTTTATATCCTCGTTTATTTGTTGAAAAAGCAACCCAAGTATCGTTTGGTGGATTGACTTTGCGACGTGCGTGTTTTGCAACATGATAAAAAAAGTTCTCATCAGTGTGTTGGGATAAGTATTCTGCAAATTGTTCCCCTAAAGCTTCTAGCTTAGGATGAATGTTCGTTTTAATTGCACTCATTCGTTCTTCGAGACCATCAACTGTAAAGACATCAAAATCAGTTGACTTGAATGTTTGTATTGTCATGATTGTTCCTCCAACTCCTATTTTGCTTTTATTTTAGCATAGCTTGTACTATTCATAAAAAAAACAGCACAAAAAAATTTAAATAAAAAAATATAATTTTGTTGCATAGATGATTTATCCAACATAGTATAGTATAAAACAAAAAATCAGAAAATTGAATTAATTCTAGTCCGAGGGCAGACGAATATTGGGAGGAGGCAAATAATATGAGACAGGTGATTAATGCGTTAAAGAGAACAGATGCCGAAAAGAGAATACCGGTGCTACGTTTGGAGCTAGATTATGAATTAGCAACTTTATATGATGCGATGATGGAAGATGATAAACAGAAAAAAGAAGAGTGTGTACAAAAGTTAGAAGTGTTAAGACTTGAAATGATTCGTTTAGAAGCGTAATAATAGTATATGTATAAAAAATTAGTTGGTGCGAACCTTATAAAGGGTTCGTTTTTTCTGTGAACAGTAAAGATCGGAGTGTTTAAACATGCAAGAAGTATGGAAAGACATCGATGCACACGCCAAACGGTGGATTCGGGATGCAGGAGAGCATTTAATGGCATCCATGAAAAAAGCACTTATTATAGAAACAAAATCCAATGCAGCTGACTTAGTTACAAATATGGACCGAGAGATAGAACAGTTTTTAATTGGGAAAATTAAAGAAACATTCCCGAATCATAATATTTTAGGAGAAGAAGGTTATGGAGACGAGATAACGTCTTCTGACGGGGTTGTTTGGTTAATTGATCCAATTGACGGCACGATGAACTTTGTTCATCAAAAAAGAAATTTTGCAATTTCAATTGGGATTTATAAGAACGGTATCGGAAAGATTGGACTTATTTATGATCCAGTACATGATGAACTATATCATGCAGTCAAGGGATCTGGAGCTTTTTGTAATGATATATCAATTCCTCCATTGGAAAAAGGAACTGTAGAGCAAGGTATTGTAGCTTTAAATGCGGTATGGCTTACAGATAATCCATTGCTTAATATGGAAAGTATGATGGCACTTGTTAAGAAAGCAAGGGGCACGAGATCGTATGGCTGTGCAGCGTTAGAGATGGTGTACGTTGCAACAGGAAGAATAGATGCATATGTAACGCCGAGATTATCACCATGGGATTTTGGCGGAGGACAGATAATTGTAGAAGAAGTTGGAGGGAAGGTAACGACATTCTCTGGAGCGCCACTTTCTATCATAGAGAAGAGCAGTGTGCTAGTTGCAAAACCAGGAGTGTATGAAGAAGTGTTATCTTTTATATCAGAGCCACAAAAAAAGTAAGAGGCTATGTATAAGCTTCTTACTTTTTAGCGTTATTGTGATTTGCGCATTTTTCTTTTTGTTACAAAACCGTATCCAACTGCAACAAATGTACCGATAATGCAAATAATAATACCGATTGGACTATTTTCAGCAATCATAATGCCGATACCGATTAAGAAAATAACACCGATAATTGCGGTTAATAAAAAGCGATATTGAATGTGTTCCATTTCTTCACCCTCCAATCTCATTTTACTTTCACAAAAGTAAGAATACAACTATATTTTCATTCTTGCTTTTATTTTAATTGCTATTGTATCCCCTTCGCTCTTATAATAGAGAAGGATTAAAAAGACATTAGGAGTTGGACATGTTGAAAAAACGACAAGATTTACGTAATATAGCAATTATTGCCCACGTTGACCATGGTAAAACAACACTTGTTGACCAGTTATTACGTCAAGCGGGGACATTCCGTGCGAATGAACATATTGAAGAACGCGCAATGGATTCAAATGATCTAGAAAGAGAACGCGGTATTACAATTTTAGCGAAGAATACAGCGATTCACTATGAAGATAAAAGAATTAACATTTTAGATACACCAGGTCACGCTGACTTCGGTGGAGAAGTAGAACGTATCATGAAAATGGTTGATGGTGTTCTACTTGTTGTTGATGCATATGAAGGTTGTATGCCACAAACACGATTTGTTTTAAAGAAAGCTCTTGAGCAAAACTTAACTCCAATCGTTGTTGTAAACAAAATTGACCGTGACTTCGCTCGCCCTGATGAAGTAGTTGATGAAGTAGTTGACTTATTCATCGAACTTGGTGCAAACGAAGATCAATTAGAGTTCCCAGTTGTATTTGCATCAGCAATGAACGGAACAGCAAGCTTGGATTCAAATCCGGCAAATCAAGAAGAGAATATGAAATCATTATTCGATACAATTATCGAACATATTCCAGCACCAGTTGATAACAGCGAAGAGCCACTTCAATTCCAAGTAGCACTTCTTGATTACAACGACTACGTTGGACGTATTGGAGTTGGACGCGTATTCCGCGGTACAATGAAGGTTGGACAACAAGTTGCTTTAATGAAAGTTGACGGAAGTGTAAAACAATTCCGCGTAACGAAATTATTCGGTTACATTGGATTAAAACGTCAAGAAATTGAAGAAGCAAAAGCTGGAGATTTAGTAGCTGTTTCAGGTATGGAAGACATCAACGTAGGTGAAACGGTATGTCCGGTTGAGCATGAAGAGGCTTTACCATTATTACGTATTGATGAGCCAACGCTACAAATGACATTCCTTGTAAATAACAGCCCATTTGCAGGTCGTGAAGGTAAATTTATTACATCTCGTAAAATTGAAGAGCGTCTTCGTTCACAATTAGAAACAGATGTAAGTTTACGTGTAGATAATACAGATTCTCCTGATGCATGGATCGTATCTGGACGCGGGGAATTGCATTTATCTATCTTAATTGAAAACATGCGTCGTGAAGGTTATGAACTACAAGTATCTAAGCCTGAAGTAATTATTAAAGATATCGATGGCGTAAGATGTGAACCTGTAGAGCGCGTACAAATCGATGTTCCTGAAGAATACACTGGTTCTATTATGGAATCAATGGGTGCACGTAAAGGTGAAATGTTAGATATGGTGAATAACGGAAACGGTCAAGTTCGCCTTACTTTCATGGTTCCGGCACGTGGTTTAATTGGTTACACAACAGAATTCCTAACATTAACTCGTGGTTACGGTATTTTAAACCATACATTCGATTGCTACCAACCAGTACATGCTGGACAAGTGGGTGGACGTCGCCAAGGTGTTCTAGTTTCACTTGAAACAGGAAAAGCATCACAATACGGTATTATGCAAGTTGAAGACCGTGGTGTAATCTTCGTTGAACCAGGTACAGAAGTATATGCTGGTATGATCGTAGGAGAACATACTCGTGAGAACGACTTAACAGTTAACGTTGTGAAAATGAAACAACAAACTAACATTCGTTCTGCAACGAAAGATCAAACTTCAACAATGAAAAAACCACGCTTAATGACTCTAGAAGAGTCATTAGAGTACTTAAACGATGACGAGTTCTGTGAAGTAACTCCAGAATCAATTCGTTTACGTAAAAAGATTCTTGATAAGAGCGAACGTGAAAGAGCTGCTAAGAAAAAGAAATCTGTAGAAGCATAAAAAATAAAACAGCTACCTTTAAGGTAGCTGTTTTTTTATGTTTATTTTTTAGAATATTTACTCTTTTTAGTGGACAGTATTTTTTTCGCAGGTTACTCTTGTATTAAGTACATAAAGAAATTTTGTTTTTTATGAGAAGGGGGGATAAATAGTGTTAGAAAGAATGTCTTTTTTTGCGAAATTATGTAAAGTTGATGAAAATCCAGAGTTAGGAATGTGGTTACTTTATGGGACGATTATTATATTAAGTGCTCTCGTCTATAATTTAGGATTTGCTAGAAAGTTGTCTGTACTAAAAAATATAGTAATATACATATCATTAGCAATTGGATGTACAGTATTAACCTTTTTTGCTGTATTTTTACCTGTTGGAGAAGGACTTGTTGTAGCGGCAATTGTACTTGGAATTTATAGATTGCGTTTGCGTCAAGCGAAACAACAAAAAGCAGGGTGAGGGGGCGAAGTTTTATGCGTTCAGTACAAGATGCACTATATAATTGGTTAACAATTAAAACAGTTGCGGAAGCACGTCCGGATGATAGTGCTGCAAAAGAAACGTATTTGTTATTTCAAAATATGATATATGAAGAACATAAATTAAAAAATGTGGAAGTTAAAAAGAACGAGGAAATGTATTTAATTACATATGAAATGAAAGGGGAAAGGAAATCTGCAAGGTTTCCATTAGAAGCTATTGATTGTTTCTTGGATCAAATGAATCGTGAGCCTGAAAAATATAAATAAGTCCTTATCTATATGAGTAAGGACTTATTTACATTTTACCAATCGTCTTCGACTTTTTTATCACGATATAATCGGAAATTACCACTTGCATGACGTTCCATTGTACGCTCTGCAATTCGTTCCGAACATTCCATGCACATATATGTATGAATAGGGCGATTACGCAGTTTTTTTGCCATAGGATTTTCATCATCTAACATATCTTTTTTATCACAAATCATACATTTGACTCTCATTTCGTCACCTCAATACGAATTCTATCAGTATAAGTATATCATGGAAGTATAATGTTTTTGAATAATAGTGGGAAAAAATAATATTTTCGCAATTCGAAAAATAAGTTATGATAAGGATATACCAAGTATGTTTGGAGGTGAAAATATGGCGAATGTAGTAGAGCCTACTTTAACAGAGGGTTTAGTACAAACGTTGCGTAAAGAGTGTATTGTGATGATAGCAACGACAGATTTCGAAAAACAAGTTCCTAACGTAAGTGCTATTTCTTGGGTGTATGCAGTGAGCAAAACTAGTATTCGATTTGCAGTAGATCAACGTTCACGTATTGTGGAAAATATAAGGCATAATACAGGTGTAGTATTGACTATAATGGCGAATGAATCCGTATTTTCTATAAGTGGTGCAGGTGAAATTTTGACAGATAGAATGGAAGGTATTTCTTTGAAATTAACTGTAATAGAAGTTAATGTGCAAGAAGTACGTGATGTTATGTTTTATGGAGCGAAACTTGCAATTGAACCAACATATGAAAAAACATACGATCTTCGGGCGGCCAAAAAGCTGGATAACGAAGTACTAGTAGGAATAAGAGAATTATAAATGTGCTAAATAAGAAATTCGTTTATTCACTTTTGTAATCGGTTATTGTGATTTAACGTTAATAATTATAATAAAAAGTAATATATTGAATAGAAATGAATAAAGAATAAATAAAAGGTTTAATGACTATGATTTTCGATTCTACCTCGTTTACACGGTACATATAATTATAACAATGGTTCGTCCATATTTTATGGATGAAACCCTTGTTCTACAAATTTAAAAGTGGAGTCAGGGGGTAACAGGTTGGATAAAATTTATGTGTTAGATACGAATGTACTTTTGCAGGATCCTTTATCTATTTTTTCATTTGAAACCAATGAAGTAGTGATTCCAGCAGTTGTATTAGAAGAGGTTGATTCGAAAAAACGTTATATGGATGAAGTAGGACGAAATGCTCGTTATGTATCTAAGTTAATAGATAAATTTCGTGAAATAGGAAAGCTGCATGAAAGTATCCCGCTAGAAAATGGCGGAACATTTCGTATTGAATTAAACCATCGTTCATTTGTGCAACTACAAGATATTTTTGTAGAAAAAACAAATGATAATCGAATTTTAGCTGTAGCAAAAAATCTATCTTTAGAAGAACAGGAAAAAGAGGACGGGAAGTCTGTTATTTTAGTAAGTAAAGATGTACTCGTAAGGGTAAAAGCTGATGCAATTGGTTTGAAGGCTGAAGATTATTTAAGTGATCGCGTAATTGAAGTAGAAAATATATATTCTGGCTTTTTAGAAGGATATATATCAAAAGAACAATTGGATTATTTTTATGAGAAAGGTGAATTGCCTCTATCTGAAATTGCGAATCACCCTTTTTACCCAAATCAATTTGTAGTAATGAAAGATGCATTAGGGGGCTCTAGTTCTGCGCTTGGCATTGTGGATCACTTAGGTAAGAAGGTAAAGAAACTTATTTTTCACAATGAACAAGTGTGGGGGATACGACCACGAAACGTGCAGCAAATTATGGGATTAGAATTGTTGCTTCGTGAAGATATTCCGCTCGTAACATTAACGGGGAAAGCCGGCACAGGAAAAACGTTACTTGCGTTAGCTTCGGGACTTATGCAAACAGAAGACTTAGGGTTATATAAAAAATTACTCGTTGCAAGACCAATTGTCCCAGTCGGAAAAGATATCGGTTATTTACCAGGAGAAAAAGAAGAAAAGTTAAGACCATGGATGCAACCAATTTTTGATAACCTAGAGTATTTATTTAATACGAAAAAGCCAGGAGAGTTAGATGCTATTTTAGCTGGAATGGGTTCGATTGAAGTAGAAGCCCTTACTTATATACGCGGGAGAAGTATTCCAGATCAGTTCATTATCATTGACGAAGCACAAAATTTAACAAAGCATGAAGTGAAAACGATACTAACTAGGGTAGGGGAAAAGAGTAAGATTGTATTGATGGGAGATCCTCAGCAAATTGATCACCCATATTTAGATGAATATAATAATGGCTTAACGTATGTTGTAGAGAAGTTTAAAGAACAGCGCATTAGTGGTCATGTGAAGTTTGTTAAAGGGGAGCGATCTAATTTAGCTCAACTAGCAGCAGATTTATTGTAAAAAGGAGTGAGCTTAAGCTCACTCCTTTTCTTTAAATAATTGTAAATTTACGGATGTTCCGGATTGGATTTTGTCGATTAGATCCATCATTGAAATAGAGATGAACAGGTCCGTCTTCTTTTAATGGCTTTCCTTCTTTTGAAAAACCTAGTATAGCATTTTTGACAGTTTCTAATGGAAGTGTCATTGTATGATCTACAGTTTCAATTTCAACTTGCGTAGCGTCCTCTAAAATTTCAGCGTTAGCAAGGAATGGATGAAAGGGTATACCAAATGTTCCAGTAATTAGCTGTTCTTTTTTATATTTCTTTACACTTTGTTGTATTGGCGGGAAGGCAGCACCATCACGAATTTCACGATCCCAATGTTCTGAAGTGTTTTTTAAATAAGTTTCTAGTTCAGACGTGTTTTCTCTAGTTTCATCAAAGTAAGTTGTCAAATCTACTTTTCGATCATCAAAGATCCAAACAGTTGGATCAATAGTGATTGGAAAACGTACTTTTCCGTTAATAAATAAAATTTCGCTCATTGTTGTTCCCCCATTTGTGTTATACTCCCACTTTTCAGTATAATAGCATTAGACACTGTTGTCACAAAAAATGTTTCTATTGCAATTTATTAAAACTATCGCTAATATTAATAGATAGGATAGAGGAGAGTAGGACGGAAACGGAGGGAATCAATTTGGCGTCTGAGACAGTAGCAAATCATCAGGAAAAGGCACTAGCCCTTCTACAAGCGGATGCAGAGAAGATTTTAAGACTTATTAAGGTGCAAATGGACCATCTTACAATGCCGCAATGTCCATTATATGAAGAAGTGTTAGACACACAAATGTTTGGACTATCCCGCGAGGTCGATTTTGCAGTTCGCCTTGGTCTTATTGCAGAAGAACAAGGGAAAGCAATGTTAGGTGAGCTCGAACGTGAGTTATCTGCACTTCATGAAGCGTTTACAAACAAACAACAATAACGGGTTCAAATAAGGGGGCTCAAACTAAATTAGTTTGAGCTTTTTATTTGTATAATAAAGCAGGAAGAATCAATGTACATATGGAATACAACAATAATTAAATTGAAACAGAAAGAGGAAATGAAATGAAAAAAGTATGGAAATCAATGGATTATTCATTGTTACTTCCTCTTGTTATCTTATGTGTGCTGGGAGTAATAATGGTATATAGTTCTAGTTCCATTGTTGCAATTTCGAGATTTGATAAACCAGCAAATTTCTTTTTTAAAAGACAATTAATTACTTTAGTTGCTGGGACAATAGTATTAATAATTATTGCTACTATCCCATATAAAGTTTGGAGAAAACGAATTTTTTTGTTGGGGAGTTACGGTGCTAGTGTTGCCTTATTAGCTGCAGCTGCCTTTTTCACTAAGAAAGTAAACGGTGCAAACGGCTGGATATTTGGAATACAGCCTGCAGAATTTGTTAAGATAACAGTTATTCTTGTCTTAGCTCATTTCTTTGCCAAAAGACAAGAAACGAATACACCTGTTTCCAAAGGGTCAGGTCCAGTACTTATTGGTGTTGGTATAATCATGTTTTTAATATTAAAGCAAAATGATTTAGGTACTGATTTGTTAATTGCAGGAACAGTAGGAATTATGTTTCTTTGTTCGGGAGTACAGGTTAACTTATGGATTAAACGAATTGCTTTAACTTCTATAGTATGGATTCCGGCACTATATCTTCTTGGTAATTATGCATTAAATCCATATCAAAAGGCGCGTTTTTCTGTTTTCCTTGATCCGTTTAATGATCCTCAAAAGGATGGGTTTCAATTAGTGAATTCATTTATTGGAATCGCTTCTGGAGGGCTTAATGGTAGAGGATTAGGGAATAGTGTACAAAAATATGGTTATTTACCAGAACCGCAAACGGATTTTATAATGGCAATTATATCTGAAGAACTTGGTTTTATAGGTGTAGCTATCATTTTAATCTGTTTATTACTTATTATTATTCGGTCATTTAGAGTTGCACAAAAATGTACAGATCCATTTGGAAGTTTAATAGCTATCGGAATTGCAAGCTTGTTTGGAGTTCAAACGTTTATTAATGTTGGTGGTATGTCTGGAGTAATACCACTTACAGGAGTACCATTACCGTTTGTCAGCTATGGTGGTAGTTCTTTATTAGCTAATCTACTTGCGATGGGAATACTACTTAATATTGCTAGTCATGTAAAACGAGAAGAAAAACAGCAGAATGAGGTAATGAAAGAAAGAGAACAAAATGGACCACATCTTGTAGTTGTAAAATAAAAAACACATCGTGCTTTAGAGCAGGATGTGTTTTTTATTTTCAAGTAGTTTTAAATATGATGTATTAATTTCTCTTTCAGTTAAAAGATATATCACATTTGTTTAAATGTGATATACAATTAAGTTGTTAGAAAAGGAAGAGGTATGCTATACTATTTTTGTGAAACAAATTGCACAGAAAACTTATCATTTGTTAAAAAATAAGGTATGATGGATAAAAATAAAGTGAAGCTTTCTAAGTATAATATAATGTGGAAAGTGAAGAACTTCACGCTTTTTAAGGTGTGTATATATTTTATCTCTAGAGTGGTAGGAAAGTAGAGGGGGAAAATCATGACAAAGCTGCAACGTATTCAAAAAGTATTGGTAGCTAACCGTGGAGAGATTGCAATTCGTGTGTTTCGAGCTTGTTCGGAACTTGGATTAAAAACAGTTGCAATCTATTCGAAAGAGGATAGTGGTTCTTATCATCGCTATAAAGCCGATGAGTCCTATTTAGTTGGGGAAGGAAAAAAACCAATTGATGCTTATCTAGATATTGAAGGCATTATTGAGATTGCAAAAAGTAATCATGTAGATGCAATCCACCCTGGATATGGTTTCTTGTCAGAAAATATTCAATTCGCGAAACGTTGCGAAGAAGAAGGAATTATCTTTATCGGTCCGAAAAGTAAGCATTTAGATATGTTTGGAGATAAAGTGAAAGCAAGAACACAAGCGCAGCTAGCACAAATTCCAGTTATACCTGGTAGTGATGGTCCAGTAGATTCATTAGAAGAAGTCGAAAAATTTGCTGAAAAGTATGATTACCCGATTATTATTAAAGCGTCCCTTGGTGGTGGCGGTCGTGGTATGCGTATTGTGCGTACTAGTGAGGAATTAGGAGAATCATATAATCGAGCAAAATCAGAAGCGAAAGCAGCCTTTGGTAATGATGAAGTTTACGTCGAAAAATTCGTTGAAAAACCTAAACATATAGAAGTACAAATTTTAGCAGATGAAGAAGGCAATGTTGTTCATTTATACGAGCGTGACTGTTCTGTACAACGTCGTCATCAAAAAGTTGTAGAAATAGCACCGAGTGTATCACTTTCAGATGATCTGCGTCAGCGTATTTGTGATGCTGCTGTGAAGTTAACGAAAAATGTAAACTATTTAAATGCAGGGACAGTAGAATTCCTTGTAAAAGATGATGAGTTTTACTTTATTGAAGTAAATCCACGTGTTCAAGTAGAACATACGATTACAGAGATGATCACAGGAGTCGATATCGTTCAATCACAAATTTTAATAGCTGATGGACATGCATTACATAGTAAAATAGTAGGTGTTCCGAAGCAAGAGGAAGTGGTTGTACACGGATTTGCAATCCAATCTCGTGTAACAACTGAAGACCCACTAAATAATTTTATGCCGGATACAGGAAAAATTATGGCGTATCGATCAGGCGGTGGTTTTGGTGTGCGTCTTGATACAGGAAATAGCTTCCAAGGTGCAGTTATTACACCATACTACGATTCTTTACTTGTAAAAGTTACAACTTGGGCACTTACTTTTGAGCAAGCTGCTGCAAAAATGGAACGTAACTTAAAAGAATTCCGTATTCGTGGTATTAAAACAAATATTCCATTCCTAGAGAATGTAGTAAAACATAAAAACTTCTTATCAGGAGAATATGATACTTCGTTTATTGATGTGTCACCTGAACTATTCTTGTTCCCGAAACGTAAAGACCGCGGAACGAAAATGTTAAATTATATTGGTTCAGTAACAGTAAATGGCTTCCCAGGAGTAGGGAAAAAAGAAAAGCCAATATTCCCAGATGCTCGTATTCCATGTTTAAAACATTCAGAGCCAATCCAAAATGGAACGAAACAAATTTTGGACGAGCGTGGAGCAGATGGATTAGTAAAATGGGTACAGGATCAAAACCGTGTACTTTTAACGGATACAACATTCCGTGATGCACATCAGTCATTACTTGCAACTCGTATTCGTACAAAAGATTTACATCAAATTGCAGAGCCAACAGCAAGAATGTTACCAAACCTATTCTCAGCTGAAATGTGGGGCGGTGCAACGTTTGATGTCGCGTATCGTTTCTTAAAAGAAGATCCATGGGAACGATTACTAGATCTTCGTGAAAAAATGCCGAACGTTTTATTCCAAATGTTACTACGTTCGTCAAACGCAGTTGGCTACAAAAACTATCCAGATAATTTAATTCAAAAATTTGTGGAGTGTTCTGCTCAAGCAGGCATTGATGTGTTCCGTATTTTTGATAGTTTAAACTGGGTAGAAGGTATGAGAGTTGCAATTGATGCTGTACGAGATACTGGTAAAATTGCAGAAGCGACAATGTGCTATACAGGAGATATTCATGATCCATTACGTAGTAAATATGATTTGAATTATTATAAAAACTTAGCAAAAGAGTTGGAAGCATCGGGAGCTCACATTTTAGGTATTAAAGATATGGCTGGCTTACTAAAACCAAACGCAGCATATGATTTAGTTTCAGCATTAAAAGAGACGGTATCGATTCCGATTCACCTGCATACGCACGATACGAGTGGAAATGGTATATTAACGTATACGAAGGCAATTGAAGCAGGGATTGATATTGTCGATGTAGCAGTGAGTTCTATGGCTGGTCAAACGTCACAACCGAGTGCGAACACATTATTCTATGCACTAGGTGGAAATGAAAGACAACCAGATGTTAATATCGATTCTTTAGAAAAGCTATCTCATTATTGGGAAGATGTACGCAAATACTATGCACCGTTTGAAAGTGGTATGAATGCACCTCACACAGAGGTATATATGCATGAAATGCCAGGTGGACAGTATAGTAATCTTCAGCAACAAGCGAAGGCGGTTGGTTTAGGAGATCGCTTTGATGAAGTGAAAGTAATGTACCGTCGTGTGAATGACATGTTTGGAGATATTGTAAAAGTAACACCGTCATCAAAAGTTGTTGGCGATATGGCGTTATTTATGGTTCAAAACCACCTGACAGAACAAGATGTTTTAGAGCGTGGACATGCTTTGGACTTCCCTGGATCTGTTGTTGAAATGTTCTCTGGTGATTTAGGTCAACCGTACGGTGGTTTCCCGAAAGAATTGCAAAAGATTATTTTAAAAGGGAAAGAGCCGTTAACAGTAAGACCAGGTGAACTACTAGAGCCAGTAGATTTCGACGCGTTAAAAGAAGAATTATTCCATAAACTTGGACGCGAAGTAACAATTTTTGATGTAGTTGCATATGCATTATATCCAAAAGTATTTATGGACTATGAAAAAGTTGCTGAGCTTTATGGAAATGTATCTGTACTTGATACACCGACATTCTTCTATGGTATGAGGCTAGGTGAAGAAATTGATGTGGAAATTGAACAAGGTAAGACATTGATGGTTAAACTTGTATCAATTGGAGAACCACAGCCGGATGGAAATCGTGTCCTTTACTTGGAATTTAATGGTCAACCACGTGAAATTGTCGTGAAAGACGAGAGTGTGAAAGCAACAGTTGCACAACGTGTGAAAGGAAACCGTGAAAATCCAAATCACATTAGTGCAACAATGCCAGGAACGGTAATTAAAGTAGTTGTAAAAGAAGGCGATGAAGTGAAAAAAGGCGATTCTATGGCAATTACAGAAGCGATGAAAATGGAAACGACAGTTCAAGCGCCGTTCAATGGTAAAGTGAAAAAAGTATATGTTAACGATGGTGATGCAATTCAAACGGGTGATTTACTTATTGAATTAGATCACTAAAATAAAGAAAAGAGCTGTGTAAATACAGCTCTTTTCTTTATTGCAAAAAATCCCTTGCCGAATTGGCAAGGGATTTTAGTTTTAAATTATTTTGTTTGTTTAGAAGTTGATCCAGCTTCTTTTGCATTCACTTTACTTCTTGTTCCTAACATAACTAAATAGCATAGTACGGCAAACAAGCAAGAAATGAATAGAGAATGTAACAATGCCATTGCTAAACTAGCGTTTGTAAATACAACTAAAATTCCTACTACAGCTTGAAGTGTAACAAGGATAAATGAAATGATCCATCCCCAATATACTACAGGTTGCTGTTTGTAATGACGAATAGCGAGAATCATCGCGTAAAGTATCCAAGCGAAAATTAACATTGCTGCAACTCTATGGCCCATTTGAACCCATTCATGTAGTTGAGTTGGCATAGGTCTGTTTTTGCTACATAAAGGAAAGTCTGGACAGGCTAAGCTAGCTCGTTCGTGACGTACTAAAGCACCTGTGTAGACGACGATATAACTGTAAATTGTTACACCATAAATATGAAATTTCATTTTTTTGTCCATAATAAGAGAACGTGCATCAAATTTTTGGTCAATTTCAAAGATAAGACACGTTAATAAAATGACAGAAGCAAATGAAATTAAGGAAATACCGAAATGGATAGCAAGTACAGCTGGCATTTGTCCCCAAACAACTGCTGCTGCTCCCATTAATGCTTGTGCAACTAAAAATACGAAGGATAAAATTGCTAACGTTTTTGTTTCACGCACATGTTTATAATATTTCCAGGACAAAATACAAAGGAGAGTGACAAGAATTCCAGCTGATCCTGATGTTAATCGGTGGCTAAGTTCAATAATAGTTTCCATTGATAAATTAGATGGAACAAATTCACCGTTACAAAGTGGCCATGATTTACCACAACCTTGACCAGAACCTGTTTTTGTAACTAAAGCGCCTCCTAATAAAACTATTAATAAATCAAGGCTTGTAATGACTGCTAACCATTTAATAAAGCGTTGCAATCTCTTTCACCATCTTTCTGCTATGAAGTTATTGCGAAATATTTTCATTCCATTATGTATAGAATAAAATGCGCTAGTTCCTATGATATATAAAAAATAATAAAATAGCAAAGAAATGGAGGGGAAAGGAAAGGGGGAGAAAATAGGTGTAAAAACAGGGTTCCTAAGGAAAAAATTAGGTGAAAAATAGGCTATTTTGAAAAGAAATGGGGAGAATACGTGTTAAATAGGATAAAATAGTTTATTATAGAAGGTAACATCATGTTATGATAAGGACAAGTCAGAATGAAGTTTTTTATATTCGACACAAAAAGTTCATGTTTTCTTCACAAAATGTTCGGGAAATATGATTTAATATATTGGAGTATGGGCGTAGATTAGTAGTAGAATGGGTTAACAATGTTTCTACTGTAATAATATTGCTATATAGAAGCGAATTATTTCATTTGAAATAGGCGCAAAAAGAAAGATGAAAGTTTTAAGAGGGGGTTAGAGTGATGAACCATGCAACAAGTGAGCTGCATGATGAGTCCGCTGTTACAAGTGTACCGGAAACAACTCGGATACAAGATTTAAAAGCACTCGTTAAAATGGGGATTGTAAACTCAAATACACTTACTGTATTTACAGGATTTTGGTTGGCATTACACTTTAATGGATTAAGTGTAATGGACAATCTGGATAAGTTATTCTTTACAATCGTTGGTTCTGGATTAGTTATGGCAGGGGTATGTTGTTTAAACAACTACATTGATCGAGACATCGATCCATTAATGGAAAGAACAAAGACCCGTCCAACGGTTACTGGAAAGTATAAACCAGGATTTGCACTTACATTTGGACTAGTCATATTACTTCTTGGTTTTGTATTTTTATTATTAACAACACCAATGGCAGTCTTAATGGGATTTATTGGTGCTTTCACATATGTTGTTCTATATAGTTTATGGACAAAGAGAAAGTATACACTAAATACTGTTGTAGGTAGTATATCTGGTGCAGTTCCACCTTTAATTGGATGGGCAGCAATTGATCCATCTTTAGGTCATCCAATTGCTTGGATGTTATTTTTAATTATGTTTATTTGGCAAATCCCACATTTCCTTGCATTAGCGATGAAACGTGTTGATGAATATCGAAATGCAGGAATTCCAATGCTTCCTGTAGTTCATGGATTTGAAATTACGAAACGCCAAATTATGATTTGGACAGTATGTTTATTACCACTACCATTTTATATGAGTGGACTAGGGATAACATTTATGGTAATTGCAACACTGCTTAACATCGGATGGATCGCTTTAGGATTTTATGGATTCCGTAAGAAAGATGACATAAAATGGTCTGTGCAAATGTTTGTTTATTCCCTAAATTATTTAACAATCTTATTTGTATCAATGATTGTAGTTACATTCTTCTAAGACAACGACATAATTGGATTTCTTTACGTTGAGATTTACTTTACTTAACTATAAAGTACAATCTAATTCACAAGGAAAGTGGGGGTTGTTTGTATGAAGAAACAGTGGCGACTGCTTTCGTTCGTTTCACTGCTGGCTTTACTGTTAGGGGGATGCGGTAAAGCCTTTCAATCTACTTTAATTCCGCAAGGAGAAGTAGCAAAAATGCAATATGATTTACTTCTACTGGCAAGTGCAATTATGGTAGGAGTAGTACTAGTAGTTACTATTATTTTCTTGTATGTAATTGTGCGTTTCCGACAAAAGAAAGGTCAGGAAGATTATATTCCAGAGCAAGTTGAAGGAAATCACAAGCTAGAAATTATATGGACAGTTATTCCGATTATTCTTTTACTAATCTTAGCTGTTCCAACGGTTACATATACATTCAAACTTGCTGATGTAAGTGCGATGGAGAAAAAGAATATTGATAAAGATACTATCGTTGTTGATGTAACAGCGAATCTTTATTGGTGGGAATTTTCTTATAAATCAGAAAAGATAGTAACTTCGCAAGATTTAGTCATCCCCACAGGTAAGAAAGTGTATTTAAATTTGAAGGGTGCCGATATTAAACACTCATTTTGGGTTCCATCTTTAGCTGGGAAAATGGATACAAATACAGACAATGTGAACAAAATGTGGTTAAAGGCAGATAAATCGGGCACTTATAATGGTTTTTGTACAGAATTTTGCGGCCCATCACATTCTTTAATGCAATTTAAAGTGAAAGCTTTAGATGAAAGCGAGTACAAAAATTGGCTTGCTGATATGAAGAAGATTGATGGGAAGAAAGAAGTAGCTTCAACAAAGGCGCAAGAGGGCCAAGAAATATTTAATAAAAGCTGTATTGGTTGTCACGCAGTTGGATCTAATGATAGTAGACCACCTTCCGCTCGTATCGCACCAAACTTAGCAAACTTTGCGGATCGCGATATGGTTGCCGGTATTGCCGAAAACAATGAAGAAAACTTAAAAAAATGGCTGAAAGATCCTGAAAATATGAAGCCAGGAAACAAAATGACTGGCAAATATGGCAACTTAACGGATGATCAAATTGATGCATTAAATGCATACTTACAAACGTTAAAAGTTGAAAAGTAAAGAGGGATTATTCGCGAAGGGGAGGTTGAAAACGTGAGTTCTGTAGCAAAAAAACAGGGGATGGGTGCTGTCATATGGGATTATTTAACGACAGTAGACCATAAAAAGATTGCCATTCTCTATTTAATTGCAGGTGGATTGTTTTTTGTAATAGGCGGAATAGAAGCTCTATTTATTCGCCTTCAATTAGCGATTCCTAACAACGCTTTTCTTGTTGGGGATGCTTATAATCAAGTATTAACGATGCACGGTACAACAATGATTTTCCTCGCAGCTATGCCACTCGTGTTTGCATTTATGAACGCCGCTGTACCACTTCAAATTGGTGCACGTGATGTAGCGTTCCCGTTTTTGAATTCACTCGGATTTTGGTTATTTTTCTTTGGTGGAGTATTTTTAAATTTAAGTTGGTTTTTAGGTGGAGCACCTGATGCAGGATGGACATCTTATGCATCTTTAGCTTTAGCCTCTAAAGGTCATGGTGTTGATTTCTATGTACTCGGTTTGCAAATCTCAGGTATTGGTACATTAATTGGAGGGATTAACTTCCTTGTCACCATTATTAATATGCGTGCGCCAGGAATGACGTATATGCGTATGCCGATGTTTACATGGACGACATTTGTAACATCTTCGCTTATATTATTCGCTTTTCCACCGTTAACTGTAGGATTAGGACTTTTAATGTTAGATCGTTTATTTGGAACAAGTTTCTTTAATCCAGCATTGGGTGGGAATACAATTATATGGGAGCATTTATTCTGGATTTTCGGTCATCCAGAAGTATACATTCTTATACTCCCAGCTTTCGGAATATTCTCAGAAATCTTCGCGACATTTTCGAAAAAACGATTGTTTGGTTATTCATCCATGGTGTTTGCGACTGTATTAATTGGATTTTTAGGATTTATGGTATGGGCGCATCATATGTTTACTGTTGGACTTGGTCCAGTTGCTAATGCTATTTTCTCAGTTGCAACAATGGCGATTGCGGTTCCGACTGGTATCAAAATATTCAACTGGCTCTTTACAATGTGGGGCGGAAATATTCGTTTTACGACACCGATGATGTGGGCAGTAGCTTTCATTCCATCATTCGTCATGGGTGGAGTTACAGGGGTTATGCTAGCATCTGCACCAGCTGATTATCAATTTCATGATAATTATTTCGTAGTAGCACATTTTCATTATGTAATCGTTGGCGGTGTTGTATTTGGTTTACTTGCAGGAGCTCATTATTATTGGCCACTGATGTTTAATAAAGTATTAAATGAAACATTAGGAAAGATAACGTTTTGGCTATTCTTTATCGGTTTCCATTTAACGTTCTTTATTCAGCATTTCCTTGGCTTGATTGGTATGCCACGCCGTTACTACACATATCTTGAAGGGCAAGGGTTGGAAATGGGGAATATGATTAGTTCTATCGGAGCGGTGTTTATGGCTCTTGGGACGATTGTTCTTCTATTCAATGTAATTAAAACGACAGTATCAAAAGAAAAAGCTGGTCGTGATCCGTGGGATGCACGTACATTAGAATGGACGATGCCAGCACCGACACCAGAATATAACTTTAAACAACTACCATTTGTTCGCGGATTAGATCCGTTTTGGATTGAAAAACGTGAAGGTAATAAAGAGATGACAGCAGCGGAACCAGTTGGTGATATTCATATGCCAAATCCTTCGTTTTCACCATTTGTCATTTCTTTCGGATTGTTTATAGCGGCATTTGGTGCAATGTATATGCAGGGCGGAAAAGATAAGTTCTGGTTATTAGTAGCAATTATTGGTTTAATCATTACATTTGGCGCAATGTTCCTACGTTCAGTAATCGATGATCATGGATACCATATTCATAAGGAAGATTTAGATGATAAGGGGGGCAAGGCATAATGCATGTAGATGAAAAATTAACGAATGAAACATTTCCAGCAGAGCCTGAAAAAGCAACCCTTGAAGGGAAAAATAAGTTTGTCGGTTTTTGGTTATTTCTTGGAGGCGAAACAGTGTTGTTCGCTTCCTTATTCGGAACATATTTAGCATTAAAGAATTCTACAAATGGTGGACCAACATCTCAAGAAATGTTCCAAATGCCACTCGTTTTCATTATGACGATGCTTTTATTAACGAGTAGCTTAACAAGTGTATATGCGATGTATCACATGAAAAACTTTAACTTTAAGAAAATGCAACTTTGGTTACTAGTAACTGTATTGCTAGGTTTAGGATTTTTAGGGTTTGAGATATATGAGTTTTACCATTATACACATGAATTTAAGCATACTATGAGAAGTAGTGCGTTTGGCTCTGCATTTTATGCTCTTGTTGGTACACATGGACTCCACGTATTGTTTGGGTTGTGTTGGATTTTAACATTAATCTTTAGAAATGCGAAGAGAGGTCTAAATTTATACAATGCACCGAAGTTTTATGTTGCATCGATTTATTGGCACTTTATTGACGTAGTTTGGGTGTTTATTTTCACTGTAGTATATTTAATGGGAATGGTGGGATAAACAATGGCGATAAAGCAAACGAATAATCCTAAAGTTGATCTTGTTTATCGGAAGAGAAAAAGTGCGGAGGAAATGAAGCATCAAGTTATTACGTTTGCATTAATGGTTTTTTTAACATTAGTTGCATTTGTAGCAGTGGCGTATCCAAAAACTTTTAGTCCGACTTTCTCTGTGCCATTTATTTTACTATTAGCAGTGGTACAAGTAATTTTTCAATTGTATTATTTTATGCATATGAGCCATAAAGGACATGAAGCAGCAAGTTTCTTTCTTTACTCTGGCCTGCTAATAGGGTTAATTACAATTTTAGCTTTTATGACAATTGTGTGGATTTGAAAAGTGAAATATAAGGGAGCTTGTGTTGTCACAGCTCCCTCTTCATATTATGGGATAACCTTACGAAGGTAGGTGTGAAAATGAGTAACTTGTGGATATTTGGTTTTCAGGCTTTATGGAGTCCAATTTTTTTATTATTTATGCTTTCGATTCTTATTGGGTACTTCTTAATTATTGGACCTTATAGAATGCGATTTGAAAATGCGACGAAGGTAAGTAAGAAGCAAATTTTTTATTTTATGACTGGTATTGTTCTTTTGTATTTTGTAAAGGGAGGGCCTATTGATTTAATTGGCCATATTATATTTAGTGCTCATATGTTTGAAATGGCAGTCATGTATATTGCAGTTCCACCGTTACTGTTGCTTGGTATACCAACTTGGTTATATCGTTACATTACTTCTTTTAAGTTCGTTCAAATTATATTAAAGGTATTTGCTAAACCACTTATTGCGTTGTTTGTATTTAACGGCCTGTTTTCTTTTTATCATTTACCAGTTGTTTTTGATACGGTAAAACAAAGTCAAATTGCTCATCCTATTTGTCTCGCTATATTGTTTTTTACAGCAATCATGATGTGGTGGCCGATGTTAAATCCATTACCAGAATATCAAACGTTAAGTGATATAAAGAAACTTGGTTACATGTTTGCTAATGGTATATTATTAACGCCAGCTTGTGCGTTAATAATTTTTGCGACAGCCCCGTTATTTGCAACGTATACGGATCCGGCTGCTTGGATGAAAGCGATGGAACTATGTGTACCAGCGGGCACTTTATCAGATTTAAATATAACGGGACCGGAATTTTTGCACTGGATGCCAGTAGTACAAGACCAGCAAACTGGTGGTATCATAATGAAAATTGTCCAGGAAATAGTGTACGGTACAATTATAGGCTATGTATTCTTTAGATGGGCACGTAGAGAACGTGAAAAGGATAAGGAGCAGTTACAACAATTGCCGCCGTATTTACAAACTAAGTAAAAAAAGTGTATGGGATTCCATACGCTTTTTCTTTTTTAGTTTTAGCTTTTTATAAAAGATTGAATTTTCTAATTATTTATGTTAAGTTAGTGTAGGCGTGTACTAAAAGTGGATATAAAATTTACTACTAGCTTTCATACGTAATAATTCCATATGTAGTGCAAGTTTTTTAGAGAGTTACAAATATATATTGTTATCTTTAATAAATACGAACTATTTTAAGGGGGAATTTAAATGGGTAGTAGTGGAAGTATGGTAAAGCCGATTAGTGGTTTTTTGACAGCGCTAATTCAATATCCAGTACCAGTAGTAGAGTCACGTGCAGACATTGATAAACAAATTCAACAAATCATAAAAACAATTCATTCGACCAAATCAGGTTACCCAGGATTAGAATTGATAGTATTTCCTGAATATAGTACACAAGGGCTCAATACAAAAAAATGGACTACAGAAGAATTTTTATGTACAGTGCCTGGGCCAGAAACAGACTTATTTGCTGAGGCATGTAAGGAATCTAAAGTATATGGTGTTTTTTCAATAATGGAAAAAAACCCTGATGGTGGAGAGCCATATAATACAGCAGTTATTATTGATCCACAAGGTGAAATGATTTTGAAGTATCGTAAGCTAAATCCTTGGGTGCCAGTCGAGCCTTGGAAAGCTGGAGATTTAGGCTTACCTGTTTGTGATGGACCTGGAGGAAGTAAATTAGCTGTTTGTATTTGTCATGATGGCATGTTCCCTGAAGTAGCTCGTGAAGCAGCCTATAAAGGTGCAAATGTCTTGATTCGTATTTCTGGGTATAGCACACAAGTTAGTGAACAATGGATGCTAACCAATCGTTCAAATGCATGGCAGAATTTAATGTATACATTGTCGGTAAACTTAGCGGGTTATGATGGTGTATTTTATTACTTTGGTGAAGGACAAGTATGTAATTTTGATGGGACTACTTTAGTACAGGGGCATCGAAATCCTTGGGAGATTGTTACTGCTGAAGTATATCCAGAACTAGCAGATCAGGCTAGATTAGGATGGGGATTAGAAAATAATATATATAATCTAGGTTCAAGAGGATATGTAGCAACTCCTGGTGGGGTGAAAGAAAACCCATATACGTTTGTAAAAGATTTAGCTGAAGGTAAATATAAGGTTCCTTGGGAAGATGAGATTAAAGTAAAAGATGGATCTATTTATGGATATCCAGTAAAAAAAACGATTCATTCTTAGGGAAGGGAAATAAAACAAGCGCATCATATTGATGCGCTTGTTTTTGTTAATCAATAATTTGAAGTTCCTTTAACTCTTTTTCGACATTTTGTAGGAGTTGTTCACTTTTTTGAAGTACATTCGTTGGGAAAGTCTCATCATCGCCATATTCAACGCCGTGAGGATAATAATGTTTTCCTAATAAGGGAGGGAGTAGTTTTACTTCAGCGTGTCTACTGCCGATGTCACCTTCAACAGCAACTCCTTGCACTCGCAAATAATAAACATCATTTAATATTTCAAATTTATAATCGTATGTAACCCGTTCATAATCCCACTGTCCAGCAAGTACGAAGTGGTTGTTTTCCATGATTTCAGTTAAAAGAGTTAATTCAACGACGGCTCCATTAAATTTCGTATTTGTAAATTGCATATAATACCTCCTTTTTTAATGTTACACCATTATTTTTATAATAGTATGAATAATAAGAAAGTGCAATTCATATTGAGAGAAAAGGGATAATCCAGACTTTTTTCACAAAAATATGATATAGTGAAAAGAGTACGGTACACACAAAAAGAAAGAAAAGGATTTGTGTATATCTCAATTTTATGTTTTGTTCAGGAGGTATATCGTTTGAAGAAATTATTGCGTATCGTAATGATTACAATTTTAATTTTAGCTGTTGATTTATACGGGAAATTACTCGTTTCACAATATATATTAACCCCATCTCAATCAAAGCAAGAAAATAAAATTGTGAAAAAGAAAAAGCAAATTAAGGAAGACTCCTCAGACACTGTTTTAAATATGATTGGTGAAGACTCTGAAAATTTATTAGCGAAGTGGGGAGAACCCTCTCGAATAGAGCCATCTGCATACGGATATGAATGGTGGGTATACAATCAGGATTTAACTCAGTATGTTCAATTCGGAGTTTCTGAACGTAAAGTTATAACGGCGTACGCTGCTGGTGAACAAGTTAAGGTTCCACCTTATTATATAAATGAAAAATATGAAGAAGTATATAAAAAAAGTCCGCTTTCGCATGAAATTTCATTAAAAAGAGGGAAAAATAGTTATCAATTTGAACTATCTGATACCGAAGTCATGGAACAACCGTTAATACCTGTAGAAGATGGATGGGCGCAATTGTATTTTGATCAATTTACACATGAGCTTGTGGGTGTTCGTTATATGGATGATGAAACTTTATTACGCCAAAGACCGTATCAGCTCGTTTATTCAGGTGAATTAATAGCAGAACAACCATTGACTCCAGAAAAGATAAAACAAGTAGAAAATGGGAATATGCAACAAATTTTTGATTTAACAAATATCATTCGAAGTCGTCATAAATTACCATTATTAACATGGGATCAGGAAACGGCAGATGTTGCTGTTGGTCACAGTAAAGATATGAAAGACAATAATTATTTTTCTCATGACTCACCTACATTAGGTACGCTAGGAGATCGTTTGCAGCGCGGGAAAGTAGGATTTCAACTTGCTGGTGAGAACATAGCGGCGCAACATAGTGATGGAATTGCGGCAGTGCAAGGTTGGTTAAATAGTGAGGGGCATAGAAAGAATTTATTAAATGAACAATTTACAGGATTAGGTGTTGGTGTATACGATAAATTTTATACACAAAACTTTATTCGAAAATAAAGCGAAACTGTAAGCAATGGGGTGTTACATCACCTAATTAGTTACTTCGTATTCACTGAATTGTAGGTGGGAATCTGACCGTATGCAAATAGCAGAAAAAAAGGTGCATGAATCGTCTAAAAATAGGCGAACCATGCGCCTTTTTTTTCTTACTATATAGTAGATATACATGGAGAGGTGAGGATTATGCCAACAACAAAAGGGCCGTTACATCCATCGGTTCAACAGTTTAAAGAATTTGTAAACCATCACCCTAAAATGGTTCATGAGGTTAGAAGTGGTCACAAAACTTGGCAACAATTTTATGAAGAATGGTACTTACTTGGTGAAGAAGATCCAATATGGGCAACTTATAGACCGGATGGAGCGCCTGCGTTTTCTTCGGTAAAAGAAAATAAAAAAGAAAAAGATAATCGAACTGAAGAGGAAAAAACTGCTGATGTGATGGGGCAAATGCTTTCTTTTTTTAAAAAGTTGGACGTGGAACAAATGCAGAACCATTTAGCTAATGTGACGAGTGCTATTGGGAGCGTGCAACAAGTTATTCAGCAATTTCAAGGTAACCGTACGCAGCAAGAACAAAGTACTTCAGAAAATAACCCGTTTTTCTTTCAAAAGGATTAGGGGGAAAGATGATGAGAGCAGAAATTATGGAGTTTATAAAGGCTGATGAGGATTTATCTCGCTATATTAGAGAGCAACCGTACTGGTATAGAAAATTAACACGAAATCCTGAAGAAAAAGAGGCTTTTGAGTTAGCGGCGATGCAACATTTCAAAAAAACAATACCAGATAAAGTGGAAAAATTTCAAAATCAATTGGCTGTTGCTTCGATCATGATTGATATGTTTCAGTATATGAAGCAACAAAATGCAACCTAATTACAAGTGAAAAATATGTCCGTCATGCAGAACTTTTGTTACAATAGAGATTGATTATTTAAAAAGGAGTTGCAGCATGACGGAAATTTGTTTAGTACGACATGGACAAACTGATTGGAATTTTCAAGAAATTATTCAGGGGCGAGAAGATATTCCGCTTAATGAAGTTGGTAAGAAGCAAGCGAGTCAAAGTGCAGCTGCTTTACAAGAAGAAACGTGGGATATCATTATAAGTAGCCCGTTAATTAGAGCGCAAGAAACGGCTAATGAAATCGCAAAGGCGGCTGGATTACAATCGATTTTATTAGATGATCGATTTGTTGAACGGAATTTTGGAGAAGCTTCAGGGAAGCCAGTTGCGACTGTTAGAGAGTTGATTGCTGAGGGTAAAGTAGAAGGTATGGAGCAAGATGAAGAGATTGTAGCTCGTTGCTTTGCTGCTTTAGAAGATGTTGCAACAACTCATTTTGGCAAACGTATTATTATTGTTGCTCACTCACACGCGATAAAAGCAATTTTACATGCCATTAAACCAGATGAAATTACATTTAAGACACCATTAAAAAATGCGTGTATTAGTTATGTGAAACAAAATAGTGGGAAATGGGATGTTCTTAAATATAATATAGCGGAACATATTAATGTATAAGTGTGTACGGATATAGTGTGAAAATAGTTTCATTATATCTTTCTTTTGAGTAAGTCACTTCAATTAGTAGTTCTAATCTAAATGTGGTATGATGGATACTCGGAGGTGTCTCTCATGATTGTAGCGACGCTAGAAAGCGTATTAATATTAGATAAGGCAGAGCAGCTTGCAAAAGCGATTATCTGTTCAGATATAGCAGAAGATTATCGTAAGTATTATAGAGAATTACATGAAGATATGGAACTTCAGACGTTAATTCAGCAATTTACAGCGATGAAAGAACGGTATGAGGAAGTACAGCGTTTTGGAAAATACCATCCTGACTACACTACCGTATCGATGAAAATGAGAGAATTAAAGCGTTCTGTGGACTTACATGATAAGGTTGCAGCTTTTAAAAGAGCAGAAACTGCTTTGCAGAAGTTATTAGATGAAGTTAGTGTAGCAATCGGTTCGGAAGTGTCTTCTTCCATTAAAGTGCCAACAGGGAATCCATTCTTTGATGCTGGTGGCTGTGGTGGAGGTTGTGGTACTGGCGGAGGTTGTGGTTGTAAAAAAACGGGGTGATGTACCCCGTTTTTTAGAAGTTGGAAGGAAACGTATACAGAGTTTGTCCTGTAATGTTATAAATTTCTGATTGGTTTTCATAGAATATAAAATATATGTTTTTAAAAGGAGAAGATGGAGAAGATTATGTTCGGGCAACGACAAAGTATGATTGTTTATTTACATTCATTGAAACATGCCAAGATTTTAAGGAAATATGGTAACATACATTACATATCAAAACGATTAAAATATGCTGTAGTATATTGTGACATGGAACAAATTGAGCATATGATGCATAAATTGAACAAACTTCCTTTTGTGAAAAAGATAGAACAGTCGTATCGCCCGTATTTAAAAACGGAATTTGAAAATTCCCGTCCTGATCGAGCAAAAGAATACGATTATAGCTAATAGAAAAAATCCCCTGCTAAATTTAGCGGGGGATTTTTTAATTGAAATAAAGTGTTATTTCATCGGAGGAATGAAATTGTTCATTCGTAAAATACCAATTAAATGATTAAAAAATAGTTCTTTTTCTGGGAAAGTTGTAGATGGCTTTACAGTAAAAGTAGCCACTTTTTTTCCGAGTTGCTCTGCCGTTTCTTCAAATAAAATGACACGTTTACTTTTTTTATTTTCAAATACAGGAATGCCTTCACGACATATGTATAATGGTTGGAAATCACCAGTAGTAGTTGGTTTTAATATTACAACAAGCGAACACACTTTTTTATCGTTTTTTATCGTTTCAAATTGTAACATATGTGCTATACGTTCTTGATTTGTTTTGGCAATTTCAAGTAATTCATATAAATCAGAGTAGCCTTCTCCGAGTTCTATAAAGCGTTGAATCATATTTTTTCCTCCTCTTTCTTTTACTGTACCATTTCACTTTTTAAATGAAAAGCACACAAAGAAAAAAAACCCTGCATAGCAGGGCCCTTCTTATACTAGCATGTACTAGTAAGAAGGCAAAGGGAGAGGAGAAACCGGAGGAAGAACTTATGGGGAAACGTAAGTCTTCTCCGCGGTTGGCAACAACATCGAAGGTGATGTTGTTATAATTATTTATGTCCAATCTAAATGAAGATATACATAATGAAATTAAATTTTATGTCAGGCTTTTTATTTTTCTTTTTTTTATTTTGTGATAGGATAAAAAAGATAAAGTGGAACTAATATACATATTGGATTCATATTAGTGAATGATGAGATGAATACATAAAAATAATGAGTGGTTATTTGATGCTGAGTTTTCTAATATTTTGGTGAATGTAATTTGTTAACGGTTACCGAAGTGGGAATGGCTTTCTATAATCGCTCGATAGATTGAAATAAAGGTAGTGACAACAGATGAGAGTAGTTTCAGGAAAATGTAAAGGACACCCACTTAAAGCGGTTCCTGGTAATACAACACGTCCAACGACAGATAAAGTAAAAGAATCTATTTTTAATATGATAGGTCCTTATTTTGATGGTGGTATCGCCCTTGATTTATTTGGTGGTAGTGGTGGCCTTGGAATTGAGGCTTTGAGCAGAGGGATCGATAAAGCGATTTTTGTTGATAGGGATAGTAAAGCGATAAAAGTAATTCATCAAAATTTAGAAAGTTGTAGAATACAGGAACAAGCTGAAGTATATCGAAATGATGCGGAACGTGCAGTAAAGGCGCTTATAAAACGTGAAATGTCATTCGATCTTATATTAATAGACCCACCATATAAAGAGCAAAAAATTGTATCTTTAATTAGTGTAATGGATCAACATGGATTGCTACATAGTGATGGATTAATTATGGCAGAGCATGGTAATGATGTGGTTTTACCTGATTCAATAGGAAAGCTTGTAAAAGTACGAGCTGAGAATTATGGGATTACTGCAATATCGATTTATAAGTATGAAGGTGAGGGGACAGAATGACAAGTATAGCTATTTCTTCAGGAAGTTTTGATCCAATTACCCTTGGGCATCTGGATATTATTAAAAGGGGAGCAAAAGTATTTGATGAGGTGTACGTAGTCGTTTTAAACAATTCATCTAAAAAACCATTCTTTTCAGTTGAAGAGCGATTAGAACTAATTCGAGAAGCGACAAAGGATATCCCGAATGTAAAAGTAGATTCGCATAGTGGGCTGTTAGTAGAGTATGCAAAAATGCGTAATGCAAATGCAATATTACGTGGTTTACGAGCAGTTTCTGATTTTGAATATGAGATGCAAATTACTTCTATGAATCGAAAATTAGATGAAAATATTGAAACATTTTTTATTATGACAAACAACCAATATTCATTTTTAAGCTCGAGTATTGTGAAAGAAGTTGCGAGGTATGGAGGAAGTGTAGTAGATCTTGTGCCTCCTATTGTAGAGCGTGCTTTAAAAGAAAAGTTTCAAACCCCGTTAAAGTGAACGGGGTTTTTCTTTATACGTGCGAAAAAATAATAAAATAACATATAAATATAGACAAAATAATGTGAAAATTGGTCCGTAATGTATAAAAGATGTCCAAATTTCATGTAGTATAGAAGGATGCTTGGATAAAAATACAGGAATATCTTTTTGCATAGGTGAGAAAGAACTTACTTTCTCATAAAATGGTGTCCAAAATATAAATGTAAAAATAGGGGCAAGAATACTTTGAATAATTCGTGCGAAAAAATAGGGTTTAAATCGGATGTCTGTTTCAGCTAATATGCTAGCAACTTGTGCCTGAATAGAAAGACCGCTAAATGCTAAAATGAAGCTTGTTACCATAGCTTGTTGTAAGAGGGGTGTTTCATTTATTTGACTAATCATTTGGCTTCCGAGTGTCATTTCGAAAACACCTGATAATATAGGTATACTAAAATCTGTACTTAGTTGGAAGAATGATAAAATATGTTGCATAATAAAAGAAAGAGCTGCTGTAATGTGGAATACAGTAATCATTTTATTTAACACAGAGAATAAAATAATAAATCCGCCAATCATAAGTAATGTTTGAATAGAAGAAACGATAGCATCCCCAAGTAATTTACCGATTGGTCTTTTTTCTTGTAAGCGTGTCTCGTGAAGAATTAAAAAAGGGTTTTGAAAGCGGCGTTTTTTTGTAGTGTGTGTATTATTTTTGTAAGCGGTATTATGGCCGTAAAAACGCATAATTAATCCGACAGCAAAGTTACTTAAATAATGGGCAGCCGCTAATATAATCCCTAATTTCGGATTATTAAAAAAACCGATAGACACAGCACCGAAAATAAAAAGTGGATTAGAAGAATTTGTGAAAGAAACGAGGCGCTCCGCTTCAATCTGAGTTAAAAGGTTGCTTTTTCGTAGTCTAGCGCTTAGTTTGGCGCCTGCAGGGAAACCTGAAGCCATTCCCATTGCCCAAACGAATCCACCTATCCCTGGAACGCGAAAAAGTGGGCGCATGAGTGGTTCTAATATAACGCCAATAAATTTTACAACACCGATACTAATTAGAAGTTCCGCAATGATGAAAAACGGTAGTAGTGAAGGGAATACAACTTCCCACCATATATTTAACCCGCGAATAGAAGCTTGTAAAGCGGCTTGGGGGTGGAATACAAGAGAAAAGGTTAAAAAAAGCGTTGATATGGTAAGGAAAGCGGTTTTCCATTTTTCATACATGTAAGTAAATCCCCCTTTGTCCCAAAAAACGTTCATTTCAGTATACGTGGATACGTAGTGAATTTAGACCATAAGTATGAAAAAGGAATGAAAAAAATTAAAGGGTGAGAAAAATGAAAGAACCAAAGATTGGTTTAGCACTTGGGTCTGGAGGAGCGAAAGGGTTTGCTCATATTGGTGTAATAAAGGTTTTAAGGGAAGCTGGTATCCCTATTCATATGATTGCAGGAAGTAGTATGGGGGCGCTAATAGGTACGTTTTATGCGGCAAGTAGTAACGTTGAAAGATTGTATAAATTGGCATCTGTTTTCAAGCGGAAGTATTATTTAGATTTCACGGTACCGAAAATGGGATTTATTGCTGGAAAACGTGTCAAAGATATGATTAAAATGTTTACATATAATAAAAATTTAGAAGAGTTAGATATCCCGACGGCTGTTGTGGCTACTGACATATTGAAGGGGGAAAAAGTGGTTTTTACAAGTGGACCAGTTGCAGATGCGGTGAGGGCTAGCATATCTGTTCCTGGAGTGTTTGTACCAGAAAAAATAGATGGACGATTATTAGTGGATGGTGGGGTTATTGATCGTATCCCAGTATCGGTTGTGAAAGAATTAGGGGCCGATATTGTTATCGCTGTGGATGTGTCTCCAATTAAGGTGAATGGCGATGTTACGTCCATTTATGACGTAATCATGCAAAGTATAGAAATTATGCAGCATGAGCTTGTAATGAATCGGCAAATTGCATCGGATTTAATGATGCGACCAGCTGTAGAGCAATTTAGTTCACGTGCTTTTACAAACATTGAAGACATTATTCGAGTTGGAGAAGTAGAAGCGGAAAAACATGTTTCAAATATTTATTTATTAATTGAGCAGTGGAAGGAGAAACATAATGTTTAAGCGTTTTCGGTTTATATATGCAATCTTAATAGGGGTTATATTGGCGATGTTACTTGTTTACGTGCGTTTACCGTATTATGTAACAAAACCAGGAATGGCTGCCAAATTAGAGCCTTACGTTCAAGTTGAGGGTGGAACGAAAGAATCTGGTGATTTTATGCTTGTTACGGTTTCAATGGGACCCGCAAATGTGGTGAATTTAATAGCGGCACAGTTTAATAAATATACACATATTTCAAAAGCGGAAGAAATATTGCAAAAAGGTGAGAGTAATGAAGAATATCAATTTCGCCAAAATTATGCGATGAAAGATTCACAAAATGCAGCAATTTATAATGCATATAAACGTGCAAATCGCTCCGTTTCTTTTGAAAATAAAGGTGTATTAGTTGCTGGTGTGGCAAAAGGAATGCCGTCAGAAGGAAAGCTTAAGCTTGGTGATGTTATTATAGCTGTTGATGGAAAAACATTTGAAAAGACGGAGCAATTTATTGAATATATGACTGGGAAAAAAGAAAGCGATGCTGTAAGTATTGAGTACATGAGAAATGGAAAACAATTGAAAGAAAATTTAAATGTAAAGACGATTCCTAATGGGAATGGACGTGTCGGTATAGGTGTTTCTATCGTTACGGAAAGAGAATTAGTGGTCGATCCGAAAGTGAAAATTAATTCTCATGAAATTGGTGGACCATCCGCAGGTTTAATGTTCACATTAGAAATATATAATCAACTTGTGGAAGAAGACTTAACAAAAGGACATGAAATAGCTGGAACAGGTACAATTAATGAAAAAGGAGAAGTTGGCCCGATTGGTGGTATAAATCAAAAAGTGGTGGCTGCTAGCGATGCTGGGGCTGAGGTGTTCTTTGCGCCAAATGAAAAAGGAGCGGAGAAATCGAACTATAAAGATGCACTTGAGACTGCAAAGGACATTAAAACAAAAATGAAAATTGTACCAGTGGATACGCTGGATGATGCGTTAACATATTTAGAAAAGATGGATAAGGAAAAAGCCTCTCTGAAATAGAGAGGTTTTTTATAGGAATTTTGTAGTTGTTTCATCATAGCGAATAGGATGGTGTGTTATATCCTGTTTTAATAGTTGCGTGCGTAACGGTTCGTGCATGATGGAGAAATATACAGAGTTTGCTTTTTTCTCTATATCTAAAGCAGCATGGTCAAATGTTTTTGTATGAGTAAGGATTGGAAGTTCGATTTTTTTCTTGTTTTTTGAAAGATAAGTTTGTCCTTTTTGTGACATGCCTAGCAGGCGGATATATGGTGCATGTTGTTCTATATTTGCGCTACGTATTTCCTCTTTTGTTGTGTTTGTTAAAATGTGTGTACAAGCTCTTTGTAGTCTAGTCCATGTATAGCGTTTTGTTTTTAATGCTTCCATGAATGAATAGAAGGAGGAACTGTTTTGTATTTTTGATAAAATACGATGCTCTAAACCTTCTTCTATTTCATATATATGTCGTAAGTCTCCTGAAGACATCGTCATGAGTTTATATTTAAAAAATGAAAAGTATTGTTCCCAATTATGTAATATCCCGTAGTTTTGTTTGTAATTTGCTAAAAGCGAAGTGGTTGCCTGTGGGAGAAAAGGTTCAATTGTTGTAAATGATCCTTCTTCGCTAAAGAGTTGTTTCCGAATGCTTGTCGCGCTTGCAATATGTTGGTCATTAAATGTTTCATCATGATAATGAGAGGCGAATCTTTTTATAGTTTGAGCTTGTATAGAGCTATTTTGTGACAGAATTGCTTTAATATATTGGAAGCCTAAAATATTATTTGGTTGTGACATATCTATGTTTTTTTCGGATGTTAAAATGTGTGAGAAAGCATCCGATGTTGCTTTTGCATAACTATTTCCAGCGTCCATGAATTGTTTTACAAGGCAGTTAAAAGTCTCTTCTTCGTTTTTTTGTACGGAGATGGTATTATAAAAATTTTCGATTTGTCCATCCTCACTACCGAAACAAATTTCAGAAACACGTAGGGCATTTAAAATGGAAATAGCACCATTTGCGAAGGTTTCAGCCTTTTGTGTTGCAAAGACGTATGGAAGCTCTACAACAAGGTCTACGCCGTTTGCTAAGGCCATTTTAGTGCGATACCATTTGGAAATGAGTGCGGGCTCACCACGCTGTAAAAAAGGACCACTCATAACGGCAATTATTATATCGGATTGTGTTAACTTTTTTGTCTCTTGCACATGATAAAGATGACCGTTATGAAAAGGGTTATATTCAACAACAATACCACCAGCTTTTATGGTAATCTCTCCTTTCGATGTAGCATCTTTTTGAAAAACGTGATACTCTATATATTATTTACTATGATGACTTCATTATAGTGTAAAGAAAAAACATTGACAAATATAAAATGGCTAGCTATAATTTTGTTTGTTGCCTTGAGGTGATATGATATGAAATGGTCCATCCATCAATTGAATAAATTGAGAAATAAAGGATTGACATTGGATGAGATGGTAGATGTAAGTGAGCTAAAAGAGGTCGAGAAAGATATTCGTGAAATTAATCCTGTTCATGTAACGGGAAGAGTTGATTTTGGCTCCGGTAAGTTTACGTTTCATCTACACATAACTGGAAGCATGGTTTTACCATGTTCTCGTTCTTTAGTAGATGTGACATTACCATTTGACATTAAAACAACTGAGGTGTTCCAAACTTCACAAGAAGAATTTGAAACTGAAGCTGAAATTCATTGTTTAGAAGGAGAAGTACTTGACTTACTGCCCGTAATCAAGGAAAATATACTTTTGGAGATTCCAATGCAAATTTTCAGTGATGATGTTTCTGGTGGAGCACCGACGCAAGGTCAAGACTGGCAAGTGATTTCGGAAGAAGACAAAGAAAAGACTGTTGATCCAAGATTGGCAGGACTTGCAAAGTTTTTTGACAAATAATCGGAAGACTGGTTCAGGCCTTCATATGAAAATAACTATTTCTTTTAAGGAGGTGGGAAGAATGGCTGTACCTTTTAGAAGAACTTCTAAAACAGTAAAAAGAAAGCGTCGTACGCATTTCAAATTATCAGTACCTGGTATGGTAGAGTGCCCAAGCTGTGGTGAAGCGAAATTAGCTCACCGTGTATGTAAAGCATGCGGTACTTACAAAGGTAAAGAAGTAATCAGCAAGTAATTGCAGGGAAATAAACGCAGAAGATATCTTCTGCGTTTATTTTTTTTGTCTTAATCTTTAGTTGTTGTATTCTATCTTTTCTAGTAACTGCATATGCTTAATAAAAAATGCATAGGGAGGACTAGAGAAATGGCGACAACAAGACAAGATGCTTGGACTGATGATGAAGATTTGCTTCTGGCAGAAGTAGTACTCCGGCATATTCGAGAAGGTGGAACACAACTTTCTGCCTTTAAGGAAGTGGGGAAAAATTTATCTCGTACACCAGCAGCATGTGGATTTAGGTGGAATTCTTACGTAAGAAAGCAATATAAAGAACGTATTGAGGAAGCGAAGCAACTTCGTAAAGTAGAAAATTATGAAGTGAAAGAGACAAAAGTGTTAGAACCTACGTCAATTACGTTGAATGATGTTATTGATTTCTTGCAAAATTATAAAGATGAAAACTCTTTAACGGTGTTGCAACAACAAGTTGAATCATTACAAACAGAAAGAGAGCGTCTTCTGGAGCGATTATCAGTATATGAGGAAGAGTATAGAACATTGCTTGATTATATCGATCAAAAAAGAAGTGTAATGGTAGCGGAAAGAAACAATGCTCGCTCGACTGAGAAGTTAGAGAAGCTTAAGAAATAAAAAAACAGCTGTTATACAGCTGTTTTTTTTATTTCTTAAGCCGATTCTTCATTTGTAACCGCATTCAAATTTGTTTCTGGATGCCAAATATAAAAATCTCCATCAGTTACTGATACGGGGCTGAAATTTAATTTATCCCAAAAACCAGCTGAATGAATACGCGCTATCGTTTTAATAGGAAATTGCAGTTGTTTCGCATGATTTACAAGCATTTGTCCGAATCCTTGTTTTTGAAAAGTTGGTAATACTTCAAGTTTATAAAGTTCTAGGTAAGGACCTGTAATTTCGAATGGTTCTCCGCCGTTTCTTTTCATATATAGACTCATACGTGCGATTAGTGATCCGCCATAATAAATACCGTAAAATGGAGATTCACTGTCGTTTTCAATAATGTTTGCTTGCAATTCTTCCAGCATAGATAGTTCCTGGGCTCCGCACCCTTTAAATTTTTTGAATTCATCTAACGTTTTATAATTGATGAGCAAGCGCTCAACTTTTGGGAATCCCATTACATCACATCCTTTTCTTATCTCGTTGAATGCAGAAAAGTGAAAATATTTATAATAATAGTATAACTCATTTTTTTATTTTTATGAAGAAGATAGTATATTTCTTTTATTATTTTTTTGAGGATTTGCTAAACTAAGAGTATAAGTGTATTAATAGGCAGTATATACATAGTGAAAAATGAGAGTGTATTTGTTTGGCAGAGGACAACGAAATTATAGGGCGTGCTCATGTACTTTAAAAAGATATGAAAAAGGGGGGAGGCAAGGGCACTTAATGTGAATCCCTTGTGTGAAAATGAAAATTGGAATTGTCGGACCAGGTGCTATTGGTCTATTGTATACATTTTATTTACAAAAAAGTAACCAAGATGTTACGTTGTTTACAAGAACAGCTAAGCAGGCTGAAGAATTAAATGAAACAGGTGTAACTTGTATTAGAGATGGAAGATGGGAAACAGTATATCCGCCTGTTTTACCGATAGAAAGTATGGTAGCGCAAAATTTAGATTATATATTTATTGCTGTGAAGCAATATCATATAGATGACATACTACCGTTTGTGGAAGGTGCATCATCATTAATCTTTTTGCAAAACGGAATGTCGCATCTCCCAAAGATGCTGCAAATAGGGAGTGAAAATATAGCTGTTGGTATTGTAGAACATGGTGCGAAAAAAGAGGGAGGGCACATCGTTCATCATACTGGAGTAGGTGTAACGAGATTTGGAGTGGTTTGTGGCCAATCTATACATTTTAAAAAAATATTTCATTCTTTTCCTGTTGCTTATTTTCCAGTTCAAATAGAAACAGATTGGGAAGAGATTATGCGCAAAAAATTAGTAGTAAATGTATGTATCAATCCGTTGACAGCGTTATTGGGAGTAAAGAATGGTGAATTAATCACGAATCGTTTTTTTTATCAAATGATGGAGCAAGTGTTTCAGGAGGTCGCATTTCTTATTAGAGGAGAAAAAGAAATGGTATGGCAAATGGTACGAAATGTGTGTGAAGGAACGTCTCGTAATACATCCTCTATGTTAGCGGATGTAAGAGCGAATAGACAGACGGAAATTAATGCGATTGTTGGGTATGTATTAGAAGAGGCTAAGAAACAGCAACGACCAGTTCCGACACTTCAATTTTTGTTCGATGCAATAAAGGGGTTAGAAACAAGAGTATAAGTGTTATTCTTTGCTTTTAAGTGAAACATTGACTACAATGTGGATTGGTGAGAGAACTGGATACGAAAGGAAGAATTATATGGAGATAAAAGAAATCTCTGTTCCGCAACAAGGTGTTGTAGCGGACTATATGAACGGTAAAAAAGAGATACAGTCATGTTTTGATTATATGTTAACAGAAGATGCTTTTAAACAACGTTTACATGATTTGCGTGAAAGGGAGTTTTTCCGCCAAGATTTAGTAGCGCATTTATTAGAATATAATACAAAATTACAAGCGGGAGAATCTACACTTCAAAATGTAAAAGCGCTTGGAGATGAAAATACATATGTTGTTATAGCTGGACAACAAGCGGGGTTATTAACTGGACCGCTTTATACAATTCATAAAGTTATTTCAATTTTACAGCTTGCAAAGGAAAAGGAAGAAAGTTTAGGGGTTAAAGTTGTCCCTGTCTTCTGGATTGCGGGTGAAGATCATGATATGGATGAGATTAACCATACTTTTGTAGCGAAAAATAAAAAGATGAAAAAAACTATTTTTTATGATCGTAATCCGAAAAAGGCGAGTGCTTCTGAGTCTGAACTTTCTGTTGAAGATTGTAGAAGTTGGATTGAAGAGATTTTTAAAACATACCCAGAAACAAATTTTACAAAGGATGTATTAAAATTTGTTGATGATGCTTTGAAAAAATCGAATACGTATGTAGATTTCTTTGCTCATCTTATTACGAAAATCTTTGCTAATTCTGGTTTAATCCTTGTTGATTCACATCATCCTGAATTAAGAAAGTTAGAAATTCCATTTTTTAAGCGAATTATAAGTAAGTATAAAGAGGTGCAAGAGGGGCTTCGTAATCAGCAGGAAGTAATTAAAGAACTAGGATACAAACCGATTATTGAAACGAAGTCTCATGCAGTGCATATATTCATGGAAATAGATAATGAACGAGTATTGCTTGAAGAGCATCAAGGTAAGTTTGTTGGAAAGGATGGGGCGCATTCCTTTTCATATGAAGAGTTGATTGAAGAAATGGAGAGAAATCCGGCACGTTTTAGTAATAATGTTGTAACGCGTCCTCTTATGCAAGAGTATGTATTTCCTACGCTCGCATTTATTGGAGGTCCAGGGGAATTAGCTTATTGGAGTGAATTACAACAAGTATTCCATACTGTCGGTTTTCAAATGCCACCTGTCGTTCCTCGTCTTACAATTACTTATGTGGAGAGAGATATAGCGACAGATTTATTCGATCTGCAATTGAGAGAAAGTGATCCGTTTTTAAATGATGTCGATAAACTGCGTGAAAACTGGTTGTCTAATCGAGTAGAGGAACCGATTGATGATCATTTTGAAAAGGCGAAAAAAGAAATTGCCGATATTCATATATCTTTACAGCAATTTGTAAAGAAAATAGAGCCAGGATTAGGTGCGTTTGCAGGGAAAAACGAATTGAAAATTAATGAACAAATTGAACTGCTGGAAAGAATGTTGAAAAGAAATGTTGAGAAAAAGTATGAGGTTCAGCTAAATAAATTCCGCCGTATACAATTCGCACTTCGTCCATTAGGTGCGCCGCAAGAACGTGTGTGGAATGTATGTTATTATTTAAATCAGTTTGGTTTGGATTTCGTTGATCGTGTAATGGAAAACCCTTTTTCTTGGGACGGAAAACATCATGTTATAAAACTATAAAATCTTGCTCTTTGGAGCAGGATTTTATTTTTATTCCGTTGAATTTACTGTGAAGTGATTTTTTTCTGAATTATCAATCAAAAAAGTGTTGGATATGGTAATTGTGTTGGATACTTAAATATATGACAAAATAGCACAAAATGTAAACGTATTATTCGCTTTTTCGACAGTTTTTTATTTAAATTCCCGCAAAAGATGATAAAATTTAGTATATAATAAAAGAAAATAGCGATTTGTATAGTATGTTGCCTTTGTTGGTAAGTTAAATGAGTCGTTCTTTCGTATTATTTCATTCTCTAAGCGTGAAATATGTGCTTAGAGGAAGGGATACATTCAACATAATTAATTGGAAAAAGAGTAGGTGCAACAATGTTTAAACACGTAACAGTGCTTTTAAAGGAAACAGTAGACGGCTTAGATATAAAGCCAGATGGTACATATGTAGATTGTACACTGGGGGGAGGAGGACATAGTTCTTATTTATTATCTCAATTAACTGAAGGTGGAAAATTAATAGCGTTTGATCAAGATGAGATAGCGATTCAAAACGCGAAAGAAAAGTTCTCTTCATACGGTGAACAGTTTATAACAGTAAAGAGTAACTTCCGTTATTTAGCTGAAAAACTGCAAGAAATAGGTATAACAGAAGTAGACGGTATTTTATTTGATTTAGGTGTTTCATCCCCACAATTAGATACACCAGAGCGAGGCTTTAGTTATCATCATGATGCACCGTTAGATATGCGGATGGATCAAGATGCCCCATTAACAGCATATGATGTTGTAAATAGCTGGTCATATGAACAACTTGTAAGGATTTTCTTCCAATACGGTGAAGAGAAATTTTCAAAACAAATTGCAAGAAAAATTGAAGCTTATCGTGAGAATAAAGCTATTGAAACGACAGGAGAATTAGTAGAGCTAATTAAAGAAGGTATTCCGGCTCCTGCTCGTAGAACTGGTGGGCATCCTGCTAAGCGGGTGTTTCAGGCAATTCGTATAGCTGTAAATGATGAATTAAAAGTATTTGAAGAAGCATTGGAATCTGCTATTGAGATGGTTAAGCCAGGTGGAAGGGTTAGTGTTATAACATTCCATTCATTGGAAGATCGTATTTGTAAAACAACGTTTAAGCGAAATAGTACAACGCCACAATTGCCACCAGGATTACCGATTATTCCTGATGAATTTAAGCCGAAATTAAAGCTTATTACAAGAAAACCGATTTTACCTTCTGATATAGAGCTAGAAGAAAATAATCGTGCGCGTTCTGCGAAGTTGAGAATCGCTGAAAAACGATAAAAGGGAGAGAGAGGTATGACTAATTTAGCTGTAAAGTACAAACAACAAGCGCAAGAAGAGGTGCAAATTCAAACGCCCCCACAGCAGATGGCTAAGCCGAAGGTTAAAGCGAAAATTACAAGAATCGAAAAACTGTTGTATGTAGCGTTTATTGGCTTTTTATTGTATGCCTGTGTCGCGTTTATTGGAAATAAAGCAGGCCTTTATCAAGTTAATGTAGAAGCAGCGACGATAGAAGAAAAAATTGTACAGCAGCAAAAAGAAAATCAAGAATTACAAGCTGAAGTAGAGAAGTTAAGTCGCTATGAACGAATCGCTGAAGTTGCAAAAAAACATGGGCTAGAAATTAATGCGAATAATGTGAAAGGCCTCAAATAAGGCAATAGGTGTGAAGGAACGATGAAGAAGAATATGACTAAATTTCATACCAATAAGGGAGCAGGTTATTTTATGATATTTTTCCTCCTGCTCTTTTTGCTGTTATTAGCCCGATTTTTTTACATACAATCAACAGGAACAGTTCATAATCAGGATTTAGATGCACTTGCTAAACAAAAGCATAGTAAAAAAGGAGTTCTTGAAGCGAACCGAGGAACCATTTATGATCAAAACGGTCATGTGTTAGCACAAGACGCAAACTCTTATAAAATAGTAGCTGCGCTAAAAGGTGCTAACTCTGTTGAGAATAAAGAAGATACTGCAAAGAAAATTGCAGGAGTACTTGGAAAAGGCGAAGAGGATATTTTAGCTTCTTTAAATAAGGAAGGTAGAAGTCAAGTCGAATTTGGAACGTTAGGCAAGGATTTGACGAAAGAAAAGAAGGAACAAATAGAAGCGTTGAAATTGCCGGGAATATCTTTTATTACAGAAAATGCAAGGGTGTATCCAAACGGTGATTTTGCATCTTACGTTATAGGTCATGCAAAACCAAATGAGAATGGAACCTCGGTAGGTCAATTTGGCATAGAAAAAAGCTTGGATAAATACTTAAGTGCTTCTAATGGAGAAGTAGCGTATACAGGTGATCGTAAAGGTGTATCCCTTGATGGTGGAAAAGTTAATGTAAAGGCACCTAAAAATGGAGATAACGCTTATTTAACAATTGATCAACGTGTCCAAAGTTATTTAGAAGACGCGATGAAAGCAGCAAGTAAGCAATATGAGCCAGAAAGTTTAATAGGGATTGTTGCAGATCCGAAAACCGGAAAAATATTAGCGATGTCTACTAAACCTAGTTATGACCCTAATGATCGTCAAATTAAATATTTCTTCAATGACGCAATTGCCAATGCATTTGAACCGGGATCAACAATGAAAATTTTCACGTTAGCGGCAGCTATTAATGAAGGTGTGTACAAAGGGCAAGATTATTATCAGTCCGGGACATATCAAGTCGGAAATAGGAAAATAAAAGATCATAACGGTGGTGCTGGTTGGGGCTCTATCACGTTTGATGAAGGGGTAGAGCGTTCTTCAAACGTAGCGTTTGCAATTTTAGGAGATCAAAAACTTGGTCCAGAACGTTTCCGAAAATATATTCATAGTTTTGGATTAGATGAAAAAACGAACATTGATTTATCAGGTGAAGGATCGAATACAATTTTATTTGATCAGCAAATACAACAAGTGACAACAGCTTTTGGACAAGGTTCCACTGTAACACCAATTCAGCTTGTACAAGCTGCAACGGCCATTGCAAATGATGGGAAAATGATGAAACCTTATGCAATTGATAAAATTGTAGATCCGATAACAGACAAAGTAAAATTAGAACATAAGCCAGAAGAAGTAGGAAAACCTGTTACAAAGGAAACAGCAGCGCAAGTAAGACAGTTATTAGAACGTGTTGTTACATCTCCGAAAGGTACAGGGACAGCTTATAAAATTGATGGATATTCAGTTGGTGGTAAAACAGGTACAGCGCAAATTCCGGATGGAAAAGGCGGCTATATGACAGGAAGACAGAATTATATATTCTCATTCTTAGGTATGGCACCAATGGACGATCCACAACTTGTTGTGTATGTAGCTGTTAAACAGCCGAAATTAAAAGATGATGAGAACGGCGCACAACCTTTAGCTGATATTTTTAAATATGTAACAAAAAATAGTTTAGAGTATTTAAAGATTAAGCCAAATGAAGTGAAAGATCCGAAAAAACATCTGAAAGAACAACAAACTACTGTTCCAGATGTAACTGGTAAAACGATGGCTGAAGCGGGGAAAGCGATTGATAAAGCAAAACTTCGTCCAATCGTACTAGGTGAAGGGAAAGTACAGCAACAAGTACCAAAAGCGACTGAACAAACATTAAAAGGCGACCGAGTCTTCTTGGTAGGAGATAAGCCTACAATGCCAAATATACAAGGATGGGCACTGCGTGATGTTATGAATTTAGCGAAGACATTACAGCTTAACTTGAAACCTTCTGGTACAGGATACGTAACAGAACAAAGTGTGGCGGAAGGAACATTATTACAACCTGGTACAGAATTAGGTGTCACACTCGTACCGCCACTCGAACCACAACAAGAAGCAGAAAAGCCGTAATGGTAAAAGAGAAGAAGTTCTAATTAAATAAGTACAAGCATATATTGGAACAAGCTAGGCGTAAGGGAGGCTTGTTCCGATATGCGTGTATCAAATGTAACAGTTAGAAAACGACTTATTTTTATACTTATATCAGGTATACTTATTTTCACTATTATCGATATTCGTCTTGGATATGTGCAATTTTTTCTTGGGAATATGTTAACGGATCGTGCGAAAGATTCATGGAGTCGTAATATTACTTTTGAACCCGAACGTGGGAAAATTTTAGACCGAAATGGTGTGGAACTTGCCACGAATAAAAGTGCTCCAACTGTCTTTGTTGTACCAAGGCAAATTGAAAAACCAGCAGAGACTGCAGAGAAGTTAGCTGCAGTATTAGGTGTGGAAAAAGATGAGATTTATAAAAGAATTACAAAAAAAGAATCGATTGTAAGGTTAGATAAAGGCGGAAGGAAAATATCACATGACAAAGCGAAAGAAGTACGAGGATTAAGTTTGAAGGGCGTGTATATCGCAGAGGATTCTATCCGGTACTATCCATTTGGAAACTTTTTATCACATGTATTAGGTTTTGCAGGTAGCGATAACCAAGGTCTTATGGGACTAGAAAAATATTATGATAAAGAGCTAAATGGAGACAAAGGTCATGTGCGTTTTTTTGCAGATGCGAAAGGGCAAAGGATGCCTAATGTTGGTGATGATTTCAAAAAACCAGAAGCCGGTTTAAATTTAGGATTAACAATCGATGCGCGTATTACAAGGATTATGGAAAGAGAAATGAATATTGCGGAGTCAACTTATAATCCAGACGGTATGATTGCAATTGCAATGAACCCTAAAAATGGTGAAATTTTAGGGATGTCTAGTCGGCCGAGTTTTGATCCAGCGGATTTTCAAAGTGTCTCTCCAGAAGTGTATAACAGAAATCTACCTGTGTGGAGTACGTATGAGCCTGGTTCAACATTTAAGATCATTACACTAGCTGCAGCATTGAATGAAAATTTAGTAGACTTAGAGAAGGATACGTTTTATGATGATGGAGCAGCTGAAGTCGGTGGAGCTAGATTGAAATGCTGGAAAGCAGGAGGTCATGGCAGTCAAACGTTTTTAGAAGTCGTTCAAAACTCATGTAACCCGGGATTTATTGAACTTGGTGATCGCCTTGGTAAAGACCGATTATTTAAATACATTCGTAATTTTGGTTTTGGGCAGAAGACTGGGATTGACTTGCAAGGTGAAGGCAGTGGGATTTTATTTAATTTAGATAAAGTTGGTCCAGTAGAGCAAGCGACAACTTCATTCGGCCAAGGGGTTTCTGTTACACCAATTCAACAAGTAGCAGCTGTAGCGGCGGCTGTAAATGGTGGAACATTGTATCAGCCGTATATAGCTAAGGAGTTTATTGATCCGAAAAATAATCAAGTTGTTAGTAAAAAGACACCTGTTGAGAAAAGAAAAGTTATTTCCAAGGAAACTTCAGAAAAAGTTCGTTATGCATTAGAGAATGTTGTAGCGAAAGGTTCTGGTAAAGGTGCTTATATTGATGGATATCGTGTAGGTGGAAAAACGGGTACTGCTCAAAAGGTGAAAGATGGTAAATATTTAGAGAATAATTATATTGTATCTTTTATCGGATTTGCTCCAGCGGATGATCCAGAGATTGTTGTGTATGTTGCTGTTGATAATCCAAAAGGGGTTACACAGTTTGGTGGAGTGGTAGCAGCTCCAATTGTCGGGAATATCCTTCGAGATGCGCTTCCTGTTATGGGAGTGAAACCGAGAAAAGAACAAGTTGAAAAAGAATATAAATGGGGCGATACACCAACTGTGGAAGTTCCGAATTTAATTGGAATGAAAAAGAAAGATTTACAAACACAACTCGTCGATTTGCAGCTTGATATAAGTGGAGATGGAGAGAAAGTAATTAAGCAATCACCAGAAGCGGGAGCTAAAGTAAAAGAAGGCTCAAAAATTAGAATTTACTTCGGGAATTAAAGGTAACATAGTACGTTTTATGGTACAATTGGTGGAAGTGAGTTCTTTATAGAACAGTTACTTAACTTGAGACAATAAGTGTCTCAGTCATAAATAGGCCAGTAGCACTTACCTCCTTATATAGGAGGTAATGTGTTGCTTACTGAAAAAAAGATAAATAAACAATGTAGAGAGGGTTTAGTGAAATGAAGTTGCATACACTTTTATCATGTTTGCATGATTTTCCAGTTGTTCCAAAAGAAAATCCAGAAATCACATCTATAGAAGCTGATTCACGTAAAGTGAAAGAAGGAAGCTTATTTGTATGTATGAAAGGATATACGGTTGATAGCCATGATTTTGCTAAGCAAGCAGCGGCACAAGGAGCGGCTGCTATTGTTGCGGAAAGACCAATTGATGTTGACGTTCCAGTTGTACTTGTGAAAAATACTTTTCGTTCGTTAGCGGTTTTAGCTGATTATTTTTATGGTCAACCGACACACAAGTTACATTTAATCGGAATTACAGGTACAAATGGAAAGACAACAACATCGCATATTATGGATGAGATTATGCGAGCACATGGTCATAAAACAGGGCTAATTGGAACGATTAATATGAAAATCGGTGATGAAACATTTGAGGTGAAAAATACAACACCAGATGCACTAACACTTCAACAGACGTTTTCAAAAATGGTTGAACAAGGTGTGGACAGCACGGTAATGGAAGTTTCGTCACATGCGTTAGATCTTGGTCGTGTACACGGATGTGATTACGATGTAGCGGTGTTTACGAACTTAACACAAGATCATTTAGACTATCATAAAACGATGGAAGAATATAAACATGCAAAAGGGTTACTATTTGCACAGCTTGGCAATAGTTATAATCATAATCGTGAAAAGTACGCTGTGCTGAATAGCGATGATAATGTAACAGAAGAGTATATGAGAAGTACTGCAGCAACTGTTGTAACATATGGTATTGATACAACAAGTGACATTATGGCAAAAAATATCGTTATGACGAGTGGCGGAACTACATTTACCCTTGTCACACCGTATGAAAGTGTAAATGTTACGATGAAATTAATAGGTAAATTTAATGTATATAACGTACTTGCAGCAACAGCAGCAGGACTTGTTTCGGGTGTGAAATTAGAAACAATCATTGCTGTTATAAAGGAACTAGCTGGGGTTCCAGGGCGTTTTGAAGTTGTTGATGGAGGACAAAATTATACAGTTATTGTTGATTACGCACATACGCCGGATAGTTTAGAAAATGTATTAAAAACTGCAAAACAATTTGCAAAAGGTGATGTGTATTGTATCGTTGGTTGTGGTGGCGATAGGGACCGAACGAAGAGACCGATAATGGCAAGTGTTGCAACAAAATATGCAACTCATGCAATTTACACATCAGATAATCCAAGAAGTGAAGATCCAGCGGCTATTTTAGATGATATGGTACATGGTGCAAGTGGAAATAATTATGAAGTGATTATTGATAGAAAAGAAGCGATACACCATGCAATCACTAAAGTAAAAGCAGATGATATCATTATTATTGCTGGTAAGGGTCATGAAACGTATCAAATTATTGGTAAAGAAGTTCATCATTTTGATGATCGAGAAGTTGCGAAAGAAGCAATTACAGGGCGTTTAAACAACGAAGAGTAACAACGTGAGAGGAGGACTACATGTGCTTGAGCAAGGTTTATTAGTAACGGCTGGGGTAGCATTCTTAATTTCTGTTGCCCTTTCGCCATTGTTTATTCCATTTTTAAGAAAATTAAAGTTCGGACAGAGTATTCGTGATGAGGGACCAAAGTCACATCAAAAAAAATCAGGGACACCGACAATGGGTGGTATCGTCATATACGTATCTATGATGGTAACTTCACTTATTATGGCGATTAAGTTTAATTATTTAGGTGCAGAGGTTTCGTTATTACTATTAGTGACGTTTGGTTACGGATTAATCGGATTTTTAGATGACTACATAAAGGTAGTTAAGAAGAGAAATCTTGGTTTAACATCAAAACAAAAATTAGTAGGGCAGCTTGTTATTGCTATTGCATTCTTTTTAATTGGAAAAGGGCAAGCGTTCCACACATACATCATGATTCCGGGAACGGATGTTAAGTTTGAATTAGGTTGGGCGTATTTTGTACTTGTACTATTTATGCTTATTGGTGGATCAAATGCAGTTAACTTAACTGACGGTTTAGATGGTTTATTATCAGGAACAGCTGCTATTGCATTTGGAGCATTTAGTATTATTGCTGTGGCACAAGAGCAATTTGGAGTAGCGATATTCTGTATGGCAGTGGTAGGAGCTGTACTTGGATTCTTAGTATTCAATGCGAATCCAGCAAAAGTGTTTATGGGAGATACAGGTTCATTAGCTTTAGGTGGAGCCATTGCAGCTGTAGCGATTTTATTAAAACAAGAATTGCTACTTGTAATTATTGGCGGAGTATTCGTCATGGAAACTTTATCGGTTATTATTCAGGTCATTTCATTTAAAACAACAGGAAAACGTGTCTTTAAAATGAGTCCATTACACCATCATTATGAATTATGTGGTTGGTCAGAGTGGCGTGTTGTTGTGACGTTTTGGTCTGCAGGATTTTTATTAGCTGTGTTAGGAATTTATATCGGGGTGTGGATGTAATTGAAAACTGTAACTGAATTTCAAAATAAGAATATTCTTGTATTAGGCATTGCAAAAAGTGGTTATGCAGCAGCTACATTGTTACAAAAGTTAGGGGCGAATGTCATTGTAAATGACGGAAAGCCTTTAGCAGACAATGTACTTGCTGCAGAATTACAAGCAAAAGGAATGGACGTTGTATGCGGTGGCCATCCTTTAGAATTATTAGAGAGAAATATTTCTCTTGTCGTTAAAAATCCAGGAATCCCGTATTCTAATCCAATATTAGTTGCTGCGAAAGAAAAGCAAATTCCAATTGTTACGGAAGTTGAATTAGCATATCGTATTTCAAAAGCGCCATTTGTTGGAATTACAGGATCTAATGGTAAAACGACGACAACAATGCTGACATTTGAAATGTTAAAAGAAGGACAAAAGCATCCTGTTATTGCAGGGAATATAGGAACTGTAGCTTGTGAAGTAGCACAGGATGCAAAAGAAAATGAAGTTGTAGTTACAGAACTTTCATCGTTCCAATTGATGGGAGTAGAATCGTTCCAGCCTAAAATTGCAGCGTTCTTAAACTTATTTGAAGCCCACTTAGATTATCATGGGACGAAGAAGGAATATGGTTTAGCAAAAGCAAATGTTTTTAAAAACCAAACAGAAAACGATTATAGTGTAATAAACGCGGATGATGCAGATGTGATGGCTTTATCTGCGGATACTAAAGGTCAAAAAATCTTGTTTTCGACAACGAAAGAAATTGAAGATGGCGCGTGTATAAAAGATAACGCTCTTTATTTCAAAGGTGAAAAAGTTGTTGAAGTAAGCGATATCGTTTTACCTGGTCAACATAATCTAGAAAATATTTTAGCTGCGATGAGTATTGCGAAATTATTAGGTACTTCTAATGAAGCAATTACGGTCGTGTTAAAACGTTTTACGGGTGTAAAACATCGTTTAGAATATGTAACAACGATTAACAACCGTAAGTTTTATAATGACTCAAAAGCAACGAATATGTTAGCGACTGAGAAAGCACTATCTGCGTTTACACAACCGATTGTGTTACTAGCAGGTGGGCTTGACCGCGGAAATGAATTCGATGATTTAATTCCGTATTTCAAAAATGTAAAAGCGATTGTAACATTTGGACAAACAGCTCCCAAACTAGTAAGAGCGGCAGAAAAAGCGGGATTAGATATAATTGAAAGTGTCGATACTTTAGATGAAGCAGTGGTGAAAGCTTATGCTCATTCTAAAGAAGGTGATGTTGTTCTTCTTTCTCCAGCGTGTGCAAGCTGGGATCAATTTAAAACATTTGAAGAAAGAGGAGACATTTTTATACAAGCTGTGCATAAACTTATATAAAGTAAATCAAAACATCAGTAGGCTAACACCTACTGATGTTTTGTTACATAGGGCAAAAGGTTCTGCCTAAAGAGGTGGTGTTTGTGGGTAATGAAGAAAACGCCTGATTTTATGCTCATCATCGTAACACTTTCGTTGTTGACAATCGGAATGATTATGGTTTATAGTGCGAGTGCAGTTTGGGCCTCTTATAAAATGGGGGACTCATTCTTTTTTGCAAAAAGACAATTACTGTTTGCGGGTCTTGGTGTAGTAGCTATGTTTTTTATTATGAAAATTGATTATTGGGTGTGGCGTACGTATTCAAAAGTAATTTTGCTAGTTTGCTTCATTCTTCTTATTCTCGTTCTTATTCCTGGAGTAGGTCTTGTTCGAGGAGGAGCACGAAGTTGGATTGGGATCGGAGCATTTTCGATTCAACCATCAGAATTTATGAAGTTTGCGATGATTATTTTCTTGGCAAAGTTTTTAGCGGAACGGCAAAAATTGATCACATCTTTTAAACGTGGTTTATTACCGGCTCTTAGTTTTGTGTTTCTTGCTTTTGGGATGATTATGTTACAGCCAGACCTTGGGACAGGAACGGTAATGGTTGGGACATGTATCATTATGATATTTATTTCGGGAGCGAGGGTCTTTCACTTTGCAATGTTTGGTTTGATTGGTGTAGCGGGATTTGTAGGATTAATTGCATCAGCACCGTATCGAATGAAACGCATTACATCATATTTAGATCCGTGGTCAGATCCGCTTGGAAGTGGATTTCAAATTATCCAATCATTACTCGCAATTGGACCTGGTGGATTATTTGGGCTTGGACTTGGACAAAGTAGACAAAAATTTCTTTATTTACCTGAACCACAAACTGACTTTATATTTGCGATCTTATCCGAGGAATTAGGTTTTATTGGTGGTTCATTTGTGTTATTATTATTTAGTCTATTATTATGGCGCGGGATTCGTATCGCATTAGGAGCGCCAGATTTATATGGTACGTTTTTAGCAGTAGGTATTGTGGCGATGATTGCGATTCAAGTAATGATTAATGTTGGTGTTGTAACAGGACTGATGCCTGTTACGGGTATTACCTTGCCGTTTTTAAGTTATGGTGGATCAAGTTTGACATTAATGTTAATGGCAGTAGGTGTATTATTAAATATAAGTCGCCATTCTCGCTACTAAACCCTGTTTATAAGACAGGGTTTTTCGTATGTGTGTAAAAATGCAATATGTATATAGAAATAAATATAATGGAAATAAGAAAAGAGAAGCGGAGGAGTTAGTAGTGCGTGTATTAGTTAGTGGTGGGGGTACTGGTGGTCATATTTATCCAGCTCTTGCTTTAATTAGAGAAATAAAAAAGTTAAATCCAGAAGCAAGATTTTTATATATTGGTACGGAAAATGGACTAGAGAGTACAATCGTTCCAAAAGCAGGTATACCATTTCAGTCTATTGTTATAAGTGGATTTAAACGAAAAATATCATTAGATAATGTGAAAACAGTAATGCGTTTTCTAAAAGGTGTACAGGATAGTAAACGATATATTCGTCGTTTTAATCCGGATATCGTAATTGGAACGGGTGGATATGTATGTGGACCAGTTGTATACGCTGCAGCCAAATTAGGTATTCCAACTATTGTACATGAACAAAATAGTGTACCAGGTGTAACGAACAAATTTTTAAGTCGTTATGTTGATAAAGTTGCTGTTTGTTTTGAAGCAGCTACAGAGCATTTTCCAGAGTCAAAAGTGGTAATGACAGGTAATCCGCGAGCATCAGAGGTAATGGATCAAAATGGAATGAAAGGGAAACGTTCAGTTGGGCTTTCTCTTCCTAAAAAGTCTGTACTTATATTTGGTGGAAGTCGTGGAGCTAGACCGATTAACGATGCCTTCGTTGAAGCAATTGAACAGTTTGGGAACAAAAGCTACGAAATACTATATGTAACAGGTGAAGTGCATTATGACAAAGTGATGGAAGCCGTGAAGCAAAAAGGGAACCCGAACAATGTTATTATTAAGCCGTTCATTCATAATATGCCAGAGGTACTAACTGGTGTAGACCTTGTTGTTTCAAGGGCTGGGGCAACAACACTTGCAGAATTAACAGCGTTAGGAAAACCAAGTGTGTTAATACCGAGTCCGTACGTAACAAATAATCATCAGGAAAAGAATGCACGTTCAGTTGTTGATAAAGGAGCGGCAAAAATGTTACTTGAAAAAGATTTAACAGCTGAAACGCTTATTCGTGATATTGATGAGATTTTATTGGATGCACAAACATTACAAAATATGAAGCTAGCTGCTAAGCAACTAGGTATTCCAGATGCAGCAAATAAGCTGTATGAAGTAATGAATAAGCTTGTAAAAAAATAAAGTGAGGCTTTAATCGGTGGGGAGTGATTCTTTCTCGTTGATTATTACCTTTCACTAATCGGATGTTTACTGGCATCCCGATTCTCGCCTAACTTCTTTGTTACCGCCGAATTTTGATTTAGGAGCTGTACTGCCCGTAAATAGAGGGATAACGTTAGGTGAACGCCCTGCATATTATTGTCATAAGGAGACTTAATATGGGGGAGATTGTCTATGGAACAATTAGTAAATGAGCTTATAGAAGCAGACGTTGGTCGTGTTTTAGTTAACGAGTTGTTAGCACGTTATACAACTATGAAAATAGGTGGACCAGCGGATATTTTAATTGTGCCAAAGCATGTAGCCGGTATTGAAAAAACATTACAGTTAGTAAAGCAATACAAAACGAAGTGGACTGTAATTGGGCGCGGTTCAAACCTTCTTGTATCTGATCAAGGCATAGAAGGTGTTGTTATTCGTTTAGGAGAAGGATTAGATCACTTAGAGGTCGAAAAACATAAGGTAAGAGTTGGTAGTGGATATCCTCTTATTAAATTGTCAACTTTACTTAGTCGTCAAGGGTTAGCTGGATTGGAGTTTGCAAGCGGTATTCCAGGAAGTGTCGGTGGTGCAGTATATATGAATGCAGGTGCACATAAATCGGATATATCGAGTGTATTATCGAAGGCTCTCATTCTGTTTGAAGACGGTACAATTGACTGGTTAATGAATAAAGAACTGGAGTTTTCTTATCGGGCATCTGTATTGCAAACGAAACGTCCTGGTATTGTTTTAGAGGCGGAGTTTCAATTACAGGCGGGAAAACGTGAAGAAATTGTACGTAGCATGCAAAATAATAAAGATTACCGCCGTGAAACGCAACCATGGAATCACCCGTGTGCAGGAAGTGTATTTCGGAATCCAATCCCACATTTTGCAGGAGATTTAGTAGAAAAAGCAGGGCTTCGTGGTTATAGGATTGGTGGAGCTCAAATTTCTGAAATGCATGGCAATTTTATTGTTAATACCGGGGGAGCTTCAGCGCAAGATGTATTGTCCTTAATTGAATTAATAAAACATACAATTAAGGATAAATTTGATGTAGATATGCATACAGAAGTAGAAATCATTGGAAGATAACGGTTATTCGTTCCGCTCATTATCATTTATGTTATAATAAGAAGATAAGAACGGCATGAGGAACATGCCGTTCTTTATGTTACATAGGGGGATCGTACATGAATAATAGTAAAGTGATTAAACTACAAGATCGTGTACCAAAATTGAAAAATCAAAAGAAAAAAAACAAAAAAAATGTTAATCATCGATTGATTTTATACATATCAATTTTATTTTTATTAGTGCTCTTTTTAATTTATTTTCGGTCTCCGCTTAGTAATATAAAAAAGATTAGTGTGTTTGGAAATCACTATATGACGGATGAGCAAGTAATGAAGGATTCAGGCGTGACATATGATACAAGTTATTTCCGAGTGACAGCACATAAAGCTGAAGAAAACTTAACGAAGCGAAAAGAAATTAAAGCAGTAAATGTAAAAAAACGTTTTCCAAACAAGATTGATATTCATATCGAAGAATATTTAACGATTGGTTATATAAATAAAGAGGGAAAATTACAACCGTTATTAGAAAATGGAAAAACGCTTGATGTACTACCTAATGGAAAACTTCCTGTTGCAGCACCGATTTTCGAACCTTTTAAAGAAGAGAAAATGAAGGAGTTAATCGCTGAACTAGAAAAATTAACACCAGCTATTTTAAAATCTATTTCGGAGATTCGCTATTCACCAACAAATGCGAATGAAGATCATCTTACTTTATATATGAATGAAGGTTATGAAGTGAGCACTACGATTCAAAAATTTGCAAAACGTATGGAAGCCTATCCGCTTATTTTAAAAACAATTGAGCCAGGTAAGAAGGTATTAATTGACTTAGAAGTAGGTGCATATACGAAAGAATTAGGTGCGGAAGAAAAAAAAGAATAGAATGGTAGTTTTCGTTGATTATAGCAGAAAAAACAAAACGAATGTTCTATTATATGTATACGAATTTAGAAGAATGGTTCATTTGATGAAAAATATGTAAAAATTCTTAGATTCATACTAGTATTGGTACAAGTTTCACTTTTCTATGAGTACATCTTAGTGTAGACTTATACTTGGCGGTAAACTTTACACTCGAAATAGAATTATTTCAAGATAAGCAGTTATTCATAGTTTACTGCGATATTCTTAATTGAATGCTAAATAAAAATAAGAAAAATATAGGGTTAAAAAAGGGAAACGTATAAAGACGTTGAATATTTTTCTTATAAATAGTAAAGTTGCGATTGTTGTTCCATATATTGAGTTGTATGGTATAAATAAAGAAGGAGGTGCCAAAGAATGAACAGCAATGAAATATATGTTAGTCTTGACATCGGTACATCCAATGTTAAAGTCATCATTGGTGAAATGGTTAATGACAGCTTAAACATTATTGGTGTTGGAAATGTAAAATCAAATGGTTTAAAGAAGGGATCGATAGTTGATATAGACGAGACTGTTCGATCAATTAAAAAAGCAATTGAACAAGCTGAGCGCATGGTGGGAATCCACATTGAGCAAGTTGTAGTAGGTGTCAATGCAAACCAGGTACAGCTACTTCCTTGTCACGGAGTAGTCGCTGTTTCAAATGAAGATCGTGAAATCGGGAATGAAGATGTCTTACGCGTTCTAGATGCAGCACAAGTTGTGTCAATTGCTCCAGAACGTGAGTTTATTGATGTGGTACCTCGACAGTTCATCGTAGACGGTCTTGACGAGATTAACGATCCACGCGGGATGATCGGTGTAAGATTAGAAATGGAAGGTACACTTATTACAGGCTCGAGAACTTTACTACATAACCTACTTCGTTGTGTAGAAAAAGCAGGTCTTGAAATTGTTGATATTTGTCTTCAACCTTTAGCGGCTGCAACAGTTGCTATATCTTCAGATGAAAAAAATAGAGGAGTAGCCCTTGTTGATATGGGGGGAGGATCTACAACTTTATCTATTTTTAAAGATGGAGAGTTACAAGCGACGAGCGTATTACCATTAGGTGGAGACCATATAACGAAGGATATTGCGATTGGGTTGAAAACTTCAACAGAAAATGCAGATCAAATTAAGTTGAAATATGGACATGCTTTTTATGATACAGCATCTGAAGAAGAGATGTTTACGGTTCCTATTATGGGAAGTGATCAAACAGAACAATATTCTCAGTTGGAATTATCGGATATAATAGAGGCTCGTGTAGAGGAAATTTTAATGTTTGTTCAAGATGAAGTGCGTAAGTTAGGAGTAAAGCAAGTGGCTTCTGGTTATGTACTAACTGGTGGAATTGCTTCTATGCCAGGTGTTCTTGACCTTGCATATGATATTTTACATGAAAATGTTCGTGTAGCAACTCCTGATTATATTGGTGTGCGTGAGCCCCAATATACAAGTGGAGTTGGATTAATTAAACATTCTTATCAAAAAGCTAAATTACGTGGGAAAAATGTGCAGGAAAAGCAAGAGCATTTTGAACCAGTACCAGCACCAGCACCAACGCCGGTACAACAGCAACCTGCAAAACAAAAAACTCGTAATCAAAACAATAATAATCAAAATGATGACCGCATGATGTCAAAAGTAAAACGTGTATTCCGTTATTTATGGGATTAAAATTGGACACGAAAAATGAGGTTCTAGGGGGATTTCGACATGTTAGAGTTTGATACTACTCAAGATCAATTAGCGAATATAAAAGTTATCGGTGTCGGCGGTGGCGGAAACAATGCTGTAAACCGTATGATTGAACACGGTGTACAAGGTGTAGACTTTATCGCTGTGAACACTGATGCACAAGCATTAAATCTATCAAAAGCTGAAACGAAAATGCAGATTGGTGGAAAATTAACGCGTGGACTTGGTGCAGGCGCAAACCCTGAAGTAGGGAAAAAAGCTGCAGAAGAAAGTAAAGAACAGATCCAAGAAGCACTTCGTGGTGCGGATATGGTCTTCGTAACTGCCGGTATGGGCGGTGGAACTGGAACTGGTGCAGCTCCAGTTGTTGCTCAAGTTGCAAAAGAATTAGGTGCTTTAACAGTTGGTGTTGTAACACGTCCATTTACTTTTGAAGGACGTAAGCGTGCGACGCAAGCAGCATCTGGTATTGCAGCATTTAAAGAAAATGTAGATACTCTTATTGTAATTCCAAACGATCGCTTATTAGAGATTGTTGATAAAAATACGCCAATGTTAGAAGCATTCCGTGAAGCTGATAACGTATTACGTCAAGGTGTTCAAGGTATTTCGGATTTAATTGCAACGCCAGGTTTAATTAACTTAGACTTTGCAGACGTAAAGACAATTATGTCTAATAGAGGTTCTGCTTTAATGGGTATTGGTTCTGGTAACGGGGAAAATCGTGCTGCAGAAGCTGCGAAAAAAGCGATTTCTAGTCCATTACTAGAAACATCTATTGATGGAGCTCAAGGTGTTATCATGAACATTACGGGTGGCGCTAACTTAAGCTTATATGAAGTACAAGAAGCGGCAGATATCGTAGCTTCAGCTTCAGATCCAGAAGTAAATATGATCTTCGGTTCTGTTATTAACGAAGGATTAAAAGATGATATCGTTGTAACTGTAATTGCAACTGGTTTTGATGATAGCATTGCAACTCAACCACCAAAACCAATTATTCGTCCGAATGCGAACCACACGCAACAACAGCAACAACCAGTAGCTCAACCTTCAAAACAACGTGAAGTAAAACGTGAAATGAAGCGTGAAGAGCCAGTTGTACATGAGCGTCATTCAGATTCAGATGATATCGATATTCCAGCATTTTTACGTAACCGTCGTAGACGATAAAAAAAGGAGCTTTCATGCTCCTTTTTTGTTTTTTAAATGGAAAAGACCTGCTAAGCAGGTCTTTTTTTATTTCGTATATTTCAATATATTTTGTTGGTGAAAATAAGAGTATATCATTCTATGAATTTGTACTTTTATTTTTTACCGACAGATTATGTCTAGAAATCACAAAATAACAAAAAAACACCTCCGCAAATTGACACACTTTCCTATTGGATATGCATTATACTAGTCTCAACTTGAAAAAAGAGGTGAATTGTTTGGTTGTTTACGCCGACGTTGTTTGGTTGTTAAACGCCTGCATTGATTTTCTTTTGCTTTTATTAACAGCTACCGTGTTAAAAAAGAAGATCAAAAGATGGAGGCTTGTGTTAGGGGCATTTATAGGTTCAACTATTGTTATTTTTGCCTTTACTCCTTTTGCTTCTATGATGACACATCCAATTATGAAACTACTGTACTCGTTACTTATTGTGTATACAGCATTTGGGTTTACAACATTTAGAAATTATGCACAAACTGTTTTTACTTTTTACTTTGTAACCTTTATGGTTGGCGGAGGATTAATTGGAACTCATTTCTTTTTGCAAACGAATGAAATGGTAAATGGATTGGTTCAATCTCAGTCAATTTCTTACGGCGATCCAATTAGTTGGTTATTTGTTATTTTTGGTTTTCCGGTAATTTATTATTTTTCTAAAAAGCGTATTGAAAGCGTAGAGGTCACGAAAATACACTATGACCAAATTGTGAAAGTAAAAATTCAATTAGCGGAAGAAGAACTAGAACTGGCAGGTCTTATTGACAGTGGGAACCAACTTTACGACCCATTAACAAAAACACCCGTTATGATTATGCATGTTTCATCATTAGAACATTGCTTACCATCTTGGTTAACAGAACAAATTTATTCCAAAACAGAAATTCCTCAAATACCAGAAAATGATTCTGGTTGGGCGACAAAATTACGTTTAATTCCTTTCCGTGCAGTAGGAGTAGAAAGTCAATTTTTGTGGGCAATTAAGCCTGACAGTGTGCAAGTTGATCATGAAGGTAGTTCTATTGTTGTAAACAAAGTATTAATTGGATTAAATACACAACAACTGTCTACTAATGGGGAGTATCAATGTATTGTGCATCCCAAAATGTTGATTTCACAAAAAATGGTGATCGCTTAATAATGAGAGGCGGGATAATATGATGAAATTAAAATTTTATTTAGTATACCTTTGGTATAAAGTATTGCTGAAATTAGGAATTAAGACCGATGAAATTTATTATATTGGTGGAAGTGAAGCGTTGCCACCACCGTTAACGAAAGAAGAAGAGGAAGTTCTTTTGAATAAATTGCCAAAAGGAGATCAGGCAGCAAGGTCATTACTTATTGAACGCAACTTAAGGCTCGTTGTATATATAGCAAGAAAGTTTGAAAATACAGGGATAAATATTGAAGATTTAATTAGTATAGGAACAATCGGCCTTATTAAAGCGGTAAATACATTTAATCCAGAAAAGAAAATAAAATTAGCAACATATGCATCGCGTTGTATAGAAAATGAAATTTTAATGCATTTACGTCGGAATAACAAAAATCGTTCGGAAGTTTCTTTTGATGAACCGCTAAACATTGATTGGGATGGGAATGAACTATTGTTGTCTGACGTGTTAGGTACAGATGATGATATTATTACAAAAGATTTAGAAGCTACTGTAGATCGTCACCTTTTAATGAAAGCATTACACCAATTAAATGATCGTGAAAAACAAATTATGGAACTTCGGTTTGGGCTTGCTGGAGGAGAGGAAAAGACGCAAAAAGATGTGGCGGATATGCTTGGGATTTCACAGTCATACATTTCGCGTTTAGAAAAAAGAATTATAAAAAGATTACGAAAAGAATTTAATAAAATGGTGTGAAGAATAAGACCAGCCGTTATGTAGGCTGGTCTTATTCTATTTAGTTGTATTAGGAAAGATAATTTAAATGAAAAATCGTGAAAAAACCATATGCATAAAATCCCCTTCAAAGGAAATACTTTACACTGTACAGCAACTCCCGATAGGAGGGAACACTTTGACGAGAAACAAAGTAGAAATTTGCGGTGTTGATACAGCTAAACTTCCAGTATTAAAAAATGAAGAGATGCGTAAATTATTTCGTGAAATGCAAAGTGGAGAGATAAGCGCAAGAGAAAAATTAGTGAATGGAAACTTACGTCTTGTACTGAGCGTCATCCAAAGATTTAATAACAGAGGAGAATATGTTGACGATTTATTCCAAGTTGGTTGCATCGGACTTATGAAATCAATTGATAATTTTGATTTAGGCCAAAATGTAAAATTTTCAACGTATGCTGTGCCGATGATTATTGGGGAAATACGCAGATATTTGCGTGATAATAATCCGATTCGCGTATCGCGCTCATTGCGAGATATTGCGTATAAAGCTTTGCAAGTAAGAGAGAAGTTAATTGCAGAAAATTCAAAAGAACCAACAGCAATGGATATTGCAAAAGTGCTAGAAGTAACTCATGAAGAGATAGTATTTGCTTTAGATGCAATTCAAGATCCAGTTTCATTATTTGAACCGATTTATAATGATGGAGGAGATCCTATCTTTGTTATGGATCAGTTAAGTGATGAAAAACAAAAGGACGAGCAGTGGGTTGAAGAACTAGCATTGAAAGAAGGAATGAAGCGTTTAAATGATCGAGAGAAAATGATTATTAGAAAACGTTTCTTCCAAGGAAAGACACAGATGGAAGTTGCAGAAGAAATTGGGATTTCCCAAGCTCAAGTATCACGTTTAGAGAAGTCAGCCATTAAACAAATGAATAAAACGATTCAAGGATAAGGTCTCACCAATTATGGTGAGACCTTTTTATATGTAATATGGTTTGTGCTCATAGTAGGGGATTAGTGTTCATATAATGAAACTAGCATGGTGTTTCGTATAGGTGGCTTCCTGTAAATATGAGAAACAGCTTCCAATTCGTCATATAAGGGAGAGGGTAAAAATGGTGATACGAATTTCAGAGTTACAGATGAAGGATGTTATAAATATTTCAGATGGAAAAAGGATTGGGAATATTGGAGATATTGAAATTGATATGAACACAGGGCAAGTTTGTTCTGTTATTATTTCCAAACAGACACGTATGCTAGGTATTTTTGGAAAAGATGTTGAGATTGTAATTCCTTGGAAGGAAATTGTGAAAATTGGGGAGGATGTCATACTTGTAAGAGTAGATCCTGTTAATACTGTAACAGAATCAATACAAACACCGACAATTTCATAAAGAATATTACAAATTCCTCTTTTTTTTCTGTTAGGATTATGAAAAAATAAAAGTATGGTAAAATAGACAGGAAGTACCATGCTTTTTTCTGTTATTTTAATTAAAAGGAGCCGCTTTATTATGAGAGAACCATTTAAATATGTGGACGGTATACTGTATTTACAAGCGTGGAAAGAACTTGGAAACATTACTGCTGGATTTACGACAAAAGATGGTGGGATAAGTACGGGCTCCTTTCATGCGATGAATTTAGGATTACATGTGAATGATATCGTGGAGAACGTTCATGAAAACAGACGCATTTTAGCAAATAAGTTACAAAAACCATTAGAAAACTGGATTTGCTCTGAACAAGTTCATGATCATCATGTTGAAAAAGTAGGGCAACAGGAAAAAGGAAGTGGCGTTTATTCATATGAGGACGGCATTTCAAAAACAGATGGCATTTATACGAGTAATGAAGATGTTCTGTTAACGTCTTGTTACGCGGATTGTGTTCCGCTCTATTTTTATGCACCATCACATGGTATGATAGGACTTGCGCATGCTGGATGGAAAGGCACTGTACAAGAGATTGCAAAGGAAATGATTCAAAAGTGGAATGCAGAAGGTATTTCAAGTGATGAAATTCATGTTGCAATTGGACCGTCGATTGGATCTTGTTGTTATGTTGTGGATGATCGAGTATTAACAGCAGCACAGAAAGTAATTAACGGTGCTGTTCCTCATCAAAAAATTTCTGACGGGCAGTACGCAATTAATTTAAAAGAAATTAATCGTATATTATGTGTACAAGCAGGCATAAAAGAAGAGCATATTGTAATGTCATCTCTTTGTACAAGCTGTGAAGAGCAACTATTTTTCTCTCATCGTCGTGATCAAGGTAAGACAGGAAGAATGTTGAGTTTCATAGGTTTTAAGGAGGAAGGAAGCAAGTGACAGTACAAGAAAATTTAGTAATTGTAAACGAAGCTATTAAAGAATCTTGCGTTCGAGCTGGACGTTCGTTGCAAGATATTAAACTTGTTGCAGTGACAAAAACTGTAGGGATTGAAAAAACAAACGAAGTAATTGAAACTGGAATTATCGATTTAGGTGAAAATAGAAATGAAGGTTTCTTACAGAAATATGAGCATTTCGGTTCAAAAGTTAATTGGCACTTTATTGGCTCATTACAAACGAGAAAAGTAAAAGAAATCATTAATGAAATTGATTATTTACATTCGTTAGATCGTCTTTCCCTGGCGAAAGAAATTCAGAAACGTGCTGATAAGAAAGTGAAATGCTTTATTCAAGTGAAAACCTCATCTGAAGAATCGAAGCAAGGATTAGCAATAGAAGAGGTTGTTTCTTTTATTCAAAGTTTGCAAGAATTCGATAAAATTGAAGTGGTTGGACTAATGACGATGGCTCCATTTACAGAAGAAGAGGAAGAAATCAGACGCTGTTTTAAGGAATTACGTATGTTGCAAACAAAGGTGCAGGAGCTAGAGTTATTACATGCGCCATGTAAAGAATTATCAATGGGAATGTCCAACGATTACACGATTGCAATTGAAGAAGGGGCTACATATATTCGTTTGGGAACGATTTTAGTAGGAAAAGCGTAAAAGGAAGGAGAATCTTATTATGAGTTGGTCAAAAGTAAAATACTTCTTTTTTGATACACCGGAAGAAAAAGAAGCAGCTCAATATGGTTATGAAAAGGAGCAAACAGACATGAAAAAGCAGCAAGATCCACCAGAACAACAAGATGTTACGTTTCCAAAAGCGCAACCGAAGCAAAATGTTGTGAGTATTGAAACAGCAAAACAATCTTCAAAAGTTGTTTTATTAGAACCACGCACATATTCGGAAGCACAAGGGATTGCGGACCACTTAAAAGGTAGACGAGCTGTTGTAATTAATTTGCAGAGAATGTCTACTGATCAAGCGGTACGTATCGTTGACTTTTTAAGTGGTACTGTATACGCTATAGGCGGGGACATTCAAAAAATAGGACCGAAAACATTTATGTGTACACCTGAAAATGTTGATATTGTTGGTGCAATTTCAGAGTTATTCGGTGAAGAAGAAGAAACAAATATAAAGAGGTGGTAATACGCCATGACAACAGTTTTAATGGTGTTAAGTTCTGCTATCGAGATTTACTCGTGGGCACTGATTATTTACATTCTCCTATCATGGTTTCCTGGTGCAAAGGAATCATCTTTTGGAGAGTTCTTGGCGCGAATTTGTGAACCGTATTTAGAACCATTCCGCAGATTTATTCCGCCGCTTGGTATGATTGATATTTCTCCACTCGTTGCGATTTTTGCGTTAAAACTTGCTAAAAGTGGTTTGTTCAGTTTGTTCAGCTATTTCTTATAGTAAGAGGTTAAATACATGAGCATTTACGAACATTTTAGGCCTGATGAAGAGGTCTTTGTAGATAAAGTGCTGGAGTGGAAGCAAACAGCGGAGTACCATCAAGTGAAATTAACAGATTTCCTTGATCCAAGACAGCAACAAATTGTTTCTATGGTAATTGGACAAGGAGATGTCGCTGTGCAATTTGGTGGTGCAACGCCTAATGCAGAGCGTAAAAGAGCACTCATTTATCCAGACTATCTAGAATTAAATGAAGAAGAATTTCAAGTAGAAGTATTAGAAATTGACTATCCTTCCAAGTTTTATACGCTAGAACATAGGCAAATATTAGGTACATTTATGTCTCTTGGTTTAACGAGAGAAAAATGTGGTGATATTTTGCTGCAAGAAAATCGTGCCCAAATTGTAGTTGCGAAAGAAATCGTATCGTACATTGAGATGAACTTACAAGCAATAGGAAAAGTAAAAGTCTCCTTATCAGCAGTGCAAGGAGAACAAATTCTACAAATACATGAAACGTGGGGGGAGAAATCTGGAACGGTTTCTTCACTTCGTTTAGATGTTATGTTAGCTGAAATGTTACATTTATCTAGACAGAAAGTACAACCTTTCATAAAAAATGGTTTAGTAAAAGTCAATTGGAAAACAGTGGAGCAAACTTCTTATGAATGTTATCCAGGAGACGTTTTTTCTGTTAGAGGATATGGCCGAAGTAAATTATTTTCTGTAGAAGGTAGAACAAAACGCGACAAATGGAGAATTTTGTATGGTATACTAAAATGATTGGTTTTTTAGAAGGAAATCCTCCTATTTTGTCGAAGAAAAGATATAATTGAAAGAGGAAATTTAGATAACTACTTGGAGGTGGCGTTGTGCCGTTAACACCATTAGATATTCATAACAAAGAATTTGGTCGCGGATTCCGTGGCTATGATGAAGATCAAGTAAATGAGTTTCTTGATCAAATTATCAAAGATTATGAATTGGTCATTCGTGAGAAAAAAGCTTTAGAAGAAAAAGTTGCGCAGTTAGAAGGGAAGTTAGATCATTTCTCTAATATTGAAGATACGTTAAACAAATCTATCGTTGTTGCGCAAGAAGCAGCGGAAGAAGTAAAACGTAATGCGCAAAAAGAAGCGAAATTAATTGTGCGTGAAGCTGAAAAGAATGCTGATCGTATTATTAACGAAGCATTAGTAAAATCAAGAAAAGTTGCTTTTGATATTGAAGAGCTAAAGAAACAAGCGAAAGTATTCCGAACTCGTTTCCGTATGTTATTAGAAACACAGCTTGAAATGTTAAACAACGATGATTGGGATAAACTAATTGAGTTAGAAGACGAAGTAGATGAACTGTTGAAAAAAGAAGAAACAGTGTAAGCTTGACGTTTTTCTCATTATTACATATAATTTTAAACAACATATTTATTAAGAAAAACGAAGATAGGGATAAGTACCTTTTCAAACCTTATATAGCGAACTGAGGATGGTGTAAGCTCAGGATAAGGAGATAGTGGGAATATCACCCTGGAGTTCCGCGCTGAACAAATAGAGTAAGCGTAGGCGTGTATTCGCGTTAAGAATATAAAGAGGATTCTATACATATGTATATGATCTACTAGGGTGGTACCGCGGGAGACTTTCTCGTCCCTTTTTGGGATGAGAAAGTCTCTTTTTTATTCCGTTTTTTAAGTATTTCTTTTATACATGTAAGGAGGAATTGAGCATGGAGTACAAAAATACATTACTGATGCCGAAAACAGAGTTCCCAATGCGTGGGAACTTACCAAAACGTGAGCCTGCAATGCAAGAAAAATGGGCTGAAATGAATATTTACGAAAAAGTACAAGAACATACAAAAGGTCGTCCTTTATTTGTATTGCATGATGGACCTCCATATGCGAATGGTGACATTCATATGGGACATGCATTAAATAAAGTATTAAAAGACTTTATTGTTCGTTATAAATCAATGACTGGTTTTAGTGCGCCATATGTTCCAGGATGGGATACGCACGGTTTACCAATTGAACAAGCTTTAACAAATAAAGGCGTAAAACGTAAAGAAATGACAGTTGCTGAGTTCCGTAAGTTATGTGCAGAGTATGCATATGAACAAGTAGAACGTCAACGTGAACAATTTAAGCGTTTAGGTGTACGTGCAGATTGGGATAATCCATATATTACTTTAGAGCCAGCTTATGAAGCACAACAAATTAAAGTGTTTGGTGACATGGCGAAAAAAGGTTATATCTATAAAGGTCAAAAACCAGTTTACTGGTCTCCAACGAGTGAATCTGCTTTAGCAGAAGCTGAAATTGAATATCAAGATAAAAAATCAGCATCTATTTACGTAGCATTCCCTGTAAAAGATGGAAAGAATGTATTAGAAGGTGATGAAAAGTACATCATTTGGACAACAACACCTTGGACATTACCTGCAAACTTAGGTATTTCTGTTCACCCAGAGCTTGAATATAGTATTGTAAAAGTAAATGATGAGAAATATATCATTGCTTCTGAGCTGTTTGAGACAGTTGCAAAAACGTTAGAGTGGGAAAATGCTGAAGTTGTGAAAACAGTAAAAGGTAGCGAACTTGAGTACACAGTTGCAAAACATCCATTCTACGATCGTGATTCATTAGTTATGCTAGGAGATCACGTAACAACAGATGCAGGTACAGGTTGTGTTCATACAGCACCAGGACACGGGGAAGATGACTTCGTTGTTGGTAAAAAGTATGGATTAGAAGTACTTTGCCCAGTCGATGATAAAGGTGTATTAACAAATGAAGCACCTGGATTTGAAGGCTTATTCTATGATAAAGCTAACAAGCCAATTACAGAAAAATTAGAAGAAGTAGGCGCGTTACTGAAACTAACATTCATTACACATTCATACCCACATGATTGGAGAACGAAAAAACCAATTATTTTCCGTGCGACAGCACAGTGGTTTGCATCTATTGAAGCATTCCGTAAAGAATTAATAGAAGCTGTAGCGGAAACGAAATGGGTACCAGCATGGGGAGAAACTCGTCTTCATAATATGGTTCGTGACCGTGGTGACTGGTGTATTTCTCGTCAGCGTGCATGGGGTGTGCCAATTCCGGTATTCTATGCTGAGAATGGTGATCCAATTATTACGGATGAAACAATTAACCATGTAGCAGATTTATTCCGTGAACACGGTTCTAACGTATGGTTCGAGCGTGAAGCGAAAGATCTATTACCAGAAGGATTTACACATCCGGGTAGCCCAAATGGCGAATTCCGTAAAGAAACAGACATCATGGATGTATGGTTCGATTCAGGTTCTTCTCACCAAGCGGTATTAGAAGAGCGCGAAGATTTACAGCGTCCAGCTGATTTATATTTAGAAGGATCTGACCAGTATCGTGGTTGGTTTAACTCTTCATTATCAACAGCAGTTGCTGTAACAGGTAAAGCTCCATATAAAGGCGTATTAAGTCACGGTTTCGTATTAGATGGTGAAGGACGTAAAATGAGTAAGTCGATTGGAAACATCGTCGTACCGAAGAAAATTATGGATCAATTAGGCGGAGACATTTTACGCTTATGGGTATCTTCTGTTGACTATCAATCTGACGTACGTATTTCAGATGATATTTTAAAACAAGTAGCAGAAGTGTATCGTAAAATCCGTAACACATTCCGTTTCTTATTAGGAAACTTAGACGACTTTAAGCCAAGTGAAAATGCAGTAGCTGTAGCTGAACTTCGTGAAGTAGATCGTTACATGTTAGTGAAATTAAATGACTTAATTACAAAAGTTAAAGAAGCATATGAGACATACGACTTCGCTGCTGTGTATCATGCAATTCATAACTTCTGTACAATTGATTTAAGTTCATTCTACTTAGACTTTGCAAAAGACATTTTATACATTGAAGGTGCAAATCACGAAGATCGTCGTGCAATTCAAACTGTATTATATGATGTTCTTGTTGCGTTAACAAAACTTGTAACACCAATCTTACCGCATACAGCTGATGAAGTATGGCCATACATTCCAGGCGTAACAGAAGAAAGTGTACAATTAACTGATATGCCAGAAGCTGTACAATTAGATGACGCGGAAGCGTTAAAAACAAAATGGGATGCATTTATGACATTACGTGATGACGTGTTAAAAGCACTAGAAGTAGCTCGTAATGAAAAAGTAATCGGTAAGTCATTAAATGCAAGCATTACGCTATATCCAACTGCAGAAATGAAAGCTATGTTAGAGTCTATTAGCGAAGACTTAAAGCAATTATTCATCGTTTCTGAGTATAAACTTGGTGGTATGATGGATGAAGCGCCAGCAGAGGCACCGAAGTATGAACATACAGCGGTTGTTGTTGCTCAAGCAACTGGTGAAACATGTGAACGTTGTTGGGTAGTTTCAGAAACAATTGGTAAAGATGCTGAACATGAAACATTATGTGAGCGTTGTGCAACAGTTGTTAAAGAAAACTATGTAAAATAATAAAAAACTGACTGCTATTCATGCAGTCAGTTTTTTTGTTGATGGCATATCAAAAAAACTTTTCAGACTCTTTCCTGTGAAGGAAAAATGTGTGTGAGGTAAGCAAATAAATTTCGGACACACTAACTGTACATTACAGCTAGGAGGAATGTACACGTGAATGAAATTTACATGGAAATAAAAGAAGAATTGCAATTGATGAGAAAAGAGTTGCAAGAGAGACTAGCTAAAGAAGTAATGCACAAATATGATGTCGAGTTCAGCCAAGAGCTTGGATATGAAATTAAGGAAGAGATAAAGAAAAAATTGCTATTACATGATATAAAAGAGGATTTAAAGGATGTAGAACGCGCATTATTTAAAATGGAAATAGACATGTACGGTATTTGTGAAGAGACGGGGAGATTAATTTCGACAAAGCAAATGAAGACAATGCCGACTGCTCGTACGATTCATGAATTCTTCTATGAAAAGGTAAATGTATGAATACGCACAACGATATTATATTACCTTTTTTTAATTTATTTTATTCTTCTATAAAGGTTCATTGTGAAAAGGTAGCAGCTATGCTAAAATTTTGAGGTACACTGTCTTTGTGGGGGAAATGAAAATGATATATTATGTAATAGCGTTATTTGTCATTGCTATCGATCAAATATCGAAGTGGTTAATTGTAAAGAACATGGAATTGGGTACGAGTATTCCGATTATCGACAATGTATTATACATAACATCACATCGAAATAGAGGCGCTGCTTGGGGTATTTTAGAAAATAAAATGTGGTTCTTCTACATTATTACAGTTGTTTTTGTAGTGTTTATCGTATTTTATATGAAAAAGTATGCGAAAACAGACAAGCTTCTAGGTATTTCGTTAGGTCTAATTTTGGGCGGGGCAATTGGTAACTTTATTGATCGTGTATTTAGACAAGAAGTAGTGGATTTCATTCACGTGTATATTTTCTCGTACAACTATCCAGTATTCAATATAGCTGATTCAGCATTATGTATTGGTGTTGTATTAATTATTATTCAAACATTATTAGAAGGCAAGAAAGCGAAGGAGTAATTGAATGAGTGAAGTAGTACAAGTAACAGTTGCAGCAGAGCAAAAAAACGAGCGAATTGATAAATTCGTTACAGGGATAAATAACGAATGGTCACGTTCACAAGTACAGCAATGGATTAAAGATGATGTTGTGACAGTGAACGGGAAAGCAGTAAAAGTGAATTATAAAGTAAAAGAAGAAGATGAAATTACAGTAACGATTCCTGAGCCAGAAGCGCTAGATATTCAACCAGAGGATTTAAATTTAGAAATTTATTATGAAGATGCAGATGTGCTTGTTGTAAATAAGCCACGTGGCATGGTTGTACATCCAGCACCAGGGCATACAAGTGGTACACTTGTAAACGGCCTTATGCACCATTGTACAGACTTATCAGGCATTAACGGTGTAATGCGTCCAGGTATCGTGCATCGTATTGATAAAGATACATCTGGACTATTAATGGTTGCTAAAAATGATATGGCACATGAATCGCTTGTAAATCAGCTTGTAGCCAAAACAGTAACGAGACGTTACAAAGCGATTGTACACGGTGTGATTCCGCATGATAAGGGAACTATCGATGCACCAATTGGTCGTGATAAGAAAGAGCGTCAAAGTATGACAGTTGATGAAAATGGTAAGAACGCTGTTACGCACTTCCAAGTGTTAGAACGTTTTAAAGACTTTACACTTGTAGAATGTCGCTTAGAAACGGGACGTACGCACCAAATTCGTGTTCATATGAAATATATTGGCTATCCACTTGCAGGAGATCCGAAGTATGGTCCGAAGAAAACATTAGATATGAATGGACAAGCACTTCATGCGGGTATTTTAGGATTTGATCACCCTCGTACTGGTGAATATATTCAGTTTGAGGCACCGATTCCAGAAGTGTTTGAAGACGCATTAAATATTTTACGAAAATAGTATTGACAAATCATAAGAAAACTGAGATACTGACAACAGTTAAATAATGATCCTTTAACACAGCCCCGTGAGGTTGAGAAGGTAACGGTTTGAAATACTTAGGGTATGTTGTACCCTTTTTTCAAAAGTCCTCTCGCACACGCTGAGAGGACTTTTTTTATACCATTACTCTCACGCAAGAAAAAAAGCTTGGAGGTGTAGAGCATGCAAGAGAAAGCTGTCGTTTTAGATGACCAAATGATTCGCCGCGCTTTAACACGAATTAGTCATGAAATCGTGGAACGAAATAAAGGTGTCGATAATTGTGTTCTTGTCGGAATTAAAACTCGTGGAATTTTTATTGCACAACGTTTGGCAGAACGAATTGGTCAAATTGAAGGAAAAGAAATGGAAGTTGGAGAGTTAGACATTACGTTATATCGTGATGATTTAACACTACAATCCAAAAATAAAGAACCACTTGTAAAAGGTTCTGATATCCCTGTAGATATTACGAAGAAAAAAGTTATCCTCGTTGATGACGTATTATATACAGGAAGAACAGTTCGAGCAGCAATGGATGCTCTTATGGATTTAGGTAGACCATCTCAAATTCAATTGGCGGTTCTTGTTGATAGAGGTCATCGTGAATTACCAATTCGCGCTGATTATGTAGGAAAGAACATTCCAACATCAAGTGAAGAGCGTATCGAAGTTGATTTGCAAGAGACAGATCAACAAGATCGAGTAAGCATATACGATAAGTAAAGCCCTTTTAAATGTAGTCCTGTGAGGCTGCCAAAGGGTCTTGGCTTTCATATGTCAAATTTGGCATACGAAAGTATAGGACTCTTTGTGCACAGGCACAAAGAGTTTTTTTATTGCAAAGATTTAAACTGAAGGAGGATGTAACAATGGAACAAAAGCCAGTGTTAGACGTTAATGAAGTACCGAAACCGGGAAAATGGTTATTTTTAAGTATACAACATTTGTTCGCGATGTTTGGATCAACAGTGCTTGTTCCGTTTTTAACAGGATTGAATCCATCAGTAGCATTAATATCAAGTGGATTAGGAACGCTAGCGTTTCTTCTTATAACGAAAGGTCAAGTACCAGCATATTTAGGATCATCATTCGCCTTTATCGCACCGATTATAACAGCGAAAACGGCAGGTGGGCCGGGAGCAGCAATGCTTGGTGGTTTGTTAGCAGGGCTTGTGTACATCTTAATCTCACTCGGAATTAAGAAATCAGGATCAGAGTGGATTATGAAACTACTACCACCAATCGTAGTTGGTCCAGTAGTAATGGTAATCGGTCTAGCTTTAGCACATACAGCAGTTAACATGGCGATGAACGGTGCGGATGGCAAATACAGCTTTACACATTTTTCAGTAGCATTAGTAACATTAGCAATTACAATCATTTGCTCGATATTCGGAAGAGGATTTTTCAGTATCATACCAGTGTTACTCGGCATTATCGGCGGATATATCTTCGCTTACTTCCAAGGGCTAGTAGACTTAAAGCCGGTAGCTGAGGCAAAATGGTTTGTTGTACCAGATTTCACAGTACCATTTGTAACATACACACCAGAGTTTTCATGGAAGATTGTACTCTTGATGGTACCAGTTGCACTAGTAACAATATCAGAACATATCGGACATCAAATTGTACTTGGAAATGTTATTAAAAGAGATTTAATTGAAAAACCAGGTTTACACCGTTCGATCTTCGGTGACGGAGTAGCAACATTAATTGCATCACTAATCGGTGGGCCACCGAATACAACGTATGGTGAAAACATCGGTGTGCTAGCAATTACGAGAGCATACAGTGTATACTTATTCATCGGTTCAGCAGTATTCGCAATCATGTTCGGATTTATCGGTAAGATTTCTGCACTGATTCATTCGATCCCAACACCAGTTATGGGCGGGGTATCAATCTTACTATTCGGTGTAATCGCATCAAGCGGATTACGCATGATGGTAGATGATAAAACAGATTTAAGTGACAAACGAAACTTAATGATTGCATCAGTAATACTAGTAATCGGTATTGGTGGAGCGGTACTTCACGTAGGGGATTCATTCCAAGTCGAAGGAATGGCGCTTGCAGCAATTGTAGGTGTACTGTTAAATCTACTACTACCAGAATCAAAACAAGAAAAACATACAAAACAATCTAAGCAGATTGCTTCATAAAAATAACCTTTTAATTCAGTCCTGTGAGACGGAAAAGGGTGGCTTCTTCCTTGCACCCTAGTCTTACATGACTAGGGTATTTTTATGCAAAGGTTGTTATAAAAATACAAAAGTGGTAACATAAAAATCAGAAAGATGAGGGATGACGATGAGCCATTTGTTAACGATGAGTGAATTATCGGAAGTAGAAATTTCAGAAATCCTAAAAGACGCAGAAGATTTTGCGAATGGAAAAGAGAGCAAAACGACAGAGCAAACTTTTGTTGCAAACTTGTTCTTTGAGAATAGTACGAGAACGAGATTTAGCTTTGAAGTTGCTGAGAAGAGATTAGGACTAGATGTTTTAAACTTTTCAGCTGATGCATCTAGCGTACAAAAAGGAGAAACTTTATACGATACGATAAGAACACTAGAATCAATCGGAACAAAAGCAGTGGTCATCCGCCATGAGCAAGATCGCTACTTCGATGAACTAAAAGATCAGGTGAATATCCCGATCTTAAACGCTGGAGATGGATGTGGAAACCACCCAACGCAGTGCCTACTCGACCTTCTTACAATTAAACAAGAGTTTGGAAGATTTGAAGGTTTGAAGATTGCAATAGTAGGAGATGTTCGTCATAGCCGAGTAGCACGTTCTAATGCAGAAGCATTAACGAAGCTTGGTGCAACAATTTACTTTGCAAGTCCAGAAGAGTGGAAAGGTGAAGACAACACATTTGGAACATACAAACCATTAGATGAACTTGTTCCAGAAGTGGATGTAATGATGTTACTCCGTGTACAACATGAGCGTCATGATCATTATGAAACAGACATTATGAAAGAATATCATGAGAAACACGGATTAACAGTAGAAAGAGAAAAGCGTATGAAAGAAGGAAGCATTATTATGCATCCAGCTCCTGTAAACCGTGATGTTGAAATTGCAAGTGAACTTGTTGAGTGTGAGCGTTCACGCATATTTAAACAAATGGAAAATGGAGTTTACGTAAGAATGGCTGTACTAAAACGCGCCTTACCAAATGTATTAGGAGGAATGAAACATGAATTACTTGTTTAAAAATGGTCGTTATATGAATGAAGAAGGAAAAATTGTAGCAACAGATCTTCTCGTACAAGACGGTAAAATCGCTAAGGTAGCAGAAAATATTACGGCAGATAATGCTGAAGTAATCGATGTGAACGGAAAGTTAATCGCACCTGGATTAGTAGATGTACACGTACATCTTCGTGAACCAGGTGGTGAACATAAAGAAACAATTGAAACAGGTACACTAGCAGCGGCAAAAGGTGGATTCACTACAATTTGTGCAATGCCAAATACACGTCCAGTACCAGATTGCAGAGAACATATGGAAGACTTGCAAAATCGTATTAGAGAAAAAGCACATGTCAACGTACTACCATACGGAGCAATTACAGTACGTCAAGCTGGTTCTGAAATGACAGATTTCGAAACATTAAAAGAACTTGGAGCATTTGCTTTCACAGATGACGGCGTAGGCGTACAAGATGCGAGCATGATGTTAGCGGCTATGAAACGTGCAGCAAAATTAGATATGGCAGTAGTTGCGCACTGTGAAGAGAATACGCTTATTAATAAAGGTTGTGTACATGAAGGGAAGTTTTCTGAGAAACACGGATTAAACGGTATCCCATCAGTATGTGAATCTGTACATATTGCAAGGGATATATTGCTTGCGGAAGCAGCAGATTGTCACTATCACGTATGTCACGTAAGTACGAAAGGTTCAGTACGTGTAATCCGTGATGCGAAACGCGCTGGAATTAAAGTAACAGCAGAAGTAACACCACATCACCTAGTGTTATGTGAAGATGATATTCCATCAGCTGATCCTAATTTTAAAATGAACCCACCGCTTCGTGGAAAAGAAGACCATGCAGCATTAATTGAAGGTTTATTAGATGGAACGATCGATATGATCGCAACTGACCATGCACCGCATACAGCGGAAGAGAAAGCACAAGGAATTGAAAGAGCACCATTCGGAATTACTGGTTTTGAAACAGCATTCCCGCTTCTATACACAAACCTTGTGAAAAAAGGAGTTATTACGCTAGAACAATTAATTCAATATTTAACAGAAAAGCCAGCTGATACATTCGGCTTAGAAGCAGGTCGCCTGAAAGAAGGTAGAACAGCTGATATTACAATCATTGATTTAGAACAAGAAGAAGAGATTGATCCAACAACATTCTTATCAAAAGGAAAAAATACACCATTCGCAGGTTGGAAATGCCAAGGATGGCCGGTAATGACAATCGTTGGTGGTAAGATCGCATGGCAAAAGGAGAGTGCATTAGTATGAAAAGACAACTTATCTTAGAAGATGGAACAGTATTAATTGGAAAAGGTTTCGGAGGAGAAATCGAAAAGTCAGGTGAGGTTGTATTTACAACAGGAATGACTGGATATCAAGAAACATTATCTGATCCATCATATTGCGGTCAAATCGTAACATTCACGTACCCATTAATCGGAAACTACGGCATTAACCGTGACGATTTCGAATCGATTCACCCATCTGTAAATGGTTTAATCGTAAACGAAATTTGTGATCATCCATCAAACTTCCGTAATGAAATTTCGTTAAATGATTACTTAAAAGAAAGAAACATCCCGGGATTAGCAGGAATTGATACGAGAAAATTAACGAGAAAAATTCGTCAATACGGTACATTACGCGGACGCCTTTGTAACATGGATGCAGATGTAGAATACATCGTGAGCCAATTAAAAGCGACAGTATTTACAGATCACGTGAAACGCGTATCAACGAAAGATCCATACCCAAGTCCAGGACGCGGACACCGAGTTGTACTTGTAGACTTTGGAATGAAACATGGTATTTTACGAGAATTAAATAAGCGTGACTGTGATGTAATTGTAGTTCCTTACAACACAACAGCAGAAGAAATTTTACGCCTTAGCCCAGATGGAATTATGTTAAGTAACGGACCTGGGGATCCAAAAGATGTACCAGAAGCAATTGAAATGTTAAAAGACATTATCGGTAAAGTTCCTTTATTCGGAATTTGCCTAGGACATCAATTGTTCGCTCTAGCATCTGGTGCAAATACAAGTAAGTTGAAATTCGGTCACCGTGGTTTAAACCACCCAGTAAAAAATCTTGCAACTGGAAAAGTAGCAATTACATCTCAAAACCATGGTTACGCAGTAGAAGAAGAATCAGTTGAAAATACAGAGCTTGAAATTACACATGTTGCTTTAAATGATGGAACAGTAGAAGGTCTTCGTCATAAGAAGTTCCCAGCATTTACAGTACAATACCATCCAGAAGCTTCAGCAGGACCTGAAGATGCAAATGATTTATTCGAAGATTTCTTAGCAATGATTGAAAACTTCAAGAAAGAAGGGGAAGAGTTATGCCAAAACGCCTAGACATTAACACAATTTTAGTAATCGGATCAGGACCAATTGTAATTGGGCAAGCAGCGGAGTTTGACTACTCTGGTACACAAGCTTGTCAATCTCTAAGAGAAGAAGGTTACAAAGTAATCCTTGTTAACTCTAACCCAGCAACAATTATGACAGATACTGCAACAGCAGATAAAGTATATATCGAACCATTAACATTAGAATTCGTAAGCCGTATTATTCGTAAAGAACGTCCAGATGCAATCTTACCAACATTAGGTGGTCAAACAGGGTTAAATATGGCTGTTGAACTTGCGAAATCAGGCATACTTGAAGAATGCGGAGTTGAAATTTTAGGAACGAAATTATCAGCCATCGAGCAAGCGGAGGATCGCGATTTATTCCGTACATTAATGCAGGATTTAAATGAACCAATTCCATCTAGTACGATCATTCATACGCTGGAAGAAGCACATGAATTTGTAAAAGAAATTGGTTATCCAGTTATTGTTCGCCCAGCATTTACAATGGGAGGAACAGGTGGCGGAATTTGTAGTAATGAAGAAGAACTAATTGAAATCGTATCCGGTGGATTAAAACATAGTCCAGTAACACAATGTTTATTAGAAAAGAGCATTGCTGGTTGTAAGGAAATTGAATATGAAGTAATGCGTGATTCGAATGATAACGCGATTGTAGTATGTAACATGGAAAACATCGATCCAGTTGGGGTTCACACAGGTGATTCTATCGTAGTAGCACCAAGCCAAACATTAAGCGACCGTGAATATCAAATGTTACGAAACACTTCATTACGAATTATTCGTGCATTAGGAATTGAAGGTGGATGTAACGTTCAGCTTGCACTAGATCCACATAGCTTCCAATACTATGTAATCGAAGTAAACCCACGTGTAAGTCGTTCATCTGCACTAGCATCTAAAGCGACTGGATATCCAATTGCAAAATTAGCAGCGAAAATTGCAGTCGGCTTAACATTAGATGAAATCATAAACCCAGTAACACAAAAAACTTACGCTTGCTTCGAGCCAGCATTAGACTATGTTGTTTCAAAAATTCCACGCTGGCCATTTGATAAGTTTGAATCAGCAAACAGAACACTTGGTACACAAATGAAGGCAACTGGTGAAGTTATGTCAATCGGACGTAACTTAGAGCAATCATTATTAAAAGCGGTTCGTTCTTTAGAGCTTGGCATTTATCACTTAGAATTAGACCACTTAAAAGAACTTGATAAAGAAACAATGAAAAAACGCATTATTAAAGCAGACGATGAGCGATTGTTTATTGTAGCAGAAGCAATTCGTCAAGGTGTAACGAAAGAAGAAATCAACGAATGGTGTGAAATGGACTTCTTCTTCTTACAAAAAATTGAAAACATCGTAAATATGGAACGCGAAGTAAAAGCGAATGTAGGAAATATGGAAGTACTACAAGCTGCGAAAGAAATGGGCTTCAGTGATCACTACATTGCAGCTGCTTGGAACAAAACGGAGCGTGAAATTTACGATATGCGTAAAGAAAGCAATATAACTCCTGTTTATAAAATGGTAGATACTTGTGCGGCAGAGTTTGAATCTGCAACACCATACTACTACAGCACATATGGTGATGAGAATGAATCGGTGATAACAGATCGTAAGAGTGTTGTTGTACTAGGGTCTGGTCCAATCCGTATCGGTCAAGGGGTTGAGTTTGACTATGCAACAGTTCACTCTGTATGGGCAATTAAAGAAGCTGGATATGAGGCAATCATTGTTAATAACAATCCAGAAACAGTTTCAACAGACTTCAGTATTTCTGACAAATTATACTTTGAACCATTAACAATCGAAGATGTAATGCACATCATTGATTTAGAAAAACCAGAAGGCGTTATTGTTCAGTTCGGTGGACAAACGGCAATTAACTTAGCGGCGAAATTAGAGGCTCACGGTGTGAAAATCTTAGGAACATCACTTGAAGACTTAGACCGTGCAGAAGATCGTGATAAATTTGAAGCTGCTTTAACAAAACTTGGTATCCCGCAACCAGTTGGTAAAACAGCAACGACTGTAGAACAAGCGGTAGCAATCGCAGAAGAAATTGGTTATCCAGTATTAGTAAGACCATCTTACGTACTAGGTGGACGTGCGATGGAAATCGTATATCGTCAAGAAGAACTGCTGCACTACATGAAAAATGCAGTTAAAGTTCATGCAGATCACCCAGTATTAATCGACCGTTACATGGTTGGTAAAGAAATTGAAGTAGATGCAATTTCAGATGGTGAGAATGTATTCATTCCAGGTATTATGGAACATATTGAACGCGCTGGAGTTCACTCTGGTGACTCAATTGGAGTATATCCGCCACAAAGTTTATCTGAAAAACTAAAAGAACAAATCATTGAACATACAATTGCACTTGGAAAAGGATTAAACATTGTTGGATTACTAAATATCCAGTTTGTAGTATTCAAAGATCAAGTGTACGTAATTGAAGTAAACCCACGTGCAAGCCGTACAGTACCGTTCTTAAGTAAAATTACAGGCGTACCGATGGCGAATGTTGCAACGAAAGTTATTTTAGGGCAAGACCTAGTAGAGCAAGGATACGGAACGGGCTATCACCCAGAAGAGAAAGAAGTATATGTAAAAGCTCCGGTATTCTCATTCGCGAAACTACGTTCAGTTGATACAACATTAGGACCTGAAATGAAATCAACAGGGGAAGTAATGGGTAAAGACTTAACGCTTGAAAAAGCATTATATAAAGGATTAGTTGCTTCAGGAATTAACATCCCAACGCACGGATCAGTAATCATTACTGTAGCGGATAAAGATAAAGAAGAGGCGATGGAAATTGCAAAACGTTTCCACGAAATCGGCTATAACTTATTAGCAACAGCTGGAACAGCACAATCATTAGAAGAGCAAAATATCCCAGTACAAGTTGTAAACAAAATTGATTCTGAAGACTACAACTTACTAGATATTATCCGTCAAGGAAAAGCACAGTTTGTAATTAACACATTAACAAAAGGTAAACAACCAGCGCGTGATGGTTTCCGCATTCGCCGTGAATCAGTAGAAAATGGTGTGGCTTGCTTAACATCACTTGATACAACAAGAGCAATCTTACGAGTATTAGAATCTATGACATTCTCAGCTCATTCAATGAAAGAAATTACGCAAACAAAGCGTCACGAGGTGGTACATGCATGATGCAAAAGCAAAATATGATCGTCGTTAATCAAAAAGAAATCGCAAAAAACATTTACGAGTTAGTGCTTCAAGGAACTTTAGTACAGCAAATGAACGAACCAGGGCAGTTTGTACACATTAAGGTAGCAGAGGGCATTGCGCCCCTTCTGCGCCGCCCGATTAGTATTTGTAATGTAGATCAAGAGAAGAACGAATTTACAATGCTATATCGTGCGGAAGGACAAGGGACAAAAACATTAGCAACTAGAAAACAAGGTGAAATGGTAGACGTACTAGGACCACTAGGACACGGTTTTCCTGTAGAAGAAGCTGAAGCTGGTCAAACAGCTTTACTAGTAGGCGGGGGGATTGGTGTACCACCACTTTATGAACTATCACAGCGCCTCGTTGCAAAAGGTGTACGTGTAATTCACATCTTAGGTTTTCAAACGAAAGATGTAGTTTTCTATGAAGAAAAATTTGCAGAACTTGGTGATACGTACGTTGCGACAGTAGATGGTACACACGGTACAAAAGGATTTGTCACAGATGTAATTGATAATTACGGAATTGACTTTGATATTCTTTATTCATGTGGTCCGTTAGCGATGCTTCGTGCATTAGAAGGACGTTATAAAGAGAAAAAAGCCTATATTTCATTAGAAGAACGTATGGGCTGCGGTATTGGAGCTTGTTTCGCATGTGTATGCCACTTACAAGAAGATCCAAGTGGACATTCTTACAAGAAGGTGTGTAGCGACGGACCAGTATTTCCAATCGGGGAGGTTGTACTATGAACAGATTGCAAGTTGAATTACCAGGATTATCATTAAAAAATCCAATTATACCGGCATCTGGATGCTTTGGATTTGGTCGTGAATATGCACAGTTTTACGATTTAAGTGTACTAGGATCAATCATGATTAAAGCGACGACAGAACAACCACGCTATGGAAATCCAACGCCTCGTGTTGCTGAAACACCGGGCGGCATGTTAAATGCGATCGGACTTCAAAACCCAGGGTTAGAAAAAGTAATGAATTCTGAATTACCATGGTTAGAACAATTTGACCTTCCAATCATTGCGAACGTTGCAGGCTCACAAGCTGAGGATTATGTAGCGGTTGCAAAGGAAATTTCTAAAGCGCCTAATGTCCATGCACTAGAATTAAATATTTCTTGTCCGAACGTAAAAACAGGTGGTATCGCCTTTGGTACAAATCCTGAAATTGCTGCTGATTTAACGAAGCGAGTAAAAGAGGTTTCTGAAGTACCTGTATACGTGAAGTTGTCACCAAACGTGGCAAACATAGTGGAAATTGCAAAAGCGATTGAAAATGCAGGTGCAGATGGTTTAACGATGATTAATACATTGCTTGGTATGCGTTTAGATTTAAAAACAGCTAAACCAATTTTAGCAAACCGTACAGGCGGATTATCAGGTCCTGCGATTAAGCCAGTAGCAATTCGTATGGTACATGAAGTAAGCCAAGCGGTTAACATTCCAATTATTGGAATGGGTGGTATTGAAACAGCGGAAGATGTAATTGAATTCTTCTACGCTGGCGCAAGCGCAGTTGCAGTAGGTACAGCGAACTTTATCGATCCGTTCGTATGTCCGACAATTATTGAAGAGTTACCAGCATTACTAGATGAATTAGGATTTAATCACATTTCGGAATGTCAAGGAAGGAGCTGGAAGCAAACATGTCACAGTCGTTAATCGTTGCACTAGATTTTCCAGGGAAACAAGATGTAGAACAATTCTTGCGCCACTTTGAAGGGGAAGAGTTATTTGTCAAAGTTGGTATGGAGTTATTTTACAAAGAAGGCCCTGCAATTATTACGTACTTAAAAGAAAAAGGACATAAGATTTTTCTAGATTTAAAACTTCATGATATTCCGAATACAGTAAAAAGCGCTATGCGTAGCCTAGCTAGTCTAGATGTTGATATGGTAAATGTTCATGCTGCTGGGGGAAGCAGCATGATGAAAGCTGCGATTGAGGGATTAGAGGAAGGTAAGCAAGAAGGAAAAGAGAGACCGATTTGCATTGCAGTTACACAACTAACAAGCACTTCGGAAGCTATGATGAAAAAAGAGATCGGCATTGAGAAGACGTTAGAAGAAGCGGTTGCTCATTATGCAAAACTAACGAAAGAAAGTGGACTTGATGGCGTTGTTTGCTCAACGCTTGAAGTTCCAAAATTACGTGAAGTATGCGGAAATGAATTTGTAACAGTAACACCGGGGATTCGTCTTGCAAGCGATGATGTAAATGACCAGGTGCGCGTAGCAACACCGAAACGTGCGAGGGAACTTGGCTCAAGCTACATCGTAGTTGGACGTAGCATTACAAAAGCAGAAAATCCGCTTGAAGCGTATAAAACAGTAAAACAACAGTGGGAAGGTGTAACAGTATGAAAAAAGAAATCGCATCGCATTTATTAGAAATTGGAGCAGTATTTTTACAACCGAATGATCCATTCACATGGTCTTCAGGTATGAAATCACCAATTTATTGTGATAACCGTTTAACTTTATCTTATCCAAAAGTACGTCAAGCGATTGCAGCTGGATTAGAAGAGTTAATTAAAGAGCATTTCCCAACTGTAGAAGTTATTGCAGGAACAGCAACTGCTGGTATTGCGCACGCTGCATGGGTAAGCGATCGTATGGATTTACCAATGTGCTACGTACGTAGTAAAGCAAAAGGCCACGGTAAAGGGAATCAAATTGAAGGAAAAGCTGAAAAAGGTCAAAAAGTTGTAGTAGTAGAAGACTTAATTTCAACTGGCGGAAGTGCAATTACATGTGTAGAAGCACTTCGCGAAGCTGGCTGTGAAGTATTAGGAATCGTATCAATCTTCACATACGAGCTAGAAGCAGGAAAAGAAAAGCTAGAAGCAGCTAACGTAGCATCATATTCTTTAAGTGATTACAGTGCATTAACTGAAGTTGCAGCAGAAAAAGGTATGATCGGACAAGCTGAAACGAAAAAATTACAAGAGTGGCGTAAAAATCCAGCTAACGAAGCTTGGATCACAGCGTAACATGAAAAAAACGACCGCGGGGGAACGCGGTCGTTTTTTATATTATTGTTAAAACTTCATGTAAAGAACAGATAGTAGGAATATCGTACTTAAGTTGTGAGTTATCTCGATTTAACCATATCCCTTGCATCCCAGCTGCTGTACTACTAATCGCATCAGTCTCTAATCGATCGCCAATATAATAGCAATCTTTCATTTCAAGGTTCGATTGTAATACGGTTCTGTGAAAAATTTCAGGATCTGGTTTCGATATACCAAGTTCACTAGAAGTAAATATATATTTGAAATGTTTTAAAATGTTTAGGGCAGTTAATTTTTCGACTTGTTGTTCATAGTCACCATTACTAATGATACCTAATGAGTGACCGCCTTGCTGCAAGTTCTGTAATGTATAGTGTACATCTTCAAACGCGGTCCAGTTGTTCTTATATAGTTCTATATATTGATTGAATCTATGCTGAGATTCTTTGGGTGATAGGTTTACTCCATATGTTTTAAATAAATGATACATTCGCATTACTTGTTGTTCTTGAAAAGATAATTCCCTGGATAAAAATTTGTTGAAATATTCTTCTGATAATTCATGCCAGACTTTCGTTGCCTCTAATTCATTGCCTGAAAAAATAGTATTATATATTTGAAAAAAATCTATAATACCATTTCTTTCAGCAGCCTCATAATCAAGTAAAGTTCCATCAATATCAAAGAAAATCATATTGCTGTCTCCTTGCTAACAACTATTTAGCGTTTTCAGCAACCTCATATCCTTTCACAAACAATAGAGTCATATAAGAAACGATAAACGAGAAGATGCTGTACATGCCAACCCAAAAGAAAAATTTTGGAGTAAAGGCGATAACACCTATTATTAAAAAACTAGCAAACGTTACAATCGGCATTACGTAATACGTTTTCGTTTTGCGTGTTCCAATAACAGATACGATAAAGATAAATAATGGACAAATTAATAAGACGAAAATCAATTCATTCATAGGTATGTCCCCTTTTCTAATTGCAGTAATCTGTTTCTCGTAAACGTTTTGAAATAATTACTCTCCTAATATAATTTCGCTAAGTAATAACGAATCCCTCTTGAAAACTGATAATTCATGATGAATTTTACAAGCAAAAAACGTAAGCAAGAGAACACTTGCTTACGTTATAGGATAAACATTGCAACGATCGTGGTGACAATTAAACCGATAACAACCGGTAAAAAGTTTCGGCGTGCAAATTCAAATGGATCGACTTTACAAATCGCAGCAGCAGGAATAAGTGCCCAAGGAATTAACGTCCCGCCCCCGGTCCATATAGCTGCAATTTGCCCGAGTGCTGTTAATGTAGCTGTTCCATGGCCAAGTGCTGTTCCAAAAAGATTGGCAATGGAACCAGCAAGTGATATACCTGAAAAACCTGATCCATCTAAGCCGGTAATGACACCAACGATGGTTAATGTCCCTGCCGATACATATTGATTTAAAGGAACAGTTTGAGATAAAGCGATGCCTAAGTCGTTAATGATTCCATGTGAACCTTTCGGTAAATAGTCCCCGATAATTTTCACAAAGCCACTATCTCCTAAATAAAAGAGTGCAGCAATAGGAATAACTGGTCCGAAAATTTTAAAGCCAAATTGGAGCCCTTCTATGAAATAATCGGTCGTTTTATTCAGTCCATTACCTTTGTAGGCGATGAGAGAAATGATGATAATCATAATAACAGTTGTTCCGCCGATAAGTGCAGTTGCGTCGCTTCCTTGTAGTTGAAATTGAATCATGCAAAGGATATCAATGATATATACGATAGGGATACAAATAGCGAGCCATTTCTTTGTGCGAGGAGATAATGAAGTGAGCGTTTTAGAAGACTCAGTTGATAGAATAGATTCTTGTATAGCTAAGCCTGTATGAAACTCTTTTCGTAAGAAGAAAAAAGCGACGGAAGTTGTCACAACGCCCATAACGATAACGAGTGGAACACTTGCAGATACGACGCTGGAAACAGGGAGACCAGCAGCGTCTGCGGTTAATTTTGGTGCGCCTTGTATAACGAAGTCGCCGGATAAAGCAATGCCATGACCGAATAAGTTCATAGCAATTGCTACTCCAATTGGAGGAAGACCGACACGTACAGCAACCGGTAATAAAATAGCTCCCATTAAGGCGACAGCGGGAGAAGGCCAAAAGAAGAAAGAAATTGTCATCATCAAAAGGCCAATAATCCAGTAGGCGAGGGTAGGGGTACGGATCATCTTTGTAAATGGTGAAATCATTGTATCATTTATACCGGTATGAACGAGTAAATTGCTCATGGATACAATAATAGAAATGATTAATATAGTTGGTAATAGCTCAGTAATGGCGTAAATAAAACTTTGAAAAATGCCGCTAACGGCAAGAGGGATAGAACTTGTAGCAGTTAATGCTAATAAAAAGATAAAAACGATACAAATAATTGTAGTATCTTTCCGGAGAATAAAAAAGGTAATAATAGTGAGTAAACAAATAACATAGAGAGCGTGTAATAGCGTTAATTCAACTCCCATAACATTCACATCCTTAGGCAATCGTGTAGTTTATTGTATGAAAGTAGGGAAAGTATGTGAGTATAAGAAACAGAAAAAAAGGTAAAATTTCATGTACTGCAATGGTAAGGATAAAAAATGGATGTTACAATACAATTAATCCTAAAAATGGAATTCGAGGAGGGCTTATGCACAAAAAAAATGGATTTTTGGGATTTATCATATCTTGTAGTCTATTAATCATTTTAAAGCTATTTACAAACAATGAATGGATAAGTATTATACCTGTTTTCGGGTTTGTATTTATACTTTTATATAACTGGGATGGTATGAAACAATACAGTAAAAAGTATCGGAATTATGATAGGTATCATCGTTGTTTGCTCATTGTTCGCAGGGGTTATTTTAATAGAGGGTCAGAAACAAATGGAGAAAATGTCTATTTTTCAAGAATGGATGTCTTCTGCAAATGGTCTTTATCTTGTAATAATAGTTGTTATTTTTCTAAGAATTGTTATAAGTATAGCAAGTTACATATTAAAGGAGAAGTAGAATGGGGGAGTACGAATGAGAGAAAAAATAGGATATTATGGTGTGCTAGTTTGTTTACTATTATCAATTATTTCAGGACAATTTCTTAACAGTGAATGGGTACCAGTTATATTATGTATAGGAGTATTGATTTTTGCTCCTATGTATCGCTGGAATGAATGGAAAGCATATAGTCGAAAAAAGAAAATGGTTTTCAGCATCGAATTTGTCATTATAATCAGCACAATTCCGTTTTTGTTATGGAAAGGAAATGAGATAATAGATGGAATTGTAATGTTTCAAGGGTGGTTGTTTATTGCGAAAATGCTATATTTAATATGCATTTTAATGTTGGTAGTGGTAGTCACTAAAATAGTAAACGAAAAGCTATTCGTTAATGAATAAAAGAAAATGCCACCTTATTCGGTGGCATTTCCTCATTTTACTGCATGAGCTTTTTGCATCTTTTTAATTAAACGAATTTGTCCACGATGATTGATTTCATCTTCAAAAACGTGAAACCACTTAAAATAGTTATTTGCTGGTTTGTCATACCAAAAGTCTGTCGTTTTAAATAACCATTCATCAGGTAACGATTGAAAAGTCTCGATTGTTTTGGAACGTACTTCTTGTAATGTATTTATGTAAAATTCTATAGCGTTTCCTTTTATTTTCTCACGCCCAAGATCGCCTAATTCAATGCCAGGTAACCAGCGTTCTAATTCAGCCTCCGTTGGTTCACGGTCTTCAAAAGTATGAATCTGGTAGTAAAATTCAATAGCAGCCATATGATACAATAACATGCCAATTGAATTTGCTTCCTTATCATATAAATAATCAAGTTCTTCAATTGTTAAACTTTCCACTGCTTGCATTGTTGTATAGCGAGCGTAATTCATCATGGAAACAAGCTTTGAAAATTCTACATGTAAACCCTCCAATTTATCAATTACAAAATTCAATTAAAATTCCCCCTCTTTAAATGAATACTCCAGAGAAGGAATTCTATGTGCAAAAAAAGTTTTGTTTAAACCTTCATAATATTAACAAGGGATTATAATTAGTTCTCTATTTGATTTTGTAATAACGTCATAACCATCTTTGGTGATGACAATATCATCTTCGATTCTACAACCGCCCCAGTTCGGTATGTAAATGCCCGGCTCAACTGTAACAACCATACCTTCTTGTAAAGTTGCCTTGCTTTCTTGGGATAAGCGAAGTGGTTCATGTATTTCTAACCCAAGACCGTGCCCGGTAGAGTGGCCAAAGTATTGACCGTATCCATGTTCTGTAATGTAATTCCTCGTTATATCATCGATACTTTTCGCAGTTTCTCCAGGCTTAATTGCTTCAGTCCCACGCTTTAACGCTTCTCGTACAACATTGTATATTTTTTGGAATTCTTCCGATGGTTCCCCGATTGCTACGGTACGTGTTATATCGGAACAATATCCGTCGTAAAGTGCACCGAAGTCTAATGTAACGATATCGCCTCGTTCGATTATTTTATTTGATGCAACTCCATGGGGAAGTGAAGAACGAACGCCTGAGGCTACAATGATTTGGAATGAAGAAGATGTGGCCCCTTTTTTTCGCATGAAAAATTCTAACTCATCTCGAACGTCAGTCTCGCTTATTCCAGGCTTTAGAAATGTAACAATATGGTGAAATGCTTCGTCAGCGATTGTAGCTGCGATTTTCATTGTTTCTATTTCAGATGTGTCTTTAATAAGTCGAATATCTTCAATAATCTCACACACTGGAACCATTTCTGTATGTATATATTTTTGTAGTTTCTTAAATTGTTGCAAAGTCATATTATTGTCTTCTATACCAAGTTTTTGAATGTTTAATTTTGATACTTGATTTGCAACTTCTTCTTCTAAATTTCCTTTATGCATAATAATTTCTGCTGCTTTTATTTCCGTTTTTGCTTGATCTACGTAACGGAAATCAGTAATGAAAATAGCTTTATGCGCAGCGATTAAGACAACGCCTGCGCTACCTGTAAAGTTTGTTGCGTATTGACGGTTTTCTTTTTTTGTAATAAGTAACCCGTCGATTCCGTAATTATGTAGTTGTTTTTGGATGTTAGTTATTCTTACATTCATTTTAATTCCTCCTTTTTACATTAATAAAGCAAGAATTGTGCCAGTATATTTATTTAGAATAAAAGAGAAGAGGGTAGCTGTGTGTCAAAAAAACTAGACGAATGTAAAATAAATATATATAAAATTTTTACAGTAAGTTTTTATGTGACTGAACAATAATATAAACTCGCAAACGAAAATCTTTTTAATTTAAATATTATATTTTTTGTATAAACGAATTAAGTTAATTGGTATAATAAGGGATTGTTACGTTTTTTATAGGTAAAGAGATGTAACGAAAAAAACTGGGTTAAGGAATGTGAGTGTATGAAGAAATTAAGTAAAGTAATGTCATTTTGTTTGGCCGCTAGTATGCTTGTTATAACGGGGTGTGAAACAAGTGAACACAAAGTTCAAGTAAATGAAACGATTGAACAGCTTGATGAAGCGCCAGAAGTGACAGAAAAAGAAGCGAAAAAGATTGTAAGAAAGAGTGTAGATGGAATAGCAAATGCGTTTAGTGAGATGGAAAAAGAAAATGGATGGAGCCGAAATAATCCTGGGGATTTAGAGACAGCTAAAAAAGGAGTTAAAGGATTGGTTTCAGAAAAGTTTGTAGAGAATCAGCTTCCTAAGTCGCTTGCAACATTTAATCGATCAAGAGAGACGGATATGTTACCATTCCCTATTAATATTAAACCGAACATGAGATTAACATATTCACAGAAAAAAGATATTTTAACGATTGAGACTATCACACCTTCAAATGATATGGGAAATGAAGCAGAGATATGGGAATTTATTTTCGTTTATAAAGATGGAAAATGGTTAATAGATAAATGGTCATCGCATATACCTAGCGATTTAAAACTTACGAAGGAAGAAGCTAGTGAATTTCTGAAAATTCAAGGCTTTAAGAATGTTGATTTTGTTAAAGAAGAAGACAGTGGTGACAAAAAATATATTTTTAAAGAAAATGCTAGATTAATTGCTGTAGATGCAAAAACATCGGTTATTACATATAATTTAGATGAGCAAAAACAGGAAAAGGTAGCAAGAGAAAATAATAGTCAAGATCAAGAAACGGTTAAGGCAAATAGTGTGAGTTCACAAGTTACATCTAAAGAAGAGAAGCAACCTAAAAAAGAAACTTCGTCAGCGATAGGCAAAACTAAGGTTTTAAATGAGTTAGCTGCTCTAGAAAATCAAGAAACACATGCAAATGTTGCGTCAGATAATGACATAGTAAATGAAATAGAAGGAAATTATGAACTGTGGGATAATAAACTAAATGAAATTTACAGTACATTAAAAAGTACGATGTCACCTGATGCGTTTCAGTCATTAAAAACGAAACAAATTGCGTGGGTTAAAGAAAAAGAAAGTAAAGTTAAAGCAATTGGTACTGATACAAATAACGGAACGATGAGGCGTATAGAAGCTTCAGAAGAGAAATATAAGATGACAAAAGCAAGATGTTATGAATTAGTAAATGGGTATATGAACTAGTGTGAACGAATATAAAAAATGCGTTGCTTATAAGCAACGCATTTTTGTATTTACGCTTTTAATTTCATTACAATATCAGCATCTGGTGTTACATATACGGTTTGCTGATTGTCGTACGTAACAAAACCAAGTTTTGCACCACTCGGTTTTTTCACATGGCGTATTTTAGTGAAATCAACAGGTACAGAGCTAGACTCTTTCGCTTTACTGTAATAAGCGGCAATTTTGGCAGCTTCTAGTAAAGTTTCTTCAGCAGGCTCTAAAGAACGAATGACAACGTGAGAGCCAGGTATGTCTTTCGTATGTAACCAAATTTCATCACGGCGGGCAAACTTCGTTGTTAAATAATCATTTTGTTTATTGTTTTTACCAACGAAAATCTCTGTGCCATCACTTGCTAAATATTTATCTAATACTGGCTTAGTAGGCTTTTTCTTTGCGTTTTTCGTTTTGCGATTGCGCACATAACCTTCTTCAGCTAATTCCTCACGAATTTCTTCAATATCTTTTGAAGAAGCAGCTTCCATTTGTTGAAGTAAGCTATCAAAATAAAGAATTTCTTCATTGGTTTTTTCAATTTGTTCTTCTACAACAACAACTGAATTTTTTGCTTTTTGATACTTTTGGAAATAGCGTTGTGCATTTTCGGATGGTGTTTTTAAAGGATCTAATGTGATTTTTACAGTTCCGCCATTTTCATCGTAATAATTAACGACCTCAATATCTTTATCGCCTTTTTTCAAAGCGTACATATTAGCTGTAAGTAGCTCTCCAAATAGTTGATATTTATCTGCTTTTCCAGCATCTTGCAGTGTTTTTTCGAGTTTAATGAGTTTTTTCTCGTTTTTATTTTTTTCATTTTGCATAAAGCGTTCTAAATCATGAGCTTGTTGTTTTACACGATCGCGCTCTGCTTTTCCGAAAAAGAAACGATCAAGCAATTCACTAACAGATGAGAACGTCTTATCTTCTCCTTGCAAGTGTGCAAGAGGGAAAAGATAAAAGAATTCTTTCCCATTTGAAGTAGTCATCGCTGGTGAATATGTATGAGTTAATAATGGTTTTTGTATGGAGAAAAATGCATCCGCTAATGCTTTTTCATTTACCATACCAGCTTTTTTCACTACTTCTTTTGCGAATAACGGGGATATTCCCGTAAAGGTGCCGACAAGCTGTTTATCCATGTTTCCAGATAGAAAGTCTAGTGGTCTAATAAATTCATCATTTGTTTCAATCTGAAGTGGGTTAATTTTATGTTGTGCTGGTGGTGCAATATATTCAGCTCCAGCGTATACAGTACGATGGCGGTTTACCGCTAAAGATATGTGTTTTAAGCTATCTAAAATAACGTTTGTTTTCGTATCTACTAAGATAATGTTACTATGTCGGCCCATTATTTCGATTACTAATGTTTTTAATGATTCGTCTCCAATTTCATTCCGACTGCGAACTGTAATTTGAATAATACGTTCTAAGTCAATTTGTTCAATTTTTTCAATAAACCCACCTTCTAAATGTTTACGAAGAAGCATACAAAACATTGGCGGTATTGCTGGTGAATCGTAGTTTTGATTCGTTAAGTGCAGACGCGCATATGTAGGGTGAGACGAAAGAATTAGTTTTTGGTTCTTTCCGTTTGCTCGAATATGTAATAAAATCTCATACTTTGAAGGTTGATATATTTTGGAAATTCTTCCTGTGTAAAGAGAATTTGCAATTTCATGTGTAATTGCTCTTGTAAATAATCCATCGAATGCCATAAATGAACACTCCTTTCTAACTAAAAGTTAATTATAGCATTTTTTTGGACGAGGCTGAATAAGCTTTCAATAGAGTATGTCTGGAATCAGGAGGTCGATGGCAGGATGAACTGGTATGGAATGCGGGCACATGAAGTGGAAGAAAGAACGAATACGAATGTAAAGGTTGGACTTACAGAGAAAGAAGCAGAAGGGCGCGTAAAGAAATTTGGTACTAATGAATTAGAAGAAGCAAAAAGGCCTTCTGCACTAATGGTATTTTTAGCACAGTTTAAAGATTTCATGGTACTCGTTTTGTTTGGAGCAACAATTGTTTCTGCGTTTTTAGGTGAATACATTGATTCTATTGCTATTGTTGCCATTGTTATTATCAATGGTATTCTCGGATTTTTTCAAGAAAGAAAAGCTGAAAAATCATTGGAAGCTTTAAAGGAACTAGCCGCTCCACAAGTTACTGTAATGCGGAATGGAAAGTGGGTAAAAGCACCATCTAAAGCACTTGTTTTAGGTGATATTATTAAGTTTTCCAGTGGTGATCGTATTGGGGCTGATGTGCGTCTTGTTGAAGCATCAAGTTTATATATTGAAGAGTCTGCTTTGACAGGGGAGTCCGTACCTGTACAAAAGAAGGTAGAAGCATTGCAAGGGCAAGATGTTGCAATTGGTGATCAAAAAAATATGGCTTTTATGGGGACAATGATTACGCGAGGATCTGGTACAGGAGTCGTTGTAGCAACTGGTATGAATACAGCGATGGGGCAAATTGCAAATATGTTACAAAATGCAGAGCAAATGGAAACACCACTGCAAAGAAGGTTAGAACAGCTCGGAAAAATATTAATTATTGTGGCTCTTATTTTGACAGCACTCGTTGTATTAGCTGGTGTGTATCAAGGGAATGAAGTATATCATATGTTTTTAGCTGGTGTGTCTCTGGCTGTTGCGGCTATTCCAGAAGGGTTGCCGGCAATTGTTACAGTAGCTTTATCACTTGGTGTACAGCGTATGATAAAAAAGAGAGCAATTGTACGAAAGTTACCAGCCGTAGAAACGTTAGGTTGTGCTTCTGTTATATGTTCTGATAAAACGGGAACAATGACGCAAAACAAAATGATGGTAACACATATGTGGTCAGGCGGAGAATTGTGGAAAGTGACAGGGCAAGGATATGAACCTAATGGCTCTTTTATGAAAGGTGAAAAAGAAGTGAATCCAGCTAAGACAAAAGCACTTTATCAGCTACTTACATTTGGTTCACTATGTAACAATGCAAATATTATTCAAAAGAAAAAGGCGTACGTATTAGATGGAGATCCAACAGAGGGAGCGCTTGTAGCTGCAGCAATGAAAGCTGGGATAACATGTGAGGCATTGAAAGGGAAATTTGAAGTTATTCGTGAATTTCCATTTGATTCAACTCGAAAAATGATGAGTGTTATTGTACGAGATCGAGAGGGGAAAAAGTTTATTGTTACGAAGGGAGCACCGGATGTTCTTTTACAAATGAGTCAAACGATTTTATGGGGGGATAAGCAACAGCCGTTAAGTGAGCTATATAGAAAAGAAGTACAGGCGGCTATTCATAGCTTAGGTAGTCAAGCGCTTCGAACAATTGCAGTTGCGTTTAAACCTTTAAAAATAACGGATTCTATTGAACATGAAAGAGACGTTGAAAAAGATTTTATGTTGGTTGGGATACAAGGTATGATTGACCCACCAAGACCAGAAGTGGCGCAGGCGGTAAAAGAGTGTAAAGAAGCTGGTATTCGAACAGTAATGATTACAGGTGATCATAAAGTGACAGCAATGGCGATTGCTGAACAATTAGGAGTTTTGCCACCAGATGGACGCGTTGTTGAAGGAGTAGAACTCGCGAATATGGATGTGGAGGAATTAGAAAATGTTGTAGAAGATACGTATGTATTCGCTCGTGTATCACCTGAACATAAATTAAAAATTGTTAAGGCACTGCAAAATCAAGGGCATATAGTAGCGATGACAGGTGATGGAGTGAACGATGCTCCAGCTATAAAAACAGCGGATATTGGGATAGCGATGGGGATTACAGGGACAGATGTTGCAAAAGAAGCCTCTTCACTTGTTTTACTAGACGATAATTTTGCTACAATTAAGTCAGCGATTAAAGAAGGAAGAAATATATACGAGAACATACGTAAGTTCATCCGATATTTATTAGCATCAAATGTTGGAGAAATTTTAGTTATGTTATTTGCGATGTTACTTGCATTACCCCTGCCGATGGTTCCTATTCAAATTTTATGGGTGAACTTAGTTACTGATGGTTTACCAGCGATGGCATTAGGTTTGGATAAGGCTGAAGGAGATGTGATGAAGAGAACGCCGCGCCACCCGAAAGAAGGGGTATTCGCTAGAGGGCTTGCGTGGAAAATAATAAGTCGAGGTTTTTTAATTGGGGCAGTGACGTTAGTAGCGTTTATTATTGCGTATAACCAACATCCAAATGAACTGAAATATGCACAAACTGTAGCGTTCGCGACGTTGGTACTTGCTCAGCTTATTCATGTATTTGATTGTCGTAGTGAGCATTCTGTCTTTCATCGTAATCCATTTGGGAACGTGTATTTAGTAGGGGCGGTTATCATTTCATTACTACTCATGCTAGTGGTGATATATTATCCACCGTTACAACCGATTTTTAGCACAATGCCGATACAAGCAAGAGATTGGTTATTAATTGGAGGTTTGTCATCAATTCCGACTTTCTTACTAGTAGGTTCTTTATTAACAGGGAAAAAGGCGAAAAAGAAAAAGCCAATGTTATATAAGAAGGGATTAAACTTGAAATAGTCAATGTTATGAAAATGTGATATAATTTACAGAAGGTAGTAGAGCCTTGTCTCTATTACCTTTTTCATTGAGTTATTTTATGGCTTGGATGTGATAAAAATGATTTCTAGTATGACAGGGTTTGGAAGATCGAAAGTAGAAAGTGATACTTTTCAAATTACAGTAGAAATGAAATCGGTGAACCACCGTTTTTTAGAGATGAGTATTCGACTTCCTAAGCAAATGATGGTATTTGAGGACAAAATTCGTAAAATAATTGCACAGCAAGTTCGACGTGGACGCATTGAAGTGTCTATTAGTATAGCAGGTGAAGGACTTGTTGAAAGAAAATTAAGTGTGAATTGGTCACTTCTTGAGCAGTACCAATCGATGATGGAAGATATAAAAGGAAAGTTTCAATTACAAGATTCTATTACACTCGAGCAATTAATGGCAATGCCAGAAGTAACAGCAATTGAAGAAATAGAAAATGTAAATGAACATTTTGAGAACAGTTTATATGAGGCTGTTCGTCAAGCTGCTCATATGTTGAAAACGATGAGAGATGACGAAGGAGAACGATTACATAAAGATATAGCGTATCGTTTACAAGAGATTAGCAATTGTGTAAATGCAATTATTCCACATGCACCAATTGTTACACAAAAATATCGTGAACGATTAGAAAATCGCTTAAAAGAATTACATAATCAAGAGTTAGATGAACAAAGATTGCTAACAGAAGTCGCAATCTTTGCAGAGCGTTGTGATATTCATGAAGAGTTAGTTCGTTTGCAAAGTCATTTAGAGCAATTTCGTGAAACATTGCAGATTGAAGAGCCTGTTGGAAGGAAAATGGATTTCATCGTGCAAGAGATGCATAGAGAAATTAATACGATTGGTTCTAAGGCAAATGACTTAACAATTTCAAAATATGTTGTAGAAATGAAAAATAACCTTGAAAAAATTCGTGAACAAGTACAAAATATTGAGTAGCTTTCAAAAAATATATAAAGTTATACGTGGTGGAGAAATCGGATAGACTTACTAGGAGGCGCAAACTATGGCCATGCGGTTTTTAAATATTGGATACGGAAATATTGTATCTGCTCATCGAATTATTGCTATTGTAAGTCCGGAGTCAGCTCCTATTAAACGAACAGTACAAGAAGCACGCGAACATAATGCTTTGCTTGATGCTACGTATGGGAGAAAAACAAGGGCGGTTATTGTTATGGATGATGGGCATGTTGTATTAAGTCCAATTCAACCAGAGACGATTGCACATCGTTTGAATAATAAAGAAGATTTAAGTGAGGAAGGGTAGGTTTTACATATTTATGAGAAGTAGAAGAGGATTGCTCATCGTTCTTTCAGGGCCTTCTGGGGTTGGAAAAGGAACGGTTCGTAAAGAGCTGTTTAGCCATGAGGATACACGTTTTCAGTACTCTATTTCAGTAACGACACGTAAGCCGCGTGAAGGTGAAGTAGATGGTGTGGATTATTTCTTTAAAGAAAGAGAAGAATTTGAGGAAATGATTCGTAATGAAAGATTACTTGAGTGGGCTGAGTTCGTAGGTAATTATTACGGAACACCAATTGACTATGTTGAAAAAACATTACAAGAAGGAAAAGATGTATTCTTAGAAATTGAAGTGCAAGGAGCAATTCAAGTTAAGAAAGCTTTCCCAGAAGGTGTATTTATTTTCTTAGCACCTCCAAGTTTATCTGAACTAAAGAGCCGTATTGTCGGACGTGGTACAGAGACTGAAGATGTTATTGAAAATCGTTTAACTGTAGCGAAAGAAGAAATCGAGATGATGGACGCTTACGACTATGTAGTAGAAAACGATCAAGTTGAATTAGCTTGTGATAGAATTAAAGCAATTGTGGTTGGCGAACATTGCCGCCGCGAAAGGGTAGCAAAATATTATAAAGAAATGACGGAGGGTCTATAATTATGTTAAATCCATCAATTGACTCATTACTACAAAAAATCGATTCTAAGTACACATTAGTAACAGTGGCTGCAAAACGCGCACGTGAAATGCAACTTGCTAATAACTGTGTTGTAGAGCAACCTGTTTCTCATAAATGTGTAGGTAAAGCATTAGAAGAAATCGATGCAGAAGCATTAAGCTACGTACCAAGTGAAGATAAAGTAGCTGAATAAGCCTTTGCCTTCGACAAAATAAAACATAGACTTTATAATTTTCTATGTAACGGTAACAACCTATTTACAAGTAGGTTGTTATTTTTTTACGAAAGGAATGAAATATTGGTACTGACGAGCTGGGAATTCTATTTCAGTATTATAAGTTTGAAAAAGAAAGAGGACGAGTCATATGCTAAAAGGGAAAAAGATACTTCTATGTGTAACAGGAGGCATTGCGGTTTTTAAAGCAGCTGCGTTAACGAGTAAATTGACACAATCTGGCGCGATTGTAAAAGTAATGATGAGTGAGTCGGCAATGAAGTTTGTTACGCCTCTTACATTCCAAGCGCTTTCTCGCCATGATGTATATACGGATACGTTTGATGAGAAAGACTCGGCTGTTATTGCTCATATTGATTTAGCAGATTGGGCGGATGTTGTACTTGTCGCACCTGCTACTGCCAATTGTATTGGAAAGTTAGCTGGTGGTATTGCAGATGATATGATTACAACTACTCTGTTAGCTACTACAGCCCCGGTATGGATTGCGCCTGCTATGAATGTGCATATGTATGAAAATAAAATTGTTCAAAAAAATATGATGACATTGAAAACGCTAGGATATACATTTATTGAGCCTGGGGAAGGCTTTTTAGCATGTGGATATGTAGCGAAGGGACGACTAGAAGAACCTGAAGCGATTATTGCACGGTTAGAGGAAGCTTTCTCAGAACACAAACCATTGCAGGGAAAAAGAATATTAATAACTGCTGGCCCAACACGTGAAAAAGTTGATCCAGTTCGTTTTATGACGAATTTTTCTTCTGGAAAAATGGGGTATGCGATTGCAGAAATGGCGGCGAATTTAGGCGCTGATGTTATACTCGTTTCAGGACCGACAGCATTAAATCCACCGTTACATGTAACGACAGTGCAAGTGGAATCTGCACAAGATATGTTAGAAGCAGTTCTTCAACATTATCAAAACGTAGACGTTGTCATTAAAACAGCAGCAGTTGCAGATTATCGTCCGAAATATGTTCATGATAATAAAATGAAAAAGCAAAATGGTGATGCTGTCATTGAACTCGAAAGAACGGTGGATATTTTAAAAACGTTAGGTCAGAAAAAGGATAAACAGTTACTTATCGGTTTTGCTGCTGAAACGACAAATGTAGAGGAATATGCAACGAAAAAACTACGTGAGAAAAATGCAGATATGATTGTCGCGAATGATGTAAAAGCGCAAGGAGCTGGATTTGGCACGGATACGAATATTGTAACAATGTATAGAAAAGATGGAAAAGTTATTGAGTTACCACTTTTACTGAAAAAAGAGGTAGCTCGTGAAATATTAAAGCAAATTGAAATGATGTTAGAAGATGATCGTTTATGAAATTTGCAAGTGTAATTGTTGATGTACCTGCCCGTCAGACAGATCGACCATTTGATTACATTATCCCTGAAAAATGGGAAGATATTGTACAGACAGGAATGCGTGTAGTAGTTCCGTTTGGGCCAAGGAAATTACAAGGTTTTATTATTGGGATTAAAGATTCGGTGGATGTAGAAAGTAAGAAGTTAAAGACAATCCATGAAATATTAGATGTAACACCGGTTTTAAATGATGAATTATTAAAGCTTGGATATTGGCTTACAAGTGAAACGTTATGCTACATGATTTCAGCTTTTCAAGTGATGCTTCCAACTGCGATAAAAGCAACGTATAAAAAACGTCTACAAATTTGTAAGCAGGAAGAAATAGCATCTGAAATACTATATTTATTTCAGGATAAAGAAGCAATTGATTTTGAAGTAATCGAGCAGCAGCCACATTTATACCGGACTATTCAACAAGAAATTAAAAATGGTACGGTTGAAGTCGTTTATCAAGTGAAAGATAAAGTACAAAAGAAGAAGCAAAGAGTTGTTCAGCCGGAGTTGCCAGAAGATAAATTGGAATTAGCGGCATTTGAACTGAAAAGTAAAAAACAACAAGATGTACTTTATTATTTTGTGGAAAATTATAAAAGTGTACCGTTGAAAATAATTACAGAAGAGTTACAAATAACAGATGCTCCAATAAAAGCACTTGTTAAAAAGGGCTTCATTTCAGAAAAGTATGTGGAAGTATACCGAAATCCGTATGACGATGATGATTTTGAACAAACGAAACCATTTCCACTTACGGAGGAACAAAATCAAGTTATTACACCGATTTTATCATCAATTACAAATGAAACTTATAATCCATTTTTACTATATGGTGTTACAGGAAGTGGAAAGACAGAAGTATATTTACAATCTATAGCAGCAGTGCTCGAGAAAGGAAAAGAAGCTATCGTTCTTGTTCCTGAAATTGCACTAACGCCCCAAATGGTGGATCGTTTTAAAGGTAGGTTTGGCTCGCAAGTTGCAGTTCTTCATAGTGCGTTGTCTGTTGGAGAAAAGTATGACGAGTGGCGTAAGATTTTAAGAAAAGAAGTGAAAGTTGTAGTTGGTGCGCGTTCAGCCGTTTTTGCGCCTTTTGAGAATTTAGGGATTATTATTATTGATGAAGAGCATGAATCAAGTTACAAACAAGAAGATAATCCGAGGTATCATGCAAGAGATGTAGCTATCTGGAGAGGGCAATATCATAAATGTCCTATCGTTCTTGGTAGTGCGACACCAACACTTGAATCGTTTGCAAGGGCGAAAAAAGGTGTTTATGAACTACTAACAATGGAAAAACGTATGAATGAACAAGCTTTACCAACGGTAGAGATTGTTGACATGCGAGAAGAACTTCGTGACGGGAATAGATCAATGTTTTCTAAGGCGCTGCATGAAAAAATAGCAGATCGATTAGAAAAGAAAGAACAGATGGTACTATTTTTAAATAGAAGAGGTCATTCTACATTTGTTATGTGCCGTGATTGTGGATATGTTGTACAATGTCCGCATTGTGATATTTCATTGACATATCATAAAATGAATCATCGTTTAAAATGTCATTATTGTAGTTATGAAGAAAATATGCCAACTGAGTGTCCTGCTTGTCAAAGTACATACATTCGTTTCTTTGGTACAGGTACACAAAAGGTAGAAGAAGAAATTACAAAACTATTTCCAGAGGCGCGAGTCATTCGAATGGATGTAGATACGACAAGTCGAAAAGGAATGCATGAAAAATTATTAAAGGCGTTTGGGGAAGAAAAAGCAGATATACTACTTGGAACACAAATGATTGCTAAAGGATTAGATTTTCCGAAAGTAACTCTTGTTGGGGTTTTAACTGCAGATACGATGCTTCACTTACCTGATTTTCGGGCAAGTGAAAAGACATATCAGTTATTGACGCAAGTAAGTGGACGAGCGGGTAGACATGAATTGCCAGGGGAAGTTGTGATTCAAACATATACGCCAGAACATTACAGTATAGAGTTAGCGAAGAACCAACAATATGATGTGTTTTTTGACCAAGAAATGCAAATGAGGCGAACAAGACAATATCCCCCATATTACTATGTTGTACTCATAACCGTATCTCATCCAGAATTATTAAAAGCGGTGCAAGTGACGGAAAAAATTGCCTCGTATTTGCGAACGTATTGCTCACAGCAAACAATGGTGTTAGGACCAGTTGCTTCAGCAATTCCAAGGATAAAAGATAGATATCGTTATCAATGCATGATAAAATACAAACGGGAACCAAACTTAAAGAACGTGCTCAAAATGGTAAATGAACATTATCAAGCAGAAATGCAAAAAGAGCTACAAATCTCAATTGATTTTAATCCAACAATGTTAATGTAGCGGAGGGAAATATGGCAGTTTTAGAAATAATAAAGCATCCAAATGAAGTGTTAGAAACACCATGCGAAAGAGTAATTAACTTTGATAAAAAGTTAGTGAAATTGTTGAAAGATATGCATGAAACAATGTTAATTGCGGACGGAGTCGGTTTAGCTGCGCCTCAAGTAGGTGTAAGCTTGCAAGTAGCGGTTGTTGATGTCGATGATGATACTGGGAAAATCGAGTTAATCAATCCATCAATATTAGAAAAACGTGGTGAACAAGTAGGTCCCGAAGGCTGTTTAAGCTTCCCGGGACTTTATGGTGAAGTAGAACGTGCCGATTATATTAAAGTAAGAGCGCAAAATCGCCGTGGGAAAGTATTTTTATTAGAAGCGGAAGGATTTTTAGCGCGTGCAATTCAACATGAAATCGATCATTTACACGGTGTTTTATTTACATCGAAAGTGACAAGATATTATGAAGAAAACGAACTAGAATAGGTGTTAAAAGGAGCGGTTTTTAAATGATAAAAGTAGTGTTTATGGGAACACCGGACTTTTCAGTGCCGGTGCTTCGTCGTCTTATTGAAGATGGCTATGAGGTAGTAGGTGTTGTGACGCAACCTGATCGTCCAGTAGGTAGAAAAAAAGTATTAACACCTACACCTGTTAAAGTTGAAGCGGAAAAACATGGTATCCCTGTGTTACAGCCGTTAAAAATTCGTGAAAAAGATGAATATGAAAAAGTATTGGCATTAGAGCCAGATTTAATTGTAACAGCTGCATTTGGTCAGATTGTACCAAATGAAATTTTAGAAGCACCGAAGTATGGATGTATTAATGTCCACGCTTCTTTACTTCCTGAACTTCGTGGTGGTGCACCAATTCATTATGCAATTATGGAAGGTAAAGAAAAAACTGGTATTACAATTATGTATATGGTAGAAAAATTGGATGCTGGTGATATCTTAACGCAAGTGGAAGTGGAAATTGAAGAGCGTGAAACGACAGGCTCATTATTTGATAAATTAAGTGAAGCTGGAGCACACCTTCTATCTAAAACAGTACCTTTATTAATTCAAGGTAAGTTAGAACCGATTAAACAAAACGAAGAAGAAGTAACGTTTGCTTACAATATAAAACGTGAACAAGAGAAAATTGATTGGACAAAAACAGGTGAGGAAGTATACAATCACATTCGCGGATTGAATCCATGGCCAGTTGCTTATACAACTTTAGCAGGACAAGTTGTTAAAGTATGGTGGGGAGAAAAAGTGCCTGTAACTGAACCGGCTGAAGCAGGTACGATTGTTGCAATCGAAGAAGATGGTTTTGTTGTAGCAACTAGTAATGAAACAGGTGTTAAAATTACTGAATTGCAACCTTCTGGTAAAAAGCGTATGAGTTGTTCACAATTTTTACGTGGAACAAAACCTGAAATTGGAACGAAGTTAGGAGAAAATGCATGAGACAAAATGTTCGTGAATTAGCTCTTGATGGTTTAATTCAAGTGGAAAAAAGTGGTGCATATAGCAACTTACTTTTAAATAATCTAATTGAAAAAAGTGCAATTGATAGAAAAGATATTGGTTTATTAACTGAAATTGTATATGGAACGATTCAACGTCGTGACACATTAGATTATTATTTACAGCCTTTTTTAAAAAAGAAGGTTGAGGCGTGGGTAAGGGTATTGCTTCGCTTATCTTTATATCAAATGATTTATTTAGACCGAGTGCCAGAAAGAGCGGCTATTCATGAAGCGGTTGAGATTGCAAAGCGTCGCGGGCATAAAGGAATTGCTGGTATGGTGAACGGTGTATTACGTTCGATTCAGAGAGAAGGTGTACCTTCTGTAGATGAAATCAAGGATCCAGTAGAACGTCTTGCAATTGCGACGAGTCATCCAGTTTGGCTTGTACAAGAGTGGACTTCTGCATATGGCTTAGAAACTGCAGAGAAAATGTGCGAAGTAAACATGTTACCACCTGTACCAACAGCACGTGTGAATGTTGATAAGGTAACGGTAGAAGAAGCGATTGAGTTGTTGGCAAGTGAAGGTATAGAAGCAAAACGGGGTGACTTGTCAGATGATGCAATTCAGATTGAAAGAGGAAATGTAGCGCATACAGAAGCGTTTAAAAAAGGATTTCTTTCTATTCAAGATGAAAGTTCTATGCTTGTAGCACGCGCTTTAGAACCGAATACGGGAGATGCAGTTCTTGATAGTTGTGCTGCTCCAGGCGGAAAAACAACGCATATCGCGGAACGATTAAAGGGAACTGGTAAGGTCATGTCCCTTGATTTACATGCACACAAAGTACGTTTAATTAAACAGCAAGCAGAGCGACTTGGTCTAGAAAATGTCGAAACAAAAGCGCTAGATGCTAGAAAAGTGCAAGAGCACTTTGCAAATGAAACGTTTGATAAAATATTGGTAGATGCACCGTGTTCTGGATTTGGTGTAATTAGACGTAAGCCTGATATTAAGTTAGGAAAAGATAAAGGCGATAGTGAAAGATTATCGACGATTCAACTTGCGATACTAGAAAAAATAGCACCATTATTAAAACAAGGCGGTCGTCTTGTTTATAGTACGTGCACAATTGAGAAAATAGAAAATGAACAAGTAATAGATAAATTTTTAAAAGAACATCCTGAATTTGAATGGGATACTACGATAAAAGAACGTATGCCAGAAAAATTAAGTCCGTATATTAATGAAGGTCAAGTACAAATTTTACCGCATTATTTTGCAACGGATGGCTTTTATATTGCTTGTTTAAGGAAGAAGGTGTAGCATCATGGAAACAACTGTAAGAAAACAAAAGAAAAATGTAGAAACGAAGAAACCATCAATTTACTCTTTACAACTTCATGAAATGCAAGATTGGTTAAAGGAACAAGGAGAACCGAAGTTCCGCGCTGGACAAATTTTTGACTGGCTATATAAAAAACGTGTAAAAAATTATGAGGATATGTCAAACCTTTCTAAAGGATTGCGTGATAAATTGTCGAATTCCTTTGATATTACTACTTTAAACACGTTAGTAAAACAAACGTCTTCAGATGGAACGATTAAATTCTTATTCCAATTATATGACGGATATTCTATTGAAACGGTATTAATGCGACATGAATATGGAAATTCCATTTGTGTAACAACGCAAGTTGGTTGTCGTATTGGATGTACGTTCTGTGCTTCGACACTTGGTGGACTAAAACGAAACCTAGAAGCTGGAGAAATCGTAGCGCAAGTAGTAGAAGTTCAGCGTGCGCTTGATGAAACAGAAGAACGTGTAAGTTCTCTTGTTGTTATGGGAATTGGAGAACCATTTGATAACTACGATAATTTAATGGGATTCTTACGCATCACTAACCATGAAAAAGGACTTCATATTGGTGCTAGACATATGACTGTTTCGACGAGTGGAATTATCCCGAAAATTTATAAGTTTGCTGAAGAAGAACTACAAATTAATTTTGCGATTTCATTGCATGCTCCAAACTCAGAATTACGTTCAAAATTAATGCCGATTAACCGTGCTTATAAATTACCGGATTTAATGGAAGCTATTAAATACTATGTAAATAGAACAGGGCGCCGTATTACTTTTGAATATGGATTATTTGGAGGAGAAAATGACCAAGTTGAGCACGCTGAAGAGCTTGCTGCGCTCTTAAAAGGTGTAAAATGTCATGTAAACTTAATCCCGGTAAACTACGTACCTGAACGTGATTATGTACGTACACCACGTGAGCAAATTTTCTTGTTCGAGAAAACGTTAAAAGATCGTGGAGTGAATGTAACGATTCGCCGTGAACAAGGTCATGATATTGACGCAGCCTGCGGTCAGTTGCGTGCGAAGGAGCGCAAAGAAGAGACGAGGTGACGAGATGAAAGCCGTATTTCTATCGGATAAAGGAAAAGTTCGTCAACATAATGAAGATAGTGCAGGAGTTTTTCACAATTTAGATGGAAATGTTTTAGCGGTAGTAGCAGATGGAATGGGAGGTCATCGAGCTGGTGATGTAGCTAGCTCGATGGCCATTCAATTATTCCATGATTATTGGAAGCAAACGCATAATATGAATGAACCGAAAAAAGTAGAACAATGGTTACATACTAGTGTTGGGATTATTAATGAGCGCATATATGAATACGCTCAACAAAATGTAGAATGTAATGGTATGGGAACAACGCTTATAATAGCTGTTTGTACACCAAGTTTTGTGACGATAGGGCATATAGGAGATAGTCGTTGCTATATGGTATCAGAAGGAGAAATGACGCTTGTAACGGAAGATCATTCGCTTGTAAATGAGCTTGTGAGACATGGTGAAATTTCAAAGGAAGATGCAGAGTATCATCCGAAAAAGAATGTGTTATTAAGAGCGTTAGGAACAGAAGAAAAAGTTGGATTAGATGTTAAAACGTTGGTGCTTGAGGAAGATGATCAATTACTTCTTTGCTCTGATGGGTTATCAAACAAAGTTTCTATTGATGATATGCAACAAATTTTACAGTTAAATGAACAGCTTGAAGGTAAAGGGCAGCGTCTCATTCAATTGGCGAATGATCGCGGTGGAGAAGATAATATCACACTTGTTCTTATTGATTATGCGGGTTCGACAAACGAAAGTAGGTGAAGTGCAACGTGCTGATTGGAAAACGCTTAAATGACCGTTATAAGCTGCTGAAAATGATTGGTGGTGGCGGAATGGCCAATGTATATTTAGCTCATGATGATATACTTGGCCGAGATGTAGCGGTAAAAATATTAAGACTCGACTACTCAAATAACGAAGAGTTTATTAAACGTTTCCATCGAGAAGCGCAGTCTGTTACAACGTTGTCGCATCCAAATATTGTGAATATGTATGATGTCGGAGAAGAAGATGGTATATATTATCTTGTCATGGAATATGTACCCGGGCAAACATTGAAGCAATACATAATTGAGCGAGGTATGTTACCTATAGGAGAAGCTCTTGATATTATGGAGCAGTTAACATCCGCCATGGCACACGCCCATCATTTTGAAATTGTGCATCGTGATATAAAGCCGCACAATATTTTAATTCGAGCTGATGGAATAATAAAAGTAACAGATTTTGGAATTGCGACAGCTACAAGTGCAACAACAATTACACATACAAATTCAGTACTGGGTTCAGTCCATTATTTATCACCAGAACAGGCACGTGGCGGGATAGCAAATAAACAATCGGATATTTATTCTCTTGGAATAGTTATGTTTGAATTGTTAACAGGAAGACAACCGTTTTCTGGCGAATCTGCTGTTGCTATAGCTTTAAAACATTTACAAAGTGAAATCCCATCACCAAAAAGATGGAATGAAAATATTCCGCAAAGTGTTGAAAATATTATATTAAAGGCAACTGCAAAAGATCCTTTCCATCGATATCAATCTGCCAATGCTATGAAGCGAGATATTGAAACTGCGCTATATCCAGAGAGGATAAATGAGCAACCATTTTACATACCAGAAGATATGGAAGCGACGAAAGCGATTCCGATTATTCAACAAGAACAATTATTTGAAAATGTAAGTGATGAAACGATTGTTTTAAAAGGGAGTAAAGTGGAAGAACCGATAAGAGCAGAAGCAGCTGAGTTAGATAAGAAGAAAAAACGGAGTAACAAGTGGCTTAAAGTTTTAATTTCAACATTTTTATTTTTAGCAATAGGAATAACATTAGCGCTTACGGTTATTCCAGGATTATTTATTCCGAAAGATGTGAAAGTTCCTGATGTGGCTGGTATGAAATACACGACAGCTGTAAATACGTTAGTAGAAAAGGGCTTTGAGGTGACGGAGCCTAATATTGTATATACAGATGATATTGAAGTTGGGGATGTAATAAAAACGGAACCTGTAGCAGGAAGAGTCGTAAAAGAAAACGCTAAAATTACTATCTATCAATCAGGTGGAAAAAAGAAAAGTAAGATGGCGAATTTCACAGGGCAAAACTTTGAGAGTGTAAAAGCTGAGTTAGAAGAAAAATATAAACAAGTTACAGTAAATTATATTGAAAATGATAAGCCGAAAGGTGAAATTGTAGAGCAAATTCCGACGCCTGATCAAATGGTTATAGAAGCGGAGCAAGAACTGAAAATCTGGGTAAGTAAAGGTCCTTATCAAATTAGACCAGGTGACTTTTCGGGGTGGACTGAAAATAGTGTAACTGGTTATTTGAATGAGAGAAAACTAACGTCAGATATAAAACGAGAGTATTCAGATTCAGTCGAAAAAGGACTTGTAATTTCGCAATTTCCAAAACCAGGTACACCATTAAAAGAGGGAGATAAAGTAACTATTATTATCTCTGATGGTCAAAAGCCTAAAGTGACTAAAACGGTAAAAGTGGACAATATCTCTATCCCATATGAGCCTGCTGTAACAGGTGAAAAAAAGCCGCAAACAATAGAAATTTATAAAGAAGACATGCAGCAAAAAATGGATAGACCGGTTGAAACGAGAACAATTACTGAATCAGCGACTATTTCTTTAGAATTTGTAATTCAAGAAGGTTCAAAGGGACACTATAAAATTGTACGAGATGGAGTAACGATTATTGATAAAGAAGTACCATATCCAACTCAATAATAGTGAAAGTCTACTTATTATTATTATTATTATTATTATTATTATTATTATTGCCTGTTATGCTGTCTACAAAGTGGACGGTATAGCAGGCAAAAATATATGATTCAAAAAGCTAGTAAAGTGATGCAGCTGTAAATATTTTTTTGCATTTAATGGGAAATTTAATGTATATTAGCGAAAGTATATATGGTAGGCTTTGAAATCGTTATTTGGAAAATTTAAATCCATTCATTTTTAAATTCAGCATCACCTTATACAAAAAAAGGAGAATTCTATGCCAGAAGGAAAAATTATAAAAGCTTTAAGTGGGTTTTATTACGTGCAGCATGAAGAAGGGGTTACGCAATGTCGTGGGCGAGGTGTATTTAGAAAAAATAAAATTACACCACTTGTAGGAGACCAAGTTGTTTTTCAGGCAGATAATCCAACTGAAGGTTATGTGCTTGAAGTGTTTGATCGAAAAAATGAACTTGTTAGACCTCCTATTGCTAATGTCGATCAAGCGATCCTTGTGTTCTCTGCAGTAGAACCAGATTTTAATCCTGGACTGTTAGATCGATTTTTAGTGCTGATTGAATATCATAACATTAAGCCAATTATTTGTATTAGCAAGATGGATTTAGTAGATGAAAAGATGAAAGCAACTGTTGAAGCTTATGCGAATGATTATCGTGAGATGGGTTATGATGTTTTATTTACTTCTATTAATACGTCAGAAAGTATTGATATATTAAAACCATACTTAGAAAATTGTGTTTCTGTCGTTGCGGGTCAATCTGGTGTTGGGAAATCTTCAATGCTTAATGTGCTACGTCCAGAATTAGAGCTGAAAACAAATGATATTTCCTCCCATTTAGGACGCGGGAAGCATACGACAAGACACGTAGAATTAATTGCAATTGGGAGTGGACTAGTAGCAGATACACCGGGTTTTAGTTCACTAGATTTCATTGATATAGAAGTAGAAGATCTTACATATTGTTTTCCAGAGTTGAAAGAAGCGAGCCAATACTGTAAATTTAGAGGGTGTACACATCTTTCTGAACCGAAATGTGCTGTGAAAGCTGCGGTTGAAGAAGGGAAGATTACAGAATATCGCTATAAGAACTATAAACAATTCGTAGAAGAAATTAGAGAGAGAAAGCCGAGGTATTAGTTATGATTAAAATTGCACCATCGATTTTATCAGCAGATTTTTCAAAATTAGGGGAAGAGATTAAAGATGTAGAAAAGGGCGGAGCGGATTACATTCACGTTGACGTAATGGATGGACACTTCGTACCAAATATTACGATTGGACCATTAATTGTAGAAGCAATCCGTCCAATTACATCATTACCATTAGATGTACATTTAATGATTGAAAATCCTGATAACTATATCCCGACTTTCGCACAAGCGGGAGCGGATATTATTACTGTTCACGTAGAGGCGTGTCCACATCTGCATCGTACAATTCAGTTAATTAAATCTCACGGTATTAAAGCGGGCGTTGTATTAAATCCACATACGCCAGTTTCAGTGATTGAGCATGTATTAGAAGATATAGATATGGTATTACTTATGACAGTAAACCCTGGATTTGGTGGACAGAAGTTTATCCATTCTGTATTACCGAAAATTAAACAAGTTGCAGACATGGTGAAAGAGCGCAATCTAGAAGTAGAAATTGAAGTTGATGGTGGTGTAAACGCTGAAACAGCAAGACTTTGTGTGGAAGCAGGAGCAAATGTACTTGTAGCTGGATCAGCAGTATACAATCAAAAAGACCGCGGTGAAGCAATTCGCGTAATTCGTGGGTAGTGATGAACTTTTATCCTAGTAAGGTATTCATAGGATAGGGTAAAAATATGTAAAAAGGCAATCTACCGAATGGCAGATTGCCTTTTTACAATGGAAGGGGAAGAAAAAATGATTATTCATATTTTGGCAGGAGGACCTTCGGAATATTGCGCAGATTTTGCTCGATATAAGAATGAGGAAGTAGTGTGGGCTGCGGTTGATAGGGGGGTATACCGTCTATTAAAGAAAGGGATTACCCCGGCTGTTGCGTTTGGAGATTACGATTCAGTTACTGAAGAAGAATTAGTATGGATGGGACAGCAAACGAACGAATTACATATTGTTCCGCGGGAAAAAGATCAAACGGATTTAGAAATTGCAATCAACTGGGCATTAGGACAGAAGCCGGCACTAATTCGTATTTTTGGTGCTACCGGTGGAAGACTTGATCACGGTTTGGCAAATATACAAATGCTTTTAAAAGGGTTAGAAGTAGAGATAGAAATGTGTATTGTGGACAATAAAAATGAAATAACAATTAAAAAAGTGGGTACACATATAATTGAAGAAAATAAAAATTTTCCTTATGTATCTTTTGTACCAGTTACTGAAATAGTGGAAGGGATTACATTGTTTGGTTTTAAGTACCCTCTTACTAATAAAACAATAGAGTGGGGATCAACACTTTGTATTAGTAACGAACTCGTTGAGGAAAAAGGTACTTTTTCATTTACTTCTGGCATATTAATGTTGATAAGAAGCACTGATTGAAGAAACAATTTTGCTCCTTACATCATATAGTGACCAAGTGGAGTAATGGGGATTAGGAGGGAAACCATGAGATTTTATACAATTAAGTTACCTAAATTTCTTGGTGGAATTGTTCGTGCAATGTTAAATACCTTCAAAAAAGATTAAAAAAAGCACCTATCACCGGTGCTTTTTCCATTGTTATAGTAAAAAAAGAGCCTATCGGCTCTTTTTTTTATTATTAAACACGTTCAATTTTGCCAGATTTTAATGCTCTAGCAGAAACGTAAACACGTTGAACTTTTCCGTCGATGCGTACGCGAACTTTTTGAAGGTTAGCGCCCCACTTACGTTTTGTAGCGTTCATTGCGTGAGAACGAGAGTTACCAGAACGAGCTTTTCTTCCAGTAATAGCACAAACACGAGCCATTTATATTTCCCTCCCTTGATACCTTACCATACGTAATTTTTCAATGTTAGTCTTTTATGCGATGCTAAAAACACTACTATAATTTAACACAACTAAAAAGAGAATGCAACACCGTAGAAAAAAGAAATCAAGAAAATTTACTTGACACTATATGTCAATGAAGAAAAGTTAAAATCCATAAAAATTGCTTGACATATTATAGTGGTACATGTTGTATAATAACAATGGACTATTTTGCTCATCATAAAAAAGTGTAATTTAAAACATAAAATATGAGAGTGAAAAGAAAGAACGATGGAATTTTCTTTAAAAAGATTATATGATAGTAACTAAAGTAGTCTAGCTCACTTTCACCATTTATGAAGGGGGAAACGAGATGTCAATTGAAATTAAAACGAAGTACGGTCAAATTGATATTAGTACAGATGTAATTGCAACAATTGCTGGAGGTGCCGCGGTAGATTGCTACGGTATCGTAGGTATGGCATCAAAAAATCAGTTAAAAGATGGATTAACAGACATTTTACGAAAAGAAAACTTCACTAGAGGTGTTATTGTTCGTAAAGATGAAGATGAAGTACATATTGATATGTATATTATTGTGAGCTATGGTACGAAAATTTCAGAAGTGGCACATAATGTGCAGACGAAAGTGAAATATACATTAGATCAAACTGTAGGACTAGCAGTAGATTCTGTAAACATCTACGTACAAGGAGTTAAAGTAATAAACTTGTAATGTGCATTAAGGAGGAAAATCTGTGTCAATTCAAAAAATTGATGGAAAACGTTTATCACAAATGATCATGCAAGGAGCGAATAATTTAACAAATAATGTTCAGCTTGTTGATGCATTAAACGTATTTCCAGTTCCAGATGGCGATACCGGTACAAACATGAACTTATCTATGACTTCAGGTGCGCGTGAAGTGAAAGCAAATCCTTCACAGCATGCTGGTAAAGTCGGCGTAAGTTTAGCCAAAGGATTATTAATGGGAGCTCGTGGTAACTCTGGAGTTATTCTATCTCAGTTGTTCCGTGGTTTCTCTAAATCCATTGAACAAAAAGAAGAATTAACAACAGTTGATTTTGCTGCAGCACTAGAAGCTGGAGTAGAGGCGGCTTATAAAGCGGTTATGAAACCGATTGAAGGAACGATTTTAACGGTTGCAAGAGAAACGGGTAAATATGCAGTAACAGTTGCGAAAAAACAGCGCGACTTTGTTTTGTTTATGGAAGACGTTGTGAAAGAAGCAAACGCATCGTTAAATCGTACGCCAGATTTATTACCTGTATTAAAACAAGTTGGCGTTGTAGATAGCGGTGGTAAAGGTCTTGTAGTGGTATACGAAGGATTTTTAGCTGACTTAAAAGGAGAAACGATTTCTTCTGATGCACCGACGCAAACATCTATGAATGAGATGGTACGCGCAGAACATCACCGTAGTGTACAAAGCCAATTGAGTACAGAAGATATTAAGTATGGATATTGTACGGAGTTCATGGTGAAATTAGAGGCTGAAAAGGTGAAAGAGCATAATTTCTCTGAACAAAAATTCCGTGAAGATATTAGTGTATATGGTGATTCTCTACTAGTTGTGTCTGATGATGAAATTGTAAAAGTTCATATCCACGCAGAACATCCTGGAGACGCTATGAACTACGGGCAAAAATACGGTAGTTTAATTAAGATTAAAGTAGAAAATATGCGTGAACAGCATACTGCTTTATTAGATGAACCTGCTATGGTTCCTGAACAACCAGCTCAATCGAAAGAAAAACAACCATATGGTATCGTAACTGTGGCAATGGGGTCTGGTATTAAAACTTTATTTGAGAGCATCGGCGCAACGAAAGTTATCGAAGGTGGTCAAACGATGAATCCAAGTACGGAGGATATCGTGAAGGCAATTGAAGAAGCAAATGCTGAAAAAATCATTATTTTACCGAATAACGGAAATATTGTAATGGCAGCAGAACAAGCGGCATCAGTTGTAGATCAAGAAGTTATTGTTGTTCGTTCGAAAACAGTTCCTCAAGGTATGGCAGCAATGTTAGCATTTAACCCAGTTGGAACGTTAGAAGAGAATGAAGAAAACATGCAAGAAGCTTTATCTCATGTGAAAACAGGTCAAATTACGTATGCTGTACGTGATACGGAAATTGATGGTGTAGCAATTCAAAAAGATGACTTCATGTGTATTGCAGATGGAAAAATTGTATCTACAAATGCTGAAAAAGTAGGAGCTGCAAAGCAATTACTAGAAGCGCTTATTGATGAAGATTCTGAAATCGTAACGATTCTACAAGGTGAAGATGCAACTGACGAAGAAGTAGCGGAGTTAGTTGAATTTGTAGAAGAGAAATTTGAAGATGCAGAAGTAGAAGTGCATGCTGGAAACCAACCAGTGTATTCTTTCATCTTCTCTGTAGAATAAGATAAGATTCGTTTTGAAAATAAATGGATTACTTACTTGCTAATGGATAAGAAGTAGTAATATGAAGTTTATTACTAGTTTTTATTCAAAAGGCTAGCATATTGAAGAGAGAAAAGAGCCTTGCTGCTAATAGTGAGGCTCTTTTTTACTTGTTTTATATAAGGGATTTGAGTAGTTTCTCTTAGAATGCCTATGATAGAATATATAAGGTGAAAGAGAGCGATTACAGATGCTAATTGGTACTCAAATAAAATGCAATAAAGAAAATAATGTGACGGGGTGTGAGAATCTTGAATGATGTTGTACAAGTTCCTGTTACGGATGTAAAGGGGATCGGAGGAGAAACATCTGAGTTACTACATGAGATGGGGATTTATACAGTTTCTCATCTATTAGAACATTTTCCGTACCGTTATGAAGATTATGCGATGAAAGATCTTGCTGAAGTAAAGCATGATGAACGTGTAACGGTTGAAGGGAAGGTTCATAGTGCTCCTTTGTTGCAATATTATGGTAAGAAGAAATCGCGTCTAACAGTTCGTGTTCTCGTCGGTCGTTATTTAATTACGGCGGTATGTTTTAATAGGCCTTACTATAAGCAAAAATTAACGTTAGATGAAACGGTAACGATTACTGGTAAATGGGATCAACATCGTCAAACAATTGCTGTATCAGAACTTCATTTTGGGCCAGTTGTACGTCAACAAGAAGTGGAGCCTGTTTACTCAGTAAAGGGGAAACTTACAGTAAAACAGATGCGTCGTTTTATTGCTCAAGCGTTAAAGGAATATGGAGATTCTATAGTCGAAGTGTTACCAGATGGTTTGTTAGGCCGGTATAAATTATTACCAAGATATGAAGCACTTAAGGCTTTGCATTTTCCGGTAGGACAGGAGGATTTAAAGCAAGCGCGTCGCCGTTTTGTATATGAGGAATTTTTCTTATTTCAGCTGAAAATGCAAACACTGAGGAAAATGGAGAGGGAAAATTCAAAAGGGACGAAGAAAGAGATTCCGTCAGTAGAATTACAAGAATTTATCGATGCATTGCCGTTCCCGTTAACTGGTGCGCAGCGCCGAGTTGTAGATGAAATTTTAAAAGATATGACATCTCCTTATCGGATGAACCGACTATTACAAGGTGACGTTGGTTCTGGGAAAACAGTTGTTGCTGCGATTGGCCTTTATGCATCGAAATTAGCTCATTATCAAGGTGCTTTAATGGTTCCTACAGAAATTTTAGCTGAGCAACATTATCAGTCGCTTGCTGAAACGTTTTCGCATTTTGGTATGAAGGTGGAACTGCTAACAAGTTCTGTTAAAGGTGCAAGACGCCGAGAAATTTTAGCGAAGTTAGAGCAAGGAGAAATAGATATTCTTGTTGGAACGCACGCTTTAATTCAAGATGAAGTTATATTTCATAGGTTGGGTCTCGTTATTACAGATGAACAGCATCGATTTGGTGTAGCGCAGCGCCGAGTTTTACGTGAGAAAGGTGAAAGTCCAGATGTATTATTTATGACAGCGACACCAATTCCGCGTACGCTTGCAATTACTGCATTTGGAGAGATGGATGTTTCGATAATCGATGAGATGCCAGCAGGTAGAAAGGTGATTGAAACATACTGGGCAAAACATGATATGTTAGATCGCGTCCTCGGTTTTGTTGAGAAGGAAATAAAAAAAGGAAGACAGGCATACGTTATTTGTCCTCTAATTGAAGAATCTGAGAAACTTGATGTGCAAAATGCTATCGACTTACATAGTATGCTGACGCATCATTACCAAGGGAAATGCCAAGTTGGATTGATGCATGGGAGATTATCGTCTCAGGAAAAAGAAGAGATAATGGGCCAGTTTAGTGAAAATAAAGTGCAAATTCTTGTATCGACAACAGTTGTTGAGGTGGGTGTGAACGTACCGAATGCGACTGTGATGGTTATTTATGATGCAGAACGTTTCGGTTTATCGCAGCTTCATCAGCTTAGAGGGCGTGTCGGGCGTGGTAGTGAACAATCATATTGTTTATTAATAGCAGACCCTAAATCAGAAACAGGAAAAGAAAGAATGCGCATAATGACTGAAACAAATGATGGATTTGTATTGTCAGAAAAAGATTTAGAATTACGAGGTCCTGGAGATTTCTTTGGGAGTAAGCAAAGTGGCTTACCAGAATTTAAGGTTGCTGACATGGTACACGATTATCGAGCGTTAGAAACAGCAAGGCAAGATGCGGCGATACTAGTAGATTCAGAAGCATTTTGGCACAATGATCAGTACGCTGCCTTGCGTACGTATCTTGATGGGACAGGTGTGTTCCAAGGAGAGAAGCTCGATTAAAGGGAGTCAACAAAAATTTTTGTTGCATTCTACTTTTAATGATTATATACTACTGTTAGTACCTAGTCATAAAAATGGATGGTGCGGTATGAAGAAAAGAAGAAGTAAAAAAGAAAGACAAGAATTATTACAACAAACAATCGAATCAAATCCTTTTATTACGGATGAAGATTTAGCGGAAAAATTTCAAGTGAGTATACAAACAGTACGACTGGATCGTATGGAATTGTCTATTCCTGAATTAAGAGAGAGAATTAAACATGTAGCTACAAAGCAACATGAAGAAGATGTGAAATCTTTACCGTTAGAAGAGGTTGTCGGAGAAATTATTGATATTGAATTAGATAGACATGCAATCTCTATCTTTGAGGTAAAGGTAGAACATGTATTTAAAAGAAATCAAATTGCCCGTGGGCATCATCTGTTTGCGCAAGCAAACTCACTAGCTGTTGCGGTTATTGATGAAGAATTAGCTTTAACTGCAAAGTCTACCATTCGATACATTCGCCCTGTAAAATTAGGAGAGCGTGTTGTTGCAAAAGCGCGCGTTGAAGATGTAGAGAATGATAAGGGACGGACGGTTGTCAAAGTGCGTAGCTTCGTTGGAGAAGAACTTGTTTTTACAGGCACTTTTGAAATGTATCGATCTAGTAATTATAGTGAGGAAGGTAACAACTTATGAAAATCGCAATAGATGCAATGGGCGGAGATCACGCTCCAAAGGCTGTAGTATTAGGGGCAATGAAAGCTATTAAGGAATATTCTGATTTACATATTACGTTAGTAGGGAAAGAAGAGGAAATTCGTCAATACTTAACGAGTGATGAACGAATTACTATTCTTCATACAGACGAAAAAATAGAATCAACGGAGGAACCAGTAAGAGCGGTTCGTCGAAAAAAACAAGCTTCAATGGTGCTTGCGGCACAACAAGTAAAGGATGGAGAAGCAGACGCTTGTATATCCGCAGGTAGTACAGGAGCTTTAATGGCAGCTGGATTATTTGTAGTCGGTCGTATGGAAGGGATTGAGCGACCAGCTTTATCGCCTACAATGCCAACTGTAGATGGAAAAGGTTTTGTTATGTTAGATGTTGGAGCTAATGTTGATGCAAAACCAATTCATTTATATCAATATGCAGTAATGGGATCTGTTTATGCTGAGAAGGTAAGAGGAATTGAAAATCCTCGCGTTGGACTATTAAACGTTGGAACAGAGGATGGAAAAGGAAACGAGCTTTCAAAGCAAGTATTTGCAATGCTTAAAGATGCGCCAATTAATTTCGTTGGGAACGTTGAATCAAGAGATTTATTGCAAGGTGTAGCAGATGTTGTTGTATGTGATGGTTTTACAGGGAATGTAGCGTTGAAATCATTAGAGGGAACAGCACTTGCGCTATTCTCTATGTTGAAAGAACAATTAATGAGTTCATTTACGAGCAAATTAGCAGCGGCGGTATTAAAGCCAAAACTTATGGTATTAAAAGATAAAATGGATTATTCGGAGTATGGAGGAGCTGCATTATTTGGATTGAAAGCACCTGTCATTAAGGCTCACGGTTCTTCTAATGACCAGTCGATATTTAGTGCGATTCGTCAAACGAGAGAAATGGTAGCGAAAGAAGTAATTCCTACGATTTCAAGCGTAATGGAGAAAGAGTCACTCCAATAAGAGGAGGATTTGAAATGGGAAAAATAGCATTTCTTTTTCCGGGCCAAGGTTCACAGGCAGTTGGAATGGGTAAACAATTAGCAGAGAATAATAAAGAGGTTGCAAAAGTGTTTGCAAAAGCAGATGAGGTGTTGGAAGATTCACTTTCAGAAGTGATTTTTGAAGGACCGCAGGAAAAGCTTACATTAACAACAAATGCGCAGCCTGCATTATTAACAACGAGTTTTGCTATTTTGACAGCTTTGAAAGAGTATGACATTACACCTGACTTTGTCGCTGGTCATAGTTTAGGTGAATATAGCGCTCTTGTAGCAGCTGGTGCATTAACTTTTGAAGATGCTGTATATGCTGTAAGGAAACGTGGCGAATATATGGAAGAAGCTGTTCCAGGTGGGGAAGGCGCAATGGCAGCTATATTAGGTGCTGATCCACATATGCTGAAACAAGTTACAGAAGAAGTAACAAGTGAAGGATATGCAGTGCAAATCGCTAATATGAATAGTACGAAGCAAATTGTGATTTCTGGAACGAAGCAAGGCGTAGAGGTTGCTTCTCAAAGAGCGAAAGAAAATGGTGCAAAGAGAGCGATTCCACTAAAAGTAAGTGGGCCATTCCATTCTTCACTTATGAAGCCGGCAGCTGAGAAGTTCCAAAGTGTTTTAAATGAAATTACAATTCATGACACGAATATTCCTGTTATTGCAAATGTTACGGCGGAAGTTATTACACGTGGTGCAGATATTCAAGAAAAGTTAATCGAACAGCTTTATTCGCCTGTATTATGGTACCCGTCTATTGAATATATGGTGAACCAGGGAGTAGATACATTTATTGAAATTGGACCTGGAAAAGTACTTGCTGGACTTATGAAGTCAATTGATTCATCAGTAAAAGCATATGCGATATACGATGAAGAGACATTAAAAGATACCATTTCAAATTTGAGAGGAGAAAACTGATGTTAAAAGGGAAGGTAGCATTAGTAACTGGCGCTTCACGTGGAATTGGTCGCGCGATTGCGATCGATTTAGCGAAACAAGGGGCAAATGTAGTAGTAAATTATGCTGGTAATGAACAAAAAGCAAATGAAGTAGTAGATGAAATTAAAAAATTAGGTTCTGATGCGATTGCGGTAAAAGCAGATGTTGCAAATGCTGATGATGTTACAAATATGGTGAAACAAACAGTAGATACATTTGGACAAGTTGATATTCTTGTAAATAATGCTGGTGTAACAAAAGATAATTTATTAATGCGTATGAAAGAAGAAGAATGGGATACAGTTATTAATACAAACTTAAAAGGTGTATTCTTATGTACAAAAGCAGTATCTCGTTATATGATGCGTCAACGTCACGGTAGAATTATAAATATCGCTTCTGTTGTGGGTGTTATAGGAAACCCAGGGCAAGCTAATTATGTTGCTGCTAAAGCGGGTGTTATTGGATTAACAAAAACATCTGCAAAAGAGTTAGCAAGTCGAAATATTACTGTGAATGCAATTGCGCCAGGCTTTATTGCGACTGATATGACTGATGTACTAGATGAGAATATTAAAGCCGAAATGTTAAAAGTTATTCCAGCTGCTCAATTTGGTGAAGCGCAAGATATCGCGAATGCTGTAACGTTTTTTGCTTCTGATCAAAGCAAATATGTTACAGGTCAAACGTTAAATGTTGATGGCGGTATGGTAATGTAATAAAAGAATCGATTTCACCTAGTTTTTTTGGTCAATATTTAATATAATATTTGAGGGGAGGTGAATGGAATGGCAGATGTTTTAGAACGCGTAACAAAAATCATCGTTGATCGTTTAGGAGTAGAAGAGACTGAGGTAGTACCAGCTGCAAGCTTCAAGGAAGATTTAGGAGCAGACTCCCTAGATGTAGTAGAACTTGTAATGCAATTAGAAGATGAATTCGAAATGGAAATTTCTGATGAAGATGCTGAAAAGATTGCTACTGTTGGCGATGCTGTGACTTACATAGAGAGTCATCTATAATGCTTAAGTGAAGTCCCGTTTTTTAGCGGGGCTTTCTGGCTTATATCTGGAGGGACCTATGCCGTACCGAAAATATAGAGAAAAAAAATACGAAACAAAATATCGTGAAGCATTTAAAGTGTTTCAAGAAAAGATAGGTATTACGTTTACAGATGAAAAATTATTGATTCAAGCATTTACGCATTCATCGTATGTGAATGAGCATCGAAAAAAACCGCATGAAGATAATGAGCGTCTTGAATTTCTTGGAGATGCAGTATTGGAACTTACTGTATCGCAGTATCTGTTTCAAAAATATCCGACAATGAGCGAAGGAGAGTTAACAAAACTACGTGCAGCTATTGTATGTGAGCCATCTCTTGTTCGTTTTGCGAACGAATTGTCATTTGGTAGCCTTGTTTTATTAGGAAAAGGTGAAGAAATGACAGGTGGACGTGAACGACCAGCTTTATTAGCGGATGTCTTTGAAGCGTTTATTGGTGCCCTTTATCTTGATCAAGGGTTAGAAACAGTTTGGGAATTCTTAAAAGAAATTGTATATCCGAAAATTAATGAGGGTGCTTTTTCTCATGTGATGGATTATAAGAGTCAGTTACAAGAATTGATTCAGCGTGATGGTAGTGGCAATGTTGAGTATCAAATTTTGCAAGAAAAAGGACCAGCTCACAATCGAGAATTTGTGTCACGTGTTACGTTAAATAACGTAGCTTTAGGTCTTGGTAGTGGTAAGTCGAAAAAAGAAGCAGAGCAACAAGCTGCTGCAGAAGCATTGAAAAAATTAAAAGAACAACTATAAGGAATCCCCCTTTGAATGAGGGGGATTCCTTATGCATAGAATGAAACTTTCTTTTTGTTTGTAAATAAAAAGAAGGTAAATCCGTATAATAGCTTGTTTTTGTATAGAGAACATTTATAACGACGGAGAATAGGAGGAAGGCCTTTCGTGTTTTTAAAAAGATTAGAAATAGCAGGGTTTAAGTCTTTTGCTGAGCGTGTATCTGTTGATTTTGTCCCGGGTGTAACTTCTGTAGTAGGACCTAATGGAAGCGGGAAAAGTAATATTACTGATGCAATTCGCTGGGTACTTGGTGAACAATCTGCAAAATCATTACGTGGTGCAAAGATGGAGGATATTATTTTTGCAGGCAGTGATACGAGGAGAGCGGTTAATGTTGCTGAAGTAACAATAACTTTAAATAATGAAGATCAACGTTTACCAATTGAATACAATGAGGTGTGTGTAACACGTCGTGTATCTCGTTCAGGTGAAAGTGATTTTTATATTAATAAACAATCATGTAGATTGAAAGATATTATTGATTTATTTATGGACTCTGGTATGGGAAGAGAAGCTTTTTCAATTATTAGCCAGGGGAAAGTGGAAGAGATTTTAAGTAGTAAGTCAGAAGAGCGTCGAGGTGTATTTGAAGAAGCGGCAGGCGTACTAAAATACAAACTTCGCAAAAAGAAAGCTGAAGGAAAATTAGAAGAAACACAAGAAAACTTAAATCGTGTACAAGATATAATTCATGAATTAAGTAGTCAAGTAGAACCTTTAGAAAGACAAGCTTCTATTGCGAAAGATTATCTTGAGAATAAAGAAGAATTAGAGAAAGTAGAAGCTGCGCTTATTGTCCATGAAATTGAAGAATTACATGAGAAATGGGAAGCACTTCGAAATCAGTTTGGGCATAATAAAAACGAAGAAGCTAAAATGTCAACGAATTTACAAAAAAGTGAAGAAGAACTTGAGGAATTACGAGGACAATTACAAGCGGTAGATGAGTCTGTAGACTCGTTGCAAGAGGTACTTCTTCTTTCTAGTAAAGAGCTAGAAAAACTAGAAGGGCAACGCGAGTTGTTAAAAGAGAGAAAGCAAAATGCTACGACGCATTGTGCGCAACTTGAGCAGTTAATTGTTGAATTAACAGAGAAAGCTAAAATTTACGATGGTGAGATTGAGTCAAGTACAGAAGCTTTAATGCAATTTGTGAATGAAGTAAAAGAGTTGGAGCAAAAATTGCATGATAATGAGCAATTGCTTGCTACTTTTGCTGACAATTTAGAGGAACAGATTGAGAATTTAAAAGGTGACTATATTGAACTTTTAAATCAACAAGCTAGTCATCGCAATGAATTATCTATGATTGAAGAACAATCTAAACAGCAAACGTCTAAAAACGAGCGTCTAGATGAAGAGAATGCGAAATATGTAGAAATGCGTATGGAAATTACAGCGAAAAAGACGAAACTTGTAGAAAGTTACGAACAAGCGAAAGAAAAAGTAGCTGGCATTCTCTCAAACATACAGAAGACAGAGGCGGCACTTGGGAAATGTAAGACGCAGTATAGTGAAAATGAAACAAAACTATACCAAGCATACCAATTTGTGCAACAGGCACGTTCTCGAAAAGAAATGCTTGAAGAGATGCAAGAAGACTATTCTGGCTTCTATCAAGGTGTACGTGAAGTATTGAAAGCTAGAGAAAATAGGTTGCAAGGTATCGAGGGTGCTGTTGCGGAACTGTTAACGGTTCCGAAAGAATACGAAGTTGCAATGGAAATCGCTCTAGGTGCAGCGATGCAGCATATTGTTGTACAAACAGAGGAGCATGCTCGTAATGCGATTGCATTTTTAAAGCAAAATAAACATGGACGTGCAACGTTTTTACCGCAAGCTGTTATTAAAAGCAGATCGTTATCATTTGAGCAATTACGCATTGTAAATCAACACCCATCGTTTGTAGGTGTGGCGGCAGAACTTGTGCAGTACAACAATAAATATGAAAATGTAGTTTCAAATTTATTAGGTACTGTTATTGTTGCGAAAGATTTACGCGGAGCAAATGAGTTGGCGAAACAACTGCAATACCGTTATCGCATTGTAACAATTGAAGGTGACGTAGTGAATCCTGGCGGTTCTATGACTGGTGGGGCGGTAAAACAAGCGAAATCTTCTTTATTAGGACGCCAACGTGAACTGGAAGAGTGGACTCGCAAGTTAACTGATATGGAAGAAAAAACAACGAAGTTAGAAAACTTTGTTAAAGCAGTAAAACAAGAGATTCAAGAAAAAGAAGTGAAAATACGCGAACTAAGGAAAACTGTAGAAGTGGATCGTGTAGAAGAGCAGAAATTAAGAGAAGAGATTAATCGTTTAGAATTAGAAGAACATCGTATTAATGACCGCTTGTCTATTTATGATTTAGAGATTGAAGGGTTTTTACAAGATCGAGTAAAAATGCAAGGGCGTAAAGAGGAGTTAGAAGGGATTTTAGCGAATCTTCAAGCTGATATCACTGAGTTAGATAGTAAAATTGTAGCTTTAACAAAACAAAAAAGTGAGCAACATTCTTCGAAAGAAAAAGTTCAAAAAGAAATGACTGAATTAAAAGTGCTGGCAGCTGAAAAGCAACAACGCTTATCTAATCAAAAAGAAAAAATTGAACGATTGACGAAGGAAAAAGAAGAAACGGATGCGACACTTGTAAAAACGAAAGAGGATTTAGCATTCTTAAAACAAGAAATGACATCTAATTCAAGTGGTGAAGAGCAAATTACGAATATGATTGAGAAGAAAGCGTATGATCGTAATCAAACTTCAGAATTAATTCGCTCTCGTCGTGAACAACGTGTATCGTTGCAAGAGAGAGTAGAACATTTAGAACGCAATTTGAAAGAAACGACAGGTAAACATAAATATATTCTTGAAATGTTGAAAGATCAAGAAGTGAGAATAAACCGACTTGATGTAGAGTTGGAAAATAGATTACAACATTTACGTGAAACATATACGATTTCATTTGAAGCGGCGAAACTAAAATATACAATGACAATGCCTGCAGAAGATGCGCGTAAGAAAGTAAAATTAATCAAATTATCCATAGAAGAGTTAGGTACAGTGAACCTAGGGGCAATTGATGAATATGAACGTGTAGCGGAGCGTCATACATTCTTACTAGAGCAGAGAGACGATCTAGAAGAAGCGAAAACGACATTGCACCAGCTTATTACCGAAATGGATGAAGAAATGAAAAAACGCTTTTCTACTACGTTTGAAGGCATTAGAGTGGAATTTCAATCGGTATTCTCTGAATTATTTGGAGGCGGTAGAGCGGATTTAGTAATGACTAATCCAGAGGATTTACTAAATACGGGTATTGATATTGTAGCACAACCGCCAGGGAAGAAATTGCAGAACTTAGGTTTACTTTCAGGTGGAGAGCGTGCTTTAACGGCAATTGCGCTTTTATTTGGTATTTTAAAAGTGCGCCCAGTACCGTTCTGTGTACTAGATGAGGTAGAGGCCGCCCTTGATGAAGCGAATGTAGCTCGTTTTGCACAGTATTTAAAGAAATTTAGTGATGAGACGCAGTTTATTGTAATTACACATAGAAAAGGTACAATGGAAGAGTCTGATGTGTTGTACGGTGTAACAATGCAAGAATCAGGGGTATCTAAACTTGTTTCGGTTCGTTTAGATGCTGGAGAAGAACTTATTGCAAGTGAATAGGAAGGATGGGAAAGTATGAGTTTTTTTAAAAAACTAAAAGAAAAAATTTCAAAACAAACGGATACAGTTACAGAGAAATTTAAACACGGATTAGAAAAAACTAGAAATTCATTTGCGGATAAAGTGAATGATTTAGTGTATCGTTACCGTAAAGTGGACGAAGATTTCTTCGAAGAGTTAGAAGAAATCTTAATTGGTGCAGACGTTGGCGTTGCGACGGTAATGGAATTAATTGATCAATTGAAAGAAGAAGTACAACGTCGTAACATTCAAGATCCAAAAGAAGTACAAGCTGTTATTTCAGAAAAACTAGTGGGAATTTACAAAGGTGACAGCGATTTTAGTAACGAAATTAATATGCAAGAGGACCAATTAACGGTTGTTTTATTTGTTGGTGTTAACGGTGTAGGAAAAACGACAACAATTGGTAAACTGGCGCATAAGTTTAAATCAGAAGGTAAGTCAGTCCTATTGGCAGCAGGAGACACATTCCGTGCTGGGGCGATTGAACAATTAGAAGTATGGGGCGATCGTGTTGGTGTAGAAGTGATTAAACAAGGATCTGGATCTGATCCAGCGGCGGTTATGTATGACGCTGTACAAGCTGCGAAAGCACGTAAGGTAGATGTATTACTATGTGACACAGCAGGACGCTTGCAAAATAAAGTAAACTTAATGAAAGAGTTAGAGAAGGTGAAGCGTGTAATTGAGCGTGAAGTACCAGGTGCTCCTCATGAAGTATTGCTTGTTATTGATGCAACAACAGGACAAAACGGTTTAAGCCAAGCGAAAACATTCCGGGAGGCAACGAATGTAACTGGTATTGTTTTAACGAAGTTAGATGGAACTGCTAAAGGTGGTATTGTATTAGCGATTCGTAACGAAATGGATGTACCGGTGAAGTTTGTTGGATTAGGAGAGCAAATGGATGATTTGCAGCAGTTTGATCCAGAACAATATGTGTATGGTTTATTTGCGAACTTAGTAGAAACAGAAGAAGTATAAGCGAAAGAAGCGGTATTTCCGCTTCTTTTTCTATAAAAATATATGATGTTAAGAAAAAAACTTGACACTCTTTTGGACTCCATGTAAACTAATTCATGTAAAGGGAAATCACTTAACAAAGGATGATCCAACATGCTCGAAAAAACAACGAGAATGAACTATTTATTTGATTTTTATCAATCGTTGTTAACGCAAAAACAAAGAAGTTATATGTCGCTTTATTATCTAGATGATTTATCTCTTGGTGAAATTGCGGAAGAATTTGATGTAAGTCGCCAAGCCGTGTATGATAACATTAAACGGACTGAAGCGATGCTTGAAGAATATGAAGAAAAATTAGTATTACTTCAAAAGTTTCAAGAGCGACAGCGACTTGTTGCAAAGCTAAAACAGCTAATCAGCGAAGAAGAGCATGTGAATGAAGAAATGAAACAAGTTGTTGAAGCTATCGAAAAATTAGATTAGGAGGGCGGCAATATGGCATTTGAAGGATTAGCCGACCGACTTCAACAGACAATGCAAAAAATCCGCGGCAAAGGAAAAGTTTCTGAAGCCGATGTGAAAGAAATGATGAGAGAAGTTCGTCTAGCTCTTTTAGAAGCAGATGTTAACTTTAAAGTAGTAAAAGATTTTGTGAAGCGTGTGTCTGAACGTGCTGTCGGACAAGATGTAATGAAAAGTTTGACACCTGGACAACAAGTAATTAAAGTTGTACAGGAAGAACTTACAGAACTTATGGGCGGAGAGCAAAGCAAAATTGCTGTTGCTAATAAGCCACCGACTGTTATTATGATGGTTGGTCTGCAAGGTGCGGGTAAAACAACGACGACAGGTAAGCTTGCGAATTTGCTTCGTAAAAAGCATAATCGTAAACCGATGCTTGTTGCAGCTGATATTTACCGTCCAGCAGCAATTAAACAGCTTGAAACATTAGGGAAGCAATTGGACATGCCTGTATTTTCTTTAGGAGATCAAGTAAGTCCTGTTGAAATTGCGAAACAAGCGATTGCAAAAGCAAAAGAAGATCATCATGATTATGTTTTAATCGATACAGCGGGTCGCCTGCATATTGATGAAGAACTAATGGATGAATTAGCGAAAGTTAAAGAAGTTGCGAAACCGGATGAAATTTTCCTTGTTGTCGATGCGATGACGGGACAAGACGCGGTAAATGTTGCACAAAGTTTCCATGAACAGTTAGGTTTAACAGGTGTTGTATTAACGAAATTAGATGGTGATACGCGCGGTGGTGCTGCATTATCTATTAAGGCTGTAACAAACACACCGATTAAATTTGCTGGTATGGGTGAAAAACTAGATGCAATTGAAGCGTTCCATCCAGAGCGTATGGCATCCCGTATTTTAGGGATGGGCGATGTCTTAACATTGATTGAAAAAGCGCAAGCTACAGTTGATGAAGAGAAAGCAAAAGAACTTGAGCAAAAAATGCGTACGCTTTCGTTTACGCTTGACGATTTCCTAGAACAACTTGGACAAGTGCGTCAACTTGGGCCGCTTGATGAATTGTTAGGAATGCTTCCTGGTGCAAATAAAATTAAAGGGCTGAAAAATGCGCAAGTTGATGAAAAACAAATTGGGCATATTGAGGCAATTATTCGTTCTATGACTAAATTAGAACGAGAACAACCGGAAATAATCAATGCTAGTCGCAAAAAGCGCATTGCCAAAGGTAGCGGTACAACTGTACAAGAAATCAATCGTCTAATCAAACAATTCGATGACATGAAAAAAATGATGAAGACGATGACTGGAATGCAAAAAGGCAAGAAAAAAGGACTAGGTGGATTGAAGTTTCCATTCATGTAAGGAAAAAAAGATGGCTCTGTTAAGAAAAAATACTTTACAAAGCAATAGTCTTTTTGCTAATATAATTATCTGTGTGAAATAAATTCGGAGGTGCTTTATAAATGGCAGTTAAAATTCGTTTAAAACGTATGGGAGCTAAAAAAACTCCTTTCTATCGTGTAGTTGTTGCAGATTCTCGTTCTCCTCGTGACGGACGTTTCATTGAGGAAATCGGAACTTACAATCCAGTTGCTCAACCAGCTGAAGTTAAGATCAACGAAGAAGCAGCATTAAAATGGTTAGGAAATGGTGCTAAACCATCTGATACAGTTCGTAACTTATTCTCTAACCAAGGTATCATGGAGAAATTCCACTTATCTAAACAAGGTAAGTAATTGAGGCAATGACTATGAAGAAGTTAGTCGAGACGATTGTCAAGCCTCTTGTCGATCATCCTGAAGATGTAAAAGTTACACAGGAACTTTACAACGGAGAGATAAAGTATCGATTAACTGTACATCCTGAGGATGTTGGAAAAGTCATTGGAAAGCAAGGGAGAGTTGCGAAAGCGATTCGAATGCTCTTGTATTCAGTGGGACATCATAATGATGAAAAAGTAACACTGGAAATTCAATAAACGTAAAAAGGGCGAGGAGTTATTCCTCTCCCTTTTTTAACATTTAAATAGAGATTGCATGTTCCATCTATGAAATGGAGATGCTTAATTTATATAGAAACCAGGGGTGACATACTATTTATGACAAAATGGTTTAACGTAGGGAAAATTGTAAATACTCATGGCGTAAGAGGAGAAATCCGTGTTATTTCTCGTACTGATTTTCCAGAAGAGCGATATAAAGTAGGAAACACACTATACATATCGAATGAGAAAGACACAGACTACCTTCCGGTGAAGGTAACTTCTCATCGCCAACATAAGACATTCGATTTATTAACATTTGAAGGATATAACAATGTAGATGAAGTAGAGAAGTTTAAAGGTTCTTTAATAAAAGTACCAGAAGAGCAGTTAGGCGAACTTGCTGAAGGTGAATACTACTATCACGAAATTATTGGTTGCAGCGTTGTAACGGAAGAAGGAGAAGCGCTAGGGACAATCAAAGAAATTCTCTCTCCTGGTGCAAATGATGTTTGGGTGATTAAACGTCCGAAGGGTCAAGATCTTTTAATTCCTTATATTGATGACGTTGTACTTCAAGTTAATATTGAAAATAAATTAGTAACCATTCATGTAATGGAAGGGTTGCTATAATGAAAATTGATATTTTAACGTTGTTCCCAGACATGTTTACCGGTGTATTTGGATCTTCTATATTAAAGAAGGCGCAAGAAAAAGAAGCGGTAAACCTTCGTGTTGTTAACTTTCGTGATTATACAACAAGTAAGCATAATAGCGTAGACGATTATCCTTACGGCGGAGGAGCTGGTATGGTGCTTACTCCTCAGCCTATTTTTGATGCTGTAGAAGATTTGACGAAAGAGACAGAGCGTAAGCCGAGAGTTGTCTTAATGTGTCCGCAGGGCGAAAGATTTACGCAGAAGAAAGCGGAAGAGCTTGCAGAGGAAGAACATTTGATCTTTGTATGTGGGCATTATGAAGGGTATGACGAACGAATTCGTGAGCATCTCGTAACGGATGAGATTTCTATTGGTGACTATGTATTAACGGGCGGAGAATTAGCTTCTATGGTTATTACTGATAGTGTTGTACGTCTCTTGCCAGGCGTGCTAGGAAATCATGCTTCACAAGTGGAGGATTCGTTTAGTACAGGTTTATTAGAGCATCCTCATTATACACGTCCGGCTGATTTTCGTGGTATGAAGGTACCGGATGTATTAATGTCAGGGAATCATAAAAATATTGACGAATGGCGACATAAGGAATCTTTGCGCCGTACGTATACGCGTAGACCTGATTTGTTAGATGATAGAGATCTATCTAAACAAGAGAAAAAATGGCTTGAGGAAATAAAGCGAGAGCAGTAATAACTTCATATATTTGCTATTGCAACAGGCCTAGTAATATGCTATTATAACATTTGTGCTACTGAAATCAGTAGCCGTATTAACGATGTTCCGCTGTAATTTATTAAGACTTTATAAGAGCATCTGTTTAAAGGAGAGAATTTAATATGCAACAATTAATCGCAGAAATTACAAAAGGCCAATTAAAAACTGACCTTCCTTCATTCCGTCCTGGTGACACTTTACGTGTACACGTAAAAGTTGTTGAGGGAACTCGTGAAAGAATTCAGCTTTTCGAAGGTGTTGTAATTAAACGTCGTGGTGGCGGAATTAGTGAAACATTCACAGTTCGTAAGATTTCTTACGGTGTAGGTGTTGAGCGTACATTCCCAGTTCACACGCCAAGAATCGCGAAAATCGAAGTACTTCGCCGTGGTAAAGTACGTCGTGCTAAGTTATACTACTTACGTAACCTTCGCGGTAAAAAAGCACGTATTAAAGAAATTCGATAAGACATGTATGGGAGCTTGTAAATGCACAAGCTCCCTTTTTCCAATCTATATGAAATTTTGGTATAATACGAACAGCTTACATAACCGTGGAGGGGAAATGCATGAAAAAAGAGAAGAGTTCACTTTGGGAATGGATTAAAGCAATTTTGATTGCTGTTGTATTAGCTGGTGTTATTAGACAGTTTTTCTTTGCTCCAATTCTCGTAGACGGGGTATCGATGGCACCTACTTTACATGATCGTGATCGAATGATTGTGAATAAAATTGGTTATCACATTGGAGATCCAAAACGCTTTGATATTATCGTATTTCGAGCAACAGAAGATAAAGATTACATTAAGCGCATTATAGGCCTGCCAGGCGATAAAATAGAGTATCGTAATGATAAACTGTATGTTAACGGAAAGGCTTATGAGGAGCCGTATTTAGACAAGCAGAAAAAGCAAATTGCTGACGGACCGCTTACATATGATTTTAATCTTGAAGAAATGACAGGCAAGAAAACTGTTCCAAAAGATCAATTATTTGTTTTAGGTGATAATCGTCGTTTTAGTAAAGATAGCCGTTCAATCGGTACGATTTCAAAGGATCAAGTAATTGGTAAAGCCAATATGTTATATTGGCCGTTAGAAGACGCACGTATTGTGAAATAAATGAAAAAGAAGGTGGCAACATGGTAATTCAATGGTTTCCAGGGCATATGGCGAAGGCTAGACGCCAAGTAACGGAGAAATTAAAATTAATTGATGTTGTAATTGAGCTTGTAGATGCTCGATTACCATTATCATCTCGAAACCCAATGATTGATGAAATCATTACACATAAGCCGAGGCTTGTTGTTTTAAATAAAGCGGATATGGCAGATGATCGTTTAACAAAACAATGGATCGCATATTTTAAAGAAAAAGGCCATATGGCAATTTCGATTAATGCGCAAGCTGGACAAGGTATGAAAGAAATTGCAGCAGCTTGTAAAGTGCTTGTTAAAGAAAAATTTGATAAAATGGTTGCAAAAGGTATTAGACCGAGAGCGATTCGCGCATTAATTGTAGGTATACCAAATGTTGGTAAATCTACATTAATTAATAAATTGGCAAAGAAAAATATTGCTAAAACAGGAGATCGTCCAGGTGTGACAACAGCTCAACAATGGATTAAAGTTGGGAAGGAAATGGAATTGTTAGATACGCCAGGTATTCTGTGGCCTAAATTTGAAGATCAATTAGTGGGTCTTCGCTTAGCGACGACGGGTGCAATTAAAGATTCAATTTTAAATTTACAAGATGTAGCTGTTTACGCATTACGTTTTATGGAGAAACATTATCCAGAACGCTTGAAAGAACGCTACAATTTAAATGAGATTCCAGAAGATATTGTGGAATTATTCGATGCAATTGGAAAAAATAGAGGCTGCTTAATGGGCGGCGGAATGATTGATTATGATAAGACATCTGAGCTTGTACTTCGTGAGCTTCGTGGTGGCAAACTTGGAAAAATGACGTTTGAGACACCGGAAGAGTTTGCAGAGCAAGTAGAAGATGTGGAAAAAATAGAAGAAGTATAAGACGTGCGTTTGTGCGTCTTTTCTTTTTGGATACGTTTAAAAAGGAGCTTGTATAAATGCAAACAATGACGATAAAAGAAGCGGAAAATGTATTGAAAGAAATTATGAATGAAGAAGATGATCGCTTTCAACTGTTAATGAAAGATGAGCGAAAAGGCGTTCAAAAGCTCGTTTTGAAGTGGTATAAACAAAAAGAGTTAGAACAGAAAGAAAAAGAGAAGTTTTTTGAAATGTCCAAGTATGAAAATGCTTTGCGTGAAAAAGGGGTCACATATATCGCAGGTATTGATGAAGTAGGGCGCGGGCCATTGGCTGGGCCTGTTGTGACGGCAGCTGTCGTTCTTCCTGAGGATTTTTATATTCCAGGGTTAAATGACTCAAAAAAGCTGAGTGAAGCGAAACGTGAGCGTTTTTATGATGAAATAAAAGTACAAGCGATTGCAATTGGAGTTGGAATTGTATCACCGCAAGTTATTGATGAAATTAATATTTACCAAGCAACGAAACAAGCGATGTTAGATGCTGTTGCAAATTTATCTTATACACCCCAACATTTATTAATTGATGCGATGAAGCTTCCCACACCAATTCCGCAAACTTCAATTATTAAAGGTGATGCGAAAAGTGTTTCGATTTCAGCTGCATCCATTATCGCAAAAGTAACGAGAGATCGTATGATGAAAGAACTGGGAGAGAAGTATCCTGAATACGGATTTGAGCAACATATGGGATATGGCACAAAGCAACATTTAGAGGCAATTGAAGTGCATGGAGTATTAGAGGAACACCGAAAGTCATTCGCGCCAATTAAAGATATGATTCAAAAATAAGCTGTAAATATACAGCTTATTTTTTATTTTGGCATATAAACATTACTATTTCCGAAAAAGAATAAAGCGATTTCAGTTTTCTGACACTTTATTGTAGACAGCGTGCCAATCATCTTATACAATGGCAATGTAATGTTTTTTAAACATTAAAAAACTTTTCGAGTAAAACAGGAAAACAGGGGAGGATGGGACCATGAATATCCATGAGTACCAAGGTAAGGCAGTCCTTAGAAGCTATGGGGTTAGCGTTCCGAACGGGAAGGTTGCATTTACAGTAGAAGAAGCTGTAGAAGCAGCGAAAGAATTAGGAACAGATGTATGTGTAGTGAAAGCACAAATTCACGCTGGTGGACGCGGCAAAGCTGGCGGAGTAAAAGTTGCAAAAAATTTAGATGAAGTTCGTACATATGCAGAAAGCATTTTAGGAACTACACTTGTGACACATCAAACAGGTCCTGAAGGTAAGGAAGTAAAACGCTTACTTATCGAAGAAGGTTGCGATATTAAAAAAGAATATTATGTAGGTCTAGTTTTAGATCGTGCAACTTCTCAAGTTGTTTTAATGGCTTCTGAAGAAGGCGGAACAGAAATTGAAGAAGTAGCAGAAAAAACACCTGAAAAAATCTTTAAAGAATATATTGATCCAGCAGTAGGCTTACAAGGTTTCCAAGCGCGCCGAATTGCATTTAACATCAATATTCCAAAAGAGCTTGTAGGACAAGCTGTGAAGTTTATGATGGGCTTATACCGTGCGTTTATTGAAAAAGATTGCTCTATCGCTGAGATTAACCCACTTGTTACAACAGGTGAAGGTAAAGTTATGGCACTAGATGCAAAATTAAACTTTGATTCTAATGCGTTATATCGCCATAAAGACATTTTAGAGCTTCGTGATCTTGACGAAGAAGATGCAAAAGAAATTGAAGCTTCAAAATACGACTTAAACTACATTCCTTTAGATGGAAATATCGGTTGTATGGTTAATGGTGCAGGTTTAGCGATGGCTACAATGGATATCATTAAACATTACCACGGTGACCCAGCTAACTTCTTAGATGTTGGTGGCGGTGCAACTGCTGAAAAAGTTACAGAAGCATTCAAAATTATCCTTTCTGACAAAAATGTAAAAGGTATCTTCGTTAACATTTTTGGTGGCATTATGAAGTGTGATGTTATTGCAGAAGGTGTTATTGAAGCAACGAAACAGGTAGGTCTTGAGTTACCTTTAGTTGTACGTCTTGAAGGTACAAACGTAGAACTAGGTAAGAAAATTTTAAATGAGTCTGGCTTAAATATTGTTGCAGCAGAATCTATGGCAGACGGTGCACAAAAAATTGTTTCACTAGTGGGCTAATAGAAAGCGGGGGAGAAAAATGAGCGTATTAGTTAATAAAGATACAAAAGTTATTGTTCAAGGTATTACAGGTTCTCAAGGTTTATTCCATACAAAACAAATGATTGAATACGGTACGAAAATTGTCGGTGGTGTAACGCCAGGTAAAGGTGGCACTGATATTGAAGGTGTACCAGTATTTGATACTGTAGAAGATGCAGTGAAAGCAACAGGCGCAAACGCTTCAGTTGTATACGTTCCACCCGCTTTTGCGGCTGATGCAATTATGGAAGCAGTTGATGCAGAAATTGATTTAGTAGTATGTATTACTGAAGGAATTCCTGTATTAGATATGGTAAACGTAAAGAGATATATGGCTGGTAAACATACACGTTTACTTGGACCAAACTGCCCAGGTGTTATCACGCCTGATGAATGTAAAATCGGTATTATGCCAGGATACATTCATAAAAAAGGTCATGTAGGTATCGTATCGCGCTCTGGTACTTTAACGTATGAAGCTGTACACCAGTTAACACAAGAGGGTATTGGACAATCTACTGCTGTAGGTATCGGCGGGGACCCTGTTAACGGTACAGACTTTATTGATGCGTTAAAAGCATTTAATGAAGATGAAGAAACACATGCTGTAATTATGATTGGTGAAATCGGCGGTACAGCAGAAGAAGAGGCAGCTGAATGGGTAAAAGCTAATATGACAAAACCTGTTGTAGGCTTCATTGGTGGTCAAACAGCGCCTGCTGGCAAACGTATGGGCCATGCTGGTGCAATCATTTCTGGCGGTAAAGGAACTGCTGCTGAAAAGATTAAAACAATGGAAGCTTGTGGCATTAAAGTAGCTGAAACTCCAGCAGTTATGGGAGAAACGCTAATCTCTGTTTTAAAAGAAAAAGGTTTATTTGAGACTTGCAAAAACTATTAATCTGTTGAAAGACACCCTCTTACTTGAGGGTGTCTTTTTACACTTTTTCTGTTTACATAATAAAAATTATGGGTAAGGAGAATTGAGATGAAAAGAGAGCGATTATTACATCTTCATTACTTGCTAGCAGATTATTGGAAAGCGATGGAGAGGCTACTATATGTCGATCCAGAATTAAAGAACATATATACTTTTAACGAAAAACAAATGGAATACTACACTGGAATATCCTCGAAAAAATCTTCAGAACTAGTGAAATTTCTTCAAAGTTCAAATCTTCCGCAATATATATCTTATTTAGAGAAAAATCGTATTTTTTATATAACGATATGGGATGAAAATTATCCGCAATTATTACGTGAAATACAAGATCCTCCCTTCGTTTTATATGGAAAAGGAGAGAAAGATTTTCTCAATAAAGTAAATAAATTAGCAGTTGTTGGAACGAGAGAACCATCATTATATGGTCATGAGAGTTTGAAGTTTATTTTACACCCTTTATTAGAAAGAGAGTGGCTTATTGTCAGTGGGTTTGCAAAAGGGATAGATACAATGTCTCATGAGATTACAGTAAGGCATCATTGCCCGACTATTGCGATATTAGGGCACGGATTGTCGTTTATGTATCCGAAAGAAAATAGACATTTATATGAAATGTGGAAGGAATATATATTGTTATTGACAGAGTATCCTCCACACTATGCACCGAAAAAATGGTATTTTCCAAAAAGGAACCGGATTGTTAGTGGTATAAGTAAAGGTGTTTTAGTTGTAGAAGCCAAATCGAGAAGTGGAACACTTATTACTGCAGACCTTGCGTTAGAGCAAAATAGAGAGGTGTTTGCGCTTCCTGGACCTATATTTATAGAGGGGGCATCGGGAACGAATCATCTTATTCAACAAGGAGCAAAATTAGTAAGAAATGCAGAAGATATCTTGGAGGAGATTTTAAATTAACCTTATATTTTTAAATTTTTATTAAACAATTATTGACAAATGGTAGATTGGCACTGTATGGTATATTCATTCTTGATTGACAAAAACAAGAGAAATCAATAAGATTAATGAAGACTTGAATCCACCTCTTAAGGAGGCACTAGCATGTCAGATTACCTCGTAATCGTGGAGTCGCCTTCTAAGGCGAAGACCATTGAGAAATATTTAGGGAAAAAATACAAAGTTGTCGCGTCTATGGGACATGTTCGCGATTTGCCAAAAAGTCAAATGGGGATAGAAGTAAAGAACAACTTCACCCCGAAGTATATTACCATTCGTGGTAAAGGTCCCGTCTTAAAGGATTTAAAATCAGCGGCGAAAAAAGCAAAGAAAGTTTATCTCGCGGCCGATCCAGACCGCGAAGGGGAAGCGATTGCTTGGCATTTAGCGAATACGTTAAATGTGGACGTTGAATCAGATTGTCGGGTTGTGTTTAATGAGATTACGAAAGATGCAATCAAAGAATCATTTAAACATCCTCGCGCAATTAATATGGATTTAGTAGATGCACAACAAGCAAGACGCATACTTGATCGTCTTGTTGGTTACAATATTAGTCCTTTATTATGGAAGAAAGTAAAAAAAGGATTAAGTGCAGGGCGTGTACAATCTGTAGCAGTTCGTTTAATCATCGAACGTGAAAAGGAAATTCAAAGCTTTGAACCTGAAGAATTCTGGACAATTAAAACAGAATTTGTAAAAGGAAAAGACACATTTGAAGCAAGTTTTTACGGTGTAGATGGTGAAAAAGTTCAATTAACGAATGAAACGCAAGTGAATGAAATAATTGAACAGATGAAAGACAATGCGTTTTCAGTTGAAAATGTAACGCGCAAAGAGCGAAAACGTAATCCTGCATTACCGTTTACAACATCTTCCTTGCAACAAGAAGCAGCACGTAAGTTAAATATGCGAGCAAAGAAAACGATGATGCTTGCACAGCAATTGTATGAAGGGATAGATCTTGGAAAACAAGGAACTGTAGGTCTTATTACGTATATGAGAACTGATTCAACACGTATCTCAGAAACAGCTCAAACAGAGGCACGTACTTACATCACTGAAGCGTATGGTACGGAATACATAGGAACAGAAAAGAAGAAAGAATCGAAAAAGTCAAATGCACAAGATGCACATGAGGCAATTCGTCCTACTTCGGTAATGAGAAAGCCAGAGGAACTGAAAAGTTTCTTAAGTCGTGATCAACTTCGATTATATAAATTGATTTGGGAGCGATTTGTTGCAAGTCAAATGGCGTCTGCTATAATGGATACTGTGACAGCGAGACTCATTAATAACAATGTTCAGTTCCGTGCAAGTGGATCGGTTGTAAAGTTCCCAGGATTTATGAAAGTGTATGTAGAGTCGAAAGATGATGGTGCGGAAGAAAAGGATAAGATGTTGCCGCCTTTAGAAGTAGGGGAAACTGTATTTTCAAAGGATTTAGAACCGAAGCAACATTTTACACAACCTCCTCCGCGCTATACAGAGGCCCGTCTAGTAAGAACACTTGAAGAACTTGGAATTGGAAGACCGTCGACTTATGTACCTACACTTGAAACGATTCAAAAACGTGGATATGTAGGTTTGGATAATAAACGCTTCGTTCCGACTGAACTTGGTGAAATAGTAATTGAACTTATTTTAGAGTTTTTCCCAGAAATTATTAACATTGAATTTACTGCCAATATGGAGCAAAGCCTTGATGAAGTAGAAGAAGGAAATGCCAATTGGGTGAAAATTGTTGATGATTTCTACGTAGGATTTGAACCGCGCTTAGAAAAAGCGGAAAAAGAAATGCGTGAAGTGGAAATTAAAGATGAGCCAGCTGGGGAAGACTGTGAATTATGCGGACATCCAATGGTCTTTAAAATGGGTAAATACGGGAAGTTTATGGCTTGTTCGAATTTCCCTGATTGTCGTAATACAAAAGCGATTGTGAAAGAAATCGGTGTAACTTGTCCGAAATGTGAAGAAGGACAAATTATTGAGCGTCGCAGTAACAAAAAGAAACGTCTTTTCTATGGATGCGGTACGTATCCAGAGTGTGACTTTGTATCTTGGGATAAGCCAATTGGTCGTAAATGTCCGAAGTGTGAAGGCATGCTTGTAGAGAAAAAGTTAAAAAAAGGCGTGCAAGTACAATGTATTTCGTGCGATTATGAAGAAGAACAACAAATGTGAGCGTAACTGCTCACATTTTTTTCGGGAAGAAAAGGAAAGGTGATATAAATGACAACACAAGTAGTAAACGTCATTGGCGCAGGTCTTGCAGGAAGTGAAGCAGCTTACCAAATTGCAAAACGTGGTGTCCAAGTTAGATTATATGAAATGAGGCCGGTAAGGCAAACACCAGCTCATCACACAGATAAATTTGCTGAATTAGTATGTAGTAATTCACTTCGTGCAAACACTTTAACAAATGCAGTTGGAGTTATTAAAGAGGAAATGCGTTTAATGGATTCTGTAATTATTCGTGCGGCAGACGAGTGCTCTGTACCAGCTGGAGGTGCTTTAGCTGTAGACCGTCATGAGTTCGCAGCTAAAGTAACAGAATACGTAAAAAACCATCCGAATGTAACTGTAGTGAACGAAGAGCTTACTGAAATTCCAGAAGGACCAACAATTATTGCAACAGGTCCACTTACATCTCCTGATCTTGCTGCACAATTAAAAGAACTAACAGGTGAAGATTATTTCTATTTCTACGATGCGGCAGCACCAATCGTAGAAAAAGACAGCATTGACATGAATAAAGTATATTTAAAATCGCGTTATGACAAAGGTGAAGCTGCATATTTAAATTGCCCAATGACAGAAGAAGAGTTTGACCGTTTTTATGAGGCTTTAATTGCTGCTGAGACAGTGCCTTTAAAAGAGTTTGAAAAAGAAATTTTCTTTGAAGGTTGTATGCCAGTAGAAGTTATGGCAAGTAGAGGGAGACAGACGCTAGTATTTGGACCTATGAAACCTGTTGGATTGGAAGATCCAAAAACAGGAAAAACGCCATATGCTGTTGTTCAGTTGCGTCAAGATGATGCAGCGGGAACTTTATACAATATCGTAGGTTTCCAAACGCATTTAAAATGGGGACCACAAAAAGAAGTGCTACAGTTAATTCCGGGACTGGAAAATGCAGAGATTGTACGTTATGGTGTAATGCATCGTAATACGTTTATTAATTCACCTAATTTGCTTCGTCCAACATATCAATATAAACAACGTGATGATTTATTCTTCGCTGGTCAAATGACTGGAGTAGAGGGATATGTTGAATCAGCAGCATCAGGATTATTAGCGGGAATTAATGCTGCACGTCTTGTGCAAGGTGAAGAGCCAGTTGTATTACCGTCAGTAACTGCAATGGGTAGCATGGCAAATTACATTACGGCAACGAATGCTAAAAACTTCCAACCGATGAATGCGAACTTCGGTCTATTTGCACCGTTAGAGAAAAAGATCAAAAAGAAAGCGGAACGAAATGAAGCATACGCAACACGCGCTTTAGAAACAATTCAAAATTTTGTAAATATTTAGTTAAATTTCTTGCAAAGGCTACTAAGTTGTGATACGATTTAGTAGCCTTTATTGAGGTGAGTTGTGTGAATGTGAAGAAATTGTTACAATTATTCGTTGGATATTTACAAATTGAAAGAAATTATTCAAAATATACAATTGCAAGTTATCAAAATGATTTAGAACATTTTGTGCAATTTATGGAGCGAGAAGGCATATCCTCTTTTTTAGACGTTACATACGCGGATGTTCGTTTGTACTTAACGACGTTGCACGATGAAAAGTTAGCCCGTAAATCTGTCGCAAGAAAAGTATCAAGCTTACGAAGTTTATATCGTTTTTTGATGCGTGAAGGTTATCGAAAAGATAATCCGTTTGCACTTGCGTCACTCCCCAAAAAAGAATTGTCAATCCCAAAGTTTTTATATGCTGAAGAGTTAGAGGAATTATTTGAAGTTTCTGACACGGGAACACCATTAGGTCAAAGGAATCAAGCTTTATTAGAGTTGATGTATGCGACTGGAATCCGTGTGAGTGAATGTGTCAATTTACAACTTACCGATATTGACTTTGCGGTGGGAACAATTTTAGTAATGGGAAAAGGAAAAAAACAAAGGTATATTCCGTTCGGAAGCTATGCGCAAGATTCTTTAATTACTTATATAGAGAATGGGAGAAAACAGTTAGTTAATAAGACTGACGAAGACTCTCGTATGGTATTTTTAAATGCGAAAGGTACACCGCTAACAAGTCGTGGAGTACGTTATGTTTTAAATGAACTCATTAAAAAGGCGTCACTGACAATGCGGATAAGTCCCCATATGTTAAGGCATACATTTGCTACACACATGTTAGATGAAGGGGCGGATTTACGTACTGTACAGGAGCTATTAGGTCATGAGAATTTGTCGACTACACAAATTTATACGCATGTCTCTAAAGAAAGATTGCGTTCTGTTTACATGAAGCATCACCCGCGGGCATAAATTGCTTTAAAAGCTATAAAAACAAATAAAGGAGTTTTTTCTATGGGGAATTTCCACGCTACAACGATATTTGCAGTTCATCATAATGGAGAATGTGCAATGGCTGGAGATGGTCAGGTGACAATGGGAAATGCTGTTGTAATGAAACATACAGCTCGTAAAGTTCGCAGACTTTTCCAAGGTAAAGTTTTAGCTGGTTTTGCAGGTTCAGTTGCTGATGCATTTACTCTTTTTGAAATGTTTGAAGGAAAATTAGAAGAGTATAATGGCAACTTGCAGCGTGCTGCTGTTGAAATGGCAAAACAATGGCGTGGCGATAAAATGTTACGTCAACTAGAAGCGATGCTCATTGTCATGGATAAAACAACTATGCTTCTTGTTTCAGGTACAGGAGAAGTGATTGAACCGGATGATGGTATTTTAGCAATTGGATCTGGTGGAAATTATGCGCTTTCTGCAGGTCGTGCTTTAAAGCAATATGCAAGTGAACACTTAACAGCGAAACAAATTGCGAAAGCGAGTTTAGAGATTGCTGGTGATATTTGTGTTTATACGAATCACAACATAATTGTTGAAGAATTGTAGAATCGTAAGGGAGGCATTTTATATGCATTTACATTTTACTCCGCGCCAAATTGTGGAAAAATTAGATCAATATATCATCGGTCAAAAAGACGCAAAGAAAGCGGTTGCTGTAGCGTTGAGAAATCGATACCGTCGCAGTAAATTAGCTGAAAATTTACGTGATGAAATAGCACCTAAAAACATTTTGATGATTGGACCGACAGGTGTTGGGAAAACAGAGGTAGCACGACGAATGGCGAAACTCGTTGGAGCACCTTTTATTAAGGTTGAGGCTACAAAATTCACAGAAGTTGGATATGTGGGTAGAGATGTAGAGTCGATGGTACGTGACCTTGTGGAAACATCGGTTCGTATCGTAAAAGAAGAAATGGTAGTGAAAGTTCAAGATAAAGCAGAAGAGCAAGCGAATCAACGTCTTGTTGAAATTTTAGTACCGAGTCCGGAGAAGCAATCTGGATTTAAAAATCCATTAGAGATGCTTTTTGGGGGCGCTCAAAATTCGAGTCAAACGTCTGATACACAAGAAGATGGTGAAATCGAAAAGAAACGTCAAGATGTGGAGAGAAAGCTTGCTGCAGGGCTTCTTGAAGAAGAGATTGTATCGATTGAAGTGACTGAGCAACAGTCGTCAATGTTTGATATGTTACAAGGAACTGGCATGGAGCAAATGGGAATGAATTTCCAAGATGCGTTAGGGAGTTTTATGCCGAAAAAAACAAAAAAACGTAAACTTTCTGTAAAAGAAGCAAGAAAACTCTTGACAAATGAAGAGGCACAGCGCTTAATTGATATGGATGAAGTTACACAAGAGGCTGTTTATCGTGCTGAACAGCTCGGGATTATTTTTATCGATGAAATTGACAAAATTGCTGGTAAGCAGTCGAATAGCGTAGATGTATCACGTGAAGGTGTGCAACGTGACATTTTGCCAATTGTAGAAGGGTCGAATGTTGCGACAAAATACGGATCAGTAAAAACGGATTATATTTTATTCGTTGCAGCTGGAGCGTTCCATATGTCTAAACCGTCGGATTTAATTCCGGAATTGCAAGGGAGATTTCCGATTCGAGTAGAATTAACAAAATTATCGACAGACGATTTTGTTAAAATATTAATCGAGCCTGACAATGCGTTAATTAAACAATATATGGCATTATTAGCGACTGAAGGTATAGAAATTGAATTTTCAGACGAAGCTATTCGTAAGATTGCTGAGATTGCTTATCAAGTTAATCAGGATACAGATAATATTGGAGCAAGAAGACTTCATACGATTATGGAGAAGCTCCTTGAAGATTTATCGTTTGAAGCATCTGAAATTACGTTAGAGAAAATAACGATAACCCCTCAATACGTTGAGGAGAAATTAGCAACAATTGCTAAAAATAAAGATGTGAGCCAGTTTATTTTGTAATAGTGTCATCAGGTGACTCGCCCTAGTTTCCAAGTGATGAAAAAATATGTGAGTAACATGTAGGAGGAACTTTTGAAATGGAATTATTAGCAAAAACAAGAAAATTAAATGCGTTATTACAGAGCGCAGCAGGGAAGCCTGTAAACTTTAGAGAAATGTCTGACACAATGTGTGAAGTAATCGAAGCAAACGTATTCGTAGTTAGTCGTCGTGGTAAATTACTAGGTTATGCAATTCACCAACAAATCGAAAACGAACGCATGAAGCAAATGCTTGCAGAACGTCAATTCCCAGAAGAATATACACAAAGCTTATTCAACATTACAGAAACATCTTCAAACTTAGATGTGAACAGTGCTTACACAGCATTCCCGGTAGAAAACAGAGAATTATTTGGTCAAGGTTTAACTACAATCGTACCAATCGTTGGTGGTGGTGAGCGTCTAGGTACTTTAGTATTAGCTCGTCTTGGTCAAGAGTTCTTAGATGACGATTTAATCCTTGCTGAGTACAGCTCAACTGTTGTAGGCATGGAAATCTTACGTGAAAAAGCAGAAGAAATCGAAGAGGAAGCACGTAGTAAAGCTGTTGTTCAAATGGCGATCAGCTCATTATCTTACAGTGAGTTAGAAGCAATTGAGCATATCTTCGAAGAATTAAATGGAACAGAAGGTTTACTTGTTGCAAGTAAAATTGCTGATCGTGTAGGAATTACTCGTTCTGTAATCGTAAATGCACTACGTAAATTAGAAAGTGCTGGTGTAATTGAGTCTCGCTCTTTAGGTATGAAAGGAACATACATTAAAGTGCTAAACGACAAGTTTCTACAGGAACTTGCTAAATTAAAAACAAACTAATTTATAAAAAACTCTCCTCGATCGAGGAGAGTTTTTTTGTGCAATGGATTGATGGCGCTTGTGAAAAGTGCCATAAGCGTGTTTTCTGGGAAAACTATTAATTGTGTTTTACTTTTTTGCTTAAAAGAAATGAAGGTTGGTAATACTAGAATTCGAGTATGAACAAAGAAAGTTTTACATTGTTCGCATTTTCGACTTGATTGTAATATTTCAGTATGATATAGTAAGCAGTGGTGTCAGTACAAAGTACACACGTTTACTGATTTAAGTGTTGGTGCTACGTTTGTAGTTTCGCTTAGAGATGAAGTAAACGGAGGATATCAAAAACCATTTAGGAGGAACTATATTATGTCAGTAATTTCTATGAAGCAATTGCTTGAAGCTGGTGTTCATTTCGGACATCAAACTCGTCGTTGGAACCCAAAAATGAAGCGTTACATTTTCACAGAGCGTAACGGTATCTACATCATCGACTTACAAAAAACTGTGAAAAAAGTTGAGGAAGCTTACAGAACGATGCGCGACATCGCTGCTGAAGGTGGAGACATCTTATTCGTAGGTACTAAAAAACAAGCACAAGAAGCTATTAAAGAAGAAGCAACTCGTGCTGGTATGTACTTCGTTAACCAACGTTGGTTAGGTGGAACTTTAACAAACTTCCAAACAATCCAAAAGCGTATCAAGCGTCTTAAAGACATCGAAAGAATGCAAGAAGATGGTACTTTCGAAGTACTTCCTAAGAAAGAAGTTGTTCAACTTAAAAAAGAGTTAGAGCGTCTTGAGAAATTCTTAGGCGGTATTAAAGATATGAAAGGTCTTCCAAGTGCATTATTCGTAGTAGACCCTCGTAAAGAGCGTATTGCAGTTGCTGAAGCACGCAAATTACACATTCCAATCATCGGTATCGTTGATACAAACTGTGATCCAGACGAAATCGATCACGTTATCCCAGCAAACGATGATGCAATTCGTGCTGTAAAACTTCTTACATCTAAAATGGCAGACGCGATCCTTGAAGCAAAACAAGGTGAAGAAACTGTTACTGCGTAACAAAGTTGGAAAGGTGATAAGGGGTTCGGCCTTTTATCACCTTTTTTAAGGTATAAACACCTTTATAAAAGGTATAAATACATATTTTAGGAGGATGAAAAATATGGCAATCACTGCTCAAATGGTAAAAGAATTACGTGAAAAAACTGGCGCAGGTATGATGGACTGCAAAAAAGCTTTAACAGAAACTAACGGCGACATGGAGAAGGCAATTGACTTCTTACGCGAAAAAGGTATTGCGAAAGCTGCTAAAAAAGCAGACCGCATTGCTGCTGAAGGTTTAACTTTCATCGAAACAAACGGTAACGACGCTTTAATCTTAGAATTAAACTCTGAAACTGATTTCGTTGCGAAAAACGAAGGTTTCCAAGCACTAATTAAAGAATTAGCTGCTCACTTATTAACTAACAAACCAGCTAACGTTGAAGAAGCTATGGCTCAAACAATGGAAAACGGTAAAAACGTTGAAGAGCACATCAACGAAGCAATCGCTAAAATTGGTGAAAAACTTACACTTCGTCGTTTCGAAATCGTATCAAAAACTGATGCAGATGCATTCGGCGCTTATCTACACATGGGTGGACGCATTGGTGTATTAACAGTTCTTGAAGGTTCTACTGATGAAGCTGCTGCTAAAGATGTTGCAATGCACATCGCTGCAGTTAACCCTAAATACATCGACCGCGATGCTGTAACAGCTGAAGAAGTTGAGCATGAGCGTCAAGTATTAACACAACAAGCATTAAACGAAGGCAAGCCTGAAAAAATCGTTGCTAAAATGGTTGAAGGCCGTCTAGGCAAATTCTTCGAAGAGATTTGCTTACTTGACCAAGCATTCGTTAAAAACCCTGATATGAAAGTTCGTCAGTTCGTTGAGTCTAAAGGCGGAACATTAAAAGGATTCGTTCGCTACGCTGTTGGTGAAGGTATCGAAAAACGCGAAGACAACTTTGCTGAAGAAGTAATGAACCAAGTAAAAGGTAGTAACTAATACAGATTAGGGAACACATTGTGTTCCCTTTTTTAAAATAAAGATGTAAGCAATTGGAGGTTCATTATGAGTAAACCGAAATATAATCGTGTCGTTTTAAAGCTAAGTGGAGAAGCTTTAGCTGGAGAGCAAGGATTTGGAATTAATCCAACTGTTATTAAGTCAGTTGCAGAACAAGTAAAAGAAATTGCAGAACTTGATGTAGAGGTTGCTGTTGTTGTTGGTGGCGGTAACATTTGGCGTGGGAAAATTGGAAGTGAAATGGGCATGGATCGTGCAGGAGCAGATTACATGGGCATGTTAGCTACAGTTATGAATTCATTAGCTCTTCAAGATAGCTTGGAGAATATTGGAATCCAAACTCGTGTACAAACTTCAATTGAGATGCGTCAAGTGGCAGAGCCTTACATTCGCCGTAAAGCAGTTCGTCACTTAGAGAAAAAACGTGTTGTTATCTTTGCAGCAGGTACAGGTAATCCATACTTCTCTACAGATACAACAGCAGCATTACGTGCAGCGGAAATCGAAGCAGACGTTATTTTAATGGCAAAAAATAATGTGGATGGCGTATATAGCGCAGATCCATCTATTGACCCAACAGCTACGAAATACGAAACGCTTACTTACTTAGATGTATTAAAAGAAGGTTTAGGTGTAATGGATTCTACAGCTTCTTCTCTATGTATGGATAATGATATTCCATTAATTGTATTCTCAGTTATGGAAAAAGGTAATATTAAACGTGCCGTTTTAGGCGAAAATATTGGAACAGTTGTAAGGGGGAAATAAATATGGGACAACAAGTATTGAAGTCTTCAAATGAAAAAATGGAAAAAGCAGTTGCTGCTTATTCTCGTGAATTAGCAACAGTTCGCGCTGGTCGTGCAAGCTCGTCTGTATTAGATAAGGTACAAGTTGATTACTATGGTGCACCAACACCAGTTGTGCAATTAGCGAACATTACAGTTCCAGAAGCACGTTTACTTGTAATTCAACCTTATGATAAAACTTCTATCGGTGATATCGAAAAAGCAATTTTAAAAGCAGATTTAGGCTTAAACCCTTCTAATGATGGAACTGTAATTCGTATTGCATTCCCTGCATTAACAGAAGAGCGTCGTCGTGATCTTGTTAAAGTTGTGAAAAAATATGCTGAAGAAGCAAAAGTAGCTGTTCGTAACGTACGTCGTGACGGAAATGATGATCTTAAGAAGCTTGAAAAAGCTGGCGAGATTACAGAAGATGATTTAAGAGGATATACTGAAGATATCCAAAAAGAAACAGATAAATATATTGCAAAAGTTGACGAAATCGCAAAAAACAAAGAAAAAGAAATCATGGAAGTGTAATAGCGATAACTTCGCAAATATGACCCTCTTCTTAAGGGGGTCTTTTTACACTTTTAGGCATACGTCTGCTTGTTGGAGGGTATGAATGATGTTTAAAAACTTTCCTTTTTTTAAAGGTAAAAAGGACACATCGTTTGATCATCTCGTTGAAGAAGTGAAAAAAGGATATATCCCAGAACATATTGCCATCATTATGGATGGGAATGGAAGATGGGCAAAGAGGAGAGCAATGCCTCGTATTGCGGGACATCATGAAGGTATGCAAGTTGTAAAGAAAATTACAAAATTTGCAAGTAAACTTAATGTGAAAGTGTTAACTCTTTATGCTTTTTCAACTGAGAACTGGAAAAGACCGAAAAAGGAAGTTGATTATTTAATGAAGCTTCCAGAAGAATTTCTAGGTACATTTTTACCAGAATTGATTGAAGAAAACGTACAAGTCCGAGTAATAGGGCAAAAAGATCGTCTTCCTACGCATACACGCAGAGCGATGGAGAAAGCCATGGAAGATACGAAAGAGAATACGGGATTAATTCTTAATTTCGCGTTAAACTATGGAAGTCGAGATGAAATCGTTTCTGCTGTGCAACATATGATGAAAGATAATGAGGAAGGAAAAATTCGTTCTGAAGAGGTAAGTGAAGAAATGCTTTCCTCCTACTTAATGACGAGTTCTTTACCCGATCCAGAGTTGTTAATCCGAACAAGCGGAGAGCTACGTATTAGTAATTTCATGTTATGGCAAATTGCATATTCGGAGTTTTGGTTTACGGATGTGTATTGGCCAGACTTCAAAGAAGAACATTTGCTAAATGCGATTACTGACTTTCAACATAGAGGGCGCAGATTCGGAGGCGTGTAGAAAGAGAGGGTTTGGTAGTGAAACAGAGAATTATTACTGGAGTGGTTGCTGCCGCGCTATTCATTCCCATCGTAATATACGGTGGCGTGCCTTTTACGGTTTTAGTGTATGCACTTGCTTCTATAGGTTTATATGAATTAATTCGTATGAATAAGCTTACGCTTATTTCAGTACCGACAGTTTTAGCTGCAGTATTATTGTGGATTCTTTTAATTCCAAGTAGTGCATCAGAACTGTTTACATGGATTGGATTAGGTAAATTGGAAATCACATTTGTGATTGTTTTATTACTTTTATCATATACAGTCCTTTCTAAGAATACATTTACTTTTGATAATGCTTCATTTTTACTAATGGCAACGACATATGTGGCAATGGGATTCTTATATTTAAATGAAACGAGAATATTAGGAATTAAATATGTGTTTTGTGCATTATTTGTTATATGGGCTACTGATTCAGGCGCATATTTCGTAGGAAAAGCATTAGGCAAGAGAAAATTGTGGCCAGAAATTAGTCCAAATAAAACGATTGAAGGTTCATTAGGCGGCATCGTTTGTGGAATTATTGTGGCACTTGTTTACAACGTGTTCTTCCCAGTCGAATCGAATGTAGTAATTTTAATTGTGCTGACAATTATCATTTCTATTTTTGGACAAATTGGTGATTTAGTACAATCTGCTTTTAAACGTCATTATGGCGTAAAGGATTCAGGTACAATTTTACCTGGGCATGGTGGTATATTAGATCGAACAGATAGTTGGTTATTCGTTTTACCAATTCTCTACTTCTTATTACAATACAATTAATAAATGAACGAGGGGTTGGAGTCATGAAAAACATTAGTTTATTAGGTGCAAGCGGATCGATTGGTACACAAACTTTAGATGTATTACGCTCGCACCCAGACCAATTCCGTCTCGTTGCTTTTTCTGTAGGGAAGAATATTGACTACGCAGTAAAGGTAATTCAAGAATTTTCTCCGCAAATCGTCTCTGTGCAAAGAGAGGAAGATGTTTTAAAATTACAAACTGTTTCTGGTAATACAAAAATTGTATATGGTAGTGAAGGACTTTTAGAAGTAGCATTACATCCAGATGCGGAGATTGTAGTAAATGCTGTTGTAGGTAGCGTAGGGTTGTTACCGACACTTCGTGCGATTGAGGCGAAAAAAACAATTGGAATTGCAAATAAAGAAACGTTAGTAACTGCAGGACATCTTGTAATGGAAGCAGCGCGAAAACATAATGTTTCGTTACTTCCAGTAGATAGTGAACATTCGGCTATTTTTCAATGCTTGAATGGTGAAAATGAAAAAAGAATTTCTCGTCTTATTATAACGGCTTCTGGTGGAAGTTTCCGTGATAAAACGAGAGATGAATTGCATCATGTGACCGTAGAAGATGCGCTTCGACATCCAAACTGGTCAATGGGTTCGAAAATTACAATTGATTCTGCTACAATGATGAATAAGGGACTAGAAGTAATTGAAGCACATTGGCTTTTTGGTATCCCTTATGAGCAAATCGATGTTGTTTTACATAAAGAAAGTATTATCCATTCTATGGTTGAATTTGAAGATCGTAGTGTAATGGCGCAGCTTGGTTCACCTGATATGCGAGTACCAATTCAATACGCACTTACATATCCTGATAGATTGCCTCTTTCAGACACAAAACAGTTAAACTTATGGGAAATAGGGACGTTGCATTTTGAGAAAATGGACCAAAAACGATTCCGTTGTTTACGTTTTGCGTATGAAGCTGGAAAAGCTGGTGGAAGTATGCCAGCTGTAATGAACGCAGCGAATGAAGTAGCTGTTGAAGCTTTTTTACAAAAGAGAATTGGTTTCTTAACAGTGGAAGACCTCATTGAAAAAGCAATGAACCATCACAATGTCATTGCACGTCCGAGCTTAGAGGAAATTCTGGAAATTGATGCAGCCACAAGACGGTTTGTGATGGAACAAATTTAGCAAAGGTGGTTATGGAATTGAATACAGCGATTGCCTTTATATTAATTTTCGGTGCACTCGTATTTTTCCATGAGCTAGGGCATCTATACTTCGCGAAAAGAGCAGGCATTTTATGCCGCGAGTTTGCGATTGGTTTTGGTCCGAAAATATTCTCATTTGAAAAGAATGAAACGGTGTATACGATTCGATTACTGCCTCTGGGTGGCTATGTAAGAATGGCTGGCGAGGATGCAGACACAGTTGAGTTAAAGCCAGGGAAAAAGGTTGGCCTTGTGCTAAATGAAAAAGACGAAGCTGTGAAATTAGTTTTTGATGGATATGAAAAATATCCAAATGTTCGTGTTATTGAAGTCGAACAAGCTGATTTAGAGCATAATCTAACGATTTCAGGCTATGAAGAGTATGAGGAAGAGCTTCAAACATTCCGAGTGAATGAAAAGGCTCGCATCATTACTGCTGGAGAAGAAATTCAAATTGCTCCATATAACAGGCAATTTGGCTCTAAAAAATTGGGTCAACGCGCTTTAACAATCTTTGCGGGTCCTGCAATGAACTTCATTTTAGCATTTGTTATTTTTGTGATTCTTGGATTTGTACAAGGGGTTCCTATTGACAAACCAATGGTCGGAAAAGTGATGGATAATAGTGCAGCACAGCAAGCTGGCCTGAAAGAGAATGATACAATTCAAGCGATTGATGGGAAAAACACAAGTACATGGAAAGATGTTGTTACTATTGTACGTGAAAACCCGAATAAAGAAATTACGTTACAAGTAAAGCGTGATAATGAACAGTTTAATGTGAAAGTAACGCCAACACTTGATAAAGAAGGAAAAGACGAAGTTGGTAGAATTGGTGTTTATTCTCCTGTAGAGAAAACAGTAATGGGTTCTATTAAATCAGGATTTGAACAAACGTACCAATGGACGAAACTAATTTTTGAATCTCTTGTGAAATTAGTAACTGGTCAATTTTCTATTAATGAGTTGTCAGGTCCAGTAGGAATTTATAATCTAACAGATCAAGTTGTAGATTATGGATTTACGCGTGTACTAAGTTTAGCGGCAGTTCTAAGCATTAATCTTGGTTTATTTAATTTATTACCAGTTCCTGCTTTAGATGGTGGCCGTTTATTCTTCTTCTTAATTGAAGCGTTACGAGGGAAACCAATTGACCGTCAAAAAGAAGGAATGGTTCATTTTATTGGTTTTGCATTATTAATGTTATTAATGTTAGTTGTAACATGGAATGACATTCGTAAGTTTTTCTTGTAAAATAGAATGAAATAGAGCTCGTAGAATAAAATCCCTCACCTAATTCGAGGTGAGGGGTTTTACTGCGTGTAAGAGTAAAATGAAGAGGTGCAAATAAATGAAACAAAGTATGGTATTCAGTCCTACATTACGTGAAGTTCCAGCTGATGCTGAAATTAAGAGTCATCAATTATTACTTCGCGCAGGTTTTATGCGTCAAAATGCTTCTGGTATTTATAGTTTTCTACCATTTGGATTAAAAGTATTACACAAAGTAGAACGTATCGTTCGAGAAGAAATGGAGCGTGCAGGAGCTGTAGAATTATTAATGCCAGCTATGCAAGCTGCAGAATTATGGCAAGAATCAGGTCGTTGGTATTCATACGGATCTGAATTAATGCGTATGAAAGATCGTAACGCTCGTGAATTCGCATTAGGAGCGACACATGAGGAAGTAATTACGGATCTTGTGCGTGATGAAGTGAAATCATATAAAAAATTACCGTTAACATTATACCAAATTCAAACAAAATTCCGTGATGAGCAAAGACCTCGTTTCGGTTTATTACGTGGAAGAGAGTTTCTAATGAAAGATGCATACTCTTTCCATGCTACACAAGAGAGCTTAGATGAAGTATACGATCGCTTATATAAAGCATACTCTAACATTTTTGCTCGTTGTGGCTTGAATTTCCGTGCAGTTATTGCTGATTCTGGAGCAATGGGCGGAAAAGATACACATGAATTTATGGTATTATCTGATGTTGGTGAAGATACAATTGCATACTCTGACACATCTGATTATGCAGCAAACATCGAAATGGCTCCTGTTGTAGATACGTATACGAAGAGTGACGAAGCAGAAAAAGCTCTTGAAAAAGTAGCAACACCAGACCAAAAAGCAATTGGAGAAGTATCTGCATTCTTAAACATTGCAGCTGACAAGTGCATTAAGTCTATGGTATTTAAAGTAGATGAGAAATTAGTAGTTGTACTTGTTCGTGGTGATCACGAAGTAAACGATGTGAAAGTGAAAAATGTATACGGCGCTTCAGTTGTTGAGCTTGCTTCTCATGAAGAAGTAAAAGAATTATTAAATTGTGAACTTGGTTCATTAGGGCCGATTGGTGTAACAGGTGATATTGAAATTATTGCTGATCACGCTGTAGCATCAATTGTTAACGGATGTTCAGGAGCGAACGAAGAAGGATTCCATTATGTAAATGTAAATCCAGAACGTGACTTTAAAGTAAGTCAATATACAGATTTACGCTTCATTCAAGAAGGAGACCAATCTCCAGATGGAAACGGAACAATTCTTTTCGCACGCGGAATTGAAGTTGGTCATGTATTCAAATTAGGAACTCGTTATAGTGAAGCAATGAACGCGACATTCCTAGATGAAAACGGAAAAACACAACCACTTATTATGGGTTGTTACGGTATCGGTGTATCTCGTACAGTGGCAGCAATTGCAGAGCAGTTTAACGATGAGAACGGCTTAGTTTGGCCAAAAGCTGTAGCACCATTCCATGTGCATGTAATTCCAGTAAATATGAAATCTGATGCACAACGTGAAATGGGTGAAAATATCTACAACTCATTACAAGAACAAGGCTATGAAGTGTTATTAGACGATCGTGCAGAACGTGCAGGTGTTAAGTTTGCAGATGCAGATTTATTCGGTCTTCCAGTTCGCGTTACAGTTGGTAAAAAAGCAGACGAAGGTATTGTAGAAGTGAAAGTACGTGCTACAGGTGAGTCTGAAGAAGTAAAAGTAGAAGAACTTCAAACATATATTGCAAATATTTTAAAATAAGAAGAGGTACCTCGTAATGGGGTACCTTCTCTTTCTTTGTAAACGTATTTTGTAAAAGAAGAAGGAAGAAATCTTTCTTTGTAGTACGTTTCAATTTATAATAGCAAATGGAAGGAGAGTGCTTATGTCTTTAACAAATGAACAACAAGAGCGATTTCAAATTTTGCTCCAGCAGTTGCAAATACCAGACGACCTTATAAATCAATATTTACAAGGCGGTGGTATTGAAAGGCTCGTTATTGATAAAGCGAATAAAAGTTGGCATTTTGATTTACAAGTGCCACGTATTTTGCCTACAGAATTATATGAATTGCTAGAAACAAAGCTTAAGCAATCATTTTCTCATATTGCAAGAACAACATTTGCATTAGAAACAGAGAATAAACAATTTACAGAAGAAGAAGTAAGGGCGTATTGGCCACTTTGTACGGAACGAATTACATTTTCACCCATGTTCGCGTACTTAAAGAAGCAACTTCCGCAGGTGAATGGAGTAAAGTTGTTAATAAATGTAAATAATGAGCTGGAGTCTACTGCTTTAAAGAAAAACGTTGCGAAACCAGTGGGGGATCAATACGAAGCTTTTGGATTCCCGCGTTTCCAGTTAGACACACATATACAGCAAAATGCAGAAGAAATGCAAAAGTTTCGTGAGCAAACTCAGCAAGAAGACCGCGAGCGTGTTATACAAGCTATGGAAGAAATGGCGAAGAAGCAAGCTGAAGAAAGCAGCGTTGTGCATGAAGGGCCGATTACACTCGGGTATCTTATTAAGCCGGATGAAGAGATTACACCGATGCGAGAAATTCAAGATGAAGAAAGAAGAAAAACGGTTCAAGGATATGTCTTCCATGTAGAAACAAAAGAGCTTCGTAGTGGGCGTACGTTATTAACTTTAAAAATAACGGATTATACGGATTCTATTATGATCAAAATGTTCTCGCGTGACAAAGAAGATATTCCAATGCTGCAATCCTTGAAAAAAGGAATGTGGGTGAAAGCGCGTGGTTCTGTTCAAAACGATACATTCGTTCGAGATTTAGTAATGATTGCAAATGATATTAATGAAATAACAGGGCCGTCTCGTAAAGATAAAGCGCCAGAAGGCGAAAAGCGTGTAGAACTTCATCTTCACACTCCGATGAGCCAAATGGATGCTGTTACTCCTGTTTCTAGGCTTGTTGCCCAAGCTGGTAAATGGGGACATGAAGCTATTGCGGTTACAGACCATGCTGTGGCTCAGTCGTTCCCGGAGGCATATTCTGCGGGGAAAAAAGCTGGAGTTAAAGTTATATACGGTGTAGAAGCGAATTTAGTTAATGATGGTGTACCGATAGCGTATAACGAGGCGCATCGTTTACTTGCGGAGGAAACGTATGTTGTTTTCGATGTTGAGACGACAGGTTTATCAGCTGTATACGACACAGTCATTGAGTTGGCTGCCGTAAAAGTAAAGGGTGGCGAAATCATTGATCGCTTTGAATCTTTCGCAAATCCACATCAACCATTATCAGCGACGATTATTGAATTAACAGGTATTACAGATGATATGTTAACTGATGCACCAGAAGTGGACGAAGTGTTTAAAAAGTTTGAGGAATGGATGGGTGACCATACACTTGTTGCCCATAATGCAAGCTTTGATATGGGCTTTATTAACGTAGGTTTTAAAAAGGCTGGGTTAGAAAAAACGAATAACCCCGTTATTGATACGTTAGAACTTGCACGATTCTTATTCCCAGAAATGAAAAATCATCGATTAAATACGATGTGTAAAAAACTTGATATTGAATTAACGCAACATCACCGTGCGATTTATGATACAGAAGCGACGGGATATTTACTTGTGAAAATGTTGAAAGATGTAATTGAAAAGGGATTTGAATATCACGATCAATTAAATGATAGCATGGGACAAGGGGATGCGTATAAGCGTGGCCGTCCAAGTCATATGACGTTACTTGCCACATCAGATGTTGGGTTGAAAAATTTATATAAACTTGTTTCATATTCTCACCTTAATTACTTTTACCGTGTACCACGAGTACCGAGGTCACTATTAAAAAAATACCGTGAAGGAATTTTAGTAGGAACGGCTTGTGATAAAGGTGAAGTATTTGAGGCAATGATGCAAAAAGCTCCTGAAGAGGTAGAAGAAATTGCACAGTTCTATGATTACATTGAAGTAATGCCTCCAGAGGTGTTGCGTCATTTAGTAGAGCGTGAACTCGTTCGAGATGAAGGACAATTAAAAACAATTATCTCTAACTTAGTAAAACTAGGTGAGACGTTAGATAAACCAGTTGTCGCTACAGGGAACGTGCATTACTTAGATCCAGAAGATGCAATGTATCGTAAAATTTTAGTTAGTTCACAGGGCGGGGCAAATCCGTTAAATCGACATTCATTACCGCCAGTACATTTCCGTACAACTGATGAAATGCTAGAGTGTTTTTCATTTTTAGGTGAGGACAAAGCGAAAGAAGTTGTTGTAACGAATACACAAAAAGTTGCGTCATTAATTGGTGATGTTCGTCCGGTAAAAGATGATCTATATACACCGAAAATTGAGGGTGCCGATGATGAAACACGTGATATGAGTTATAAAATGGCACGCAGTATATACGGTGAAGAACTACCAGAAATTGTAGAGGCTCGCTTAGAAAAAGAATTGAAAAGTATTATTGGACATGGATTTGCCGTTATTTATTTAATCTCACATAAGCTTGTGAAAAAATCGTTAGTCGACGGATATCTAGTAGGTTCGCGTGGTTCAGTAGGTTCATCGTTCGTTGCAACGATGATGGAAATTACAGAAGTAAACCCATTACCACCACACTATGTCTGTCCAAAATGCAAGCAATCTGAATTCTTTAATGATGGTTCGGTAGGCTCTGGTTTCGACTTACCAGATAAAGATTGTCCGACATGTAATGTGGCATATGTAAAAGATGGACATGATATCCCATTCGAAACGTTCCTTGGATTCAAAGGAGATAAGGTACCTGATATCGATTTGAACTTCTCCGGGGAATACCAACCACGTGCACATAACTATACGAAAGTACTGTTCGGTGAAGATTATGTATACCGTGCTGGAACGATTGGTACAGTTGCGGAAAAAACAGCTTATGGATATGTAAAAGGTTATGCAAATGATCACAATTTAACAATTCGGAATGCAGAGATTGACCGCTTAGTAGCGGGATGTACAGGGGTAAAACGTACAACTGGACAGCATCCAGGTGGTATTATCGTTGTGCCAGATTACATGGATATCTTTGATTTCTCCCCAATACAGTTTCCTGCTGATTCAATTGGTGCTGAGTGGAGAACAACGCATTTTGACTTCCACTCGATTCATGATAATTTATTGAAACTTGATATACTAGGACACGATGATCCGACCGTTATTCGTATGTTACAAGATTTAAGTGGTATTGATCCGAAAACAATCCCAACGGATGATCCAGAGGTAATGAAAATTTTCTCTGGTCCAGAAACGTTAGGGGTAACGGAAGAACAAATTAACTGTAAAACAGGTACACTTGGTATCCCAGAATTCGGTACGAAATTCGTAAGACAGATGTTAGAAGAGACAAAACCAACGACATTCTCAGAATTGGTCCAAATTTCTGGGCTGTCACATGGTACTGACGTATGGCTGGGTAATGCAAATGAGTTAATTTATAACGGTACATGTACGCTGAGTGAAGTTATCGGTTGTCGTGATGACATCATGGTATATTTAATCTATCAAGGTTTAGATCCATCATTAGCCTTCAAAATCATGGAGTCGGTTCGTAAAGGTAAAGGTGTACCGGAAGAATGGGAAGATGACATGAAAGGTAATAATGTACCAGGTTGGTATATTGATTCATGTAAGAAGATTAAATATATGTTCCCTAAAGCCCATGCAGCTGCTTACGTACTTATGGCTGTGCGTATCGCATACTTTAAAGTACATTTTGCACTTTTATTCTATGCGGCATATTTTACAGTCCGTGCAGATGATTTTGATGTAGAGGCGATGGCGAAAGGTTCAGCATCTATACGTGCAAGAATTGATGAAATTGCTCAAAAGGGACTCGATGCTGCGCCGAAAGAGAAGAGTTTATTAACGGTACTAGAAATGACACTTGAAATGTGTGAGCGTGGATACTCATTCCAAAAGGTTGATTTATACCGTTCGCATGCAACGGAATTTATTATTGATGGCGACTCATTAATCCCTCCGTTTAATGCAGTGCCTGGTCTTGGTACGAACGCAGCCTTAAGTATTGTGGAAGCGCGCAAAAATGGAGACTTCTTATCAAAAGAAGACTTACAGCAACGAAGTAAGGTTTCGAAAACAATTATTGAGTATTTAGATAGCCAAGGTTGTTTAGGAGATTTGCCGGATCAAAACCAATTATCACTGTTCTAATAGGTAGGAAAAGTCTTTGCAAATCAATATTTGCTATGGTATACTATAAACCGAGATAACCATGTCATGTATATTTTGTGAAAAAGAGAGTGGGGAAACCCACTCTTTCGTGTTACTATCTACATTTTATTCATGTAGATAGTAAAGACATTTCTGTCGTATATACATATTTTGTTACAAGTTTTACTTCTTAAATTTGGTAATACTAAGACAGATATTCCCTGCTTAACGGCAGGGGCTTTTGTTAGCTAACGAGAAAGAATAAGATAGACCGTCTTTATGAACGGGATCTTTTCTTGTAAATGGTACATGGCGGCAGGAAGGAGGCTGTTTATGGATAAGAAAGTCACAGAAGTTGTAGAAGCATTTGCGCAGCCAATCGTTGAAGAGTTAAATCTTGAACTTGTAGATGTAGAGTATGTGAAAGAAGGACAAGACTGGTTCTTACGCGTATTCATCGATTCTGAAAAGGGAGTCGACATTGAAGAATGCGGTGCGGTAAGTGAACGTTTAAGCGAAGCTTTAGATAAAGAGGATCCAATTCCTCACCTTTACTTTTTGGATGTATCATCTCCTGGAGCAGAACGCCCATTAAAGAAAGAGAAAGACTTCCAGCAAGCGGTAGGAAAACAAGTGGCAATAAAAACATATGAGCCGATTGATGGCGAAAAGATGTTTGAAGGAAAGTTACTTTCCTACGACGGTACTACAATTACACTACTATTAACAATTAAAACACGTAAAAAAGAAATCCAAATTCCAATGGATAAAGTTGCAAATGCGCGACTTGCTGTTACGTTTTAGTAAGAAGGGGGATCTTCATGAGCACTGAGTTGTTAGATGCTTTGCTCGTATTAGAGTCAGAAAAAGGTATTAGTAAAGATATTATTATTGATGCGATTGAAGCAGCGTTAATCTCTGCTTATAAACGCAATTTTAACCAAGCACAAAACGTTCGTGTGAGCTTTAACCCAGAAGTGGGAACAATTCAAGTTTTAGCACGTAAGGACGTTGTTGATAATGTGTTTGATCCACGTCTTGAAATCTCTGTAGAAGAGGCAAGACAAATTAATCCAAACTACCAAGATGGCGACGTACTAGAAATTGAAGTAACGCCAAAAGATTTTGGTCGTATTGCAGCGCAAACTGCAAAACAAGTTGTAACACAACGAGTTCGTGAAGCAGAACGTGGTGTTATTTACTCAGAATTTAGTGATCGTGAAGAAGACATTATGGTTGGTATTGTACAACGCCAAGATGCTCGTTTCATCTACGTAAGCTTAGGTAAAGTAGAAGCTTTATTACCTGTAAGTGAGCAAATGCCAAATGAGCAATATAAGCCACATGATCGTATTCGCGTATTTATTACAAAAGTAGAAAAGACAACAAAAGGACCACAAATTTACGTATCACGTACACATCCTGGTCTTTTAAAACGTTTATTCGAAATGGAAGTTCCAGAAATTTATGATGGAACTGTAGAAATTCGCTCTGTAGCGCGCGAAGCAGGAGATCGTTCTAAAATCTCTGTGCATGCAGAAAACATTGATGTTGATCCAGTTGGTTCTTGCGTAGGACCGAAAGGACAACGTGTACAACGTGTTGTAGATGAACTAAAAGGTGAAAAGATTGACATCGTTCGCTGGTCAAATGATCCAGTTGAATATGTTGCAAATGCTTTAAGCCCATCACAAGTTGTTAAAGTACTTGTAGATGAAGATGAAAAAGCAACAACTGTTGTTGTTCCAGACCACCAGCTATCATTAGCTATCGGTAAGCGTGGACAAAATGCGCGTCTTGCAGCTAAATTAACAGGCTGGAAAATTGATATTAAAAGTGAGTCTGATGCGAAACAACTTGGAATTGTAACAGAAGAAGATAGCGTAATCGCATTCGGATTCGATTCAGTTGAAGACGAAATCGAATAGAGGTGATGAGTATGAGCAATCGAAAAGTTCCGTTACGAAAATGTATCGCGACGCAAGAGATGAAATCAAAACGAGAGCTCGTTCGCATTGTTCGTTCCAAAGAGGGCGAAGTGTCTATTGATTTATCTGGAAAAAAATCAGGACGAGGTGCATATTTGTCAAAAGATAAAGAATGCATTATGCAAGCCCAAAAGAAAAACATTTTGGAACATCATCTAAAAGCGAAAATCGACAGTTCTCTGTACGAAGAGCTTCTTGAGCTTGTTGAGAAGGAGTCGAAATAAGTGTCCGATTGGAAATCGTTTTTAGGACTAGCAAATCGCGCTCGAAAAATCATTTCGGGTGAAGAACTCGTTTTAAAAGAAGTACGAAGTGGTAAAGCAAAGCTCGTATTGCTTTCTGAAGATGCGTCAGCGAACACTACTAAACGTATCACTGATAAAACGACGTACTACAACGTACCAATGAAAAAAGTCGAAAATCGACAACAATTAGGGCATGCGATTGGGAGAGACGAGCGAGTCGTTGTAGCTGTGTTAGATGAAGGCTTTGCGAAAAAGCTACGTAGCATGCTCGATACAAATTACCGGGGGTGAAGGTATGAGTAAAATTCGAGTACATGAATATGCAAAAAAAAATAATATCTCAAGTAAAGATCTTATGACAAAACTTAAAGAGATGAATATCGAGGTTTCGAATCATATGACAATGTTAGAAGATGAAGTAGTAAATAAATTAGATAATGAATATAACACTGGAGCGGAAAAACCTTCTGTTGCAGATGAGTTTGAAGTAGAAGAGAAAGTTGTTCGCAGTAAAAAGAACAGCAATAAGAAAAAGAAAAAAGGCAAAGGAAATGAAGACAAACGTCAAGATAACTTTGCTGGAAGACAACAAACGCAAATAGTAGAAACACCAGATAAAATCACTTTCTCTGGAAGCCTTACAGTAGGTGAACTTGCTAAAAAGTTAAGTAAAGAGCCATCTGAAATTATTAAAAAGCTCTTCATGCTTGGAATTATGGCAACAATTAACCAAGACTTGGATAAAGATACAATTGAGTTAATTGCTACTGATTACGGTATTGAAGTAGAAGAAGAAGTAGTTGTAAGTGAAACTGAGTTTGAAACATTCATTGATGAGCAAGATGATGAAGAAAACTTAAAAGAGCGTCCAGCTGTTGTTACGATTATGGGACACGTTGACCATGGTAAAACAACATTACTTGACTCAATTCGTAATTCAAAAGTAACTGCTGGCGAAGCGGGTGGAATTACTCAGCATATTGGTGCATACCAAGTTGAAGTAAATGATAAGAAAATTACATTCTTAGATACGCCTGGTCACGCGGCATTTACAACGATGCGTGCTCGTGGTGCGCAAGTAACTGATATTACAATCCTTGTTGTTGCAGCTGATGACGGTGTTATGCCTCAAACAGTTGAAGCGATTAGTCATGCAAAAGCAGCTGGAGTACCAATTATTGTTGCTGTGAATAAAATGGATAAACCAGCGGCGAATCCTGATCGTGTAATGCAAGAATTAACAGAATATGAATTAGTTCCAGAAGCTTGGGGCGGAGATACAATTTTCGTACCAATTTCTGCAATCCAAGGCGAGGGAATTGACAACTTGCTAGAGATGATTCTTCTTGTAAGTGAAGTAGAAGAATATAAAGCAAACCCAAATCGTTATGCAACGGGTACTGTAATTGAAGCACAGCTTGATAAAGGTAAAGGAACTATCGCGACATTATTAGTTCAAAACGGTACACTTCGAGTTGGAGATCCAATCGTTGTTGGAACTTCATTCGGGCGTGTTCGTGCAATGGTAAGTGATATTGGTCGTCGTGTAAAAGTTGCTGGTCCATCAACTCCTGTTGAAATTACAGGTTTAAATGAAGTACCACAAGCTGGAGATCGTTTCATGGCATTCGCTGATGAGAAGAAAGCTCGTCAAATCGGTGAATCACGTGCACAAGAAGCGTTAGTTGCACAACGTGGTGAGAAATCTAAATTAAGCCTTGAAGATTTATTCCAACAAATCCAAGAGAGCGATGTAAAAGAAATCAACTTAATCGTAAAAGCAGACGTACAAGGTTCTGTTGAAGCGATGGCAGCGTCACTTCGTAAAATTGATGTTGAAGGCGTAAAAGTTAAAATCATTCACACTGGTGTAGGTGCGATTACAGAATCTGATATCATTTTAGCTTCTGCATCTAATGCAATTGTAATTGGATTTAACGTACGTCCGGATGTGAACGCGAAGCGTACAGCTGAATTAGAGAACGTTGATGTTCGCTTACACCGCATTATCTACAAAGTAATCGAAGAAATTGAATTAGCAATGCAAGGTATGCTGGATCCAGAATTCGAAGAAAAAGTAATCGGTCAAGCGGAAGTTCGTCAAACATTCAAGGTAACAAAAGTTGGAACAATCGCAGGTTGTTACGTAATTGACGGTAAAATTACACGCGATAGTGGCGTTCGTATTATCCGCGATGGTATCGTAATTTTCGAAGGACAACTTGATACGTTAAAACGTTTCAAAGACGACGTAAAAGAAGTTGCACAAAACTATGAGTGTGGTATTACAATTGAGAGATATAATGACCTTAAAGAAGGGGACATCATTGAAGCATACGTTATGGAAGAAGTGAAGCGATGATTGTCGCTTCACTCTCATTCGAGTGTATGATTTACGATGTGCATTCTTTAAAAGAGAAACGGGCAATTTTGCAACGAGTGCTAACTCGTGTGAAACAGCGCTATAATGTAGCTGTTTCTGAAGTTGGGCATCAAGATGTATGGCAACGTACAGAAATTGCGATTGTTTCCGTATCCTCAAATCGTGTTATCTGTGAAAAAGAAATGAATCGTGTACTGGAGTACATCGATTCATTTCCTGAAATTGAACGTACGATAACACAATTGGAATGGTATTGAATGAGGTGAAGAGTTATGAAATTACGTGCAAACCGTGTAGGCGAGCAAATGAAAAAAGAATTAGGCGACATCATTAGTCGTAAAATTAAAGACCCACGTATCGGATTTGTTACAGTAACAGATGTACAAGTGAGTGGTGATTTGCAAATTGCCAAAGTATATATTTCTGTTTTAGGTGACGAAGAACAGAAAGAAAATACGTTAAAAGGTTTAGCGAAGGCAAAAGGCTTTATTCGTTCAGAAATTGGCCAACGTATTCGTCTTCGTAAAACACCGGAAATTACCTTTGAGTTTGATGAGTCTATCGGATATGGTCATCGAATTGATACACTTTTACATGAAATTAATAAAGACGGTAAACGTGAAGAATAATGGATAGACATTTGTCTATCCATTTTTTCAATGCAAAATAAGTTTTGGATATTTACTAAGAAAGAATTATGATGAGGTGAACATATATGGAAGGTGTAGTATTATTACATAAGCCAAAAGGCATGACATCACATGATTGTGTATTTAAATTAAGAAAGATATTGCGAGAAAAGAGAATTGGTCATACGGGAACATTAGACCCAGATGTAACGGGAGTATTACCACTTTGTGTGGGGAGAGCAACGAAGATTGCACAATTTTTAACAAGTGAAACGAAAACATATGAAGGTGAAGTAACATTAGGGTTTTCAACAACAACAGAAGATGCTTCTGGTGAAGTTGTGGAGAAACAAGATGTAAACCGTGTTATTACACGTAAAGAAGTAGAAGAGGTACTAGCGGAATTAACAGGCACGATTGAACAAATGCCACCAATGTTCTCAGCTGTAAAAGTAAACGGGAAAAAATTATATGAATATGCAAGAGCAGGACAAGAGGTGGAACGTCCAGTTCGTACAATTACGATTCATGAATTCGTATTACTTGATGACCGTGAAGTTTTTGAAGGAGAAAATATTTCATTCCGTTTCCGTGTAACGTGTAGTAAAGGAACATATGTAAGAACGTTAGCGGTAATGATCGGGGAGAAACTTGGTTTCCCATCACATATGTCTCACCTTGTAAGAACGGCATCTGGTGAATTTTTATTAGAAGATTGCATATCATTTGAAGAAATTGAAGAAAACGTGCAAAATGGAACAGTAGAGTCTATCTTCATTTCAATTGATGAAGCATTAAGTAAGTTTCCAAAAATGGTTGTAGATGAAAAGCAAGCAGAGAAAATCAAGAATGGTATGTTCTTAAAGAATGAATTAGAAATAACAGCACCATTTATTACAGTGTTTGATAAAAATGATCGTTGCTTAGCAATTTATGAACATCATCCGAAACATCCTGGCATGTTAAAGCCGATGAAAGTACTTGTGAATAATCAAGAACTAAAGCTATAATGAATTATTGGAAGGATTATTACAGAAAAAGGTGAATTCAAGCGTGAAACTTATTCATTTAACTCATCCACATGAACAAAATAAATTAGAATTACCACCTACTGTAATGGCATTAGGATTTTTTGATGGCATTCATTTAGGACATCAATGTGTAATTCGAACTGCGAAAAAAATAGCGGACGACCGAGGATATAAAAGTGCAGTTATGACATTTCATCCTCATCCATCTGTTGTTTTAGGGAAAAAGGATGCGCATGTGGAGTATATTACACCAATGCGTGATAAAGAAAAAATAGTCGAAAGCTTAGGAATCGATATATTATATGTGATTAAATTTGATGAATCATTTGCAGGGTTATTACCACAACAATTTGTAGATGATTATATTATTGGTTTAAATGTAAAGCATGTAGTAGCAGGGTTTGATTATTCATATGGACGTTTAGGAAAAGGAAAGATGGAGACTTTACCATTTCATGCAAGAGGGGAGTTTACACAGACTGTGATTGAAAAAGTTGAATTTCAAGAAGAGAAAGTAAGTTCTACAGCATTACGAAAGTTAATTCGAAATGGCGAAATGGAACAAATTCCATCTATTTTAGGTAGAGCCTATACTGTAGCGGGAACAGTTATACACGGCGACAAACGTGGGCGTCAAATTGGTTTTCCAACAGCTAATGTAGGTTTAAGTGATGAGTATTTATTGCCACCTGTAGGTGTTTATGCAGTGAGATTAAAAGTTCACGATGAATGGTACGATGGTGTATGTAATATTGGATATAAACCGACTTTTAAAGAAGATGAGCGTCAATTATCAATTGAAGTGCACTTATTTGAATTTAACAAAGATATATACGATCAAAATGTTACAGTAGAGTGGCATATGCGTATAAGAGAAGAGAAGAAATTCAATGGCATTGATGAGTTAGTTGAACAAATCGCAAAAGATAAGAAAACAGCACAAGAATATTTTGCGAGCGAAAAGAATATACTTGCTTTTTTAAATGAAAAGTAGTATTCTATGTTATGTACTTTATGACAACCATTGCTTGGCATTGCGACTCACCGACGCTTGCTAGGTAATTGGGGGTTTAATTAATAGGAGGTGAAATAGGATGGCTTTAACACAAGAGCGTAAAAATGAAATCATTGCACAATTTAGAACTCATGAGACTGATACTGGTTCTCCAGAGGTTCAAATTGCTGTCCTAACGGAGCAAATTAACACTCTAAACGAGCACTTACGTACTCACAAGAAAGATCATCATTCACGTCGTGGTCTATTAAAGATGGTTGGTAAACGTCGTAATTTACTAACTTACCTTCGTAATAGCGATATCACACGTTACCGTGAATTAATCACAAAGCTTGGCTTACGTCGATAGTCAAAGAAGCGGGAATATTCCCGCTTTTTTGTTAGGTAAAAATATATCTTCTACGCTTTATAGCTTACTTAATTTTAGGCAATACTAGAGGTAGAATATTGTGATATACTATCCATTTACATAGAAGAATTGAATACTTTAAATTGAGAGGGGTACTTAAATGAGTCAAGAAAAGCAAGTCTTCTCGATAGATTTAGCTGGTCGCCAGCTAACAGTTGAAACTGGTCAGCTTGCCAAACAAGCGAACGGAGCAGTATTAGTAAGATATGGCGATACAGCGGTTCTATCTACAGCAACTGCATCAAAAGAAGCTAAAAATGTAGATTTTTTCCCACTTACAGTAAACTATGAAGAGCGTTTATATGCAGTCGGAAAAATTCCTGGCGGTTTTATTAAGCGTGAAGGTCGTCCAAGTGAAAAAGCAATTTTGGCAAGTCGTTTAATCGACCGTCCAATTCGTCCGCTATTCGCAGATGGTTTCCGTAACGAAGTACAAGTTGTCAGCATTGTAATGAGTGTTGATCAAGATTGTTCTTCTGAAATGGCAGCTATGCTTGGTTCTTCATTAGCGTTATCGATTTCAGATATTCCATTTGAAGGTCCAATCGCTGGTGCGACAGTTGGTCGTATTAATGGCGAATTCGTTATTAATCCAACAGTAGAACAGCAAGAACAAAGTGATATCCACTTAGTTGTAGCTGGTACGAAAGATGCGATTAACATGGTTGAAGCAGGAGCAGATCAAGTGCCTGAAGAAACAATGTTAGAAGCAATTATGTTTGGTCATGACGAAATTAAACGTTTAATTGCATTCCAAGAAGAGATTGTACAAGCTGTAGGTAAAGAGAAATCAGAAGTGAAACTTTATGAAGTTGACGCTGATCTTAATCAAGCTGTACGTGAAATGGCTGAGAAGGATATGCATTCTGCAATTCAAGTACATGAGAAACATGCACGTGAAGATGCAATTAACGAAGTGAAAAAGCGTGTAATTGAGCATTACGAAGCTGAGGAAGCTGACGCTGATACATTAGGACAAGTAAATGAGATTTTATATAAAATTGTAAAAGAAGAAGTACGTCGTCTTATTACAGTTGAAAAAATTCGCCCAGATGGCCGTAAAGGTGACGAAATCCGTCCTTTAGCATCAGAGGTTGGTATTTTATCTCGTACACACGGTTCTGGTTTATTCACACGTGGACAAACACAAGCATTAAGTATTTGTACATTAGGTGCATTAGGCGATGTGCAAATTTTAGATGGTCTTGGTGTAGAAGAATCAAAACGCTTTATGCACCATTACAATTTCCCATCATTTAGTGTTGGTGAAACAAGACCGATGCGTGGACCAGGTCGTCGTGAAATTGGTCACGGTGCACTAGGAGAGCGCGCACTTGAGCCTGTAATTCCATCTGAAAAAGATTTCCCATACACAGTACGCCTTGTATCTGAAGTATTAGAATCAAATGGTTCTACTTCACAAGCAAGTATTTGTGGTAGTACTTTAGCAATGATGGATGCGGGTGTTCCACTTAAAGCTCCAGTTGCAGGTATTGCAATGGGTCTGGTTAAATCTGGTGAGCATTACACAATTTTATCTGATATTCAAGGTATGGAAGATCATTTAGGTGATATGGACTTTAAAGTAGCAGGTACAGCACAAGGTGTAACTGCGCTGCAAATGGACATTAAAATCGATGGTTTATCACGTGAGATTTTAGAAGAGGCATTACAACAAGCGAAAATTGGTCGTGTGCACATTCTAAATCATATGTTATCTGTTATTGCAGAGCCACGTACTGAATTATCAGCTTACGCTCCAAAGATTATTACAATGACAATCAACCCAGATAAAATCCGTGACGTTATTGGACCAAGCGGTAAACAAATCAATAAAATTATTGAAGAAACTGGCGTTAAAATTGACATCGAGCAAGATGGTACAGTATTCATTTCATCAATAAATCAAGAAATGAACGACAAAGCTAAGAAGATTATCGAAGATATCGTTCGCGAAGTACAAGTAGGTGAGATCTACGAAGGAAAAGTGAAACGTGTTGAGAAATTTGGTGCTTTCGTTGAATTATTCAGCGGTAAAGATGGATTAGTTCATATTTCTGAACTTGCACTTGAGCGTGTAGGTAAAGTAGAAGACGTTGTGAAAATCGGTGATGTAATTACAGTTAAAGTTATCGAGATTGACAAGCAAGGTCGCGTAAATCTATCTAGAAAAGTATTGCTAAAAGAAGAGCAAGAAAAAGAAGCTGCTAAAGAAGAAAACAAACAAGAGCAGCAATAAGTAAAAGCCAGTTAAACTGGCTTTTTTTGTTATGTAAAAAACATGATGTTCATATATTTTTATGTCGGTATAGGTATAGTTTTCATTATAACGCTCAAATTAACAAAGATAAGAAGAAAATGTTTTTATATAGTTAATTTGGGAGGGTTTATATGAAAGTTCGTATATTGGCATACATATGTATATTTTCTTTATATGTCAGTTTAGGCTCTTATTCTGTTTTTGCACAAGATAACTTGCATGAAGAAATTCAAAAGCATGCAAAACAGTATGAGATTGCACCTCAAAATGCGATGATTGATAAAATATGGAAGGCAACACCTGGATATAATGGAAGACAAGTGGATATTGAAGCATCGTATAATAATATGAAGAAGCTAAAGGAATTTGATCAAAAATATCTTGAATTCAAAGAAGTCTCACCGAGTGTTCATTTGGAAGATTTATCACCAGCTCCAATTTATAGAGGGCATCCAAATAAAAAGATGGTAGGATTAACAATAAATGTGGCATGGGGAAATGAGTATTTGCCTCGCATATTAGAAATCTTGAAAAAGCATGATGTGAAGGCCACTTTCTTTTTAGAAGGACGTTGGGTGAAAGAAAATTTGCGATTTGCAAAAATGATTGTCGATGCAAAACAAGAAGTTGGAAATCACTCATACACACACCCTAATATGAAAACGTTATCGTCAGATGAAATACGAGATCAGTTACAAAAAACAAATCGAATGATAGAAGTAGCAACGAATCAAAAAGTAAGATGGTTTGCCCCGCCGAGTGGAAGCTTTCGAGATGAAGTCGTAAAGATTGCAGATGATTTTCAAATGGGAACGATTATGTGGACTGTAGATACGATTGATTGGAAGCGACCTGAGCCGGATGTACTATTGCAGAGAGTAATGAGAAAAATACATCCAGGTGCTATCATATTAATGCATCCTACTTCGTCTACAGCAGAGGCTTTAGAAACAATGATTATAAAATTGAAGGAACAAGGATATAAAGTGGGGAATATAACTGAATTACTGGATGAAAAACGTGTGGATTAAATACATTTGCATGACATTCATCCTTAAACTTGTTATCATTAAATAATAGCGTTTTATTTAGAGAAACTGGCAGTAGGAGGAAAGTTTTTGATTAAAAAATATACTTGTAAAAATGGTGTAAGAATAGTTATGGAGAATATACCAACTGTAAGATCGGTTGCAATTGGTATTTGGATCCATGCGGGATCAAGAAATGAAAATGAAAAAAATAATGGGATTTCTCACTTTTTAGAGCATATGTTCTTTAAAGGGACAGAAACACGTAGTGCACGAGAGATTGCAGAATCATTTGATAGCATTGGTGGTCAAGTGAATGCATTTACTTCAAAAGAATATACTTGTTACTATGCAAAAGTATTAGATGAGCATGCTAAATATGCTCTAGATGTTTTAGCAGATATGTTCTTTAATTCAACATTTGATGAGGAAGAACTGAAAAAAGAGAAGAATGTCGTATGTGAAGAAATTAAAATGTACGAAGATGCGCCAGATGATATTGTGCATGATATGTTAACGAAAGCAACATATGAAACGCATCCACTTGGATATCCTATTTTAGGAACAGAAGAAACGCTTAATACGTTTACAGGTGATACGTTACGTCAATATATAAAAGATCATTACACACCTGAAAATGTAGTTGTATCAGTTGCAGGAAATATTGATGAAGCATTTTTACAAACAGTGGAGCAATATTTCGGTAGTTATGAAGGAACAACAAACCGTGAACAAGTACATAGCCCAATTTTCCATTTCAATAAGGTAGCCCGTAAAAAGGAAACGGAACAAGCTCATTTATGTCTAGGATATAAAGGCTTACAAATGGGACACGAAGATATTTATAACTTAATTGTATTAAATAATGTTTTAGGCGGTAGCATGAGTAGCCGTTTATTCCAAGAAGTACGTGAGCAACGTGGATTAGCTTACTCGGTATTTTCTTACCACTCTTCTTATGAAGATACAGGTATGTTAACACTTTACGGTGGAACAGGTAGCCAACAATTAGATACACTGTATGAAACAATGCAAGAAACATTAGAGACATTGAAAAATACAGGTATTACAGAAAAAGAGCTTATGAATAGTAAAGAGCAATTAAAAGGAAACTTAATGTTAAGTTTAGAAAGTACAAATAGCCGTATGAGTCGTAACGGTAAAAATGAATTGCTTCTTCGTAAACATCGTTCACTTGATGAGATTATTGAAAGTGTAAACACTGTAACAAAAGAAAATGTGGACGGATTAATTCGCAACATGTTTACTGATGAATTCTCTGCGGCACTTATTAGTCCAGACGGAAAACTTCCAAAAGGAATAAAACTATAATCGATTTTTATGATGTATCTGATAATAACCTTCTCTCTTTTTAAATGAGAGAAGGTTATTTTTTTTATCCATATAGAATAGGTACTAATTATAGACAATGCAAATGAAAAATTCGGTAGGGGAGTGGAGTATGTATGCGATTAAGTGAATTAAGTGGTAAAGAGGTTGTAGATATAGAAAAAGCGGAAAAAATGGGGGTCTTAGGTTATATGGATTTAGAGATTAATGAGAAAGACGGACGAATACAAACACTTATAATACCTGTAGGGAAGTGGGGAGGTTTTAAAAAGGAACCACAAGAAGTAAGGGTGGCATGGAGTCAAATAAAGAAAGTCGGACATGATATGCTTCTTTGTGATAGTATAGATCGTTCAAATTCGGAGTGAAGGATGGCTATTTTGGTCATCTTTTTTTGTATCTACATAGAAACCTGATAAATCATATGTGCATTTGGATTTTCAATCACCATAAACTCGTACATTACATATGATGTGGAGGAAAAAGAAAAAGTAGGCACTTTTCTTATAAATGACAGAAAAAGAAGGTGAATTAGGGAATGTTGACTGAGATGCATATTGCTGTCATAGGAGGAGATGCAAGGCAGCTAGAAGTAATTCGTAAGCTAGTTGAATTGGATGCGAAACTTTCTTTGATAGGGTTTGATCAGTTAGATCATGGTTTCACAGGGGCAGCAAAAGAAAGTATACAAAATTTAGATTTCACTTCTGTAGACGCAATAATTTTGCCGGTTGCAGGCACAAATGCTAAAGGAGAAGTAGATACTATTTTTTCAAATGAAAAAGTTTCAATAACGAAAGAACAAATTGAAAATACACCAGAACACTTTACTATATATTCGGGTATTGGTACACCTTACTTGGAAAATCTCGTATCTACTACGAACCGAAAACTTGTTAAATTATTTGATCGTGATGATGTGGCAATATACAATTCTATTCCAACTGTAGAAGGTACATTAATGATGGTAATTCAACATACCGACTATACAATTCATGGGTCCAATGTAATGGTTCTAGGATTTGGTAGAACAGGAATGAGTGTTGCGAGAGCATTTCAATCATTAGGAGCCCATGTCAAAGTTGGAGCAAGACGATCTGAACATATTGCACGTATTACAGAAATGATGTTTTCTCCTTTTCATATGCAAGACATAGAGAAAGAAGTAGGGAATATCGATATTGTAATCAATACAATTCCGCACCTCGTTGTAACAGCGAATGTTATTGCAAAAATGCCAGCTCATACGTTAGTGATTGATTTAGCTTCTAAACCAGGTGGTACTGACTTTAGATATGCGGAAAAAAGAGGAGTCAAAGCGTTGCTAGCACCTGGATTACCAGGTATTGTTGCTCCCAAAACGGCTGGGCAAATTTTAGCAAATGTTCTTTCTCAGTTATTAGCAGCAGATGCAATTGCAAAGGAGGAGGAAAAGAAATGAGTTTGAAGGGGAAACGAATTGGTTTCGGATTTACGGGTTCACATTGTACGTATGAGGAAGTTATGCCGCACTTAGAAAAATTAATTGCTGAAGGGGCAGAAGTACGTCCCGTTGTTTCATACACTGTTCAATCAACAAATACTAGATTTGGAGAAGGAGCAGAGTGGATTAAGAAGATTGAAGAAATAACAGGTTTTAAAGCAATTAATTCAATTGTTGGAGCAGAGCCACTTGGACCTAAAATTCCATTAGACTGCATGGTAATCGCTCCTTTAACAGGAAATTCTATGAGTAAATTTGCAAATGCAATGACAGATTCTCCAGTACTAATGGCAGCAAAAGCGACGCTAAGAAATGGCAAGCCTGTCGTATTGGCAGTTTCGACGAATGATGCTTTAGGATTAAATGGGGTAAATCTCATGCGCCTAATGGCCACAAAAAATATCTATTTCGTCCCATTCGGTCAAGATGCGCCAGAGAAAAAACCGAACTCAATGGTAGCTCGTATGGAGTTACTGGAAGATACAGTATTAGAAGCGCTGCAAGGAAAGCAATTGCAACCGGTGGTCGTAGAAAAATTCAGATATATGAATTAAAAAACGAAAAAAAACGGACAATTTTTGATGAAACCATCATTCTTACTGTAGAATATGATAAAATTAACGTTATTAAGATTAGAAGGGGTATTGTATACTCCTTCTGATTCTAAGTTATAGAAGGATTGGTATCTAGAAAGGGGCATAGTGATGGAAAAGCAAAAAACTTTTCATGTCGCTGTAGTTGGAGCAACCGGCGCAGTTGGTGAACAAATGTTAAATACTTTAGAGAAACGAGAATTTCCAATCGGGAAATTAACGTTACTTTCATCTAAACGATCTGCAGGTAAGAAACTTGTATTTAAAAGCGAAGAATTTACAGTTCAAGAGGCAACTCCTGAAAGCTTTGAAGGAGTAGATATCGCACTATTTAGTGCTGGTGGATCTGTATCGAAACAATTAGCGCCAGAAGCAGCAAAACGCGGTGCGATTGTTGTTGATAATACAAGTGCATTCCGTATGACAGAAAACGTGCCACTTGTTGTACCTGAAGTAAATGAAAACGACTTAAAAGAACATAATGGTATTATTGCAAATCCAAACTGTTCTACAATTCAAATGGTAGTAGCTCTTGAGCCAGTTCGTCAGCAATATGGTTTAAAACGAGTAATCGTTTCCACATATCAAGCTGTATCAGGTGCTGGTGCGGCAGCTATTGAAGAACTTCATGAACAATCACAAGCAATCTTAAATGGCGAAGAAGTTAAGGCAAATGTTCTTCCTGTATCAGGTGATAAGAAGCATTTCCCAATTGCTTTTAATGCGATTCCACAGATTGATAAGTTCCAAGATAATGGATTTACATTTGAAGAAATGAAAATGATTAACGAAACAAAAAAAATTATGCATATGCCTGAATTAGAAGTAGCGGCAACATGTGTACGTTTACCAGTTGTATCAGGACACTCTGAGTCTGTTTACATCGAAGTAGAAAAAGAAGGCGTAACAGTAGCAGAATTAAAGAGCTTACTTGCAAATGCGGAAGGTATTGTTCTGCAAGATAATCCAGAAGAGCAGTTATATCCAATGCCAGCTACTGCAGTAGGTAAAAACGAAGTATTCGTTGGAAGAATCCGTAAAGATTTAAATAACGATAAAGGATTCCATCTTTGGGTCGTATCTGATAACTTATTAAAAGGCGCTGCATGGAATTCTGTTCAAATTGCAGAGCGCTTAGTAAAATTACAATTAGTGTAAACGGCTAAGAGAAGGTGCAAAATATGAAAATAATTGTTCAAAAATTTGGTGGCACATCAGTACGTGATGACAATGGACGTAAGCATGCGCTTCATCATATAAAGAAATCATTAGCTGCTGGTTATAAAGTAGTTACTGTCGTATCTGCTATGGGTCGTAAAGGTGAACCATATGCAACGGATACGTTATTAAGTCTTGTAAATCAAGAGGAATCTACTATTTCTAAACGTGAGCAAGATTTATTATTATCGTGCGGAGAGTTAATCTCTGCAATTGTTTTCTCTAATATGTTGAATGAGAACGGTATAAAAGCAGCAGCATTAAATGGTGCACAAGCTGGTTTTGTAACGAATGATGACTTTACGAATGCAAAGATTATTGAAATGAATTGCGATCGTATACATGAAGAGTTAGAAAATGTAGATGTAATCGTCGTTACAGGATTCCAAGGGCAAACGAAAAAAGGTGATACGACAACACTTGGACGCGGAGGTAGTGATACTTCAGCTTCAGCATTAGGTGTTGCACTTCATGCTGAATACATCGATATATTCACTGATGTAGAAGGTGTTATGACTGCGGATCCTCGTATTGTAAAAGATGCACGTCATCTTCAAACTGTAACGTATAACGAAATTTGTAACATGGCTTATCAAGGTGCGAAAGTCGTTCATCCACGTGCAGTTGAAATTGCGATGCATGCAAAAGTGCCACTTCGTGTACGTTCTACGTATTCTGATAGTGAAGGTACGCTTATTTCAGCATATGACGGTGCTACAAGAGGTCGTGATGTAGAAGAACGTCCTGTTACAGGTATCGCCCACGTATCAAACGTAACGCAAATTAAAGTGCTTGCAAAAGAAACGGCATATGATTTGCAACAACATGTGTTTAAAGAGATGGCGAACGAAGGAATAAGTGTCGATTTAATTAATATTTCACCTACTGGTGTAGCATATACGGTGAGTGATAATGTATCAAGTCATGCAGTTAAATTATTAAAGAACCTTGGATATGAGCCAATTGTGACAGAGCATTGTGCGAAAGTATCTATCGTTGGAGCTGGAATGGCAGGATACCCAGGGGTTACTGCGAAAATCGTTACAGCTTTAGCAGAAAAAGGTATTCAAATCCTGCAATCGGCAGATAGTCATACAACAATTTGGGTTCTTGTAAAAGAAACTGATTTAGTGGAGGCTGTAAATGCATTACATAGTGCGTTTGAGCTTTCAAAAGAAAAGCAACTGGAACAATAAGGAGTGAGACCATGATAGATTTTGGGACAATTGCAACCGCGATGGTAACACCGTTTGATATAAACGGGAATATCGATTTTGCAAAGACAACGAAATTGGTAAATTATTTAATTGATAACGGTACAACAGCAATCGTGGTAGGAGGAACGACAGGAGAATCTCCTACATTAACTTCAGAAGAGAAGGTAGCGTTATATCGCCATGTCGTATCTGTTGTCGATAAAAGAGTGCCCGTAATCGCTGGAACAGGTAGCAATAATACGCATGCTTCTATTGACTTAACTAAAAAGGCAACAGAAGTTGGTGTGGATGCAGTAATGCTAGTAGCACCGTATTATAATAAGCCGAGTCAAGAAGGAATGTATCAGCATTTTAAAGCAATTGCTGAAAGTACGCCGCTTCCGGTTATGCTATATAACGTTCCAGGACGATCTATTGTACAAATCTCCGTTGATACAGTTGTTCGTTTATCAGAAATAGAAAACATTGTTGCTATTAAAGATGCCGGCGGCGATGTGTTGACAATGACAGAAATCATTGAAAAAACAGCGGACGACTTTGCGGTATACAGCGGTGATGACGGTTTAACGTTACCGGCTATGGCAGTTGGGGCTAAAGGTATCGTTTCGGTAGCATCTCATGTTATCGGAAATGAAATGCAAGAAATGATTACAGCATTTCAAGCAGGAGAGTTTAAAAAGGCACAAAAATTACATCAATTACTTGTAAGAGTAACTGATTCGTTATTTATGGCGCCAAGTCCAACTCCAGTAAAAACAGCGTTACAAATGGTTGGATTAGATGTAGGTTCTGTACGTTTACCACTTCTTCCATTAACAGAAGAAGAAAGAGTAACGTTACAATCTGTAATGCAATCTATTCCTCGTTAATAAAAATGACCTAGTGTGAAACTAGGTCATTTTTTTATTGATATGAAAATGTTTGAATCTGTTTTAAAGTGAATCTTTTGTAAAATGATTTTAGGATCGCCTTTCTCGTCTGTATATGACCCTATAATATAGAAAACATTTTATGTTGAAAACGAGTATATTACGCTACGCGTTCTCTACTTGTTAAAGTATGATATTGTTCTTTCATTAATTTGGTTTCAACATCTTTTTCTCGATAATGGCTGTCAAATCCTGCTAAAAATTTAACCTTATTAAATTTCTATTAGATTTTGTAATTCATAGCCTTTTGTCATGTAATGCAATGTTTATAAGAAAAGGATCTTACATCTTTAATTTTGTTGAAAAGTATTTGCTAGTACAGAAAATACTTTCGATTATGTTTTTATAGGAATTGCCTCAAATATGACGTAATCTATAAAAAAGCTTCATTTTATAAGTGTTTTTGTGCAATTCAAGAAAAAAATCTAGGAAATCCATCAAATGAAAGTAATTTAAAGTGTTTAAGTTTTTTTTCAAATAACATGGAGTATAAAAGCAGCGGAAATAAGCCATATACTTTTAGTGCTGTTCCTTTCTTTTACTTTTTCTTTCGCACGATTTAACTTGTGTTCTATTTCTTGTATCAGGTATAATATGGCTAAGTAGCTTAGTACGGGTATGCTTAGCAAAATTGGGAAAAATTATAATTTAATTAAATTTTCATATCATATCGAATAAGATATTTGATTTATATAATGAAAGAGAGGTGAAACCTGGTTTAAAAAATAAACAAGGACATGATATCGCATAACGGTAAGGACATTCGTCTTGGACGGTGAAAATATGGTGGTTGTAGAGTTTCCCCTGGTGTCTCTGCAATTTTAGTGAAATCAGTGTTTGCAAGATTTTTAAACCAGGCAACAACATGAAGAGAAAAGAGAATGAGTCTGTTAAAGTATTTGCTCTTGGTGGAGTAGGTGAAATCGGGAAAAACATGTACTGTGTTGAAATTGATTCTGAAATCTTTATCGTAGATGCGGGGTTAATGTTCCCGGGAGATGAAATGTTTGGAATTGATATCGTTATTCCTGATATTACATATTTAGTGGAAAATCAAGAGCGAGTAAAAGGTTTATTTATTACTCACGGTCATGAAGATCATATTGGTGGAATTGTGTATGTGCTTCGTAAATTATCTATTCCAGTCTATGCAACGAAATTAACAGTAGGACTTATACAAGAAAAACTTGGTGAAGCGGGCATGTTAGGCCGTGTAGACCTAAAAACAATCGATTCAAATTCAACAGTAGAGTTTAACACTACAACAGTGTCATTCTTCGGAACGACACATAGTATTCCGGATTCTGTTGGCGTTTGTTTCCATACATCAAAAGGTGCAATCGTATATACGGGAGACTTTAAATTCGATCAAACTCCAATTGGAAATAGTGGAGCAGATCTTGGGAAAATGGCGCAAATCGGAAATGAAGGTGTACTTTGCCTATTATCTGATAGTACAAATGCAGAGCGTCCAGGGTATACAGGTTCAGAAAAAGAAGTTGGTGTAGAAATTTCTAAAGTGTTCTACGGTGCAGAAGGTCGTATTATCGTTGCTTCATTTGCATCGAATGTACATCGTATTCAACAAGTATTTGATGCAGCTGCCGAAACAGGGCGAAAAGTAGCCGTAGTAGGACGTAGTATGGTGAAAGTAGTAGACATTGCAAGACGTCTTGGTTATTTAGATGTTCCAGAAGGTATGGTTATTTCATTACAAGAAGTAGACAACTTCCCAGAGAAAAAGGTTGCTATTTTAACGACAGGTAGTCAAGGTGAACCGATGGCTGCTCTATCTAGAATGGCAAAACAAGCACATAAACAAATTTCAATTCGTAAAGGTGATACTGTTATCATTGCTGCTTCGCCAATTCCGGGTAATGAAATATCTGTATCAAAAATTATTGATTTGTTATTTAGAGCTGGAGCTGAAGTTGTTTATTACGGCGAAAGAAAAGTTCACGTTTCAGGTCACGGTAGCCAAGAAGAATTAAAATTAATGTTAAATTTAATGAAACCGAAGTACTTTGTACCCGTACATGGTGAGTTTCGTATGCAAAAAGCACATGCGTATTTAGCTGAAGATGTAGGTATTACAAGAGAAAATATCTTTATCGTAGAAAAAGGCGATGTAATTGCTTTTGGTGACGATGAAGCGAACTTAGTCGGTAAAGTACAAGCTGGTAATGTTTTAATTGATGGATTAGGTGTAGGTGACGTTGGTAATATCGTTCTTCGAGATAGAAAGATGTTATCTCAAGATGGAATATTAGTAGTTGTTGTAACACTTGGTAAAGATGAAAAGAAAATTATCTCTGGTCCAGAAATCATTTCACGTGGTTTCGTATATGTTCGTGAATCAGAAGCGTTAATTGAACGATCTACAGAGATTGTACGTATGATTGTTGAGCAGTCAATTAAAGAATATTCGATTGAATGGTCAATGTTAAAACAAAATATTCGTGAATTATTAGGACAGTTCTTGTACGAAGAGACAAAGAGAAAACCTATGATTTTACCGATTATTATGGAAGTATAAAAAAGATCACCCTTATGGGTGATCTTTTTTTCTTTTTAACCCTATCGAATGAAATTTATAACTTAAGAAATAATAGTTATATACGAGTGAAAGGGGATGCGAAATGACAGAACGTGATCGATATACAAATGAAGAAAAAGAAGCTGGAAAAGAGGCTTCAATAGTAGAAAAAATTCAACAGCTTGGACAGACAAATGTACCACAGATGAATGAATCACGTATTCATTGTTTAACGATTATCGGACAAGTGGAAGGTCATGTTCAATTACCGCCGCAAAATAAAACAACAAAATACGAGCATATCATTCCGCAAATTGTTGCGATTGAACAAAATCCAAAAATTGAAGGTTTGCTGTTAATATTAAATACGGTTGGAGGTGACGTTGAAGCTGGACTAGCAATTTCTGAAATGGTAGCTTCACTTTCAAAGCCAACAGTATCTTTAGTTTTAGGTGGGGGACATTCCATTGGTGTACCGATTGCTGTTTCTACTGACTATTCGTTTATTGCGGAAACTGCGACGATGACAATTCATCCAATTCGTTTAACAGGTCTTGTCATAGGTGTGCCACAAACATTTGAGTATTTGGATAAGATGCAAGAAAGAGTCATTCGTTTTGTGACGAAGCACTCGAAAGTAACAGAAGATCGTTTTAAAGAGCTTATGTTTGCGAAAGGAAATTTAACGCGAGATATTGGAACGAATGTAATTGGTGGGGATGCAGTAAAGTACGGTCTTATAGATGATGTTGGTGGTATTGGAAATGCAATTCGAAAATTAAACGAATTAATCGATGTTCGCGCGGAAGGTAGTGCAGAAGGGACAATGTTACAATGATTTTATATACAATTATGCCAGAGCAACTTGTGTATCCGGCCGATTATTCACAATGTGAAAGTCAAAAAGTTGTAAATATAAATGGTGTGGAATTAATGGTTTCTGAAGAGGAACATGGGTGTTATTCTATTGTACGTGTGCTAAGTACGGACCCACTTCACTATTTAGAGTTTGAGCCAGGTCAGAAAATAACCTTTTAGCAAAAAGAAGGATTTTGTTTAGAAGCTATGGTATAATATAAAAAACAAGACGGTTGAGCAGCCATGAGTAGGCTGCTTTCTTCTGTTTATTTAGCATTTTACAAGAAGTGTAAAAATAGAAGATATAAAGACCTGAAAAATAGAGAAAACAGACATATAAATAGAGCGTTTTTAGGAGAGCTTTACTTATATGTAGAACACGAGGTGAAGAAATGGCAAAACAAAAGCAAAGAGGGACGAAGGCAAAGGCAAGACGTACGATAAAGCCAACTTTGTATTATGAAATCGTCGGTTTAACTCTTTTTGCACTTTCAATCATTACGATTTTACAGCTAGGCGTTGTAGGGAAATCGTTTGTGTTATTTTTTCGCTTCTTCTTTGGTGAGTGGTACATAATTGGTGTGTTAGGTGTAATAGCTTTATCGGTTTCCTTTGTTATAAAACGCGGATGGCCGAACCTTTTAAATAAACGGTTAATTGGATTTTATTTAATTGTATTGGCAATATTAATGTTTAGTCATATTACATTATTTAACCTTCTTACAAAAGATGGAGCAGTGCAAAATACTTCTGTTATTGTGAGTACGAAAGATAACTTCTTTCTTGAAATGAAAAAAGGGCCAGATAGCGTTCATTTAGGTGGTGGTATGTTTGGTGCGCTTATGTTCGCGACATGTTACTTCCTATTCGACGAAGTAGGAGCCTATATCATTGGAATTATTTTAGTTATTCTCGGGGTACTCTGTATAACAAATAAACATATTGGAGAAGTGTTAGCTCCAGTTGGTAGAATTCTTAGAAGTCAATTTCAAGTGATACAAGGGGATTATAAAGATTGGAGATCCAAAAGAACGGCTGAACAAACAGAAAAGAAAAAAACAACAAGAAGTACAAGAAGCAAACGTGCTGCAGAACAAGAAGAAGTTATTGAGCCGATGGAAGAAATCCAAATTGATCCGCCAATTATTTCAAATTTCACTGAGAATTATCCTGTAAATGAAGAAGAGGATAAACGAATTGAAGTAGAGCAAGAAGATTTGATCACTTCACCGTTTATTGAAGAGACTCCACCAATTGAAGAATCAAAGAAAAAGCGTGGAGAAAAAATCGTTGAATCGTTAGAGAGTGAAGCGCAAGCACCTCCTATGCAATTTTCAAATGTAGAAAATAAAGATTACAAGCTTCCTTCACTTGATATATTAAAATTTCCAAAGAATAAGCAAGTTACAAATGAAAACGCGGAAATTTATGAGAATGCTCGTAAATTAGAACGTACATTCCAAAGTTTCGGAGTGAAAGCGAAAGTAACCAAAGTGCATAGAGGTCCTGCAGTTACAAAATATGAAGTGTATCCTGATATGGGGGTAAAGGTAAGCAAAATTGTCAGTTTAAGTGATGATTTAGCCCTTGCTTTAGCTGCAAAGGACATTCGTATTGAGGCGCCAATTCCCGGGAAATCAGCTGTAGGGATCGAAGTTCCGAACTCAGAAGTTTCGATGGTAACGCTGAGGGAAGTTCTTGATTCTAAGGCTAATAATCATCCGGAAGAGAAGTTGTTAATTGGTCTTGGCCGAGATATTACAGGTGAAGCTGTATTAGCCCGTTTAAATAAAATGCCCCATTTACTCGTAGCTGGTGCGACAGGTAGCGGGAAAAGTGTATGTATTAATGGTATTATTGTTAGTATTTTAATGCGTGCAAAACCGCATGAAGTAAAATTAATGATGATTGACCCGAAAATGGTAGAGTTAAATGTATATAACGGTGTGCCTCATTTGTTAACGCCAGTTGTAACTGATCCGAAAAAAGCATCGCAAGCATTGAAAAAAGTTGTGAGTGAGATGGAACGTCGTTATGAATTATTTGCTCATAGTGGTACACGTAACATTGAAGGATACAATGATTATATAAAAGAACATAATAGTCAATCAGAAGCGAAACAACCCGAATTACCGTATATTGTAGTAATTGTGGACGAGTTAGCAGATTTAATGATGGTTGCTTCGTCTGATGTAGAGGATGCGATTATGCGTCTAGCGCAAATGGCTCGTGCTGCTGGTATTCATTTAATTATTGCAACGCAACGTCCGTCAGTTGACGTTATTACGGGTGTTATTAAAGCAAATATTCCATCACGTATTGCATTCGCTGTATCTTCTCAAACAGATTCTCGTACAATTCTTGACGGTGGTGGTGCAGAGAAGCTACTAGGTCGTGGCGACATGCTGTTTATACCAATTGGTGCATCGAAACCTGTACGTGTACAAGGCGCATTTTTATCAGATGATGAAGTTGAGAGAGTTGTAGAATATGTTATTGGACAGCAAAAAGCACAATATCAAGAAGATATGATTCCGCAAGATGTTCCTGATACGAAGCAGGAAGTAGAAGATGAATTATATGATGAAGCGGTTCAACTTGTAGTGGAAATGCAAACAGCATCTGTTTCTATGCTACAACGTAGGTTTAGAGTAGGTTATACGCGAGCTGCTCGTCTAATTGATGCAATGGAAATGAATGGTGTAGTAGGTCCATATGAAGGTAGTAAACCGAGAGAAGTACTCATTAATGATGTACAAGAAAAAAGTTCTTAAAAAAAGCCTAATTGTTTTTACAATTAGGCTTTTTTATATAGTGTTTTTGTTATATACTATACTCAGCAATAAAGAAAGGGCTTACATTTATAGGGTCCCTATAGAATACGAATACTTTGAGTATGTTTTATGTAAATGTTCGATATTTAATGCAGAAAAATGTTGGATTTTGTTGACACGTATGAGAGCAAGTGGTAAGATTACTTCGAAAAGAATCACTGCCTCATATAATCTTGGAGATAAGGTCCATAAGTTTCTACCTGGCAACCATGAATTGCTAGACTATGAGGGGAAAAGTGTGTAACAAAGGATGTAAAGGATCTTTGTGCCGAACTTTTTCTCGAAATGAGGAATGTTTATGGTGCAAAGTTTTTTTTATACAGTAAAGAGTGAAAATTTCATTTTAAAAAATTATTATTATTTATTCGACAATTGCGCTTATTTTTAGTGGTTAGTCATTTGTACTATGTTGTAAGTTGAAAAAAGAGAAAAGAAGTCTTACATCAGAGGTCGAATAATTGAAATGCGGGGGAGTCTTATGTCAGTAAAATCCGATAGTCGTCACCTATATTTACGGGTGATTGATCACATCAAAGAAAAAATTAAAGATGGGGCTTATAAAGAACGACAAAAGTTACCATCAGAGTTTGATTTAGCGAAAGAACTTGGCGTAAGTAGAGCGACTTTAAGGGAAGCGTTACGTATTTTAGAAGAAGAAAATGTTGTCATTCGTAGACATGGTGTAGGGACATTTGTAAATGCAAAGCCATTATTTTCTTCTGGAATAGAACAACTTTCTAGTATTACAGATATGATTTCTAGTGTGGGGAAAACACCAGGAACGATTTTTTTATCATCATCTACTACAACTTTAACAGAAGAGGAAAAAGAGAAGTTTAATAGTGAAGATGGTTTTAATGCAGTGATGATTGAACGCGTGCGTACAGCAGATGGGGAACCTGTTGTATATTGTATCGATAAACTTGCAAAAGAAATATTGCCAGATTTATCGGGTTACAATGAGGAATCATTATTAACGGTGATACATAATAACACGCATAAGCGCATAACATATGCGGTTGCTCACATTGAGCCAATTGGCTATCACCCTAAAATCTCACCGATTTTAGAATGTGAGCCTGAAACAGCACTGCTTGTATTAAAACAAATGCACTATGATCAAAATGATGAGCCAATCTTATATTCTATCAATTACTTTAGAGCTGATAAATTTAGCTTCCACGTATTAAGAAAGCGTATGTAGGTAAATTCCTTTTTAGGGAGGTGACAGCAAGAAGTAAGGGACAGCAGCGTAAGAATAAATAAATATATATCATTTTTGGAGGGGTTTCTAGTATGAAGAAAAAAGCAGGCCTTTTATTATCATTAACATTAGCAGCAAGTACAGTTTTAGGTGCATGTGGTAACTCGGATAAGGCGAGCAGTGATAAGAAAGACACGAAAGACAATAAAGACTTCAAGGTTGGTCTCGTAACAGATGTTGGGGGCGTTGATGATAAATCATTTAACCAATCTTCTTGGGAAGGGTTACAAAAGTTTGGTAAAGATAATGGTTTAAAAGAAAAGACAAATTATCGTTACCTTCAGTCTGAAAAAGAAGCTGATTATATTCCGAATTTGAAAAAATTCTCAAAAGATAAATATGATTTAACTTTCGGAATTGGTTATAAATTAGAAGGTGCAATTAAAGAAGTTGCAAAAGAATCTTCAAAACAACAATTTGCAATCGTAGATACTGTTGTAGATGCACCGAACGTAACGAGCATTACATTTAAAGATCATGAAGGATCATTCCTTGTAGGTGCGGTAGCGGCTATGTCAACAAAATCGAATAAAGTAGGATTTGTTGGTGGAATGAAGAGTGATTTAATTAGTAAATTTGAAAATGGATTTAAGGCTGGTGCAAAGGCAGTAAATCCAAACATTGAAATCGTATCTGAATATGCAGAAGCATTCGATAAGCCTGAAAAAGGTACAGTTCTTGCTTCAGCAATGTACGGTCAAGGCGTAGATGTAATTTATCATGCTGCTGGTGGTACAGGTAACGGTGTGTTCACTGAAGCGAAAAACCGTAAGAAAAAAGGTGAAAATGTTTGGGTAATCGGTGTTGACCGTGACCAACATCAAGAAGGTATGCCTGAAAATGTAACATTAACTTCAATGATAAAACGCGTTGATGTAGCTGTAGAAAAAGTAGCTAAAGAAGCAAAAGATGGAAAGTTAAAAGGTGGAAAAATTGAAGCGTTTGGCTTAAAAGATGACGGTATTGGTATTTCAAAAACAACTGATAACGTGAAAAAAGTTAACCCTGAAATTTTAACAAAAGTAGAAGAATTTGAAAAGAAAATTACAGACGGTGAAATTAAAGTACCGGCTACAGATAAAGAGTATAAAGAATATGAAGCTTCTCTAAAAAAATAAATAGAGAAATAGCAAAGGTTAGTTCATAGAACTAACCTTTGTATGTATAAAACTTCCGAATTGCTTAATAAGTTAATAGTGTAATAGGGGAATGTTCCCTGTTAAAAGGAGGAACACAATGGAATACGTAATTGAAATGAATAATATTACGAAAGTATTCCCAGGCATTGTAGCGAATGATGATATTACGCTGCAAGTAAAGCAGGGTGAGATACATGCTTTACTTGGAGAAAATGGTGCAGGGAAATCCACATTGATGAATGTACTATTTGGTTTGTACCAACCAGAACAAGGTGAAATTAAAATTAAAGGAAAGTCTGTAAACATTACCAATCCGAATGTGGCAAATGACCTTGGTATTGGAATGGTTCATCAGCACTTTATGCTTGTTCATAATTTTACAGTTACAGAGAATATTATTCTCGGAAATGAACCGAAGAAAAAAGGGAAAATTGCTGTTGAGGAAGCTGCTAAAGAAATTCAAAAGCTGTCTGAACAATACGGCTTAGCTGTAGATCCATATGCGAAAATACAGGATATTTCAGTTGGTATGCAACAGCGTGTTGAGATTTTGAAAACTCTTTACCGCGGTGCAGAAATTTTAATATTTGATGAACCGACAGCTGTGTTAACACCACAAGAAATTCATGAGCTAATTCAAATTATGAAAAAGCTTGTGCAAGAAGGAAAATCTATTGTTCTTATTACACATAAGTTGAAAGAAATTATGGAAGTTTGCGATCGTTGTACGATTATTCGTAAAGGAAAAGGGATTGGAACGGTTGACGTTGCAAATACGGATGAAAATAAACTTGCAGAATTAATGGTCGGACGTCAAGTGAATTTTAAAACAGAAAAAATAGACGCGAAGCCAAAAGAAGAGGTACTTTCAATTGCAAACCTTGTTGTTCACGATGCACGTCAACTACCTGCTGTAAAAGGCCTTGACTTAACTGTTCGTGCGGGGGAAATTGTTGGGATTGCAGGAATTGATGGAAACGGACAAAGTGAATTAATAGAAGCAATTACTGGTTTACGAAAAGTTGAGTCAGGTTCTATTGCAATTAGAGGAAAAGAAATAACAAATTGGCCTGTTAGAAGAATAACAGAAGAGGGAATTGGTCATATTCCAGAAGATCGTCATAAACACGGACTCGTTCTTGATTTTTCTGTTAGAGATAATATAGTTCTGCAAACGTACTATAAAAATCCGTTTTCAAAGAAAGGGATTTTAAATTTCAGCAAAATTACAGAAAAAGCAAAGGCTCTTATTGAACAGTTTGATGTACGTACACCTAGTGAGCAAACGTTAGCACGCGCTCTATCTGGGGGGAATCAACAAAAAGCAATTATTGCACGTGAAGTAGACCGTGATCCAGATTTATTAATCGCGGCACAGCCAACACGTGGTTTAGATGTAGGAGCAATTGAATTTATTCATAAGAGATTAATAGAGCAAAGGGATAAAGGAAAAGGTGTACTACTTTTATCACTAGAGTTAGATGAAATCTTAAATGTTAGCGATCGAATTGCTGTTATTTATGAAGGGAAAATTGTAGCAATAGTTGATGCGAAAGAAACGAATGAACAACAGCTTGGATTGTTAATGGCTGGAGGAACAAAGAAGGAGCAGGTGGGTACCAATGGCTAAAAAACTTTTAACAGAGCGAACGATAAATATTTTAGTCCCAGTACTATCCGTTATTTTCGGCTTACTTGTAGGAGCAATTGTAATGCTAGTTAGTGGCTATGACCCAATTGTTGGTTATAGTGCACTTTGGACAGGTATGTTCGGTAGCGCAAGTGCGATTGGTGAAACGCTTCGTACAATGATACCGCTTATTCTTGCTGGTTTATCGGTGGCGTTTGCATTTCGTACAGGTTTATTTAATATCGGGGTAGAGGGTCAATTGTTAGTTGGTTGGCTTGCGGCGGTTTGGTTCGGTTATGCAGTCTCACTACCAGCTTTCCTTCATATTCCATTATCTATTTTATTCGCAGCATTGGTGGGCGGAATTTGGGGCTTCATTCCGGGATATTTAAAAGGAAAGTTTCAAGTGAATGAAGTTATTGTAACCATTATGATGAACTATATCGCGTTGTATGTAACATATGACATTATTAAGCGTTTCTTACATGCGGGTAATGACAAAACGTATGATATTAAAGAGAGTGCGTCACTATCTTCAGACTGGCTTGCTTCTATTACTGATGGTTCACGTCTACACTGGGGAATTATTGTAGCAATTTTAATCGCTATTTTAATGTGGTTCTTATTAGATAGAACAACTTTAGGTTACGAATTAAAGTCGGTAGGATTTAATCAGCATGCTTCTCAATATGCGGGTATGAAAGTTTCTCGTAATGTAGTATTTTCCATGACAATTGCTGGTGCATTTGCGGGGATTGGTGGAGCGATGGAAGGGTTAGGAACATTCCAGAGTATGACAGCGATGTCTTCGTTTACAGGAGTAGGATTTGACGGGATTGCTGTAGCATTACTTGGAGGCAATAATCCGTTTGGTATAATCCTTTCAGCTTTATTATTTGGTGGTTTGAAAAGTGCTTCCCCTCAAATGAACTTTGAGGCAGATGTACCATCAGAGCTTATTAATGTAATTATTGCATGTATCATCTTCTTTGTTGCATGTAGTTATGTGTTAAGATGGGCGCTTACACGCATGAGCAAGGAGGGGAAATAAATGAGCTTTTTAGATATATTAGCCATTCTTGTGACGGGTACGTTATATACATCAGCACCTATAATTTTCACAGCATTAGGTGGTGTATTTAGTGAAAGATCGGGTGTTGTAAATATCGGATTAGAAGGACTAATGCTATTTGGTGCATTTATTGGAGTAGTTACAAACTTATTAATGGGTGATACTTGGGGAACGATGACTCCATGGATTGCGTTATTATTTGCGGCAATTGGTAGTGGATTATTTGCATTACTTCATGCGGTAGCCTCTATTACATTCCGAGCGGATCAAGTTGTAAGTGGTGTAGCAATTAACTTCTTATCTCTTGGTTTAACAGTATTTGCAATTAAGAAGATTTTTGATAAAGGGCAGACTGACTTTATTCAGTATCGTATTGAAAAGATTGATATTCCAGGCCTTTCGGATATTCCGGTTTTAGGGAAAATATTTTTCTCGAACGTACCAATAACTTCGTATATTGCCATTATTTTAGCATTCGTTGTTTGGTATGTTATTTATAAAACACCGTTCGGTCTTCGTCTACGTGCTGTTGGTGAACACCCCATGGCAGCGGATACAATGGGGATTAACGTATATAAAATGCGCTATATTGGAGTCTGTATATCAGGAGTGTTTGCTGGAATTGGTGGAGCGATATTTGCAATGTCAATTTCTAATAACTTCTCAGGGGCAACTATTACAGGACAAGGTTTCTTAGCTTTAGCGGCTATGATTTTTGGAAAATGGAATCCACTAGGCGCACTAGGTGCAGCTCTATTCTTTGGTTTTGCGCAATCTCTTAGTGTAACGGGCGGAACAATTCCTGTATTAGATCAAATTCCAAGTGTTTTATTAACGATATTACCATATGTATTCACAATATTAGCACTTGTCGGTTTTGTAGGCCGTTCTGAAGCTCCGAAAGCATTAGGAACTCCTTATGAAAAAGGAAAACGATAAGTATTTTATAAGTATAAAAAAGCTCGCACATTAGTGTGGGCTTTTTTACATAGAATATATTTAATACGGAATTTTACTATGTTCCTTACATATTAAAGTTTTTAGAAAGATCATATGTAAGCATAATAAGGAAGAAAAGTTGATTTTTCATTTCTAAAAACTGTATATTGAAGAGGAATATTCCTATATACGTAAAGGAGGGCTATAAATGAAACTAATGGAACAACAACTACATGAGTTAGGTGGTTTACGCGTACATATTATTCCGACTGATAAATATAAAACGAATACGTTTGTATTTCGTTTTAAAGCGCCTTTAAATGAAGAGACGGTGACAGAGCGTGCCCTATTGCCATACGTATTGCAAAGTGCGACAGAAAAATTACCTTCTGTAATTCGTCTTCGTCAATATTTAGAAGAATTATACGGGTCTTCTTTAGCGGTAGATGTAAGTAAAAAAGGAGAAGACCATATCATCTCCATTTATGTAGACATTGCAAATGAAGTATATTTACATGATGCACCACCGTTATTTGAAAAAGCGCTTTCTATGTTATCGGATATTGTGTTACATCCAGCAACGGAGGGGAACGGTTTCCTACCTTCTATCGTAGAAAGTGAAAAAAGAGCACTTTTACAGCGCATTGAAGCTACTTATGATGATAAAATGCGTTATGCAAACGAACGTTTAATTGAAGAAATGTGCAAAGTAGAACCGTATCGTTTAAGTGCAAATGGAAAAAAAGAGAGTGTTACTTCTATTACAAATGAAAGTCTGTATCAATATTATCAAAAGGTGTTAGCGGAAGATGAAATGGATCTATATATTATTGGTGATATTTCAGAAAATGCTGTTGATCTTGTAAGTAAGTATTTTTCTATTTCAGCTCGTCCAGTGAGAGAAAGAAATGTACTCCTTCATAGACGAAATAATGAAGAAAAAGAAGTTGTTGAAAAACAAGAATTAAAACAAAGTAAATTACACATCGGTTATCGTACATTTGTCACATATAAAGATGAAGATTATTTTGCATTGCAATTGTTCAATGGATTGTTTGGTGGTTTTTCTCATTCGAAGTTATTCGTAAATGTGCGTGAAAAAAATAGTTTAGCGTACTATGCAGCATCGCGCTTTGAAAGTCATAAAGGTTTATTATTTGTTATGTCAGGAATTGAAGCGAAAAATTATGAAAAAGCAGTTGAAATTATTAAAGAACAAATGCTTGCGATGCAAAACGGAGAGTTTTCTGAAGAAGAAATACATCAAACAAAAAGTGTCATCCAAAATCAAATATTAGAGGCGATTGATACACCGCGTGGATTTGTAGAAATGCTATATCATGGTATTATTTCAGATCGTACACGTCCAGTTGAAGAATGGCTTACAGGTATAGAAAGTGTGACAAAAGAAGAAATTGTAAAAGTTGCTAAAAATATTGAACTAGATACAATTTACTTTTTACAAGGAACGGAGGGAGAGTAAATGGAGAAAATTATTTATGAGCAATTAAAAGAAACACTCTATTATGAAAAACTTCCTAATGGATTAGATGTATATGTTTTACCGAAACAAGGATTTAATAAAACATTTGCGACGTTTACGACGAAATATGGTTCAGTAGATAATACATTTGTACCATTAGGGAAAGAAGAAATGATTCGTGTACCTGATGGGATTGCACATTTTCTTGAGCATAAATTATTTGAAAAAGAAGATCACGATGCTTTCCAATTGTTTAGTAAACAAGGAGCATCGGCAAATGCTTTTACATCCTTCACACGAACAGCTTACCTTTTTTCATGTACTTCAAACGTAGAACAAAATTTAAATACATTACTAAACTTTGTGCAAGAGCCTTATTTCTCTGAAAAAACAGTTGAAAAAGAGAAGGGGATTATTGGGCAAGAAATTCAAATGTATCAAGATAACCCAGATTGGCGTTTGTACTTTGGGTTAATTGATAGCTTGTTTGTAAAACACCCAATTAAAATTGATATTGCAGGGACAATCGAATCTATTAGTAAAATTACGAAAGATTTATTATATGAATGTTATGAAACATTTTATCATCCGAGCAATATGTTATTATTTGTTGTGGGTGCAATTGATCCAGAGAAAACAATGGATTTAGTACGTGAAAATCAAGCGAAAAAAGATTATAAAAACCAGCCAGAAATTGTGCGTTCATTTGAAGAGGAACCAAATGAGGTAAATGAAAAGAAAAAAATTATATCAATGCCTGTGCAAACACCGAAATGTTTAGTTGGTATTAAAGCGACTAATTTAAAAGAAAAAGGGCAAGCGCTTTTAAAACAAGAAATTGCGCTTACGTTACTTTTAGATTATTTATTTGGAAAAAGTTCTGTTCATTACGAAGCTTTATATAATGAAGGGCTTATTGATGATTCATTCTCGTATGACTATACAGAAGAAAATAACTTCGGTTTTGCAATGGTTGGCGGTGATACGAAACAACCTGATGAATTGGCAGATCGTTTAAAAGATATTTTATTAAAAACAGATTATGATCAATTAGATGCGGCGGCATTAGAACGAGTGAAGAAAAAGAAAATTGGTGGTTTTTTACGCTCGTTGAATTCACCAGAATATATTGCAAATCAATTTACACGATATGCGTTTAATGAATCTAGTCTATTTGATGCATTGACTGTATTAGAAGGGCTAACCGTTCAAGACTTACAAGAAGTAGCAAAATTATTGTTATCAGAAGAAAAAATGAGTGTTTGTCAGGTGTTACCGAAAAAATAACATTTTAAAGATACCCTCATCTTATCATTGAAAAATTGTAAGATGAGGGTATTATTTAGTTGTGTAAAAAGTGAACTTGTAGAGATAAGAGAGGGAATTTATGAAAAAGTATGCGTTAGTAACTGGAGGGAGCGGAGGGATTGGCTCTGCTATTTCGAAACAATTAATTCAAGATGGATATACAGTTTATGTTCATTACAATAACAGTGAAGGAAAGGTATTGGAATTGCAGAAAGCATGGAGGGAAGTTATCCCTGTGCAAGCGAATTTGGCTTCTAGTGATGGAGCTGAGCAATTGTGGAGACAAATTGAACATCCTATTGATGTTATTGTATATGCAGCCGGGAAGAGTATTTTTGGACTAGTAACAGATGTAACAAACGATGAATTGGATTATATGGTAGAACTTCAAGTGAAGAACGTATATAAATTACTTTCAATGGCACTTCCGCCTATGATTGGGAGGAGAAGTGGTAATATTGTAATTGTTTCATCTATATGGGGACAAATAGGGGCTTCTTGTGAAGTGCTTTATTCAATGGTAAAAGGGGCGCAAAATTCATATGTGAAAGCTTTAGCGAAAGAAGTGTCTTTAAGTGGATTACGTGTGAATGCGGTAGCACCAGGAGCAATTGAAACGGAAATGTTAAGTGTTTTTTCTGAAGAAGATAAAATGGGAATTGCTGAAGATATACCATTAGGTAGAATAGGGTTACCAGAAGAAGTAGCAAAAACAGTTGCATTCCTCGTATCACCAGGAGCATCTTACATAACTGGACAAATCATCGGAGTGAATGGCGGTTGGCATTGTTAAAAATTTCTTACATAAAAAATGAATAGTTGCACAAATTAAGCATGATTTTATTACTCAATAGTGAGGTGCTTAATTATGTCAGTATTAGATAATTTTGATCAGTGGAAGAGCTTTTTAGGAGATCGTTTAGAGCAAGCGCAAGGAAAAGGTTTAGACGGCGGTGCGGTATCAGATATGGCATTTCGTGTTGGCGACTACCTTGCTAATGAAGTAGAAGGACGCAATGACCAAGAGAAATTATTAGCTGAGCTTTGGAAAGTTGCTGATGAACAGGAGCAACATACAATCGCAAACTTAATGGTTAAGTTTGTACAACATAAGTAAAAGTAGAGAGGAGATTCTCCTCTCTACTTTTTTTGTATAATAATTACACAGGATAGATTATACATTTAGCTTCCCTATTAAGGTGAAATCATATAATATAGTACGTAGGTGTAAAGTAAGCAAGGGGAGTGATCTTGGATGATTGAATGGTATTTTGAATATGAAATACATAAAAACCGACCTGGCTTGCTTGGTGACGTTTCTTCGTTAATCGGTATGCTCGGCATTAATATTGTCACAATTAATGGTGTAGATAATGCACGACGTGGGTTACTTCTTATGTGTGATAATCAAGAGCAAATCTCTAGACTTGAATCAATTTTAAATACGATGGATAACATAACGGTAACGAAATATCGTCCGCCCAAGCTAAGAGATAAGCTAGCAGTTAGGCATGGTAGGTACATACAACGAGATGCAGATGATAAGAAAACATTTCGATTTGTGCGTGATGAATTAGGCTTACTGGTAGACTTTATGGCAGAAATTATGAAAAAAGAAGGCCATAAACTAATTGGGATACGCGGAATGCCTCGTGTCGGAAAAACAGAATCCATTGTTGCTGCAAGTGTTTGTGCAAATAAAAGGTGGTTATTTGTATCATCTACTCTTATTAAGCAAACTGTTCGTAGTCAATTAATTGAAGATGAGTATAGCGATGACAATATTTTCATCCTAGATGGAATTGTGTCAACGAAGCGTGCTAACGAAAGACATTGGCAGCTCGTTCGTGAAATTATGAGATTGCCTGCAACGAAAGTTGTAGAACATCCTGATGTATTTGTGAGTCAGTCAGAATACACATTGGATGATTTTGATTATATTATCGAGTTGCGTAACGATTATGATGAAGAAATTCAATATAATTTAGTAGATGAAATTGAGCAAGGTACGCAAAATAATTTCTCTATGTTTGACTTTTAAAGAAATATTGAGGTGTTAGTAGTGACGGAATTGGGACAAAAGCTGAAAGAAGCAAGAGAAGCAAAAGGCTTGACTATTGATCAGCTGCATGAGATTACAAAAATTCAAAAACGCCATTTAGTGGCAATTGAAGAAGGCAATTATGATGTATTGCCAGGAGCTTTTTATGCGCGTGCATTCATTAAACAATACGCAGATGCGGTTGGATTACATGGAGAGGAACTGCTTGTAGAACATCAGAGTACGATACCACAATCTGAAAAGCGTGAAGTTCCACAAGTATCAACGGGACAAAAAACACAAGAAACAATGCAAAAATCTTCATCATGGCCAGTTGCAGATCACATGCCGAAAATCTTAGTTGCGCTGTTAGTAATCGCAGTTGGAGTCGTAATCTGGTTTGTGTTTCAAGCGTTAACTGGAAAAGATGATGAAAAAGTTCCGAGTGCTCAAAGTGAGAAAATTGAAGTTCAAAAAGCAAAAGATTCTCCGTTAGATACGAAGAAAGATGAAGCGAAAGCGGAAGAGCCGAAAAAAGAGGAACCAAAGAAAGAAGAACCAAAGAAAGAGGAGCAACCAGCACCACCAACTGGACAGCAAGAAGTGAAAGTAGTTGGAACAACTGGTAAGGTATCTACTTTGGAAATTCATAATAATAAAACGTTAGAATTGGAAATTTCAGCGAAGGGTGCAAGTTATGTAGATGTTAAGGATGATGCGGGTAACGAAATTCTAAACACTACAGTACAAAGCGGTCAAACAGAAAAACGCGATGTATCAACATTAAAAGAAGTACGACTTAATATTGGAAGTGCACCGAATGTTGAAATTAAACTGAATGGCCAAGTGCTTGCTTTCCCGTTAGATCCACAAAAAGAATATCACCAAAGATTGGTGATTAAAAACCAAGGGATAGAGCAACCTGCACAATAACAGTCATCGCTTCGATGACTTTTTTTCGATGAACAAATGTTTTTGATATGATGGAGGAATAGCTGTGAATTTACCAAATAAAATTACAATATCTAGAATCTTCTTAATTCCAATTTTTATGGTAATTATGTTAGCGCCCTTTGATTGGGGTTCATACAAAATTGGTGATGTTGATTTGCCAATTCAACATTTAGTAGGGGCACTTATCTTTATCATTGCTTCAGCTACAGATTGGATTGATGGACATTACGCAAGAAAGTATAATCTTGTAACGAATTTAGGGAAGTTTCTTGACCCGTTAGCTGATAAATTACTTGTTTCGGCAGCACTTATTACATTGGTAGAGATGCAATATGTACCGGCTTGGATTGTTATTGTAATTATCAGTCGTGAGTTTGCTGTAACAGGTTTACGTCTTGTACTTGCTGGAACAGGGGAAGTAGTTGCGGCAAATCAGCTAGGGAAAATTAAGACATGGACACAAATTATTGCGATTGCAGCATATTTATTACACGATGTACCTTTAAATTTAATCCATATTCCAGTTGCTGATATCTTCATATGGATTGCATTAATCTTTACTGTTATTTCAGGATGGGATTATTTCTGGAAAAATAGAGCTGCTTTTGTAAACTCAAAATAGAAGTTTATGGGGGAATTGGGATGAATGCTGAGATTATTGCGGTTGGAACTGAATTATTACTTGGACAAATTGCAAATACAAATGCCCAGTTTTTATCTGAAAAGTTAGCTTCAATCGGAATTAACGTGTATTATCATACTGTTGTTGGTGATAATAATAAGCGACTGCAAAAGGCGATTGAAGCTGCGGAAGAACGTGCTGATATACTTATTTTCACAGGTGGATTAGGACCGACAAAAGATGATTTAACGAAAGAAACGATAGCTGCTAGTTTAGATGAAGAGCTTGTGTATGATGAAAAGGCATTAGCCTTAATAAGTAATTACTTTAAGCGTACAGGCCGTGAATTTACGGAGAATAATAAAAAGCAAGCGCTCGTTTTAAATGGAGCAACAGTATTTGCAAATGACCACGGTATGGCGCCGGGTATGGGGGTAAATAAGAACGGAAAAGTTTATATTTTATTACCAGGGCCGCCAAAAGAAATGAAACCAATGTATGTAAGTTACGTAGAGCCTTTTTTACGTAATTTTACAACAGGAGAAAACATTTATTCACGTGTGCTTCGTTTCTTCGGTATTGGGGAGTCCCAATTAGAGGTGAAAGTTCAAGATTTAATTGATGGACAAACAAACCCAACAATTGCCCCGCTAGCAAATGATGGAGAAGTGACATTACGTTTAACCGCTAAGCATCAAAATGTTAGCGAAGCGGAGAAACTAATTCAACATGTGGAAGATTTGATTTTAGAAAGAGTAGGAGAATTTTTTTACGGATATGACCAAGAATTTTTGCATTATAAGGCAATCGAGTTATTGAAGAGAAAAGGGTTAACTTTAGCATGTGCAGAAAGTTTAACAGGTGGTCTTTTTGGAAATCAAGTAACTGAAAATGCTGGTGTTTCTTCTGTATTTAAGGGCGGTGTCATTTGTTATCATAATGATGTGAAGCAACATGTTTTACGTGTGCCTGAAGAAGTATTGCATACTGATGGTGCAGTTAGTAAGGAATGTGCTCGTTATCTTGCTGAAAATGTTAAGGATTTATTAAAAGCGGATATCGGAATTAGTTTCACTGGGGTAGCAGGGCCAGATGCTTCAGAACAGAAAGAGCCAGGAACAGTATTTGTTGGATTAGCGATTAAAGGTGAACAAACTGCAGTCTTTCCTCTTAATTTAAGTGGAAGTCGTCAACAAATTAGAGAACGATCAGCAAAATATGGATTTTATCATTTATATAAAAAGCTAGAAGAGATATAAGTTTCTTCTAGCTTTTTTTATAGTTAAATTCCGTATTTGTGTGATGGAAAATAAAAAAATCGAATAAATGTTCGATTTTTGTTGGCAAATTGAATTGAAAATAGGTATAATAAGATTAGCAATTCAGTTAAGGAGGAATTTTGAATGAGTGATCGTCAAGCGGCATTAGATATGGCGTTAAAACAAATAGAGAAGCAATTCGGTAAAGGTTCAATTATGAAATTAGGAGAACAAGCGGAACGTAGAATTTCTACAATTTCAAGTGGTTCTTTAGCACTTGATGTGGCGCTAGGGGTAGGCGGATACCCACGTGGCCGTATTATCGAAATTTACGGACCTGAAAGTTCAGGTAAAACGACAGTTTCATTACATGCAATTGCAGAAGTACAACGTCAAGGTGGACAAGCAGCATTCATCGATGCGGAGCACGCAATGGATCCTGTATATGCACAAAAATTAGGCGTTAACATAGATGAATTACTATTATCACAGCCTGATACAGGGGAGCAAGGATTAGAAATCGCAGAAGCACTTGTACGAAGTGGTGCGGTTGACATTATCGTAATTGACTCTGTAGCAGCTCTTGTACCGAAAGCAGAGATTGAAGGAGACATGGGTGACTCACACGTAGGTTTACAAGCACGTTTAATGTCACAAGCACTTCGTAAGCTTTCAGGAGCAATCAACAAATCAAAAACAATTGCAATCTTTATTAACCAAATTCGTGAAAAAGTTGGGGTTATGTTCGGAAACCCAGAAACAACTCCAGGTGGTCGTGCGTTGAAATTCTATTCAACTGTCCGTCTTGAAGTGCGTCGTGCGGAGCAATTAAAGCAAGGTAACGACATCGTTGGTAATAAAACAAAAGTAAAAGTAGTGAAAAATAAAGTAGCGCCACCATTCCGTGTTGCTGAAGTTGATATTATGTACGGAGAAGGTATTTCAAGAGAAGGTGAAATCTTGGATATGGCTTCTGAGCTTGATATCGTTCAAAAGAGCGGTGCTTGGTATTCTTATAATGAAGAACGTTTAGGACAAGGTCGTGAAAATTCGAAGCAATTCTTAAAAGAGAATACGGACTTAAGAGAGGAAATTGCCTTCTTTGTTCGTGATCATCACGGAATTGGTGAAGATTCTGGTGTGGAAGACACGGAAGATTCAACTCTTCAAGATTAAAAAATAAAAGACACGGGTCCCGTGTCTTTTATTTTTTACCTTCTATTAAAGGGGTATCTATCGTAGTGGTTAAAATATTTTTTTGACTCAAATGGGATGTGTAAAGAGGAATATTCATGCGTTTTAAGGGAATAAAATGGTATTTACTAAGGTTTTCCAGGATAATATGCTATCAATTTTTCAAATTCAGATAACATTCAGGACTGAAGGTAAAGAAAGTAAAAGTAGACAACGCTTGACAATGAAAATTACGATAGATACAATGAGAATGTATATTTTTTCTTATATACGATATACTCTTCTCAAGAAGAGAAGTAATATTCGGAGTAAGGTTTAAAACTTACCGAAATAATAATATGACATTTTAATTGTGAAATGAAGAAAGTCCCTTAAAAAAGCGGGACGACGGTCTTTGCTGTATGTTGTAATTTAATGTACATGCCGACAGTCTTTTTTCATTCATAGCAAGGGGAGGTGAAATCATGAGTAGTACAGTTTGGATACTCATCTCCATTTTGCTTGCAACAACAGTCGGTGCAGTTGTTGGCTTTTTTGTTCGAAAGTCTATTGCTGAAGCGAAGATTAATGGTGCGGCTAATGAAGCGAAACGTATTCTAGACGAAGCGAATCGTGAGGCTGAAGCACTTAAGAAAGAAGCGCTTTTAGAAGCAAAGGATGAAATTCATACACTTCGTACAGAAGCTGAATTAGAAATTCGTGACCGTAGAAGCGAATTACAAAAACAAGAAAATCGTTTAATGCAAAAAGAAGAGAACCTTGATCGTAAAGACGAAACGCTCGATAAACGCGAGCAGCAGTTAGAGAAGAAAGAGGATTCTCTTGTAGCGAGACAACAACAGATTGAAGAGTTGGAAAGCAAAGTGGGAGAGTTAGTTCAAAAGCAACAAACAGAATTAGAGCGCATTTCCAATCTGACACGCGAACAAGCGAAAGCAATTATTCTTGGTAAAGTAGAAAATGAAGTTTCTCATGAAATCGCTGTTATGGTAAAAGAAAGTGAAGTTCGCGCGAAAGAAGAAGCGGATAAGAAAGCAAAAGAGATTTTATCTCTTGCAATGCAAAGATGTGCAGCTGATCATGTTGCTGAAACAACCGTTTCGGTTGTAAATCTTCCAAATGACGAAATGAAGGGACGTATTATCGGGCGTGAAGGTCGTAATATTCGTACGTTAGAAACGTTAACGGGTATTGACTTAATTATCGATGATACACCAGAGGCGGTAATCCTTTCTGGATTCGATCCAATTCGTCGTGAAACAGCTCGTATCGCTCTTGATAAACTAGTACAGGACGGACGTATTCACCCAGCGCGTATTGAAGAGATGGTCGAAAAATCAAGACGTGAAGTGGACGAGTATATTCGTGAAGTCGGAGAGCAAACAACGTTTGAAGTGGGTGTTCATGGATTACACCCAGATTTAATTAAAATTTTAGGTCGTTTAAAATACCGTACAAGTTATGGACAAAACGTCTTAAAACACTCTATGGAAGTTGCATATTTAACTGGACTTATGGCAGCAGAGCTTGGCGAGGATGAAAAACTAGCAAGACGTGCTGGTCTATTACATGATATCGGAAAAGCGATTGACCATGAAGTAGAAGGTAGCCACGTTGAAATTGGTGTTGAACTCGCAACGAAATATAAAGAGCATCCTGTAGTTATAAACAGTATCGCATCTCACCATGGTGACACAGAACCAACTTCTATCATTGCAGTTTTAGTTGCAGCAGCAGATGCTTTATCAGCTGCAAGACCGGGAGCTCGTAGTGAAACGCTTGAAAACTACATTCGTCGTCTTGAAAAGTTAGAAGAGATTTCAGAGTCTTATGAAGGCGTTGAAAAATCATTTGCAATTCAAGCAGGACGTGAAGTTCGTATTTTGGTAAAACCAGATACAATTGATGATTTAGAAGCTCATCGTTTAGCTCGTGATATCCGAAAACGTATTGAAAATGAACTGGATTACCCAGGACATATTAAAGTAACTGTTATTCGTGAAACACGTGCAGTGGAATACGCAAAATAAAGTGGTGAAACACCACTTTATTTTTTTGTGTTGGAATTGGATAAAATAAAGACAGTTAGTTATATAGCGTAAAAGTGAAACAAACTTATAATAAACATATTATAAGGAATTTCCTTAATGCTATAGCAATAAAAAATGCAGTACATAGAAAGGGTAAGACATATGAGAATATTATTTGTTGGGGATGTAGTAGGATCTCCTGGTAGAGGTATGATTCAACAATACGTACCGGCATTAAAGAAAAAATATACACCTACAGTAACAATCATTAATGGAGAAAACGCAGCAGGTGGCCGTGGGATTACAGAAAAAATATATCGAAACTTTTTAGAATGTGGGGCGCAAGCAGTTACACTTGGAAACCACGCTTGGGATAATCGTGAAGTATTTGAATTCATCGATGATGCAAAATATCTTGCAAGACCAGCTAACTTCCCAGAAGGAACTCCAGGAAAAGGACTTATCTTTGTGAACTGTAATGGAACAGAAGTTGCAGTTATTAACTTACAAGGACGTACTTTCCTTCCTCCGATTGATTGTCCATTCCGTAAAGTGGATGAATTAATTAATATTGCGAAAAAACGTACGAATATTATCTTTGTTGATTTCCATGCGGAGACTACAAGTGAAAAACAAGCGCTAGGTTGGTATGTAGATGGGCGTGCTACAGCAGTAGTAGGTACGCATACGCATGTCCCTACAGCAGATAACCGTATTTTACCAAGCGGAACAGCATACATTACAGATGTTGGGATGACAGGGCCATATGACGGAATATTAGGTATGGACAGAGAAGCAGTATTGAAGAAGTTTTTAACAAACTTACCAGTACGATTTGAAGTAACAAATGGCAGAACGCAATTAAGTGCAGTGTTAATTGATGTGGATCCAAATACAGGAAAAGCAAAGAAAATTGAGCGCATTTTAATTAATGACGATCAACCATTTTTTGAGTAAATTTCCGTTAAATTTTAGATAAGTTATTATATTTTAATTTTTTAGAAAAATTACGAAAATTTAGCAGGAATACGCGCCATTCCTCGTGAATATAAGTTAAAGTGAAATAATTGCTAATACTTTTTAAAGAAACGAGGAGGAAACGCGGAATGGAAATATTAAAAGTTAAAGCAACGTCGGTCCCTAATTCTGTAGCTGGTGCACTTGCAGGTGTTATTCGCGAACGCGGAACAGCAGAAATTCAAGCTATTGGTGCAGGTGCATTGAACCAAGCGGTAAAGGCAGTAGCAATCGCAAGAGGATTTGTAGCGCCTAGTGGTTTGGACCTGATTTGTATCCCAGCGTTTACAGATATTATGATTGATGGCGAAGAGCGTACAGCAATAAAATTAATTGTAGAACCTCGTTAAGTTTTAAACAACCTGTTTGCAGTATGCAAACAGGTTGTTTTTATAATGGAGGAATGAAAATGAAAATTTTTGATGCTCATTGTGACGTGCTTCTTCAGTTATGGAGTGCACAAGGGAAAAGGAATTTTAACGATGATTCACAATTACATATTACATTTGAACAGTTAAAGAGAAGAAAAGGAAGTATACAATGTTTTGCCATATATGTACCAGAAACAGTGGCATATGAAAACCGATTTGAAGCAGCATTACAAATGGTAGATATTTTTTATAATGAAATTTTATCCCTATCGGGTGTAAAGTTTATTCAGACAAAAGAGGATATTAACATGTTAAAACAGGACGAGGTTGGAGCGATATTAACACTAGAAGGATGCGAAGCAATTGGAAAAGAAGCAATGAAATTACGGTTGTTGTATCGCCTAGGAGTACGTTCTTTTGGACTAACATGGAATTATGCCAATCTCTTAGCTGATGGTGCGCTAGAGACACGTCGGGCGGGTTTAACGAATTTTGGTAAACAGGTTGTACAAGAACTGAATGCGCTACATGTATGGACTGATGTGTCTCATCTGAATGAAAGAAGTTTTTGGGATGTTATAGAGATTGCAAAAAATCCTATTGCTTCCCACTCAAATTGTATGAAACTTTGCGAGCACCCACGTAATTTAAACGATGAACAACTTAAAGCTCTTATAAAGAAAAATGGCATGATCGGTGTCACTTTTGTACCGCAGTTTCTAACGAATGAAAATGAAGCAAATATAACAGATATAGTAAGACATATCGAATATATTTGTTCATTAGGTGGAGAGTACAATATAGGATTTGGTTCAGATTTTGATGGGATTTTAGAAACAGTTGTAAATGTATCAGCTTATCGAGATTATGAAAATGTAATGAATGAGCTTTGTAAACACTATTCTGCATCTACTGTAGAGCGATTTTTATATGAAAATTTTGTTGAACATATAAGCTTTTAAGATTTTTGTTTTAAAAATACAGAAAACTCAGAATTAATTCATTTGATTTTATTGCTTTTTTTAAGACCTAATACTAGAATGAAAAACAAAATAGCTTTATACTAAAGATTCAGGGAAATCAGAAGAGGCATAATTTGCGTCCGTTGTAGTTTATTTGCATAAAAAATGCTAAACTATTACTGTAAAAAAATACACTACAATGAATGCAGCCAAAAGGGGTGTAGGAGATGATTAGTCAACTTTCATGGAAAGTTGGAGGCCAACAAGGTGAAGGAATTGAAAGTACAGGAGAAATCTTCTGTATTGCATTAAACCGATTAGGATATTACCTATACGGTTACCGCCACTTCTCATCACGTATAAAAGGCGGCCATACAAATAATAAAATTCGTGTAAGTACAACAGAAGTACGCGCGATCTCAGATGATTTAGATATTTTAATTGCTTTTGACCAAGAAACAATTGATTTTAACTTCCACGAACTACGTCCAGGTGGAATTGTAGTTGCGGATGCGAAATTTAATCCAACAATACCCGACAATACAGATGTAAATCTATATGTGATACCGTTTACAGATATTGCTTCAGAATTAGGCACATCATTAATGAAAAACATGGTTGCTGTTGGAGCATCAAGTGCAGTATTAGGATTAGACGAAACAGCTTATTTAGATGTTGTTGAAGAAATCTTTGGTCGTAAAGGAGAGCAAGTCGTTCAAAAGAATATGGACGCAATTAAACGCGGCTCTCAATATATGAAAGAATTACTAGGTGAGAAAGTAAACATGATGCAGCTTGAAAAAGCTGATGGTAAAAAACGCATGTTTATGATTGGAAACGATGCAATCGCATTTGGTGCGGTAGCTGGTGGTGCTCGTTTTATGTCAGCATACCCAATCACACCTGCATCAGAAATTATGGAATACTTAATTAAAAAATTACCGAAAGTCGGCGGAACAGTAATTCAAACTGAGGATGAAATTGCAGCTTGTACAATGGCAATCGGCGCAAACTATGCTGGTGTTCGTACATTAACTGCATCTGCTGGTCCTGGTCTGTCATTAATGATGGAAGCAATCGGTTTAGCAGGTATTACAGAAACCCCATTAGTAATTGTTGATACACAACGTGGTGGTCCAAGTACGGGATTACCAACGAAACAAGAACAGTCTGACTTAATGGCGATGATTTACGGTACGCATGGTGAAATTCCAAAAATCGTAATGGCGCCAAGTACAGTTGAAGAAGCTTTCTATGACATTGTAGAAGCATTTAACTTATCTGAAGAATATCAAGTTCCTGTTATTTTCTTAACAGATTTACAGCTTTCGTTAGGAAAACAAACAGTAGAACCACTTAAATTAGATAAAGTGGAAATCCGTCGTGGTAAGCTTGATTTAGAAGCAGAATTACCAGAACGTGAAAATAAAGCATACTTCAAGCGTTATGAAGTAACTGAAGACGGCGTTTCGCCGCGTGTTTTACCTGGTATGAAAAATGGTGTTCACCATGTTACAGGTGTAGAACATGATGAAACTGGAAAGCCATCGGAATCAGCAATAAACCGTAAAGATCAAATGGACAAACGTTTCCGTAAAATGGAGAACTTGAAGTTTAATACCCCTGTTTATAAAAATGTTAAGCATGAAGAAGCAGATGTATTGCTTGTTGGATTTAACTCAACTCGTGGTGCGATCGAAGAGGCAATGACGCGTTTAGAACAAGAGGGTATGAAAGTAAACCATGCTCATGTGCGTTTAATTCACCCGTTCCCAACAGCTGAAATCGATCCACTTGTGAAAAAGGCGAAGCGTGTTGTAGTAGTAGAAAACAATGCAACAGGTCAGCTTGCTAACATTATGAAAATGAATCTTGGTAATGGTGAGAAAATTTCTAGTCTTTTAAAATATGATGGAAACCCATTCTTGCCGAAAGAGATTTACAACGAATGCAAAAAAGGGGTTGTATTAAATGGCAACATTTAAGGACTTTCGTAACAGTGTAAAGCCAAACTGGTGCCCAGGTTGCGGAGACTTCTCAGTGCAAGCTGCAATTCAACGTGCAGCAGCTAACGTTGGCTTAAATCCAGATGAACTTGCTGTTATTTCTGGTATCGGCTGTTCAGGCCGTATTTCAGGTTATATTAATTCATATGGTGTGCATAGTATTCATGGTCGTGCCCTTCCAATTGCACAAGGTGTGAAAATGGCAAATCGTGATTTAACAGTTATCGCTTCAGGTGGTGACGGTGATGGATTTGCGATTGGTATGGGACATACAATCCATTCTATTCGTCGTAATATCGACATTACGTACATCGTAATGGATAACCAAATTTACGGGTTAACAAAAGGGCAAACTTCACCACGTAGTGAAGCGGGATTTAAAACGAAAAGCACACCACAAGGTTCAATTGAACCATCACTAAATGTAATGGAAATGGCTTTAACAGCTGGCGCGACATTTGTGGCGCAAAGCTTTTCGAGTGATTTAAAAGAATTAACACAAATTATTGAAGCTGGTATTAACCATAAAGGATTTTCATTAATTAACGTATTCAGTCCATGTGTTACTTATAATAAAGTAAATACTTACGATTGGTTTAAAGAGAACTTAACGAAACTAAGCACAGTAGAGGGATATGATCCATCTAATCGCATGATGGCTATGCAAACGTTAATGGAAAATAACGGTTTAGTAACAGGTTTGATTTATCAAAATACTAAGCAACCATCATATCAAGAACTTGTTAAAGGCTATAGTGAAGAGCCTTTAGTGAAATCTGATTTAAATATGGATCAGAAAATGTTTGATGAGCTTGTTGCTGAATTTATGTAATGTAAGAAGAGGAGGTTGCCGATTTGGCAACCTTTTTATGTGCAAAAAATATAGGGTAGTTTTATTTACTTAGAAAATTCAGAATGGTAAAATAATATGTAAATCGTTGTATGAAAATGGCAAGTTCATTGCTTATGAAATGTAAGATAATAAAGGGCCTCTGAATTGTTAAAATTGGCGAAACACGTCATACTATGGTAATGTTTATAGGGATAAAGCAATATGCTTTTGGGTAGGACAACAAGAAATGATAAAAAGGGAATGTCTATTTGCGTGGGGAAGACTTCATTCTTATGAATGATTAGATTGATTACTCAAGTTTCAAAGGACAAGTTATCTCCAAGCTATCTAACCATTTTTGAGGTGAGTCTAAGCGCATTAAAATGGACTATAGAGTGTGTATAGTTAAGGGTGAAAGGAGATTACCGATGAACGAGCAACAACGATTAGCAAGTCAACAAGCAAATTCCTCTACGAAAAAAGAAGAGAAAGATTATAGTAAATACTTTGAAAGTGTATATCAACCACCTTCCTTAAAGGATGCGAAAAAGCGCGGGAAAGAAGAAGTTAAAATTGAACGGGATTTTGGATTACCTGAAGAGTTTCGCAATTTTGGTACAGGCCGAAAGTTCTATATTCGTACATATGGTTGTCAAATGAATGAGCATGATACGGAAGTAATGGCAGGTATTTTCACAACACTTGGATATGAACCAACTTTTTCAACTGAGGATGCAGATGTAGTTTTATTAAATACTTGTGCGATTCGTGAAAATGCTGAAAATAAAGTGTTTGGTGAACTAGGCCATTTAAAGTCACTCAAACGAAGAAATCCGGACCTTTTAATTGGTGTATGTGGTTGTATGTCTCAAGAAGAATCTGTTGTAAATAAAATTATGCAAAAAAATCAGCATGTAGATATGGTGTTTGGAACGCATAATATTCATAGATTACCGTACATTCTAAAAGATGCGATGTTCTCGAAGGAAACGGTAGTTGAAGTATGGTCAAAGGAAGGCGACGTAATTGAAAACCTTCCGAAAGTACGTCGTGGTGATATTAAAGCTTGGGTAAATATTATGTATGGCTGTGATAAGTTCTGTACGTATTGTATTGTACCGTATACACGCGGAAAAGAGCGAAGTAGACGTCCAGAAGATATTATCCAAGAGATTCGTCATTTAGCTGCAAATGGTTATAAAGAAATTACGTTACTTGGACAAAACGTAAATGCATATGGTAAAGACTTTGAAGATATAGAATACGGTCTTGGCGATTTAATGGACGAACTTCGTAAAGTTGATATTGCCCGTATTCGTTTTACAACGAGCCATCCACGTGATTTCGATGATCACTTAATTGAAGTGCTTGGCAAAGGTGGCAACCTAGTAGAACATATCCATTTACCAGTTCAATCTGGAAGTACAGATATGTTGAAAATTATGGCGCGTAAATATTCACGTGAGCATTATTTAGAACTTGTAAGAAAAATTAAAGAAGCAATTCCAGATGCAGTATTAACAACAGATATTATCGTTGGTTTCCCAAATGAAACAGATGAGCAATTTGAAGAAACGATGTCGTTATATCGTGAAGTAGGATTTGATACTGCCTTTACATTTATTTATTCTCCTCGCGAAGGTACACCAGCTGCAAAAATGAAAGATAATGTACCGATGGAAGTAAAGAAAGAACGTCTTCAACGCTTAAATACACTAGTAAATACGTTGGCAATTGAAAAGAATAGTCGTTATAAAGGTCAAATTGTAGAAGTGTTAGTTGATGGGGAAAGTAAAAATAATCCGGAAGTACTTGCAGGTTATACTCGTACGAATAAACTTGTAAACTTCGTCGCTTCAAAATCTTTAATTGGTCAGCTTGTGAAAGTAAAAGTAACGGAAGCAAAAACTTGGTCTCTTAACGGGGAATTAGTTGAAGAGCCGATTGAGGTGAAATAATAGATGAAAGTATATTCGAAAGATGACATTGTTGAACAAGCGAAAGAATTAGCAAAAATGATTTCTGAAACAGAAGAAGTTGATTTTTTTAAGAAAGCAGAGGCGCAAATTCATAAAAATGAAAATGTAAAGCGCGCAATCGATGAAATTAAAGCACTGCAAAAACAAGCAGTAAACTTGCAGCATTACGGGAAGTGGGAAGCTTTAAAAAAGGTAGAAGCTGAAATTGATGCATTGCAAGATAAGTTAGACAGTATTCCAGTCGTACAAGAATTTAAATCTTCACAAACATACGTAAATGACTTATTACAGTTAGTTGCTAGTACAATTTCTAACAACGTAACAGATGAAATATTAATTTCAACTGGTGGCGATGTACTTAAGGGTGAAACTGGCGCAGCGGTAGAAAGTAAAAAAGGAAATTGTGGTTGTTAAAGAGATGTCATATTGACATCTCTTTTTTTTTAGTTGATTAAACGTAAGTTCTTCTCAAAAAAAGAATGACACATTCCGCTATTGTCACGCATATGATTAAGTGAATAGTGATTGAGGAGGGTTACGAATGTCCGAATTTAGAGAGATTATTACAAAAGCAGTGGTTGGAAAAGGACGTAAGTATACAAAGTCAACGCATACATGTGAATCGAATAATGAACCAACAAGTATTTTAGGGTGCTGGGTAATTAACCACTCGTACGAAGCAAGAAAGAATGGGAAACATGTGGAAATTGAAGGTTTCTATGATGTGAACACTTGGTATTCATTTGATGGAAATACAAAGACTGAAGTTGTAACAGAACGCGTGAACTACACGGACGAAGTCAGCATTGGTTATCGTGATAAAAACTTTTCTGGTGACGATTTAGAAATTATTGCTCGTGTTATTCAGCCACCAAATTGTTTAGAAGCGCTTGTATCACCAAACGGTAATAAAATTGTTGTAACTGTAGAACGTGAATTTGTAACAGAAGTAGTTGGAGAAACGAAAATTTGTGTAAGTGTAAATCCTGAAGGCTGCGTAGAATCAGATGATGATTTCCAAATTGCTGATGATGAATTTGAAGAATTAGATCCGAACTTTATCGTTGATGCAGAAGAAGAGTAATAGAAAGCTAGGGAGAAGTTCTTCCTAGCTTTTTACTTTACATAAGTGGCGCTGAATGAACATGATTCTTTATGAAATATGTTATAATGAAGATAGACTCCTGAAATAGGAGATATGGATGTCCGTGAAATGTGACATATATGAAAATTGATTACTATGTAAGAATTATGGAGGAAAAGTATGACGCAATATACCCCTATGATACAGCAATATTTAAAGGTTAAGGCAGACTATCAAGATGCCTTTTTATTTTTCCGATTAGGCGATTTTTATGAAATGTTCTTTGAAGATGCCGTTAAAGCAGCTCATGAGCTTGAGATTACATTAACGAGCCGAGATGGTGGCAGTAGTGATCGTATACCGATGTGCGGTGTACCCCATCATGCAGCTAAAAACTATATTGAACAACTTGTTGAAAAAGGATATAAAGTTGCTGTTTGTGAGCAAGTGGAAGATCCAAAAACAGCTAAAGGTGTAGTGCGCCGTGAAGTAGTACAACTAATTACGCCAGGAACGATGATGGAAGGGCGTACAATTGATGAGAAAGAAAACAACTTCTTAGCCGCATTAACACATTTTGAAGATGGATCATATGCTTTAGCTTGTAATGATTTAACGACTGGACAAAATACAGTAACGTTATTGACTGGTTCAGTAGAAGATATTTTATTGGAAGTGTATGCAACTGGTTCGAAAGAAATTGTTGTAGATTCTTCATTTTCTAAAGATGAATTAAATAAATTAACTGAAACGTTAAAAATGACAATTTCATATGAAGATGCAACGGCAATTCCTGAAGGATTAGAACATCTTGTGAAAAATGTTTCGCAAGCAAAGTTAATTAAAGCAATTGGACGCTTATTTAACTATGTGATAAGAACGCAAAAACGTTCATTAGATCATTTACAACCTGTAGAAATTTATTATACGAATCAATTTATGAAAATTGATGTGCATTCAAAGCGAAATTTAGAGCTGACGGAAACACTTCGAACGAAAGAAAAAACAGGATCATTATTATGGCTATTGGATAAAACAAAAACAGCTATGGGTGGTCGTATGTTAAAACAGTGGATGGAACGTCCACTTATTCAGAAAGAAAAAGTTGAAGAGCGTTTAGAAATGGTTGAAACATTTGTAAATGATTACTTCTTACGTGAAGATTTAAAAGAAAAATTAAAAGAAGTATATGATTTAGAACGTTTAGCAGGAAAAGTTGCATTTGGTAATGTTAATGCAAGGGACTTATTACAGTTAAGACGATCTTTACTTCAAGTGCCAGCTATTTTAGAAGCGATTAGTTTGTTAGATAATGCTTATGCAGCAAGGTTAATTCAAGGGGCGGATCCATGTGAGAGCTTAACTGAATTACTAGGAAGAAGTATTCAAGAAAACCCACCGCTTTCTATTAAAGATGGAGATATTATTAAAGACGGTTATAATGACAAGCTTGATCAATATCGTTACGTTAGTAAAAACGGAAAAACGTGGATCGCTGAGCTTGAAAAACGAGAGCGTGATATTACAGGAGTTAAATCGTTAAAAATCGGGTACAATCGTATTTTCGGCTACTACATTGAAGTGACGAAGGCGAATCTTGCAGCACTTCCAGAAGGCCGCTACGAACGAAAACAAACGCTTGCTAATGCTGAACGTTTCATTACAGATGAACTGAAAGAAAAAGAAACGTTAATTTTAGAAGCAGAAGAAAAAATTGTACAACTAGAATACGATTTATTTACAGCGCTTCGTGAAGAAGTAAAAGTATTTATTCCGAAATTACAACATTTAGCAAAAGTAATTAGTGAATTAGACGTACTGCAAAGTTTTGCGACAGTTAGTGAAGAAGAACAGTTTGTAAAACCTGTACTAACAACGAAGCGTGAAATCTTTATTAAAGATGGTCGTCATCCTGTCGTTGAAAAAGTATTGAACGGGAAATTGTATGTACCGAATGATTGTATTATGCCAGAGAAGATGGATGTCTTTTTAATTACAGGACCGAACATGTCTGGTAAAAGTACGTATATGAGACAATTAGCACTTGTAACTGTTATGTCGCAAATCGGTTGTTTCGTACCAGCAACAGAAGCAGTATTACCTGTATTTGATCAAATCTTTACGAGAATTGGTGCAGCGGATGATTTAATATCAGGTCAAAGTACATTTATGGTCGAAATGTTAGAAGCGAAAAATGCAATTGCAAACGCATCAGAAAGAAGTTTAATTTTATTCGATGAAATTGGACGAGGTACATCTACGTATGATGGTATGGCACTTGCACAAGCAATCATTGAACATATTCATGACCAAATTGGTGCAAAAACGTTATTCTCTACGCATTATCATGAATTGACTGTGTTAGAAGAGAGTTTAGATCAACTGAAAAATGTACACGTTTCAGCAATTGAAGAGAATGGAAAAGTAGTATTCCTTCATAAAATTCAAGATGGAGCAGCTGATAAAAGTTACGGAATTCACGTTGCGCAACTTGCAGAGCTTCCAGATAGCTTAATCGCCCGCGCGAAAGAAGTGTTAGCACAACTAGAAGGACAGGAAGAAATTATTATTCCAAAGCGTGTAGAAGTAAAGGTACAAGAAGTTGTTCCAGAACCTGTAGTTGTAAAAGAAGAACCGGCAGAAATACAAGAAAAGAAAGAAGAGACTGAAGAAGAGTCACAACTATCTTTCTTTGGAGGAGACCAATCTTCAAAAAAACAAGACAAGCCTGTGCTTGATCAAAAAGAAAGCGCAGTACTTGCGCAAATTAAAAAAATTGATTTACTTGATATGACACCTTTAGAAGCGATGAACGAATTGTATCGCTTACAGAAGAAGTTAAAGAAAGGATGAGTAAGTAGATGGGGAAAATTCGCAAACTCGATGACCAACTCTCTAACTTAATTGCGGCAGGGGAAGTAGTAGAGCGCCCTGCTTCAGTCGTAAAAGAACTTGTGGAAAATTCTATCGATGCGAATAGTACATCTATTGAAATCCACTTAGAAGAAGCTGGGTTATCGAAAATTCGTATCATTGATAACGGTGATGGTATTGCAGAAGAAGACTGTATCGTCGCTTTTGAACGCCATGCGACGAGTAAAATTAAAGATGAAAACGATCTGTTTCGCATAAGAACACTCGGTTTCCGCGGTGAGGCATTGCCGAGTATTGCCTCTGTTAGTGAATTAGAATTAATTACTAGCACAGGTGATGCGCCTGGTACACACCTCATAATTAAAGGTGGAGACATTATAAAACAAGAGAAAACTGCGAGCCGAAAAGGAACAGATATTACAGTACAAAACTTATTCTTTAATACACCAGCGCGTCTTAAATATATGAAAACCATTCATACGGAGCTCGGGAATATTACAGATATCGTGTATCGTATTGCAATGTCACATCCAGAAGTATCGTTAAAACTGTTTCATAATGAAAAGAAATTGCTTCATACATCAGGTAACGGTGATGTAAGGCAAGTACTTGCATCGATTTACAGTATTCAAGTTGCGAAGAAGCTTGTTCCAATTGAAGCTGAATCTTTAGACTTTACAATTAAAGGCTATGTAACATTACCAGAAGTAACAAGAGCATCTCGTAATTATATGTCAACGATCGTAAATGGTCGTTACGTTCGAAACTTTGTACTAATGAAAGCAATTCAGCAAGGATACCATACATTACTGCCAGTCGGCCGGTATCCAATTGGCTTCTTATCGATTGAAATGGATCCAATGCTAGTTGACGTTAACGTACATCCAGCGAAGTTAGAGGTTCGTTTTAGTAAAGAACAAGAATTGCTAAAGCTGATCGAAGAAACATTGCAAGCTGCATTTAAAAAAATACAGCTCATTCCAGATGCAGGCGTAACAACGAAGAAAAAAGAAAAAGACGAAAGTGTGCAAGAACAGTTCCAGTTTGAGCATGCAAAGCCGAAAGAACCATCTATGCCGGACATTGTTTTACCAACTGGCATGGATGCAAAACAAGAAGAACCGCAGGCTGTGAAACAGCCACCACAACTGTGGCAATCGCCGAAACAAGAATGGCAACCACCACAGTCGCTCATAAGAGAAGAGCAAAGTTGGCAACCATCCACTAAACCGATAATCGAAGAACCAATTCAAGAAGAGAAATCGTGGGACAGTAATGAAGAGGACTTTGAACTAGAGGAATTAGAAGAAGAAGTTCGGGAAATAAAAGAGATTGAAATGAACGGGAATGACTTACCACCACTTTATCCAATTGGACAAATGCATGGAACATATATTTTCGCTCAAAATGAAAAAGGCTTATATATGATTGACCAGCATGCCGCGCAGGAACGTATTAATTATGAATACTTCCGTGATAAAGTAGGAAGGGTAGCGCAAGAAGTACAAGAGTTACTTGTACCGTACCGTATTGATCTATCTCTTACTGAATTTTTACGTGTTGAAGAACAGTTAGAAGAACTAAAAAAAGTCGGGCTATTTTTAGAACAATTCGGTCATCAATCCTTTATCGTCCGCTCGCATCCAACATGGTTCCCGAAAGGACAAGAAACAGAAATTATCGATGAAATGATGGAGCAAGTTGTTAAACTAAAAAAAGTTGATATTAAAAAGTTACGTGAAGAAGCAGCCATTATGATGAGCTGTAAAGCATCCATTAAAGCAAATCAATATTTAACGAACGATCAAATATTTGCTTTACTTGAGGAACTTCGTACAACAACAAACCCATACACATGCCCACACGGAAGACCGATTCTTGTGCATCATTCTACTTATGAGTTGGAGAAGATGTTTAAGAGGGTTATGTAGAGTGAATAAAATTACTTTTCAAAAGGGAGCAACATTTACTGTTGCTCCCTTTTAATATGTAGATTTAATTGTTAAACGAAAATAAGGTGGAGTAATTTTGCAGTTTATTTCTTGGTTGCGTTAGCTTAAATTTATCTATGTATAAAAAAGCGCTGTATACAGCACTTTTTAAAAGGTGCATGAATTGTATAATAAAGATTTCTACATTACTAACCAAATAACTATGCATGGCCAAATGTTGCTTCTTATTTGGCTAATTGTTATAAGGATCTATACAATTATTTATTTTTATTATTATTGATTTTTTCAGTGTATAGAACTTGCTCTTTATAGTGCTTCTTAATTGGAAAGTTATGTGTACCTGTCCCGTTCTTGAATTTTTTGTCAATGGGGTTCTTTAGAGGAACTGTTGTAGTTTCAGTAAATTCATATGGGTAATTTATTTTAGATTTATCTTCAAACATGAAAATGCCTCCTTTTAGGATCTCCTAAATTCTTTACTATAACATGATATGCATATAGATATTTTTTGGACTAGTTATTTATATAGGTTAATGGAATTTAATTACATAACTACTGAAACATTTTAAAGGAAAACAATTTGAGAAAGAAATGGTATGAATAGCTGTTGGCTCTTATTGTTGTTTTTTTGTTTGACAGCACAGTGAATTATGTATATAAATTCAATATAGATTGTTTTTATAATATGGTTTATATGGGATTTTCCTGATAATATAATGTGGAATATTATAGTGTTATTAGGTTATTAGGAACATTTAATGCTGTTTCATAACTGAAAGGGAATTGAAAAAAAACTGAAACTTTTCTCATAAAAATTCAATCTAACTTGAAAAATGAAAGGAAAATGAAATTTTCCAAAAGATATTCTTTGTTAAGATAAAAAGCATACATACAAAAAGTATTGACATATCTTAAAAATGTATTTTCAAGATATAGTGGGGGAAAAGATGAGATTAGAAAAACAATTAATAAAAAAAATGTATTATGAAACATTCCTAATGGAGAATGAAACAAAACCAACTCTTGACGTACTTGGACAAGCTTATGTAAACGAAGAAAAAAATGAGATTTCTGATGGGTCTTATATTCGTTTTGCACAAGGTGAATTTTATTATCGTCATCAAGATTTTGAATCAGCTATTTTTAAATGGGAGAAGGTTAGTAATGAATTAGCACCATGGGCACAAAAAAATATTGCGGATGCTTATTTCGAACTTAATCAGTTATCATTTGCTGAAAATATTTATACTTCTATTACCACTGATAATAAAATATTGATGACCGAAATTAGACTACAATTACTTTCTCTTTACATTGAGCAAAATAATTTTGAATCAGCTTTCGGTGTTATTAAAGAAGCAGTTTCTTTAAATCCTGATTATCCGAATGTCACAAAAATTGCCCGTTCCTTTTATGAGGAACAGCAAGATTTTGATAGTGCAGTAGAGCTTGCTGTGAATGAGTTAATTCGCATAGAATCGTATCCTTGGTTTGAGGTGTTAAAAGGATATATCGATAAAGGGTTTACTAAACATATTTCACCAGACTATTTTTATGATGCATTAGCTACATTAAATAATGTAGATCAAGTACAATTTACGCAAATGGTTTCATCACTCTGGAACAGTTATAAAAATGAAAAAAATTACTTATTGTGGCTTAACACAATAAATGAATTTTTCTTACATATTGAAATACATTCGTCCGATATATGGAACAAAGTTTCTGCTCTTTACGAAGAAACGTACTTTGCATTAATTCAAGGTCAATATACGCTTAGACAATTAAATGATATCATACCAAATCTGTTAGCAAATTGGTTAAAGGTAGTCAATCCATCTTATGCTGTATTTCCATCTGCAGCTGTATTGGCATGGGATGAGATTTTCCCTTCCAAAATAGATTCAGCAAATATAGAACATGCGGAAAACTTACTGTCACATTCTATTAATCATGTAAATGGCTTAGAGTACAGCTTACACCTTTTTGAATCTATTACACAATGGGCACAAAAGCACAATATAGAAATAGGTCACCGATTTAAATGGCTAGTTGACGAGCTCGCAGATTTAAGAACAAATCGTATTTTAGTAACGGGAACTTCAGGAAATGGAAAAACTACATTTATTAACTCTATATTAGGAGAAAATATATTAGAAAAATCAATTTCAAATATAGTAGTTTTAAAAAATGATGCTCATATAGAAATAAACGCTATAACAGACTCAGCAATTACAACAACGGAAGATGTCTCTGATTACCATAATATGATGTCTCAGCACCATCAAACATATAGAGATAGAGCGTGTGTTGAATTTAAATTACCATGCAGATTTTTAAATGAAAATAAACTTACATTTGTAGTGACACCTGGCTTTAATAGGAATAACGACACTAGAGATGAAATATTCGAATATTTAAATTCTGTAGACGAATTACTATTCGTATTGAATGCGGATTCACCTTTTACTGATAAAGAACGTGACATTCTATTAAGTATTCAAGAACATACGCCAAATTTACAAATTCATTTCTTATTAAATAAAATCGATAACATTTACAGTGAAGCAGAAGTGAAAAGGGTATTACATGATACGGCAACGAGAATAAACACATATTTCCCGCATGCGAGAATTTTCCCTTATTCTTCGTTATATACAAGTAGTCAACAATTAAATGATTTAACTGAGTTTATTCATTTTAACTTTAATCATAAACATATAGATGCAGAACGTACTGAAAAGTTATTATATTTCATTCGAAAAACAATTACATATCTTTTGGATAAACGTGTTGAGAAAGAAAACAATCTAGTGGATGCTATTAATTGGAATGAAGATATGCTAGTGAAACTAAACGGTAGCATTAATAACCTTACTGCATTTGAGCGGGAAAAAATTCATCTCATTACACAATCATATCGTTCAATGAAAACTGAAATTACAAATGATCTTACTGAAAATATTCCGAAGATATTAAAGAGCTGTTCTAATTTAATTAGTGAAGAAAGTGATTTCGGGCACATGGATACGGAACTAAATAAAGCAATGAATGAAAGAGTGCATAAATATTTAGAACAAACTGTATTACCTAATCTTGCTCTTTCTATGCAAAATTGGATTGCAACTTCTAATAATGAGCTTCTTCAAAGTCAAACGTATTTAGAAGAACTTAGTGAAGGGCTTAATTCACTATTTGGAGAAAATAGAATACAGTTAGAATGTGACTTTAAAGTGCTTGATGACTGGCGCAGAGATACTGACAGGATGACGACTAGAATACAAATGGATGAAGTAAATATTTTACGTCGATTTACGCCAGCACAATTTTTACTGAAAAGTGCCGGTAAATTATTTGGAGTTCTTCCTAAAAATAAATCTATGCTATATAACAAATACAAACAGTATGTAGAAAATGAAGATTATACTGAGGTAACGGCTTCTATTATGAAGAAATTTTTCTTGCAATTTGAGCTGTTTGAAAACACACAAGAGCGAGATATTAATATATTCTTTAGGAATCCATTTAACTCCTTAAAGCAAGCTGTAGAAAACACGCATATAGAAATACAAGAAAAACAAGAGATATTACATAAGATGAAATCAAATCCTGAAATCTATCATGATTCTATCATGCTCTTTGAATTGAGATTGCGTCAATGTGAAGTAATTTTAAATATTGGTAATGATAATACCTATACGGATGTAGCTTTAGAAACAAGCGTAGAATAAAAGAAAAAGGGAGCAACTGTAATAAGTTGCTCCCTTTTTCATATATAGATTATTTTTCTGTTTCTTTAATTTTAGTTTGTACTTCGCCAGTTTTAATTTTATTGCTTTCTGAGAAGCGTAATAAATCGCCTTCAATAATTTTGTCAGACATTCGTAATTCATTTTGGGCACGTTTAATGAGGGCTTGAGCTTCTTTTTTTGGTAAATCTACAATTTCACCTGTTATACGGTCGTAGAAAGTGTTGTTTTTGTATGCATACTTATCTGTAACGAAGCTACCATCACGTAAAACAACAAAGCCAGTATATTCATCTGAAAACATATCATGGCCAAAACGAATATCATTCGTAGAATCAACACCTAATAAATTTAGAATAGTAGGTTTCATATCGATTTGTCCCGTAGGCTTTGAAATAGTTTGACCTTCTGTTTGTCCAGGAATATGAATATATAAAGGCGTACGTTGTAAATTTAAAGTATCAAATTCTGTTATTTGCTCTTTTTCTAAAAACTGTGCCATTGCACGATTATGTTTTTCGGAAATACCATAATGATCACCGTATAACACAATAATAGAATCATCGTAAAGCCCCTCGGCCTTTAGACGTTCAATAAATTTTTTAATTGATTCGTCTAAGTAACGTGCTGTTACGAAGTAACGATCAAATACGCCATTACCAGAGTTGTATGGTTCAATGAATTTTGTATCTTCATCATACGTAAATGGATAATGGTTTGTTAAAGTGAGGAAACGAGCATAGAATGGTTGATTAACAGTTTTTAATATATCTACTGATTGATCAAAGTATTCGATATCTTTTAATCCCCAATTTAAATTTGTTTCTGGTGTAATTTTGTAATCAAGCTCATTATAGTAACGATCATAACCAAGAGCAGAGTACATGATATTACGATTCCAAAATGTTGCGTTATTCGCATGGAATACAGAAGTGAAATAACCTTGCTGACGTAAAATTTCTGGAGTCGCAGTATAATCATTGTTACCGTGTGTGAAGAATACAGCCCCTCGATTTAATGGATACAACGACGTATCGATTAGAAATTCAGAATCGGATGTTTTCCCTTGACCAGTTTGATGGAAAAAGTTATCAAAGTAATAACTTTCATTTATGAATTCATTTAGGAATGGTGTAACTTCTTGCCCATTGACTGATGCTCCTATTAAGAAGGTTTGCAAGGATTCAAGAGTGACTACAATTACGTTTTTTCCTTTCGCTACACCAAACATATTAGGGTTTGGCTCGCTTTGGTTTGCTTTTACGTAGTTTTCAGTTTCTTGTAATTTACTACTATCAGCAAGCGCTTTTTGTGAACCGGCTTTTACTTGCAGTGTTAAGTCATATACTTGGTGAGTATATAAGCCTAAATTTTTGACAAGCATTACTCGGTCGAATGATCTCGTTAATAATTCGGGGCGCTCTTTTTCTGCAAGATGTAGATTCGCAAAGAATACACCAATTGTTAAAAGAAAGTATAACAAGCGTGTAGAATGAGTTACACGTTCGGTTTTAAAGACCAATGATTTCTTTTTTAATAAAATAAAGAAGAAAACAATGTCTACGAATGCGAGTATAATTTTGTAGTTTAATATTTCTATAATACTGCCGCCTAATTGTCCAAAGTTTGAGGTTTGTCCAAGTACTGGTAATGTAACGAAATCACTATAAAAATCATAGAACATTACATTTCCAACGAGTACGATTGTTAATAAGAAATTAATACATAGCGCTATATAATTTCGCTTTTCACCAGTTGAAAATAATGCTAATCCAACAAATGCTAATGATGCGGCTAGAGGACTAATAAACAAAATAAGCTCTTGCGTTGAAGACTCGATTTTTAAATCAAAACTGAATCGCGTAATAAGATATGTTTTTAACCATACTGCTAAAGCCATTATTATAACAAAGCTTATATTTTGCATTTGTAAATTTATTTTATTCTTCATTTTTACACCTTCTTTATACAATTTATTTAACTGAAGTTATATATTATGTTTTTATAACTATTAGAGTGTAATGAACCATTTAGACTCTGTTTTTTAAAGGGAATAATTTGAAGTATTCACATACATACAATGGGGATTTTTAAAGCGTAGTAGCATAAATATAACTCTTTTTGAGAAACGGGCAGAACAAGTCATAGTTGTAGTGAAATTGACTTATAGACATCCTACCATATTAAACACTATGATGATGTTACAAAATATCGAACAAATGAAAGTGAAAATGGATAGAGACTTTTAAAACTGTTGACATTCAATTTATTAGAATTGAATACCAACAGTTTTAAATATGTAGTTATATTACATATGTATCTTGTAAAATTCCGATTTTTTGTCGGTTAATCATTAGCCGGGAAGGATAGGAGGGCTTATTAATATATTTTTACTATATAAGTAAAGTGTTTTGAAATTAGGAATATTTGACTAGAATCTTAATGATAGAAATTAAATGTCAGATAAGTACTTTCCAACATACAGACCACTTGCAGCTGCTTGAGATAATGAGTGCGTAACGCCTGAACAATCTCCAATTAAAAATAGCCCATGTATACTAGTTTCAAAATGATTATTAATTTTTATCGTAGGAGCATAGAACTTTCCATCAATTCCATATAGTAAAGTATGTTGATCAATAGGTTCTTGTATAAATTGTTCTAAACGTAATAAAAATTCTTTGAGCCCTTCAATATATAATTGAGGAATTTCTTGATTCAAATCTCCATAATCCCCCTGTAGTGTAGGCTGTATACGGCTATGTTCCATGCTGTTTTCCGCCGTAGGTTGTTTCTTTAGTAAGTCCTCTAAGCGCTGTATAACAATCCGATCTCGTCCTTGGTTAATGCCTTTAATAATTGAACTTGCGTATACATTTGCTTCTTTGAGAGTTGGAAAATAGCGAGGAATAAATAAAGTGAAATTTAAATTAGAAGTGCCAGTTCCTTGCTCTCGAAAATTTTGACCGTCAGGCATAACTAAACCTTCTTCGTACTTTCGAATGATGCGTCCTTTTGGATTCATACAGTAAGTAGTTGCTGTGAAATGCTCACCTTGATAAGAAAGTTTTGTTTCAAAAGTATCTTTTAATATAGAACGTAATTGATGTTCTTTCATTTCTACTCTAATCCCTAAATCTACACGTGTTTGCTCCTGAGAAATATTTAGGGAACTGCACATTTCTTTTAACCAATCGGCCCCAGAGCGCCCAGTTGCAAATACTAGTTGCTTAGTTTGAACTGTTCCTTGATTTGTATCTATTGTAAAATGATCTTCCTGTTTCAGAATATGTTGTACATCTATATGAAATTGGATCTTTATTTTCGTCAGTAAAAATTCATAGAGCTGCTGAAAAATGTTACTGGAAAGTGTAGTACCAAGATGTCTTACTTCTGTTGTTAGCATTTGTAAACCACACGCTTCAGCTCTCTTAGTGAGACTTGAATTTTCAGTAGAATATTTTGAAACCGAACTTCCACCAAACTGACATAGAATTTCATCTACTTCAGCCATGAGTTGTATAAAACCCTCTTTACCGACTTTTTTCTCAAGTTCTCCGCCAAATCCGTTTGTATAATTAAATTTCCCTTCAGATTTGCCTAAACCACCAAACCCGAAATATTTATCACATGTAGTACAATTACACACTTTTCCTTCGTCTAAAGGACAATGGCGATCTTCTAGCGCTTTACCTTTATCAAGAATTAAAACTTTTTTGTTACTTTTAGCTAGTGAATAAGCCATAAAAATGCTACTTACTCCAGCGCCGATAATCGTAACATCATACATATTCTTCCACCTGCTAACGAATAGTTTGTTTTTTATTTTTCTAGTGTATAACAATTTTATGAAGTTAAGAAATAGCTTTTATTAATAAAGTGGGAGTTTTTGAACTTGATGCTTTATTAATTTCTACGAGTGGTGGAGTAAATACAAAAATTTTTATTTGAAAGAAGAAACAGTTTAAAAAATAACTATGTCATATGATTAATAACATCTTACATAGAAAAAAACAGACCTTTTAAGTGAAGAGGTCTGTTAATGATTTTAAATCTTATTTAGCAAACACATGATTACCAATTACTGCTACTGTTTGACGTGTCGTAATCCACTTGTCCGTTGATGTTTTTGGATTGTAGAAATAAATCCAGTCTGAATCTACTCCATTTGTGGAGATAGCCTCTTCTACAGCCATTTTTGCTTCTGCACTTGCAGGTTGATTAATTCTTCCATCTGTAACAGGAGTAAATGCATATCCGTATTTAATAGGTTCATAAATAACGCCTGTTATTGTATTTGGAAAACCTTTTGCATTTACACGATTTAGTATAACTTTGGCTACTGCTACTTTTCCTTTATAGGATTCGCCACCTGCTTCAGCGGTAACTAAGCGTGCCATTAAGTCTTTTTCTTTTTGTGAAATACTTGAGTTGATTTTTAAATGTTGTCCTGTATAAAGCTTGTTTCCGACTGTATTGTTAATTTGTTTTATAGATTGGACAGTGACATTGTAACGCTTTGCTATCGTTTCTAATGAATCTCCCGGTTGTACTTGATAAATAATTTGTTCAGAAATGTTCGCAGGCTTGGCGTTTTGAGGAACAGTGATTTCATTTGATTTCACGGACCCTGGAATATGTAACTGTTCGCCAATAAAGGTTTTATCGTTTCCTTTATTATTAGCCTGTTTAATGGATTGTATTGAAACTCCGTATTGTTTACTAATGCCCCAAAGTGTATCGTTCTTTTTTACTGTATGAATGGTAGAAGCTTCAGCTGTACTTTGACTACATACGAATGTAATTGCGGCCGCAGATAAAGGAATTATATGTTTTATTTTTAGTAATTTCATTGTAAATCCTCCTAAGAAAAAATTAAGGTGAAACGATTAAGTAATGTAGTTTGAAATGTGTATATGCGTAATATATTAATGTAAGTATATTAGCACATATAAAATAAATAATCACTATAAGTTTCATATTCGTTTAGTGTAGAGTCAGAATATGAAATATTGCATATGAAAATACATTGAAGTTCATATTTCTGATTACTATAATCTATTTAGTAGAAAGGGAATACGTTATAGAATTAATCATTATAGATTAATATAATGATTAATAATTATTAATAGGAGGATTGATGTAATGAAAATATTTCAAAAAATGTGTGCGTCAACTGTAATCATTACAACACTTTTAGGAACAGGAGGCACTATCAATAGTGTATATGCTGATTCTATAGAACAGCAGAGTAAATTAGGGATAGAACAAGAAACAGATAAGCAAATCATTGTAAAATTTAAAGCGAATTTGGATTTGCCATATGAAGATGGTATTGAAAAACAAATACAATCTCAAACGAATGATAAAGTAATAAAAGATCTTTTGACAGAATATCCAGATGTAACATTTACTCGTTTATTCACATCTGTAAGCCCGGAACAAATACAAAACCTTGAAGTGAAAGCACCTAATCATGTATCTACAAGTCTATTAAACTACTATATTCTTCAAAATCAAAATAGTGGGTATGAAGAAGAAATAGTAGATAAGTTAAAGGCATCTTCTTTAATAGAAGATGCGTATATGAAGAAACAAGAGAAAATAATGCCACCTGAAGTGCAATCATCAAGTGTAGCTCTTAATCCTAATAACAATCCTAGATTTAAAAAACAAGGTTATCTTGAAGCAGCCCCATACGGTATTAATGCGCCTTTCGCCTGGGGAATTCAAGGCGGTAATGGAAATGGTATTACTTTTGTTGATATGGAATACGGATGGCTATTAAATCATGAGGATTTATTACATCAAAATATTGAATTAATGTCTGGAAGAAATATAAATCAGCATGTCGGTCATGGGACGTCTGTACTAGGAATTGTATCCTCTGAGGACAATGAAGTCGGGAATATTGGGATTGCGCCAAAAGCGAAAGCAAAGGTTATCTCTCAAATAAGAGATAACGGACAGTATAATACGGCTGATGCAATATTAAGCGCTGTAAATCAGTTAGAAGCTGGGGATGTTTTATTATTAGAGGCGCAAGCATCCTTTGATGGATATGGTGATAAATATTTACCTGTTGAAGTACAACCAGATATTTTTGATGCAATTCGTGCTGGTACAGATAAGGGAATTGTAATTATAGAGGCTGGAGCAAATGGGTGGAATGATTTAGATCAGTTCAAAGATAGAAAGGGTAAGCAAGTCTTAAATCGTAATAGTAAAGATTTTAAAGATTCGGGTGCAATTATGGTAGGAGCTGGCTCTTCATCTTTCCCTCATGAACGTATGTGGTTTTCGAATTATGGAAGCCGTATTGATGTGTACGGATGGGGAGAAAATGTAGATACAACTACAGCCGAGCAAAGTAGAAGTGCTGTAAATCTTTATACTTCAAGCTTTAGCGGAACATCTAGTGCTTCGCCAATTATTGCTGGGGCAGCGACTTTAGTACAAAGCATTGCTAAAGAACATTTAGGACAACCATATAGACCAAGTGAACTAAGAGCAATATTAAGCAACCAGAGCACAGGAACAAAATCTAAAGATCCATATGCAGATAAAATTGGTGTTTTACCAGATTTGAAGTCTATACTAGTAAACTTAGGTTATGAACAAAGAAAATCAAACGGTGGAAATGAGTTACAAGTAACAGAAAATGAACCAAACAATGAGCCTAGACAGGCAAATAAAGTTAACTTTCATACACCGGTGAAAGGAACGCTACATACTAGTGATAGAGTAGATGTATTTACTTTCCAAATTGACTCGCCGGAAAATATTAATATTTCTCTACTAAATGAACAAAATATCGGAATGACATGGGTACTTCATCATGAATCAGATTTAAATAACTATGTAGCATATGGTGAAAATGAAGGAAATGTAGTTAAAGGAACTTATAATGCAAAGCCAGGGAAATATTATTTATACGTCTATAAATATGAGAATAAAGATGGTTCATATGTATTGAACATAAAATAAGCAAAAGGAACTTCAGATGAAGTTCCTTTAAATTTTTCTAATTTAGTATATGTGAATGATTTTTTAACTTTACTTCTATGCAATATTTCATATTGATGAAATGTTATTTATTTTTTATGAACTAGCTTATATTATATTCAATAAGTTTGATGTAAAAACAGAAAAAGTGAGGGATAATAATGAGCAATAAGAAGTTAATTTTGAAATTATTCATATGTAGTACAATATTTATCACATTTGTATTTGCTTTACATGATAAGAGAGTAGTTGCAGCTAGCTCTGTTAATGAGCTTGAAAATTGGTCAAAATGGATGCAACCTATACCTGATAATATCCCGTTAGCACGAATTTCAATTCCAGGAACACACGATAGTGGGACGTTCAAGTTGCAAAATCCGATTAAGCAAGTGTGGGGAATGACGCAAGAATATGATTTTCGCTATCAAATGGACCATGGAGCTCGCATTTTTGATATAAGAGGACGTTTAACAGATGATAATACGATAGTTCTTCATCATGGGCCATTATATCTTTACGTAACACTGCATGAATTCATAAATGAAGCGAAACAATTTTTAAAAGATAACCCGAGTGAAACAATTATTATGTCTTTAAAAAAAGAGTATGAGGATATGAAAGGGGCAGAAGGTTCATTTAGTAGTACGTTTGAAAAAAATTATTTTGTTGATCCTATCTTTTTAAAAACAGAAGGAAATATAAAACTTGGAGATGCTCGTGGGAAAATTGTACTACTAAAAAGATATAGTGGTAGTAATGAATCTGGAGGATATAATAATTTTTATTGGCCAGATAATGAGACGTTTACCACAACTGTAAACCAAAATGTAAATGTAACAGTACAAGATAAATATAAAGTGAATTATGATGAGAAAGTAAAATCTATTAAAGATACGATGGATGAAACGATGAACAATAGCGAGGATTTAAATCATCTATATATTAATTTTACAAGCTTGTCTTCTGGTGGTACAGCATGGAATAGTCCATATTACTACGCTTCTTATATAAATCCTGAAATTGCAAACGATATAAAACAAAAGAATCCTACAAGAGTAGGCTGGGTAATTCAAGACTACATAAATGAAAAGTGGTCACCATTATTGTATCAAGAAGTTATAAGAGCGAATAAGTCATTAATAAAAGAATAAAGATGATGAGAGTAAGAAGCGATAAAATATATCGCTTCTTTTTCTTTTCCAATAACCAACAATAGAAATTGTACTTTTATAATAGAAAAAAATAAAAACATAAGATATAATCATATATATATAAAATTTGTACCTATAAATTTTATATATGTGAATGAATTTGATTTGTTGTAATGAAATGGAGGTATATACTATGAAGTTTCCACATGATTTTTTATTCGGAGCTGCTTCAGCTTCTTATCAAGTAGAAGGTGCATGGAATGAAGATGGAAAAGGTGTTACGAATTGGGACGAGTTTTCAAAAATTCCTGGCAAAACATACAATGGAACAAATGGTGATGTAGCTGTTGATCATTATCATCGATATAAGGAAGATGTTCGCTTAATGGCTGAGATGGGATTAGAATCGTATCGTTTTTCTATTTCTTGGGCGAGAATATTGCCGACTGGAGATGGAAAGGTAAATGAAAAAGGGATTGAATTTTATAACAACTTAATTGATGAATGTTTAAAATACGGGATTGTGCCGTTTGTCACTTTATATCATTGGGATTTACCATTACCGTTAGAAAAAGATGGTGGATGGACGAATAAAAGAACAGCAGAGGCTTTCGTAAAATATGCAGAAACTTGTTTTAAGGCATTTGGTGACAGAGTTAAGCATTGGATTACTTTTAATGAGACCGTAATGTTTTGTGGATTAGGTTATTTAAAAGGTGCACATCCACCAGGAATACAAAATGATGTTCCAAAGTATTTTCAAGCGACTCATTATGTATTTTATGCACACGCGAAAACAGTTGCGGTGTACAAGCAGCTGAAACAATATGGTGAGATTGGGATTACACATGTTTTCTTACCAGCTTATAGTGTGGATGATCAAAAAGAAAATATACAAGTAGCAAATCATGCGAATGAATATGAAACGTATTGGTATTATGATCCAATTTTAAAAGGCGAGTATCCGTCTTATGTTGTACAACAATTAAAGGAAAAAGGATGGACTCCTAATTGGACGGTTGCAGAATTAGAAATCATTAAACAAAATGCAGAAGAAAATGATTTTATTGGCTTGAATTATTATCAACCAATACGAGTAGAAAGATACGATATGGATATAAAGAGTGAGGAACATTCTCGAGAAAACTCAACGCTTGCTCCAGGTAACCCTTCTTTTGATGGTTTTTATCGAACAGTTAAAATGGATGATAAAACATATACAAAATGGGGATGGGAAATATCTCCCGAAGGTTTCTTAGAGGGATTGCATATGTTGAAAGCGCGTTACGGTGACATAAAGATGTATGTAACGGAAAATGGACTTGGTGATGAAGATCCAATCATTGACGGAGAAATTGTAGATGTTCCGAGAATTAAATTTATTGAAGCGCATTTAAAAGTAATGAAGCGTGCAATTGAAGAGGGAATTAACTTAAAAGGTTATTATGCATGGTCAGTGATTGATCTTTTAAGTTGGTTAAATGGATATAAAAAGCAATATGGCTTTATTTTTGTCGATCATAATGATAACTTAAAACGTAAGAAGAAACTTTCGTTTCATTGGTATAAACGTGTGATCGAAACGAGAGGGGAAGAGTTATAACAGATAAAAGAGTATTTTAGGAGAAAGTGTATGAGTGCAAAGTATAAACAAATTGCAGATGTGTTAGAGCAAAACATTCGAGATGGGCTTTTTAATGAAACGAAAAAACTACCTACAGAAGAAGCGTTGATGAATCGATTTGAAGTAAGCCGTAATACGATACGTAAAGTAATTAGTCAGCTTGTGAATAGAGGTTATATTTTTCAAGTGCAGGGTAGTGGCATGTTTTTACGCGAAACTTCTGTAACAGATTACATTAATTTAGGAAGTTTACGTGGATTAACGAAAAATCTTGTTTCACAAAATATTGAAACGAAAGTGTTAGAGCTGGAAGTAATAGATGCGGACGAAGAGATAGCGAAGCGGATGCAATGCGAAGCTGGAACTAGGTTGTATTTTTTGAAGCGCTTAAGAATTGTAGATGCTAAACCATTCTCTATTGAAGTAAGTTATTTCAAAAAGGATATTATTCCATATTTGAACGAAGAAATAGCATTAAGCTCTGTATACAGTTATTTCATTGAAGATTTACGATTAAATATTGGTTTTGCTGATAAAGTTATTAGTTGTGAAAAAGTAAATAAAGAAAATGCACAGCTTTTAGAATTAAATGAAGGTGATCCGGCGCTTCTTATTGAAAATACAGTGTATCTTGTAAATGGAACAATTTTTGAGTTATCTCAGTCGATGTTTCATTATGAAAAGGCGAAACTTTTAAATCGAATTAATTTTAAATGAAAAATTATCGTGTGAAAAAAGCAACTGGTCCTAAGTGATCAGTTGCTTTTTATTTTTTTAAGTGGATGAGCAAAAAAACACGAAAGTGGTTGGTCCGCTTTTTGCAAACATCTATTATGATAAGAGAAGAAAGGTAGTATGTTATCAACGTTTTAAAGAGGAAGGTTTTTATGTAAGTTCTTTAATTAAAATAGATGGGTCTTAGAGAGGTGAAAAGACAATGAGTTTTGCAATTTCACTAGTCGTTATTATTGTAATTGTATCGCTATTTGGGACTGTACTAGTTGCAAGAAACGTGGAGGAGAATTACGGTAAGTCTACAAAAAGAAATGTGAAAAACTTATCTGCAATCTATATTCTTCTTCTTTTTGTTCTACTGGCCGGGGTAACATGGTACGCGGTAATGATTTAATAGTTTGTAAAAGAACTGAAATGAGAGTATGAAGTTGGAATTTCAGAAGCTATTGAGTAATCAGAAAAAGAACCATTTTGGATATATCCATTTACGGATAAGAAAATGTGACTAATTAATACTATTTTTACGGTGAATACTGTTAGTGAAAAATGAGGATAGTTCGTTTTGAAAGGAGGAAACTAGATGGAATGGAAACCAAATCGTGCAGATAAGACACCTGTATATAAACAAATTGCTGATTATATTGAAAGAGGCATTTCTTCAGGTGAATTTCCTTCTGATAGTAAGTTACCTTCTGAGCGTATATTGGCAAAGGAATTACAGGTGAACCGGAGTACAATAGTAGCTGCGTATGAAGAATTAAAATCACTTGGAGTAGTAGAACGGCAAAAGGGAAGCGGAACACGGGTTAATACAGACATATGGGGTGTCTCACATAAACGAATACCGAACTGGGGTAGGTACGTGGAGGATGGATCGTTCTTACCTAACGTACCACTCGTTCAACAAATTCGAACGGAAACACAAAAAGATGATTTAATTAATTTAGCGAGTGGTGAACTGTCACCAGAATTAATTCCGAGTGATAGATTTCGAACAATTTTGGCGGAGAAAACATTTATGGAAAATCTCGGCTATGACCATCCACTTGGAAATGAGATGTTGAGAAAAACAATTGCAGCACATGTTCAGCAATATAAACAAATTGAAGCAGATTCAAGCTCTATTCTTATTACGTCTGGAGCACAACAGGCGCTTAATCTTATCGTTCAATGTTTATTAAAACCTGGCGATGCGATTGCGATTGAAGATCCGTCATATTGTTTTTCGCTTCCAATGTTTAAATCGGCCGGTTTAAACATATTTCATTTACCTGTTGATGAGCATGGAATGAATCCAGATGACTTAATCGATTTGCACAAAAAGCATCGCATTCGTATGGTCTTTTTGAATCCAGATTATCAAAATCCAACAGGTACTGTGCTTTCATTAGCGAGACGTAAAAAAATTTTAGAACTGTCTTCTGAGTTCGGTATACCAATTGTAGAAGATGATCCGTATAGTTTAATTTCTTTTAATGGAGAAGTGAACCCGACATTAAAATCAATGGACCAAAATGGAAATGTTCTTTATATAAGTTCATTATCAAAAATTGTTGCATCAGGATTACGTATTGGATGGATAATTGGTCCTACACGTGTAATTGAGCGTTTAGCAGATGCAAAGCAACAAGTTGATTTTGGCCATAGTGTATTTACGCAGTGGGTAGCAAATCAATTTTTAGAATCAAAGGATTTTCATACACATATTACGATACTTCGTGGACAATTGAAGCAAAGAAGAGATGAATTAATTGCAGAGCTTGAAGGAACATTGGGAGACCGAGTTGAATGTTTCGTGCCAGAGGGTGGAATACATGTATGGTGTAAAGTGAAAGGAAAGTTTGATGAATATCACTTATTAGGTGAATCTATACGGAATGGTGTCGCATTTGTTCCGGGCAGTGTTTTAGGTTCGAAAAATGAATATATACGATTTACGTTTGGTAGAGCGAATATAGAACAAATTCAACTTGGAATTAAACGGTTTGCCGACACGCTAAATGAAATTTCATAATATGGATGTGTGATAGTGAAATGAGGGAAAGAAATGAAGTACGTGATGCTTTTACTTCAAGTAGGCGTGCTATATATATTTAGCTTAGTGGGTACGTGGATTCAGGAAATATTCCATCTATCAATACCGGGAAGTTTAATAGGGATGTTAATGCTGTTCCTGCTCCTTTCCACTCGCATTTTACCGTTAAAATGGTTTGAGTTAGGTGCGGAAAAGTTAATCGTATTTTTACCGTTATTTTTAATCCCTTCGACAACAGGGCTGATGGAATACGGGTCTTTTCTTTTAAGTAAGGGGAGTATTATATTCCTTTTAGTAGTTGCAAGTACTGTAGTAACTTTGATTGTTTCAGGGTATATAAGTCAATTATTAATAACAACAAAAAAATAAAATCGACAAGGTGCACGATTCAAATGGTCTTAATTATTATTACTGTAGCAATTTATTTCTTGGCGACAAAGCTATATAAAAAATTTACGTTTGCATTTACGTTACCGGTGTTAACAGTTACGGCAATTATGATTTGTTTATTTTTCATTTTTGGTATTTCTCATCATGAGTATAGGGAACATGGAGGAGACATTCTTTCAAGCTTATTGAGCCCTGCAATTGTAGCATTAGCCATACCTCTATTTAAAGAGCGAAAGATACTTATGAAAAATTTTTTATCGATACTTATTGGAGTAGTGATAGGTATAGTGGCTGTAACGAGTATGAATGTAGTGATTGGCGGAATTTTAAATATAGATAAGGAACTTATATTAACTACTTTACCACAGTTAGCAACGATGCCTATTGCCCTATCATTAGCGGATCAAATTGGTGGTATTCCATCTATGACTTCTAGTTTTGTAGTTGTTGCAGGAATAACAGGCGCTATTATCGGACCAACAGTACTTAAGTTTTTCAGTATAACAAGTACGATTGGAAAAGGAGTTGGAATGGGCTGTGCATCACATATTATCGGTGTGAGCCGTCTCGTGAAGGAAGGCGAGAAAGAGGCGACAATCGGTTCGGTAACGATGATTGTAACTGGAATACTCATTAGTATACTAATACCGTATGGAATGAAATTTATTTTTTAAATGTAATGGAGATGATAACAATGACAACATGGTTTATAGTTACATTATTTGTTTTTGGAGCTATTAAAGTATTAGTTTCTAGCATGCCCACTTCTGTTGTAGAATCAATTATTAGTAAATTTGAATTGCATCAAAAGCTTGAGGCGGAAAATACTTCTATATCGATAGATGGAAAAAATATAGAGGGAGAAATGAAACTACAAGTTATTCATGAATTTAATGAGGCTTTGTTTTTAGATAAACATTATTTCCCGCCGCACGGAGAAGGGAAACCAATAGTCATTGATACGAAGAAAGGGAATAAAGAGATTAGGTTTTCTCTATATAGCTATGAGGAACATGTTGATGTCATTAAGCAATATAAGAAGAAAGTCGTTGCCTATCGTTTACGCTCTAAAAGCCTTCAAACACTGGCACCATTCGCAATAATGGAAGAGTATGCTTAAGAAGGGACCTATAATGGTCTCTTTATTTTTTTATCCAATTATATACGTTCCAAATAAAAGAATAAAAAATCATATAACCAAATAAAGAATATGTATGGTTCCAATTCGCACTATGTACAAATAAACCTAAACTTTCAGCAATCTGTTCAAAAAGGCTAGCGCAAATACCGATCGAAATAATAAATAGAATTCTAGAAACTTTAGATAATTTTTTTGAAATGTGTATAAAGATAACTGTTAAAATCGGCAGTACGAACAATGTAAAAGCTATATTAACTAAAAATGTGGATGAGAAGGGTCTAGCTGGAAAGGAATATATTTGTTTATGGACAAAAAAAGCATCTAAACAAGTTCCAATAATAGAAGAGAGAAAGATTGTAACTACTAATGCTAGAAACTCATTCTTCTTCTCGGAGGAGGACATTTTTCTTTGCGAGAATTGCGAGTTCAATTTTTTCGAGTGTTTTGCAGTAGTCTTCTGTAATTTGTCCATTTATATTTTCCTCCTTATCAACTAAGTAATTTACAACTTGCCAATCGGTAAACCAATCTTCACTGTCAACTTCTTCATGCTTCATATCTCGCCATGCATAGATGAGTGAAGGACTGTATATACGATAAGCGCCACTTCGCAACTGGCATTTCTTTATTCGGCGCTTATAAAACTCACGGGAAAAAGATTCATTTACACTTGAAAATAAATGGGGCCAGTAATCTTTCCTTGAGCCTGTATGCGGATGATGTTGGGCCCAGCTTATTATTTGAGATAAAACATGTGTATCTCGAAATAATAATGAATACAATCTTTTTCCAATTAATATTCGTTCATGTAAGGAAGTGAAATGTTTCATTGTATCACCAAATAGTAATACTTTTTGTTTTTTATCATTTTCGTAGAATGGGAAAAGGATATGATTAAACTGAAAGAAATCAAAGAGTTTAAATCCAATACTATTTAGTACAGTCTTTTTAAATTGTACATTTTGAATCACTCTTTTTTCTAAGTAGTTTTGTTCATTAACAATAGTTGCAATCGCTAATGTTTTTTTGTTGCCTGTTTTCCAAAAATCGTTCCACATCGTTTCCATAAATGTAGAAACATTTAGGTGAGGAAGAAGGTGAAATAACTTTTGTGATCTCTTTACACTTTGTTCGTAAAGTAAAAATTGAGGGTATACATCTTGGAAAATAAGCCAATTCCCTCTTTCTAAAAAAGAAAAAAATATGAATTGATCTTTCTCTGATAAAATTCTCGTATATAAATCGCCCTTTAAATCAGTCATATTCCAACCGCCGTTACGTGATACCATATGCCCAAGCAGTGCCCAATGTATTTCTGGATATTGAATGTAAAATTGGTAGTATGCGCGTGTTCTTGTAACATTATTTTTATTTAGCTGTTCTGTTTGTATTTTTATTTTGTTGATGATGAGTTGCTCTTCTTTCGTTAATTTATACATGGTATCAGAAGGAATAAGTTTGCTTTTTTGTTTCAATTCATTTTTTACATCGAATAGGGAGAGAGGCAGTGCTTTGGAAGGTCCGTTATATGTATGATATGAATTGTTTCGGTCCATTCCGTTACCTCCCTTTTTCATAAATTTAAACATGATTATTGGCTATGAATCATTCTATTTATTTTATTACGAGTATAAGAAATAAATGAGCGGTGTTTTTTACAAGGAATTTATTTATCATGCAAACAGTATAAAAAATCTTACTGTTGTGAGGTGAAATGAAAAACAGAAACTAAGTTTAATAGTTTCTGTTTTTTTATTTTGTCAATTAAATGTAACAAACGACGATTATGATTTGAATCAATTGAAAATAATTCAATAAATATTATTTAAATTGAGATGTTTCGTAGGAGGAAAAGGAATGTTAAATAAAATAATTTTAATTACTGGTGGTACAGGTTCGTGGGGGCATGAACTTATAAAACAACTATTAGAAAAATCACCGAAAGAAATTAGAGTTTTTTCAAGAAATGAAACGGTCCAGTTTGAAATGCAGCAACAGTTTATAAATGATGATAGGCTAAAATTTATTATTGGAGATATTCGTGATAAAGATCAACTAGTCTATGCATGCCAAGGTGTACATTATGTATTCCATCTTGCAGCTTTAAAACACGTTCCAGTATGTGAGTATTATCCTTATGAAGCTATAAAAACTAACATACATGGTACGCAAAATGTAATTGAAGCCTCTACAAAGACGCAAGTTGAAAAAGTTATATATGTTTCAACGGATAAAGCAGCTGATCCATCAAATACGTATGGGATGACAAAAGCAATTGGTGAAAAATTAATGGTTCATGCGAATATACAAACGAAGAAAACAAAATTCATTTGTGTTCGTGGTGGAAATGTTTTAGGAACGAGTGGAAGTGTAGTACCGCTTTTTAAACAACAAATTAAAAGATCTTCACAAGTAGGGATTACCGATGCGAATATGACTAGATTTTTCTTAACAGTTGAAGATGCTGTTGGATTGTTATTTAAAGCAGTATATCAAGGTAGAGGCGGGGAAATCTTTGTTATGAAAATGCCGGCATGTAAAATAACAGATTTAGCAGAAATATTAATTGAAGATTCAAAAAAAGAAAACATTAAGGTGAAAGAGGTAGGGATAAGACCGGGTGAAAAATTAAGTGAAATGCTTCTATCTGAGGTAGAGAGTAAAACAAGTATAAGCTTTGATCAAAATTATTTTGTGGTACTACCGACGATTCCTATCGAAGGACTTCAAGAATATTATTCTAGCTATCCGCTAGTGGATGTGAAGAGTTTTAGTTCTCAACAAGACTTGCTTGCAAAACATGAGGTGAAACAAATGCTATTAAAAGGAGGGTTTTTGCGATGAAAAAAAATGCGAGCCTTTTAATAACTGGTGCAAATGGTTTCACAGGACGCCATGCTTGCCAATATTTTTTAGAGCAGGGCTTTCATGTAATTCCTATGTTTCAAAATCGTGCACATAGAGAAAAAATTAGAAATGGTATTACTTGTAATTTAACTAATAAGAGCGAAGTAATGAAGGTAATGAAACAAATAAAGCCAGACTACGTATTGCATTTAGCAGGAAGGAATTCGGTTATAGAATCTTGGACAGCTGCTCTTGAGTATATAGAGATTAATGTAATAGGAACGTTATATTTATTAGAAGCAATTAAGCAAGAAGCCTCGCATTGTAGAACATTAGTTATAGGATCTGCTTTGCAAGCAGATAGTATGAACGAAATAAAAATTTCAAATCCATATAGTTTAAGTAAAACGATGCAAGTCATTATTGCAGAGGCTTGGGGAGGATTAATGGATTCAAATATTATCATTGCAAAGCCCTCAAACTTAATTGGTCCAGGGGAATCGAATGGCATTTGTTCGATTCTCGCAAAGAAAATGATAGATATAGAATCAGGTAGAAGTAAAGCCATTATTGAAGTAAACAGTTTGAAAGATAGTAGAGATTTTCTAGATGTACGTGATGCGATTAAAGCGTATCATGTGTTATTACGAGATGGAATAAATGGAAAACAATATAATATCGGATCAGGAGTAAAACGATCTTTATTAAATGTACTAGAACAATATAAAGAATTAACACAGCTAAATTTTTTTATAGAGGAAACAGAGAAAAATGGGAGCGACTCAAATGAGAGTTTAGCAATAGAGGAGATAAAAAAGTTAGGTTGGATCCCAGAAATTGAATTTCATCAATCATTAAAAGATGTACTTGAGTATGCGAAGTGTAGTGACATCTGCATGCAATGAAAAACAAAAAAGGGTGTAAGAAATATATGAATGATTATGAAATAATAGATAATCAAAATACGCTATTTCTTTCAATTGTTGATACGTTGGATTGGAGAGATGAAGAAGCGCATGTATTGCGTCTTTATGAGGCAATACATAAATATCAAGCGTATGTAGAAGAAAAAAGGGTTAATCAAATAAAGTCAGCATTAGAGACGGAAACTAGATATGTGATTCAAATCTTTGCTCAATACGAGTGTAGTGAGTATGGAAATGATTTTTATGAACTCATTAAAGATCTTTTACAAGATATAGAGGTGGAGTTAAAGATTTATATAAAAAATAATAAGTTTATTTACATTTAAAAGGTAAAGAGATAGCTAGATTTTTAATAATAAAGGTGGGTATAAGTTATGAGCAAAACGATTCTTTTTACTGGGGGCGGTACAGCCGGACACGTTATGATTAATATTGTATTAATTCCTAAATTTATAGAGAAAGGCTGGAGAGTCGAGTATATTGGATCAAAAAATGGAATTGAAAAATCATTAGTGCAAAATGTTAAATACAATAGTGTTTCAACGGGCAAGCTTAGGAGATATTGGGATTGGGAAAATTTTAAAGATCCTTTTAAAATTATACGAGGTTGTTTACAAAGTTATAAATTAATTAAGAAAACAAAGCCTGACGTTATCTTTTCAGCAGGAGGATTTGTTTCAGTTCCTGTAGCTATAGGAGCATGGTTAAATCGTGTGCCTATAATTATACGTGAACCAGATAGCACATTAGGACTTGCCAATAAAATAGCATTACCTTTTGCTACAAAGCTATGCACAACATTTCCTCAGACAGGAGAAAATGTAAGTAATGAGAAGAAGGTTTATGTAGGACCAATTGTAAGGGAAGAAATTGAGAAGGGTAACGTATTACGAGGAAGAAGATATTGTGAATTTCAGCAAGATAAACCAGTATTATTAATTATGGGTGGGAGTCAAGGTGCTAAGTGGATAAATGATATGGTAAGGGAATGTTTAGATACAATACTATTAAATTTTAATATTATTCATATATGTGGTAAAGGAAAGGTAGACCCATCTATTGGCATGGAGGGGTATATGCAATTTGAATATATAGGCGACGAGTTGCCGCATATACTAAATATGGCAAGTGTTGTAGTTTCTAGAGCGGGTTCTACTGCTATTTCTGAATTGTTATTTTTGAAGAAACCGATGTTGCTTATCCCGTTAACTAACAGTTCCAGTAGGGGAGATCAAGTTTTAAATGCTGAATATTTTTCACGGCAAGGATATGCGGAAGTTATACTCCAAGACAGAGTAAGTACGAATACATTTATACATGCAGTAAATAAGTTGTATATAAATAAGGAGAAATATATTCAAAACATGAATGGGTATAAGAAAACAAATGATGAGGGGATTCATCAATTAATAGATATAATAAATGGAGTGGTGAATTAATAGAAATATAAATAGTAAAAAGGAAAGAAGGTATCTTCTTTCCTTTTTACTATATTTGTTCAAATTCATTATTATTTATTCTAATTAGTTATGTCCTATGGGTGAATGCCGTTTTCTAATAGCTCAGTAAATGCATGAATATGAATAGGTTTACTGTAATAATAACCTTGAATAAACTGACATTTATTTTTTTGAAGGAAATTTACGTGCTCTTTCGTTTCTACACCTTCAGCAATGACAGACATTCCTAATGTATTTGCTAATGTGATGATCGTTTTAATAATTTCCATTCCATCATCACATGTTTCAGACATTGTAATAAATTCTCTCGGGATTTTTAACGTATCAATTGGATACAAAGGTAAGTAGGCTAGCGAAGAATAACCTGTACCAAAATCGTCGATAGAAATGTGAATCCCTAAACTTTTTAGTGTACGCAGTTTTATCAATGTTTCTCGCTCATCCATCATTGCAATTCGCTCTGTTAATTCAAGATCAAGAGAGCTTGCTGGTAAACCTGTATTTGTTAAAGTAGAAGAAATAGATTTTACAAAATCCTCTTGTTCAAATTCTTTAGCAGATAAATTTACACCTATTTTTAAATGTGAATATCCGAGTGCGTGCCAACGTTTCATTTGCTTACAAGCCTGCTCTAATGTCCATTTTCCTATTGAAATAATTTGTAGTGTTTCTTCTGCAATCGGAATAAACTCGTATGGAGAAATAATACCTAATTCAGGATGATTCCACCTAATTAAAGCTTCTGCACCGATAATTTTATTAGATTCACTATCAACTTGAGGTTGATACAAAAGGAACAATTCTTCATTTTGTAGTGCGTTTGGTAAATCTTTTTCTAATCGTAATCGTCTTTCAATTTTTTTAGCGATTACATCGTCATAAATAGAGACAGAATTAAGCTCTTTTGCTTTTGCATCATACATTGCAACATTAGCGTTTTTAAGAAGTGTAGCGGTATCGATTCCGGAATGTGGATAAATAGCGATGCCGATACTCAGTGATAAAGTTAATTTATGCTCATGTACGATAAATGACTTTTTCATGCATTCAAATAATTGGTTACATAATTGGAATAAGTAATCTTCGTCAGTATAGTTTTCAATTATGATTGTAAATTCATCGCCACCGATTCTTGAAAGATGAGTATGTGATGGAAGACATGATTGGAATCGCTTTGCTACTTCTTCTAATATGTAATCTCCTGATGAATGTCCAAGTGTATCGTTAATTGCTTTAAAGCGATCTAAATCTAAATATAATAATGCAAATTCGCTTTCTGTTATTTTAGCATTTTTTATAACTCTCTTTAATTTCTTATGGAAAAAGGCACGGTTCCCAATTTTCGTTACAGTGTCATGGAATGCTAAATATTTTATTTCTTCTTGCTGTTTTTTTAGTGCAGTAATATCTTTCACCATAATATAGCTTCCTGAAATTTGTCCGTCTATTATAATAGGAATGATTGTAACGTATAAAAAATAAGTAAAGCCATCTTTATATTGAGAACTAAGTTGTAAGAATGCCGATTCTTGTTGTTTCACTTTTTCTAATGCCAATGCTAGCTTATGCTTATCTTCATCTAAAATGATCGAAAAACAAGTTTCGCCTAGTAACTCATCCGTTGGTGCCCCAAGTAGTACACTCCCAGCCTTATTTACATTTAAGAATGTTCCATTTAAATCAATGGTGAAAATAGGGTCAGGATGATATTCATATAATGATTTAAACTTTTGTTGTTTTTGAGAAAGAGCCTCTGATTTATGAACTAAATCAGACGTCCGTACAGTAACTTTTTCTTCTAGTTGGGCATTAAATGCCTGTAAACGTTTTGTTAAGGAATTGTTTTGCATACGTACGATAGAATGACGAATGAGTACGAAAATAAAAGTAATACAATTCCCTGTAATGAGAGTTGAAGATGATGTTTGTTCTTTTAATGTAAACCCGATTAGTATTGCAACAGCAAGATAGGGAAATACAACTAAAGCTTTTTTTCCTATTATAGGGTTTACAATGAAATAATTTTTATGGCTATTATGATCTTCTGAAATAGAGCCAGCTATTGCAATAAGTAATATAGGTATTCTATATAAAAGACGTAATAATATTATCGTTTCAGTTGATAAGTGGTTATTTAAGTAAAAATAAATATAGTTAAAAGTTGCAGAACTTATTAATACAAAAATAAATATATAAATTTTCCGTTTGGAATTAAAAATTGTTGGACGGAAAAAGAGACTAACACCTAGCAGTAGAAATAATAAATCTGCAATTGGATATAAAAATGAAAGGAAAACATCTCCTAGTGAAAGAGCGAATATATTTAAATTTGGTTGATTAAATAAATACCATTCTAATGTAAATATGGAAGTAAGCACTATGCATATATCGCAAATAAAGAACGCTTTTTCCCATTTATTGCATTCCTTTAAGATTTTATAGCAGAAAGCGATAAGACAGAAAAATAGAAAAAACATGTAAAATACATCAGAAATAGTAAAACGATCTATTGGAATTTCGAAGAAGCTATCTTGATATGTATATACTATTTTCCCTAATAAAAAACTACCAATTGCTATTGTAATACATATCCAAAATGGATTTGAACTGACTTTTTTAGAATATATAGAGTAAATCAGTGATACAAATGTAATAGCTTCGATGATAAGTGAAGCGAAGCGTACATCTGAATTTGAAAAATGAGTAGGGAACAGATAGAAAAACATAAAATAGATTGAATAGCATATTAATGTTCCGATTAATATACATAATTGTAAATTTTTATTTAATTTCAATGAAATCACCTTCTTTAATTATGCACTATGTTCGTTATATCTATACATAATAATATTATTTAAGAATTGTATCAGATTTCCTTATAAAAATCATGTTTATAAGGAAAGTGTTAAAGAGTGTAAGTATTCTTAAGGTTGAAAAAATATTGCGGTTGATAGTATAGACTGTATCAAGACTTTAAATAGAAATTGTATATTTAGTCATCCTTTGAATTGTAAAGTTTTTTTAGTGATTTGTAAGTGGAGATGCAAAATTGCATATAAAATGATGAGTATCTTTTTTGGTGAGCTTTTTATTTTTAATCTGAAAATTAATATTCGTGAAAATGTTGAGAAAAGATATAAAATAAGAACGTGTATTCTTACAGAGTGGAATAGTATTGCCACTAAATAGGGAGGCTTTTTTATGATATATCGAATTAAAGATGCAGAAATATACTATGAAATTGTGGGAGAGGGTAAACCGGTCATTATCATACATGGCTGCGCCCCTGACCATAGGTTAATGATGAAATGTATGGAATCAGTATTTCAGAAATATGAAGGTTATAAGCGAATATATATTGATTTACCTGGAATGGGAAAATCGAATGCTCCAAATTGGATAAATAGTTCAGATCGTATAGTAGAAGTGCTTATCACATTTATTGAGGAAATCATTTCTACTGAAAAATTTTTATTGGTAGGAGAATCATATGGAGGCTATTTAGCCAAAGGTATACTTACAAAGATGTTTGAGAGAGTTAGCGGATTATTATTAGTATGTCCTGTTGTTGTAGCGGAGCCAGAAAAAAGGATTCTTCCATATAAACAGGTAATTGTACAAGATCAGGAATTTTTAAATACGCTCACTTCCGCAGAAAGAGAGGGGTTTTGTGAGTTAGCTGTAATAGCAAATGAATATACATATAAGCGATTTAAAGAAGAAATTAAGCCTGGGTTAGATGTTGCTAATTATGAATTTATTGAAAGGTTGCAAAAGAATTACTCTCTTGCTATGGATTTTCAGCATGAAAAATATGAAAATCCCGTTCTTTTACTGACTGGAAGACAAGATATATCAGTAGGTTATCAAAATATTATAGAAATTATTGAAGAATATCCAAGGGCAACATTAGCAGTGTTAGATATGGCAGGGCATAATTTACAAATTGAGCAGCCTGAATTATTTGAGAGTTTAGTAGGAGAATGGATTAGACGAACAAATCAGCACAGTTTATAAAGTATTTTAGTATTACCCCTAAGTGTTGAAATGGGATAAATGAACGTGATTTATTAACTTATCTCGCTATTTGCCGGGCAGCCCGATTAGTGAGGGCTGATTAAAGTTTCACTTTATAAAAAATTTTAAGGAGAAATTATGAGCACATATATTTATATGGTTAGACATGGTGAATCACCAAAACTAGAAGGAAATGAAAGAATGCGTGGATTAACTGAGAGGGGACATATGGATGCCCGTGGAGTAACTGACATATTAAAAGCGGAGAGGATTGATACTTTTATTTCCAGTCCTTATAATCGGGCTATGCTAACGATAGAGGAGTCAGCTAATTTCCATGAAAAAGAAATAGTAGTATATGAAAATCTTAAAGAGTGTATGTTTTCAAGTGAGGATCAGGTTATATCAGACAAGGAGGTGTATCCACTTGTACAGAAGATGTTCTCTAATCCGGACTTTGCACGAACGGAAGGAGAGTCATATGCAGATTGCCAGAGAAGAGTAGTGAAAGTATTAAAAGAAATCTTAATGGATTTTCGAGGATGCAAAATTGTAATTGGTACACATGGGCTTGTTATGACATTAATGATGAACTATTTTGATAAACAATATGGTTTTGAATTTTTAATGAATACGTCAAAACCGGATATATATAAGATGGAGTTTAAAGAAGAACAATTAATGAATATAAAGAGATTATGGAAAGCGGAATAAAATTAGTTGCATGGATTTTGTTGTAAAAGTTACTTTTATAGCAAAGTCTTTTTTTGAATAGAAAGCATCTTTATCAACTATTTTTAGAATGTTAAATCAATAAGTAATTATTCAGTATTTGAATAAATTATTGGGAAATTGGTTTAGGGAAACAATTTTAAATGTGTCAAAACTCCAAACGTTGGATTTATATTCAATAGGAGAAAAAGATGTAGAATTTTGTCTTACAGTCCCCGTTTACTTTTCATTTCATTACATATAGGCTTTGTGGTGTAAGGGAGGACATTACCTTTACGCAAAATCTATAAGGAGGTCATTGTAATGAAACAGATTAAAAAGTTTGCGGGAGTTGCTTTAGCGGGGACGATTGGATTAAGTGGACTACTGTTTTTAGAACCAAGTGTAAGCGTTGCGGAAGCACAGCAAGTGAAAGTAGAAAATTTCAATACAATTGATGTAACGATGAATCTAAATGAATTGTATGTATTAAGTGGCAGAAGCATTGATATTCTTTCTGGAGATAAAGAAGCAATTCAGTTAAATAAATACACAATTAGTTTTAATAAACCTGGGAAGTATGTGATTAAAGTAAATGGCTGTATTTATGATGATGTATATACTTTTATTGTAAATGAGTAGTATATATTCTTAAATTGCGAGATAAAAGCAGAAACACCCTATTTGCGATGAGAGTCGTAAATAGGGTGGATTTATTTGTATTAAGCTGTACTTTAAATATGTTCGCTAATTTTCTTTTTGCCATGTAAAGTATGTAAAAGTGTTTGAAACATCTTAAATGATTGCTGAAAGATTGGACTTTGAATAAAGGTGTACAGAAAAGTTACGATGAAAACAGGACCTCCTAGCATAAATCCAATAACTAGTACAATACATTCTACTATGATACTAGCACGGCTAATAGAAAGTCCTGTTTTGTCTGAAATAGTAAGCATGAATCCATCACGGGGTCCAGCGCCAATCCCAGCCGCAACGTACATACCTCCCCCGATACCTGTAATGGCAATACCAGAAAATAAAATGAGTAAGTTTATCCATAAATAATTACTAGCGTCTGGAAGCATGTTTGATTGTAAGAAAAAGTCCATAATGGGACCGATAAGTAGTGCATTCAAAAATGTCCCCACATTTATATATTTTCGATCTACTAGTAAAGATATTAGAACGAGACATAACCCACATATGACACTCCACGTACCGATGGTCCATCCAAACTTTTGGTAGAGAGCCATATTTAAAACTTCCCAAGGGTGCAAGCCGAGAAATTTAACTTTGACTGCAAGAGCGTTTCCAAGGCCAAAGAAAATTAATCCTAAGAAAAAAAGAAAATAGCGAAAGAGAGTTAGCCTCATCTTTACAACCTCCCATATTTTATAATTATGTATGTTACCTGTTACAGTTTTAATGTACAAATATTATGTCTTTTTATCATTCGTTTAAAAGTGTTAACTATGTAAATGAAATATACATCTTCACAGTCAAAAAAGTTAAAATATTTCGTTTTAAGGATTATAATGGAGGGAGAAACATAAAAGGGAGTGAATGAACTTGAAACAAGAACTTATTGAAAGATTTACGAGATATGTAAAAATTGATACGCAATCAAATGAAGAAAGTCATACAGTACCAACAACACCAGGACAAATTGAGTTTGGTAAGTTATTAGTGGAAGAGCTAAAAGAAATTGGTTTAACAGAAGTAACGATGGATGATAATGGCTATGTAATGGCAACACTTCCAGCTAATACGGACAAGGATGTTCCTGTAATCGGATTTTTAGCCCATTTAGATACGGCAACAGACTTTACAGGGAAAAACGTCAAACCACAAATTCATGAAAATTTTGATGGTAATGCAATTACGTTAAATGAAGAGCTAAATGTTGTGTTAACACCAGAGCAGTTCCCGGAATTACCATCATATAAAGGACATACCATTATTACAACTGATGGTACAACACTTCTAGGAGCAGATGATAAAGCTGGTCTTACAGAAATTATGGTTGCAATGAACCATTTAATACATAATCCGCAAATTAAGCACGGGAAAATAAGAGTAGCATTTACACCGGATGAAGAAATTGGTCGTGGGCCAGCGCATTTTGATGTAGAAGCGTTTGGTGCATCATTCGCTTATACGATGGATGGAGGTCCATTAGGTGGTTTAGAGTATGAAAGTTTTAATGCTGCAGGTGCTAAGTTAACGTTTAACGGAACGAATACACATCCTGGAACAGCGAAAAATAAAATGCGCAATGCTACTAAACTTGCTATGGAGTTTAATGGGTATTTACCAGTAGAAGAGGCGCCAGAATATACAGAAGGCTATGAAGGATTCTATCATTTACTTTCTTTAAATGGTGATGTTGAGCAAAGTAAAGCGTATTATATTATTCGAGACTTTGATCGTGAAAATTTTGAGGCACGTAAAAATAACGTTAAAAATATTGTGAAGACTATGCAAGAAAAATATAGCGAAGATGCAGTCGTTTTAGAAATGAATGATCAATACTATAACATGCTTGAAAAAATTGAACCGGTAAGAGAAATTGTTGATATTGCATATGAAGCAATGAAAAGTTTAGACATTGAACCAAATATTCATCCGATTCGCGGAGGCACAGATGGATCACAATTATCATATATGGGATTACCGACGCCGAATATTTTCACTGGTGGTGAAAACTATCACGGTAAATTTGAGTATGTTTCGGTAGATACTATGGAAAAAGCCGTTCAAGTCATTGTGGAAATTGCAAGACGTTTTGAGGAGCAAGCTTAAAAAAGAACCAAGTAGTACGAATGTGCTACTTGGTTCTTTTAATATAGTACTCGCCACAAATAAAAAGTCGCATAAGACTCCCAATTAGCCCAGTTTGCCGCGAAATCTTTTATTTCATTTTTTGTCGGTTTATTTTCGGAACCTGTTATAAATTTAATTGCATTATGCAGACCAACATCATCAATTGGAAAAGCCGAAGGAAATCTTAAACAACGCATTAAAACATAGTTGGCAGTCCATGGTCCTATACCATGGATAGCAGTTAATTGTTTCTCAGCAACCTTTACATCTTGTGTTTGCAGTAAATCCTCTTTTGATAATTTTCTCTCTGTAATAAGCTTCGCAATACCGATTAAATATTCACATTTTCTAGTCGTCATTTTTAATTGTTGAAGATTTTCTACATGTAGATTTGCAATTGTTTCAGGTGATGGAAATATCCAATGTTTTCTACCGTCCCATTCTACATAACTTCCAAATTGTTCAACTAATCTCCTTTTTAGCGTATAAGCATATGTTAGGTTAATTTGTTGACCGATAATTCCCCAGGAAAGTGCCTCAAATAAGTCTGGAATGCCTAAAGTACGAAGGCCATAATATTGTTCAATTGGTCCTTGAAGGAGTAAATCATGTTTAGCTAATGTATAAAATGGGGCTAAATCAGTAGTTAAATCAAACCATTCTTTTACATAGTTAACTACAGCTTCACGTATCGATTTTTCAGATGTATATGGTTCTTCTAAACAACGTATTTGAATATTTCCATCTGTATTCACACTAATTTCAACTAAAGGATTTACATCTTGAACAGGGATAACTTTATAAATTTTGTTATCTTCAATATGGAACATACATTCATTGTTAGAACGTGATAGATAACGTAAATTTTCTTGGAAACAAAATTCTTTTGGAACTGCTATAGATAATGCGCTATTATATTCTGTTGTCATATGAATTCCACCTGCAACTTTTCTAATGTAAGCAATTTTTTCTTCATTTCTAATCCGCCCCTAAATCCGGTTAGTTTCCCATTCTTCCCAATAACGCGGTGACAAGGAATGGTAATAAGAAGAGGGTTAGCAGCAATAGCAGAAGCAACGGCGCGCACAGCTTTAGGTTTTTGAATTCTTTCAGCAATTTCTGTATAAGAATATGTCTTTCCATAAGGAATTTCACGTACCGTATTCCAAACAGATAATTGAAAATTAGTTCCATAAGCATCGATAGGAAATGTGAAAGTTTCTCGCTTGTTTTCTAAATACTCGATAACTTCTTGCGTATATATTTGCAAGTAATCTGGACTATGGGTCAATATATGTTGGGGCAGTTTTTTTCTAGCCCATATATTTAATTCTTCAAAGTTTTCGTCTTGTGATCCAATGAAACATAGTCCATTTTCAGTTGCAGCAATATGAAATCGCCAATTTTTATGTGTAAGTAGCGTCCAATATATATAATTATTTTTGTAGGAATTCATTATCGTATCCCTCTTTCATTTCGTTCTTTTTTCGATATTCAGTAGGAGTAAATCCGGTTTTCTTTTTAAATAAAGTAGCGAAATACTCTGGGTTTTCTATCCCGACAGCAGTACTAATTTCTTTAATAGATTGATTTGTTTGTAAAAGGTATTCGGTTGCTTTAAGAACCCTGAATTGTTGTATATATTCTATAGGAGTTAACCCTATTATTCTTTTGAAAGTACGTTGTAAATGAAAAGGGCTACCGTGACACATTTCCGCAAGCATGTCGAGAGTTAAGGATTCGTCATAATGCTTTTCGATATAGTCTTTAATTTGTTCTACCCACTCTTCATTAGGTAAAGTGATCCCATTTGGCTTACAACGTTTGCACGGGCGAAAGTTCTCACTTAATGCTTGCTCTGCATGATGAAAAATTCGTACATTGTTTCTATTCGGTATTCTTGATTTGCATGATGGTCTGCAAAAGATTCCAGTTGATTTCACAGCATAAAAGAATTTGCTATCATAGGAAGAATCATTATGAATAATTGCTTGCCAATACTCATTTGTTAATGTAACTCCTTCATTGTGCATAGAACATCACCTCTGAAATTAGTATAACCTGAATAAAGTGCGTATGTATGTATTTATAAATGTAAGAGCAAGATTACAAAGGTGAAAATATGATTGTTTTCTATTTTGTGATAGCATGAAATTTGGAAATAAACATCAAGAGGAGGACTATAAATGAAGTTAATTTCATGGAATGTAAATGGTTTGCGAGCTGTTATCGCAAAAGGTGGATTTTTGGAATATCTTGAGGAATCAAGTGCTGACATATTTTGTCTACAAGAGATTAAATTACAAGAAGGGCAAATTGATTTAAATTTAGAGGGATATTATACATACTGGAATTATGCTGTGAAAAAAGGATATTCAGGAACTGCTATTTTTTCGAAAAAAGAACCGCTTTCAGTTACATATGGTTTAGGCATTGAAGAGCATGATCAAGAAGGGCGACTTATTACTTTAGAATTCGAAGATTTTTACATGATAACGTTATATACACCAAATTCAAAACGTGGATTAGAACGATTAGATTACAGAATGAAATGGGAAGATGATTTCAGGTCCTATATCAAACGATTAGATGAGAAGAAACCAGTTATTTTTTGTGGAGACTTAAATGTTGCTCATAAAGAAATCGATTTGAAAAATCCGAAAAGTAATCGTAAAAATCCTGGATTCTCTGATGAGGAACGAGAGAAATTTTCATGTATTTTAGAAGAAGGATTTATTGATACATATCGTTACCTTTATCCTAATCAAGAAGGTGCATACTCGTGGTGGTCGTATCGTATGGGCGCGAGAGCGAAAAATATCGGATGGCGTTTAGATTATTTTGTTGTTTCGGAAAGAATGAAAGACCAAATAACAGAAGCGAAAATTAATAGTGAAGTAATGGGGTCAGACCATTGTCCAGTTGAATTACATATAAATTTCTAAAAAAAGAAGTATCTCCCTAATATTAGGGAGATACTTCTTTTTTTAATTCAGTTTGTTAAAATTTTTCAAATCATTCTTGAAATAATTTCATATTAAATATATACTTAGTAACGATAATCATTATCAGTGAAAATTATTATCAAGTGATGAAGGTGTAAAAGAATTATAGTCTAGGGGAAGTGAACGGGAATGAGTTCTGGATAAAATTATTAATCTAATGAAATATATATATGGGACAAGGTTCATATAGTTAAATTTTATTGAGAATATAGTTTGAAAATTCGAGAGGAGACATATAAAGATGAACAAGAAATTATTTACTTTAGGGATGGTTACAGTTTTAAGTGTAGGTTTAGCGGCATGTAATAGTGCGGATAAAACTTCAGGCGAGCAAAAACAACAGACAAAAGCTACGGAAACGAAAAAAGATGAAAAACGAAAAATCACATATTTAGGTAAAGAGTATACAGTGCCAGCAAAAGTAGATAAAATTGCGACAGCTAGTTTAGAGTCAATGGAAGATGCGGCAGTACTTGGAATTAAACCAGTTGGTGCCATTACTGTAGGTGGTAAATTACCAAAATATCTTGAAAAAGAGTTAGAAGGTGCGAAATCTGTTGGTGAGAAAATGCAACCCAATTTCGAAACATTACTACAATTAAAACCAGATGTTATTACATCGAGTACGAAATTCCCAGCAGAAACAGCTGAAAAGTTTACGAAAGTAGCTCCTACATTCCCGGTATCACACGTTTCAACAAATTGGGAAGATAACTTAAAGTTAATGGGAGAATTAACTGGTAAAAAAGATAAAGCAGAAAAAATTATTAAGGATTACAATTCGGACGCTGAAAAAGCAAAAGCAAAACTAGGAGATAAGTTAAAAGATAAAAAAGTACTTGTCATAAGACTAAGAGCAAACGAATTATTCCTATATCCAGAAGGAGTATACTTCAACCCTGTAATTTATAAAGATCTTGGACTAACTGCTCCAGAACAATTGAAAACTGTAAAAGCACAAGAGAAAATTTCATTTGAAAAACTTGCTGAACTTAACCCAGATTATATTTTCTTACAATATGAGGCAAGTGAAAATAAAAACCCGAAAGTGTTAGAAGAAATTGAAAGTAATCCAATTTGGCAAAGTATGAATGCTGCGAAGGAAAAGAAAGTATTTGTAAATGTTGTAGATCCAATGGCACAAGGTGGTACAGCTTGGAGTAAAACAGCATTCTTAAAAGAAGCCGTGAAAAATTTATCTAAATAATACAACAAGTAAGGTGCGTTGAATGATATGCAGAAAACAAATGCAGTACCAGTAACTATATTATGTATAGCACCCATACTCATCTTATTTACAGTTATACTTTCGATTTTGTATGGGGCAAAAAGTATTGACGCTGAAACAGTGTGGAACGCATTATTTCATTTTGATTCAAGCGATGTAAATCATAATATTATTATTACTTCACGTTTACCAAGGGTAGTTGCAGCTCTTTTAGTCGGAGCATTTCTAGCCATATCAGGAGCACTTATGCAGGGGATGACAAGAAACTATCTTGCATCCCCTTCTATTATGGGTGTGACGGATGGCGCTGCCTTTGTTATTACACTTAGCATGATTTTTCTTCCGGGAATGTCATCAATTGGTATGGTTTTATGTTCAATGATTGGTTCTGCACTAGGAGCCGGTATCGTGTTTGGTTTTGGTTCGCTCCTTCAAAATGGCTTATCACCAGTTAGGTTAGCGATTATAGGAACAGTTATTGGAACATTTTTAAGTAGTGCATCGGCTGCAATGGCTTCGTATTTCCAAATTTCTCAAAATGTTAGTTTTTGGTTTAATGCAAAGTTAGATCAAGTAGATCCTAATATCATTAAAATCACGATACCGTTTGGGATAATTGGAATAATTTTAGCACTGTTAATATCAAAATCTATTACCATTCTTTCATTAGGCGAAGAGGTTTCTATTAATTTAGGGCAACGTACAAAACTAGTTAAAGCGATGGCAATTTTATCGGTAATTTTCTTAACAGGAACAGCAGTTGCTTTAGTGGGGAAAGTTGGTTTTGTAGGTTTAATTATTCCGCACATTACGCGCTTTATAATTGGGGTAGATTATAAGTGGATTTTGCCATGTGCAGGTGTTATTGGTGGCGTTTTCTTAGCGTTATGTGACGTTTTGAGTAGATTTGTAAACTATCCATTTGAAACACCTATTGGAGTCGTTACCTCTTTAATTGGAATTCCTTTCTTCCTTTATTTAATCCGTACTAGAGGAGGAGAGAGACATGCCTAAAAGTTCAAGTCAACGTTTCGGAATGACGATGGGGATTATTATATTTTTAATACTATGTGCTATTTATATTAGTTTAACAAATGGTACGTTCGATATTACGATTACAGATGTATTTAAAACACTGTTTAGAATTGATCCAGTACCAGAACATGATTTAGTTATTTTTGAGTTTCGCCTTCCGCGCATCGTAATTGCTGGATTAGTAGGATTAGGCCTTGGTGTTGCGGGTGCCGTTATTCAAGGGATTACGAGAAATGGGTTGGCGGACCCAGGTATTTTAGGCGTAAATGCCGGAGCAGGAACAGCGATTGTCATTTTTATGTTTTTCTTTCAAGGGCAATTAAAAAGCACAGACTGGGTTTCTATTATGATGATGCCAATGTTTGGTTTAGTAGGCGGATTAGGTGCAGCTATCATCATTTATCTGTTTTCTTGGAAAAACGGTAAATTAGATTCGCAGCGACTTTTATTAACAGGGATTGCAATTGGATCAGGATTTGGAGCCTTTTCTATGTACTTATCACTCAAAATGAAGTCAACTGATTTTGAAATGGCTGCAGTGTGGGTGTCTGGAAGCATATATAGTGCAAACTGGAAGTATATTGTGGCTATGTTACCATGGCTTATTATCTTAATTCCGCTTATACAAAAGAAAGCTTATTTATTAGATTTATTTCAATTGGAAGAAACGAGTATTACAAGTTTAGGTGTTTCAGTAGAAAGAGAGAAATCGATTTTACTATTAAGTAGTATCGGGCTTGTGAGCGCATGTGTTGCTGTTTCAGGGAGTATCGGTTTTATTGGCTTAATGGCACCGCATATAGCGAAAAGGCTTGTCGGTATTCAACATAAGTATATAATTCCTACGTGCGGCGTAATCGGAATGTTTCTTGTAATTGCTTCAGACTTTATTGCGAAAACAGTTTTTACACCTGTAGAGCTACCAGTTGGAATCGTTATTTCTATTGTCGGTGTACCGTATTTCTTATATTTACTTTATAAGGCGAAAGCGTAAGAGGAGGAATAAAAGTGAGTATTTTAAGTGCAAAAAATTTAGAAACAAGTTATGAAAAGCTTACAGTGTTTCGCGATTTAAATGTGGAAATACAAGAAGGAAAAGTAACGACAATTATAGGTCCAAACGGTTGCGGTAAATCGACATTGTTAAAAACAATGGGAAGAATTTTAAAACAAAAAAGCGGTAAAGTATATTTGCAAGGACAGGATTTACATACAATTCCAACGAAAGAAATTGCGAAGCAGTTAGCTTTACTCCCGCAAACTCCAATTGCACCAGGTGAGCTTAAAGTGGAAGAATTAATTTCTTATGGACGCTATCCACATCGAAATAACGTAAATAAGTTAACGACAAAAGATAAAGAAATGATTGATTGGGCATTAGATATAACGAAAACTTCTGAATTTCGAACGAGACAAATTGCAAATTTATCAGGTGGTCAAAGACAAAAGGTATGGCTAGCGATGGCATTAGCACAAGAGACAGAAGTGTTGCTATTAGATGAGCCAACTACATACCTTGATATGTCTCATCAATTAGATGTATTACAAATTGTGGAGAAGTTAAATAAAGAACATAATTGTACGGTTGTTATGGTATTACATGATATTAACCATGCAGCAAGATTTTCAGATGAAATTATTGCAATGAAGGAAGGAGAAATTGTTACAACTGGTAGCCCGGAAGAAATCATTACAAATGAAGTGTTAAAAGAAGTATTTCATATTGATGCACGTGTCATGATTGATCCGTATAACGGGGCTCCTGTTTGTTTCGGTTATGATAGCGTTGTATCTCAAGAAGAAAAAATCGAAATATATGTAACAAGTTAAAAAAGGGGGGATAGGGTGAATACTACAGTTGAAAAACAGCAGATTATAACATCTAATACAGAGCAGTGGAAAATGTATTCAAAATTAGAAGGTAAGGAATATCAAATTCATATTTCAAAGCCGAGGCAACCAGCACCGGATTCAGGATATCCTGTCATTTACGTATTAGATGGCAATGCCTTTTTTCAAACATTTCATGAAGCAGTTAAAATACAATCAGTAAGAGCGGAAAAAACCGGTGTTTCACCAGCTATTATAGTAGGAGTGGGTTATCCAATTGAAGGCGCATTTTCAGGGGAAGAAAGGTGCTATGATTTTACGCCTAGCGTAATTTCAAAAGATGCCCCTTTAAAACCAGACGGTAAACCGTGGCCTAAAACAGGAGGAGCACATAATTTCTTTACTTTTATTGAAGAAGAACTGAAACCACAAATTGAAAAGAATTTTGAGATTGATAAAGGTAAGCAAACTTTATTTGGGCATTCGTTAGGTGGCCTATTCGCTTTGCATATACTATTTACAAACTTGAATGCTTTTCAAAATTACTTTATTAGTAGTCCATCTATATGGTGGAATAATAAATCCGTTCTTAAAAAAGAAGAGAACCTTATAATTGAATTAAACAATGCTAAGTTTGAAACAGGAGTGTTCCTTACAGTTGGATCACTTGAACGAGAGCATATGGTTGTAGGTGCAAATGAATTATCAGAGCGCCTTCTCCAAGTAAATCACGATAAACTTAAATTTAAGTTTTATGAAGCTGAAGGGGAGAATCATGCATCTGTTGTGCCGACGTCTTTAAGTAAAGGATTGAGGTTTATTAGTTACGTATAGGAAAAAAGGTTATGGATAAAACATTCCATAACCTTTTTTAATATGTAGAATTGTCCTTTTCGAAAGCTTTGTTTCAACTTTTCGTCTAAAGAGACAAAAAGTTGTCACAAATCGGTCACAATTAGCATAAACATAAAATAGACGAAATGAACTTATTTCCAAAAAGGCTTGGTTTATTTCAATCATGATTCGTAGAGTTGAAAAAGCATGGATTAAAAGTTCACTATATTCCCAAGGAGGTAGATCGTATGAAAACTATTCTTGCTATCGCTGGACTTATTTGGGTTCTATCGCATGGCATTCCAATTTATGAAGGAGAACAAATTCGCAGTGCTCTAAATAAAAATTTTAATGAATATCATATCATTGATCGGCAAGATAATGTTGTGACAGTTCGAGTAAATGACTGTTTTCATACGGTAACCGTTGAAGGAACTTCAGTAGTGAATGATACAAAAGTATGTGATCAGCAATAATTATATATGGAAAGAAAAATTCTTGGATTAAATATCTGAAAATTTAAATTTAAACATTATAGACGAAGAATAAGCGGGGGCGGGTAATCCCCGCTTATTCTTGTTTCACTTTATTGAATTTTGATGAGAGATATAATGATTTTTTTGGCAAAAAGGAAAGGGTATACTGAAAATTGAGATTAAGAAGCTAATGAGTTGTTAAGAATAATCATAAAGTGTAAATATACTCTTATGGGGTATCATGCGTAGATATTTAATGCTATAATTGGTATACTCATAAAAAACAATTGTTTTATTGGATGAAGAGAAACTTTAAGAAGGTGATAATATGGATCATAAAGAGCATGAAGCAGTAACACATAGATCAGAAAAAGAAAAAGAACAGATTATAAATAGATTAAAGAGAATTGAAGGACAGGTCCGCGGTATTCAAAACATGATTGAAAATGATCGTTATTGCGTAGATATTTTAGTGCAAATTTCAGCGATTAATGCAGCAATGAAAAAAGTAGGGATGGGCGTTCTCAAAAATCATACGAGTCATTGTGTTTCAGGAGCTATTAAAAATGGAAATGGTGACGAAGCAATTGAAGAATTAATGACAGTATTTGAACGTTTTTCAAAAGCGTAAAAACAAGCTAGTATTTAACTGGCTTGTTTTTTTGTTTACCCTCATATTGGATTTTGGTGTATTGTAGTGAAAAAGTGTGTGTAAAATAAACTTTTAGAAAATAATTGAAAAATCATGATACAAAACCATTGATTACCTTAGGGGGGTATGGTAAGATGTAATTATGATTAACAAACAATGAATAAACAAGAGGAGGATTTTAAATGGAACAGTTAACATTACAAGTTGAAGGTATGTCTTGTGGACATTGTGTAAATGCTATCGAAAGCAGTGTGAAAGAGCTAAACGGTGTTGAACAAGTGAAGGTTCAATTAGCAGAAGGAACTGTTGAAGTTACTATCGACTCGTCTGCTGTAACATTAAAAGATATCGTTGCTGTAATCGAAGATCAAGGATACGATGTTCAATAATTATTTTTAGATATGGAAATAAATCGTACTTTAAATGAAGTACGATTTATTTTGCTAATAATTATACCTCATAAGGGTATATAGAGGTGAGAGACATGAATGAAAAAAAAGAGGCCAATCTTCAAATATCAGGAATGACATGTGCGGCATGTGCAAATAGAATTGAAAAAGGTCTAAAAAAAGTAGAAGGTGTTCATGAGGCAAATGTAAATTTTGCGCTTGAAAAAACAAAAATAATGTACGATCCAACTAAAACAAATCCGCAACAATTTAAAGAAAAAGTTGAATCATTAGGATATGGAATTGTAAGTGATAAAGCTGAATTTACTGTTTCAGGAATGACATGTGCAGCATGTGCAAATAGAGTTGAAAAGCGTTTAAATAAGTTAGATGGTGTGAACAAGGCGACAGTAAATTTTGCTTTAGAATCAGCCACAGTAGACTTTAACCCTGATGAAGTTAATGTAAATGAAATGAAGAGCGCGATTACGAAGCTAGGATATAAATTAGAAGTGAAACCAGATGATCAAGATGCATCAACTGATCATCGATTACAAGAAATTGAAAGACAAAAGAAGAAGTTTATTATTTCGTTTATTTTATCTTTCCCATTATTATGGGCAATGGTTAGTCATTTCTCATTTACGTCATTTATTTATTTACCAGATATGTTAATGAACCCTTGGGTGCAACTAGCACTTGCAACTCCTGTTCAATTTATCATTGGTGGACAGTTTTATGTTGGGGCTTATAAAGCGTTACGCAATAAAAGTGCTAATATGGATGTCCTCGTGGCACTTGGAACGTCGGCCGCGTATTTCTATAGTGTATATTTAAGTATTCAATCTATTGGTTCTTCGGAACATATGACAGATTTATATTTTGAAACGAGTGCGGTACTTATTACATTAATTATTTTAGGTAAATTATTTGAAGCGAAAGCAAAAGGGCGCTCATCAGAAGCAATTAAAAAATTGATGGGTTTACAAGCGAAGACAGCTACAGTTGTGCGAGATGGAACAGAAATAAAAATTTTGATTGAAGAAGTAGTAGCTGGTGATATCGTCTATGTAAAGCCTGGTGAAAAAATACCAGTAGATGGTGAGATTGTAGAAGGAAAATCAGCGATTGATGAATCGATGTTAACGGGTGAAAGTATTCCTGTTGATAAGTCAATTGGGGATGTAGTAATAGGTTCGACAATAAATAAAAATGGTTTTTTAAAAGTGAAAGCAACTAAAGTAGGCAGAGATACTGCATTAGCTCAAATCATTAAAGTAGTAGAAGAGGCACAAGGTTCAAAAGCTCCTATTCAAAGGGTAGCGGATCAAATTTCAGGTATTTTTGTACCGGTTGTAGTTGTGATTGCGATTATCACATTTGCAGTATGGATGATATTTGTTACACCTGGTGATTTTGGCGGAGCACTTGAGAAAATGATAGCAGTACTTGTTATCGCTTGTCCATGTGCATTAGGTCTTGCAACGCCTACATCTATCATGGCAGGATCAGGAAGATCGGCTGAGTATGGTATTTTATTTAAAGGTGGAGAGCATTTAGAAGCAACGCACCGATTAGATACAGTTATTCTAGATAAAACAGGTACTGTGACAAACGGAAAGCCTGTGTTAACAGATATAATTGTAGCAGATGGATTCCATGAAGAAGAAATACTACGTTTAGTAGGTGCGGCAGAAAAAAATTCTGAACACCCACTTGCAGAAGCGATTGTAGAAGGAATTAAAGAAAAGAAAATTGATATTCCAAGTTCAGAAACGTTTGAAGCGATTCCTGGATTCGGTATCGAATCAGTCGTAGAAGGAAAACAATTATTAATTGGCACACGTCGATTAATGAAGAAATTCAATATTGATATTGAAGAAGTTTCAAAATCAATGGAAGAGCTAGAACGAGAAGGAAAAACAGCAATGCTTATTGCAATCGATAAAGAATATGCTGGTATAGTTGCCGTTGCAGATACTGTGAAAGATACTTCAAAAGCAGCTATCGCAAGACTGAAAAAAATGGGTCTAGACGTTGTGATGATTACAGGAGATAATACACAAACTGCTCAGGCGATTGCAAAGCAAGTTGGTATTGATCACGTAATTGCAGAAGTATTGCCAGAAGGAAAAGCAGAAGAAGTGAAAAAACTGCAAGCAAATGGTAAGAAAGTAGCGATGGTTGGAGATGGGATAAATGATGCTCCTGCTCTTGCTACAGCGAACATTGGTATGGCAATTGGAACGGGAACGGATGTAGCGATGGAAGCAGCGGATATAACGTTAATCCGCGGTGATTTAAATAGTATTGCTGATGCGATCTTTATGAGTAAAATGACGATAAGAAATATTAAACAAAATTTATTCTGGGCATTAGCTTATAACGCGTTAGGAATTCCAATTGCGGCATTAGGCTTCTTAGCCCCTTGGGTTGCTGGAGCAGCGATGGCATTTAGTTCTGTATCCGTTGTATTAAATGCATTACGATTACAAAGAGTTAAATTAAAATCTTAAAAAGCTACATTAAGTAATTGAATAGAATTAAAAAACAATACTTTGAATAAGTATTGTTTTTTTGTTCGTATAGAAATTAAAACGATATAATAAAGAAGAATTATTGAATCGTATGTAGTAGAAAAGTTAAGAGGTAGTTTGGTAAGGAGACTTATATATGTTAAAAGATATTATAGTTAGAACATTTCAGAAAGAAGATTTAAATCGAGTATTACAATTGTTCTATGAAACAGTTCATACGGTTAATGCAAAAGATTATAATGAGTTACAGCTACAGGCATGGGCACCAGATCGACTAGATAGAGAAAGCTGGTTAAAGTCTTTAGAAAAGAATATTAGTTATGTAGCGGATCATAACGGTGTGATAGTCGGATTTGGAGATTATAATGAGGATCATTACGTAGATCGTTTATTTACACATAAATATTATCAAGGGAAAAGGATAGCCTCATCCATATTACAGAAGTTAGAAAAAGAAGCAGTGAACCTAGGGCATAGGGAAATCTATACAGAAGCGAGTATTACAGCAAAACCTTTCTTTGAAAGTAAAGGTTTTATTTGCATAAAGGAACAAAAGAAACAGCATAATGGTCAGATTTTTATTAATTATGTTATGAAAAAAATATCCTTCTCATAAATGAGAAGGATATTTTTCATTATTTTACAGCTTCTTTTAGTTCTTTACCAGCTTTGAAAGCAGGTACTTTAGAAGCTGCGATTTGCATTTCTTCACCAGTTTGTGGGTTACGGCCTGTACGAGCAGCTCTTTCACGAACTTCGAATGTACCGAATCCGATAAGTTGTACTTTTTCACCAGCAGCTAAAGTGTTAGTGATTGATTCTACTACAGTTTGTACAACTACAGTAGCTTCTTTTTGAGAAATCTCAGCATTTTGTGCTACGTTTTTAATTAATTCTGTTTTGTTCATGTTTTTCACCTCATATGTAAATAATGCTATTTAAGTTGTTATTATAACGTATAAAACATTCGAGAACAAGTGTACGTACATATATTCGCAAAAAAAATGAAATTTGTAATATTTTTTAGGACATTTTATAGACATTCCATTTAAGCGGACAGAGATTTGTTCTTCATTTCAGTCTTCTCTTGATGAGAAGGTAGTTTCTTATTATAAGATATGAAGTAAGGTAGTGCTACAAATAACATACCTCCTACTAAATTTCCAAAGAAAACAAAAATAAAGTTTGGAAAATATTCAGCCCAAGTGAAATGACCGGCAAAAATTGCGGCTGGGATGACAAACATATTTGCTACAACGTGTTGAAATCCAATCGCAACAAAAGTCATAACTGGGAACCAAATACCGATAATCTTTCCGATAAATTCTTTACTTCCCATACTGAGCCAAACAGCTAAACAAACGAGCCAATTACATCCGATTGCAGAAATAAATGCTTGCAATGGTGTATCTTGTAGTTTCGCTTGAGCGATAGAAATAGTTTTCGCTAAAAAAGCTCCTTCAGTTAAGCCGACGATATGACCGAAAAAATAGGCTACGAATACAGCTCCTATGAAATTGCTAAATGTAACAATAACTAAATTTCGTATGAAATAAAATAAAGTAATTTTCTTTTGGAGCCAGGCCATAGAAACTGTCATCATGTTACCAGTTACTAGTTCACCGCCTGCAAGAATAACGAGAATGAGACCAACAGGGAATACAGCAGCGCCTAGAAAACTAGAAAATGATCCCCAATATTTTGGCATTGTCCCAATAACATGAATATCGAGTAAATACCCTAATGCGATAAAAGCGCCACCAAAAAAACCAAGAATTAGCATAGGGAGCAATGATAAATGAGCTTTTTTCCTTCCTGAATTCGCAGCAAGTTCCGTAATTTCTTCTGGTGTAAATACAGACATGAATAACCCCTCCGTAATAAAATGATGGAATGAATAGAAAAAATTTCAAAAATCTATGTATTATAAAAATATGTTATGACTTCTGTATAAAATTGTCAAAGTGAATAGAGAGGGAATTACATATTGATAACATTGTTCATGTTGTGACATGAATGTAACAATAAGGATTTAAAGTGTTTCTAGAGGTGAAAACATGAATACGAATTATGTAAAAAAAGAACGAAAAAAATCAATCGTAAAGATATTTATTATTAGTTTTATAAGTATATTAATGATACCAGTAAGTTTGTATTATTATGCGACAGAAATAGAACGAAAACTAGTAACAGTTACGTGGAATGAAATAGAAGCATCTACAATTCCTAAAGAGTTTAATAATAAAAAAATATTGCAGTTTTCAGATGTACATTTAGGGCCAGAGTTTACATTGAAGCAACTTGAACATTTGGTGGAGAAGATGAATGAAATACATCCAGATATCGTAGTTTTTACTGGAGATTTAATAGATAAATTTGGGTCTTATAGTGCGGAAAGAGAAGAAGCAAAGGCTATTTTGCAGAAAATTTACGCGCCCTTAGGGAAATATGCTGTGTTTGGGAATCATGATAGGGGCGGGGGCGGTAGTTTATTTTACAAAAAATATATGGAGGAAGCTGGTTTTTCTGTATTAGTAAATGAAGTGCAGAAAATTAAAGTGGAAAACGGCAAATATATTACAATATCAGGTTTAGATGATTTTCTATTAGGGAAGCCACAAATAGATTCAACTTTAAAAAACTTGAAACAAAATGATTTCAACATGTTATTAGTACATGAGCCGGATGTTGTAACCAAAATAAATCGTTACCCAATGGATCTTCAACTGTCAGGACATAGTCACGGAGGACAAGTCCAAATTCCTTTTGTAGGTCCATTAATTACTACCAAACTAGCTGAGAATTATGTTGAAGGTATGTATGAAGTAGAGGGGAAGAGTAAGCTGTTATATTTATATGTAAATCGTGGCATTGGGACTACTAGGATGCCTGTTAGATTTTGGAGTGTACCTGAACTTTCAGTTTTTGTGTTGAAGCAAAATAGTAACTAATGTATTCAATTCCACATCATCATTCTCAATTTGATTTTGATGAACGAGAGGTGGTAATTTGTGGTAAATAAAAAACAACAATAGGTCCTATAACCTATTGTTGTTTTTTATTATTTTTGCAAGGAAAGACCATCAAAATATGTTCTATAGTTACTAGAGAATTCAAAGTTGTTTTTTGCATCCCAATTAATAGACCAAGACATTAGGCCGCGGAATGCAGGATAGCCACTCTGGTTAGAAAGTTTATACTTTCCTCCGAACGGAACTCCTTTAATGATATAATTTAAAGCTTTTTTCATTTCAGTTGGCGAAATGTATCCACCACTTGGAGCTGCCGCTGGTGCTGCTGGAAGCCCAATCATAACTTGATCTGAGCGAAGAGCTGGGAAAATGTTATTTGGATTACCACCTACAGGAAAACCATGTAAGAGCATATCTGCCATAGCGACTTCGTAGTCTGCAGTACCTTGATTGTAGTTATTACCGTCCATTCCAACCCCGCTGCCAGCGTTGTAGTGTTGAACGTGAATGTATGTTAGTTTATCTTTCACTCCGTAAATAATTGGTAAATATGCACCCCAGATACTTCCGTATGCGCTATAACCGCCTTGAACATAAGCTGTTTCAGGAGCCATGCTTAATAGAAAATCTGGACCATAATGATCTGAGATTGTTCGAATAGCTGATATAAGATTTACGATTTGGGGAGTAGTTGGGTTTTTGAAATTAATGTCATTTCCGTTTAAGTAAATACCTGATTCAAGGTCAATATCTATTCCATCAAAACCGTATTTATCGATTAGAGATTGTATGGAATTAATAAAACGTTGCTTAGCGGCATTGTCAGGAAGTAAAACGACTCCATTTTGTCCTCCTATTGAAAGAACTACTTTCTTTCCTTTACTTTTTAAATAAGAAATATCTGATTTGAAGTCTGCATCTGTACCATACACAGGAGAAAATTCAACAGTGGAACGATCACCACCAGTTTCACCAAAAGATACATTGATTACATCCCATTTTGGTGAAACGTCTTTTAATTTAATAATGCCAGTACCGTTATCAAAGTTATGCCAGTATCCAACGAGTAATTTTGAACCTAAATTGTTTGCTGCTTGTGTTTGGAAAGGGGATAGCGGTAGTAGTAAGAACAGTACTAAAATACAACAAAAAAATTTGAACTTGTTTAACATATCAACACTCCTATACAAAAAGTTGTCTAGATGTATAATCTTGTTTGTTTAATAATATCTGAAAATTCTTTCTTTTGTAAGAGGACTATAATTTTCTCAACAATTGTGTGTGGGAAAGTATTAAACCTAATGAAATAATTTTTGAAGGAGATTGAATTGCAATTGTTAAATTCAGAATATTTTGATATATTTTAACGTATAGAACAAAATCTTTCGCACAGTACTCTTACATAAATTTCAAAATTTAGTTTGGAAGGGGATGTACAAGAGTTGGATAAAAATCTAAAGAAAGATCTCAAAATACGCCACATTACAATGATCTCAATTGGCGGCGTAATAGGGGCTGGTTTGTTTGTTGGAAGTGGTGCCGTTGTACATTCGGCAGGACCTGGTTCTATCGTTTCATATGCATTAGCAGGACTTCTAGTCATTTTCGTCATGAGAATGCTAGGAGAAATGGCAGCTGTAAATCCGACAAGTGGTTCATTTGCAACGTATGCAAGAGAAGCAATTGGTCCATGGGCGGGTTATACAATAGGCTGGTTATACTGGTTTTTCTGGGTAATTGTTATTGCAATAGAAGCCACAGCAGGTGCTGGTATTATCCAATATTGGATTCCACAAATACCGCTATGGTTATTAAGTTTAATATTAACAATTTTATTAACGCTGACGAACGTTTTTTCGGTGAAATCATTTGGAGAGTTTGAATATTGGTTTTCTTTTATTAAAGTAATAAGTATTGTTTTGTTCCTTTGTCTAGGTCTTGCTGTTATTTTAGGATTTGTTCCAGGAACAGAAGCACCCGGCACTTCGAATTTAATTGGACAAGGTGGGTTTATGCCAAACGGTATAAGTTCGGTCTTGCTTGGAATTACTGTTGTTATATTTTCATTTATGGGATCAGAGATTGTAGCAGTAGCGGCTGGTGAATCTGCAGAACCTGTAAAAGCAGTAAAAACAGCAACAAACAGTGTGATTTGGCGTATTCTTGTATTTTTTATTGGGTCTATAGCGGTAGTTGTTACGCTACTGCCATGGAATTCAGCTAACATATTAAAAAGTCCATTTGTAGCTGTACTTGAACATATAGGAATACCAGCGGCAGCACAAATTATGAATTTTATCGTTTTAACAGCTGTACTTTCTTGCTTAAATTCAGGCTTATATACAAATTCAAGAATGCTTTTTTCAATGGCAGAAAGAGGAGATGCGCCAAAGTCATTTTTAAAATTGAACAGTAGTGGTGTTCCTGTTCGAGCGGTTTTATTTGGAACGGTCTTCGCTTATATTGGAGTTGTTTTTAGTTACATTTCTCCAGATAAAGTCTTTTTGTTTTTAGTGAATGCATCTGGCGGGATTGCGTTACTAGTTTATCTCGTTATTGCAGTTTCGCATTTAAAGATGCGTAAAAAAATGGGGAAAGTAGAACAAAAAAATTTGAAAGTGAAAATGTGGCTTTTTCCGTATGTAACGTATGTTACAATTGCTGCTATTATAGCAGTTTTAGTTGCGATGTTCGCAATTGATACTTTACGTTCACAAGCACTTTTAACAATGTTTGTTACAGTTCTTATCATACTTTCTTATTTTATTTTTAATAGAAATAAAAATAGCACAGTTTTGAATCCTAAAAGTAAGAATGAGGAATCTGTTCGATTCTAATTTTCTTATTTTCGAAGAGAGTTACACCCAGTCATTGCTATAAAAGAATCATATATAATCATAGAAACAAGTAATTACTATTGTCATAGTGGATATAAACTTTTTTCTTGACTTTTTATACGAAGGCGAGCAAAATGGTAAAAAAGGAAGGGGGGGATGATGATGGAAGAGTACGTATTAGAGCTGTATAACCTGTTATATACGACAGAATGGCAAGATATTGTTTCGTTTCTAGGAATAGTATTTTGCATGAAAATTGTAATTGTATATATGGAAGAGCAAGGTATGTTCTATTCCTTCTCATCTCCGTTCGATGTGCAGCGCGAGCCGTTGCTAAACTATGCCAATGTGAATTACGAACAATTTCCTTTTGTAGTTTTCTTTATGATTCGATTTATTACAGCAATTGTAAAGAAGAAGGAAAGTGATGATGAAGAGTGCCACGCAACTTGTAAGGTAGCTAACGTTTTTTAAGCTAAATACAAGGAGGAGATTTATATGTGGTTTCGATTTCTTATGATTGGTTTCTTTTCATTAACAGCAATTTCATTAATGGGATATCAAGTGTCTGAAATTTTTCAAGCATATAGCGATACATTTTTTAACAAAAATTAATCGCGTTGCTATTTGAATAATAAAGCGATAAAATCCTTCTTAAGAAGTTTTATTAAGAAGGATTTTTTTCTTTGTTTTGTCTTGCTGTGTCAAACTATTGTCACATTTACACTGTGAATAATATGTTAAAATAGTGAGGTTACGTATACATACTTGAAGGAAGAGGGAGTGACCATTTTGGTGGATCAATCAACAAATCAGAAAAGCTATGCTCCTATTGTGATAACGCTTTCTGTAATTGTAAATGCGATTATTTTATTTTTGTTCTTTGGACCTGTTGGCTATGAAGGAGAAGTACATTTTGATGTAACGATTTTACCAATGTTAAACGCGATTTTTAATAGCTTTACGTTCGTATTTTTATTAGCAGCGTTATTCTCTATTATTAAAAAGAATGTGAAAATGCATCGTGGTTTCATCCTTGCAGCATTTACGACAACTTTACTATTTTGTGTGTCGTATTTATCGTATCATTACTTAGCACCGGCAACACATTTTGGCGGAGAAGGATTCATTAAATATGTGTATTTCATCATTTTAATTACACATATTATCCTAGCAGCAATTATCGTACCACTTGCATTGTTTGCACTTGTATTTGGTTTTACAAATCAATTAACACGTCACCGTAAAATTGTACGTTGGACAATGCCAATTTGGTTATATGTAAGTTTATCTGGTGTTATTGTGTACTTAATGATCTCACCTTATTATCAATAAAAGTCTCAGCCTTTAGGCTGGGGCTTTTTTGTTAAGCAAATCTTTTTGTGAAATGAAAAAAATATGGTATACAAAAGTATAGTTGCTTTTCAAATAGAAGGGATGGTAAAGAAATATGCAAAATTTTGTATTTCGTAATCCAACGAAACTTATTTTCGGTAAAGATCAATTAGAACAGTTAAAAACTGAAATTCCACAGTTTGGTAAGAAGGTTCTTCTCGTATATGGAGGAGGCAGTATTAAAAGAAACGGTATTTATGATAATGTGATTTCTATTTTAAAGGATATTAATGCAGAAGTATTTGAATTGACGGGTGTTGAACCGAATCCTCGTGTATCAACTGTAAAGAAAGGGATTCAAATTTGTAAAGATAATGGAGTCGAATTTATTTTAGCAGTTGGTGGAGGAAGTGTAATCGACTGTACGAAAGCGATTGCTGCTGGTAGTAAATATGATGGAGATGTATGGGATATTGTAACGAAAAAAGCATTTGCTAGTGAGGCATTACCATTTGGTACTGTACTTACTCTTGCTGCGACAGGTTCTGAAATGAATGCAGGCTCGGTAATTACAAATTGGGAAACGAATGAAAAGTATGGATGGGGAAGCCCAGTTACATTCCCGCAGTTTTCAATTTTAGATCCAGTTCATACTGCATCTGTGCCGAGAGATCAAACGATTTATGGTATGGTAGATATTATGTCACATGTATTAGAACAATATTTCCATCATGGAACGAATACAGAACTACAAGATCGTTATTGTGAATCTGTTTTAAAAACAGTAATTGAGACAGCTCCCAAGCTTTTAAGTGATTTAGAAAATTATGAACATAGGGAAACAATTTTATATTGCGGAACGATGGCGTTAAATGGTATTTTAGCGATGGGAGTAAGAGGTGACTGGGCAACTCATAATATTGAACATGCAGTTTCTGCTGTTCATGATATACCGCATGGAGGCGGCTTAGCAATTCTATTTCCTAACTGGATGAAGCATGTCGTAGATGAAAATGTAAGTCGTTTTAAACAGTTCGCTATTCGTGTATTTGAAATAGAAACAGATGGAAAAACAGATAAAGAAGTGGCGTTAGAAGGAATTGAGGCACTGCGTCAATTTTGGACTTCAATTGAAGCGCCAGCAACATTAGCTGATTACGGTATTGGAGAAAATGAAATTGATATAATGGCTAATAAAGCGATGGCGTATGGTGAATTTGGTAACTTTAAAAAATTAAATAAAGATGATGTTCTAAGTATATATAAAGCTTCTTTATAAGTGAATTTAGAAAAGAAACCTTTTTGATTGTTTGATCGAATAGGTTTCTTTTTTTGCTTTTTATAAACGTTTATGAATGTTTGTGATTATTTTTGATTGTTTATGGTTGATTTTTGTGACCGTTTTCATTATACTGTAATCAAAGAAGAGGTGAATAAAATGTTAACTCCTGAACGTCATCAAATGATATTGCAACTTGTAAAAGAACAGAAAGTTGTAAAATTACAGCAATTAGTTGAAAGAACAGAAAGCTCTGAGTCGACAATTCGCCGTGATTTAGCACAATTGGAAAAGCAAAGGTTATTAAAAAGAGTTCATGGTGGTGCCGCTGTTTTAACAGGAAAAGGGCAAGAACCAACGATGGTTGAAAAATCATCCAAAAACATTCAAATAAAACAACAAATTGCTAATTATGCAGCTAGCGTTGTTGAACAAGGTGATTGTATTTATTTAGATGCGGGGAGTACAACATTTGAAATGATTCCATTTTTAATCAATAAAGATGTTACTGTCGTTACGAATGGACTTATGCATATTGAAGCTTTAGTTGAAAATAATATTCGTGCGTATTTACTAGGCGGAATGATGAAGAGTAGGACGAAAGCTTTAATCGGTGCTATGGCACAGGAAAGTATGCAGAAGTATCGCTTTGATAAATGTTTTTTAGGTGCAAATGGTGTACATGAACAGCTTGGCTTTACAACGCCAGATCCAGAAGAAGCGCTCCTAAAACAAATGGCACTAACATTAGCAAACGAAGGATATTTCTTAATTGATGAAAGTAAGTTTTCAGAAGTTGCGTTTGCGAAAATTGCAAATGTTGAAGATGCAAATATTATTACAAACCATTTAGAAATTGATTTAGAAAAATATAAAAAACAAACCAATGTAATTGAGGCTGATAAACAATGATCTATACAGTTACTTTAAACCCATCTATTGATTATGTAGTGCAAGTTCCTTCTTTTGATTTAGGAACAATAAATCGAGCGGAGAAAGATATGAAGTTTCCTGGAGGAAAAGGAATTAATGTTTCTCGTGTTCTTCAGCGTTTAGGTGTTAAAAATATAGCACTTGGATTTACTGGTGGATTTACTGGTCAATTTATTAAAGAGGTATTACATGACGAAGGTGTAACAACAAACTTCGTCCAAGTAGATGAAGATACTCGCATTAATGTGAAAATAAAAGGGAAAGAAGAAACAGAATTAAATGGCCAAGGTCCTATTGTAACAAAAGAGCAGTTCGAACAGTTAATGAAAAAAATTGAGAGTATGCAACCTGGAGATTGTGTTGTACTCGCTGGGAGTGTACCAGTCTCTATTCCAAGTACCTTTTACGAATCAATCGCTGCGTTTGGAGCTGAAAAAGGTATTCGTGTAGTAGTAGATGCAAGTGGAAGTGCACTGCAACATGTAATTAAAAATAAGCCATTTTTAATTAAGCCAAACCACCATGAACTTGGTGAGTTGTTTGGAGTGGAGCTTTCAACAGTAGAAGACATTTTACCTTATGGAAGAAAATTAATTGAACAAGGTGTAAAACACGTTATCGTATCGATGGCTGGAGAGGGAGCTTTATTATTTACGGCAGAAGGTATATATGAAGCGACTGTTCCAAAAGGTGTTGTAATTAATTCAGTTGGGGCCGGAGATTCTCTTGTTGCAGGGTTTGTAGGCAAATATGAACAGACAAAAGATATTGAAAAGGCATTTCAATACGGCGTTGCAACAGGGAGTGCAACAGCATTTTCAGCTGATTTATGTAAGAAGGAAAAAGTAGAAGAATTATTGTCGCAAGTAATTGTAGCTAAGCGATAGGGGGAAGCAACATATGAAAATTACAGAACTATTAAAAAGGGATACAGTCATTATGGATTTGACAGCTTCAAATAAAGAAGCTGTCATAGATGAATTAGTTGAGAAATTAAACGGGGCAAATCGTTTAAATAGTAAAACGGAATTTAAAGAAGCTATTTTAAAGCGGGAGTCCCAAACTACGACTGGAATAGGGGAAGGTATTGCAATACCTCATGCGAAGACAAAGGCTGTTAAACAACCATCGATTTGTTTTGGTAGAAGTGTAAGCGGTATCAATTATGAGTCGCTTGATGGACAACCGGCATACTTATTCTTTATGATTGCTGCAAGTGAAGGAGCGAATAATACTCATTTAGAAACGTTGTCTCGTTTATCGACATTATTAATGGATGAAGGGTTTCGCAAGCAACTATTAGAAGCGAAGGATGAAAGTGAGCTTCTTCAACTATTTGATGAAAAAGAGAATGAAAAAGAAGAAGAGATTGAAGTCGCAAAACCAGAAGGAAATGAACCGTACGTACTTGCTGTTACAGCTTGCCCAACTGGAATCGCTCACACATATATGGCGGCGGATAGCTTAAAAGCAAAAGCGGCAGAGTTAGGAATAGCGATTAAAGTTGAAACGAACGGATCAACAGGTATTAAAAACGGTTTAACGAAAGAGGATATTGAACGTGCAACAGCTATTATTGTTGCGGCAGATAAACAAGTAGAAATGAATCGTTTTGCTGGTAAACATGTCATTCAAGTGCCAGTTGCTGATGGGATTAGAAAAACGGAAAATCTGCTTAAACAAGCTGTCAAACAAGATGCACCAATCTTTAAAGGTGTAAAAGAGGATGGGAAAACAGAAAGTATTGAGAGAGAAAAAGGATTAGGAATTTATAAGCATTTAATGAGCGGTGTAAGTAATATGCTTCCATTCGTTGTTGGTGGCGGGATTTTAATAGCGCTAGCATTTTCGTTTGGTGGTATAAAGGCGGAAGGTCCTTTAGCTGAATTGTTCATGTCAATTGGTGGAGGAAAAACAGGTGCATTTTTATTCCTTGTACCAATTTTAGCTGGATTTATTGCAAGCTCTATTGCTGATCGTCCTGGTTTTATGCCTGGTGTTGTAGGTGGATTTTTAGCGGCGAATGCGAATGCTGGATTTTTAGGTGGATTAATTGCTGGTTTCTTAGCTGGATATGTTGTTTTAGGGTTAAAAAGATTATTTTCAGGACTACCAGTACAATTAGAAGGAATTAAACCTGTTTTGTTATATCCAGTCTTTGGATTATTGATTACAGGAGTTGTAATGCAAAAAGTAGTAATTCCGCCTGTAGTAGCATTAAATGAAATGTTGACAGGGTGGTTAAATGGTTTAAATGGTACGAATGCTATATTACTAGGTCTTATTTTAGGTGGTATGATGGCAATTGATATGGGTGGTCCAATTAATAAAGCGGCATTTACGTTTGGTATTGCTGCAATAGAAGCACAGAATTTTGGAGTGCACTCAGCAGTTATGGCTGGTGGTATGGTACCGCCACTTGCGATTGCATTCGCAACTACATTCTTTAAATCAAAGTTTACAGAAGCGGAACGTAAATCTGGTTTAACAAATTATATTATGGGAGCATCGTTCATTACAGAAGGTGCGATTCCGTTTGCAGCTGCAGATCCGGTTCGAGTAATCGTAAGTTGTGTTGTTGGTTCAAGTATTGCAGGTGCGTTATCTATGTTATTCCAAATTACATTACCGGCACCGCATGGTGGATTATTTGTAATAGCGTTAGTAAATAAACCGTTACTATATATTTTCTCTATATTAATTGGAACAATTGTCTCGGCTATTATGCTAGGTGTTTGGAAAAAGAAAGTTCAATAACAAATAAAAAGAGAGTAGCTTTTAGTGAAGTGACCCCTAAAAGTTAGACACGGTTATTTCATTAGGCAGCTTGATAAAAGTGAGTCCGGTATTGTACCGGGCTCATTTTTAATTTTGCCTTAATCCGTTTCGTATTATAATAATCTATAT